>NZ_BDBV01000005.1 GCF_001613165.1 Nocardia mexicana NBRC 108244
GAAGCGATAGCCAAGCAACTACACCTGGGAGGTTTTCGGCGCGTCTCGAGTTTCAGGTACCGCTGCGAAGCGACGAAGGAGCCAGCAGCGGTGCCTGAAACTCGAGACTCCCAGGCGCCGAAACCCGCCGCAGCGAAGCGGAGGCCAATACCACAGCCCCACCCGGTGCGTGGGGGCCGGGTGGGGCGTGGCGGCCCGCCACGTGACCGCGGGCCGGGCAGTGGGCGCCGGATACAGGGATCTCCGGCGCCCGGTGGCATCTATCCGGTGGGCTCGTTGTCCTGCACCCAGTGGAATCCGGTGCTGCGCAAGGGAAGACCGTCCGGGTCCACCCGCCGCAGCGTCATAGTCACCGGGTGTCCGTCGAGCTCGCCGGTCAGCGTCACCGCGTCGGGCGCGGGCTGCTCGAAGGTCAGCGCGGCCGTCGGCGCGGCGCCGTCGATCAGTTCGACCCGGTGGGTGGCGGCGTCGACGGTGCCCGGGACGGTTACCAGTTCACCGTCCATCCGCTGGTAGGACACCTGCCCGGGGAAGTCGAACACGACCGTGCGCCAGCGGGTTTCGTCGGTGAGCAGCGGCGGCACCGCCTGCCCGTCGCGGACGAACTCGGACACCGACCAGATGCCGTACAGCGGCGGCTTCGGCCGGTCCGGGCCGCCCTCCTTCCAGAAGCCCCAGCCGACGTGGATCATCTCCACGGCCACCCAGATGCCGAGCGCGACCTGCACCAACCCCGCGATCAGGCGCGAGCGCGGGGTGTGGAAGGGATACGGCGTCGTCGACGGCCCCGCGGTCCGGTTGAACACCAGGACGTCGGCCAGCCGCCGCGCCTCGGGCGCCAGCAGTACCAGCGACATCAGCATCAGGTGCCCGGCCAGGATCTTCACCGGCACCCCGAAGGTCATGTTCAGCACGAAGATCTGCGCCGTGCTGATCAGGGTCAGCATGGCGCCCGCCAGGGCGGTGCGCGGGATGAACAGCAGAATCGCCGCCACCACCTCCGCGGCGCCGAGCAGCATCTCGTACGGCGGCGAGGTTCCGACCTGGTTCCACAGCACCTCGAACGGGGCGAGGTTGCCGAACGGCTCCAGCAGGGTCGTCAGCGCCGGCTCCGGCATCTGGGACGGAATCAGCTTCCCGAAACCGTAGTTCAGCATCTGCCCGGCCACGCACAGCCGGATGAACAGCAGGAACCACCCGGCCAGCGGCCGATAGTGCGTGCGGCGCCGGTCGAACAGCGTCCACAGCAGGGTTCCGGCCACCGCGAGCACCAGCACACAGAACACCAGCACCCAGAGCACGCCCTGGTCACCGCTGCCGTTGAAGCGCAGCTCGACGTCGGCGCCGAAGACCGTGCGGCCCACCCAGGCGTAGACGGGTTCGAGGATCCGCACCTGCCACAGCACCGCATCGCGGGGCAGCTCGGAGTTGAACCAGCCGAGGTACGCGGTGATCAGCTGCGGATACAGCAGGCAGAACAGGCCGAAGTACAGGAAGGAGAACCGGAACACGATCCGGGTCACCGGATTCCAGCCCGTCGGCCGCGGCTCCTCGATCTCCGGTTGCGCCGCCGGCGGTGAGGTTGCCGTTGCGACTGCGCCCACGCTCGTCCCCTTTCATGAAGTTTGCATTCCGAAGTTACGGAGCGGATGCCGCAGCCGCTTCCGGGAAGCCCCTGAGTCGCACCCCGATCCCGCACTACGCCGCGCGGCTGATCCACCGTCGCGATCCGCCGCGGACTACTTCGCTCACGACAGCCGACGCTAGGAACGAGATACCGAGCCGCACCTCCCGCTGCGGACCGATTTGCCGCACGCGCATGCGGAGGGAGGCGAGCCGCCGCCCCGTACCCGGGTAGGGGCCCGGCGTCACCCGCCGGTAGGGCAATCCGCGGTCCCGGTGACCGGAACTGGGGGAATTCGCCGCCGGATTCGACTCCCACACTGGGTAGAACGCGTTACATTTCACTCAGCGCGCGCCGCAGCCCGCGCCCTGCGCCACGGAACAGATTGGCGCGCAAGCATTTCCATGAGCCCAGGAGGTCAGGTCATGTCGGCCGATTCCGAACCCGATCCCGGACAGCGCCGGCAGCTGACCACCAGCGCCCGCGATCTGGACGACCTCGCCGAACGACTCACCCGCTGGCTGGCCGCCCGCCTGGACAGTGACGGCCCGCCGAAGATCACCAATCTGACCCGCCCGCAGGCCGGTGGCATGTCGAGCTCCTCGGTGCTGTTCGACGCCGAATGGCAGGTCGACGGCCGGGGCGGCGGCGGGTCCTATGTGGCGCGCATGGCGCCCGAGGCCGGCTCGTTCCCGGTATTCGAGACCTACGACCTCGAGACGCAGTACGCGGTGATGGCCGGGGTGGCCGAGCATACGGACGTTCCGGTGCCGCCGCTGTGCTGGCTGGAGACCGACGAATCCGTGCTGGGCACGCCGTTTTTCGTGATGCGGCGGGTGGACGGCCGGATCCCCGAGGACAATCCGCCCTATGTGTTCGTCGGCTGGCTGTTCGACTCCACCGCCGACGAGCGGCTGCGACTGACCCGCAACACCGTCGACGTCATCGCCAGGATCCACGCCCTCCCCGATCCGGTCGCGAAGTTCCCGATGCTCGACGGCGAGGGTTCGGCATTGCGCCGCCACGTCGACGCGCAGAAGGCGTGGTACCGGTGGGCGCTGGCCGACGACGGCTACCGGATTCCGCTGCTGGAGCGGGCCTTCGAGTGGCTGGAGGAGCACTGGCCCGCCGATCCCGGCCCGGACGTACTGAGCTGGGGCGACGCCCGGCCCGGCAATGTGATCTACCAGGGCTTCGAGCCCGCCGCCGTACTCGACTGGGAGATGGCGGCATTGGGCCCGCGCGAGCTCGACATCGCGTGGATCATCTTCATCCACCGCTTCTTCCAGGACATCGCCACCCGATTCGACCAGCCCGGCCTGCCGGACTATCTGCGGCGCGGCGATGTCGTGGACCACTACCGGCAGCTCACCGGGTACACCGTGCGCGACCTGGACTGGTATCTGGTGTACGCCGCCCTGCGGCACGGCATCGTGATGGCGCGCGTGAAGCGCCGGATGATCCACTTCGGCGAGGACACCGACACCGCCGACCGCGACGACTACGTCATGCACCGGCCGAGCCTGGAGGCCCTGCTGGCAGGCAACTACGAATGGGACTGACCCCGCGACGAACAGGATCGATCATGCCCGTCCCCTTGGACGAATACCCCATCCACCAGACTCCGCTGTCGTTCGCCCGCGCCAGCAGCAGCGACCGGAACTTCTACGACCGCAGCTATTTCAACGCCCACGATCGCGCCGGGGGCACGCTGCTCATCACCGGCATGGGGGTGTACCCGAACCTGGGGGTCGTCGACGCCTATGCCGCCGTCCGCCAGGGCGACACCCAGCGCGCGGTGCGGTTCTCCGACGCACTCGGCGAGCGAGGGCTGGACCAGCGGGTCGGTGGGTATCGCGTCGAGGTGCTGGAGCCGCTGCAGCGCATCCGGATCGTCTGCGAGCACGACGATCTCGGCTTCGACCTCACCTGGACCGGCGCGTTCCCGGCGGTGCAGGAGCAGCCGCACCTGATCCTCGCGGGCAACCGGCCGATCATCGACGCGTCCCGGTTCGCCCAGGTCGGTTCGTGGTCGGGCACGCTGAGCCTGGACGGGACCGACATCACCGTCGACCCGCAGGTGTGGACCGGTACCCGCGACCGCTCCTGGGGCATCCGTCCGGTCGGCGAGACCGAACCGGCCGGGCGCGCCAATGCCGAAGGGGCGGGCGGCTTCTGGTGGATGTACGTGCCGTTGCGCTTCGACGACTTCGCGATCGTGGTGATCATGCAGGAGAACCCGGACGGCTTCCGCACCCTCAACGATGCCGTGCGGGTGTGGCCGGACGGCCGGGTGGAGCAGCTCGGCTGGCCGCGCGTGCACATCGAATACCGTTCCGGCACAAGGATTCCCGTTGCCGCCCGGCTGGATCTGACGACGCCCGACGGTAAGCCGCTCGAGGTGGAGATCACGCCGCACACGTTCATGGCGCTGCATATCGGCTGCGGTTACGGCGGCGACCCGGACTGGGGGCACGGTCAGTGGAAGGGCCGGGGCTGGTCGTCCAGCGTCGCCTACGATCTCACGGATCCGGCGGTCGCGGGCCGCATCCCGTGGGGCGTCATCGACCACGTCGCGCAGGCCCGCTGCAACGGCGCCGAGGGCTGGGGCCTGTTCGAGCACGCCAGCCTGGGCCGCCACGACCCCACCGGCTTCGCCGACTGGACCGCGGTGGCGCCGTAGCGGATTCGGCTCACCGGTTGTAGGGGAACTCCTGCACCCAGTGGAATCCGCGGCTGGGCAGCGTGAACGCCGTCTCGTCGATGCGCTGTGCGAGGATGCGGACCGGCTGGTCCCGCAGGGTGCCCTCGAGCACCATCCGGTCGGGTGCGGGGCGCTCGAAGGTCAAGGCCCCGTAGGGCGTTCCGGGTCCCTGCGCCAGATCGATCCGGTGCCGGTCGGTGTCGATGATCGCGGACATCCGGCTGATCCGGTCGTCCATGCCCTGGATGACCGTGTCGGTGGACGGTCCGGTGGGCCGGTCGAAGATGCGATCGAACACGATGTGGCGTGGCCGCTCCCGATCGGTGGTCAGGGGTGGGCGCAGTTGTCCGGCGGCGGTGAACTCGGTGACCTCCCAGATGCCGTGCAGTGGCGACAGGCGCTGGGAGTCATGCCAATTCGACCAGCCCTGCTGCGCCGCGCCACCCACGATCCACAGACCGAGAACGAGTTGGACTATCACCGCCGTACGCCCGGTGCTCCACCGCGGTGCCGGTGTCGCGGCCGGTGCGGCCCGGCCCGCCAGCACCTGCGTCAGCCGTCGCGCCTCCGGCGCCAGCAGGATGGCGCTCTGCAGCAGCAGATGGAAGGCGAACAGCTTCACCGGCACGTCGAAGGTCATATTCAGCAGGAAAACCTGCCCCATCGACACCAGGGCGAGCAGCGCGCCCGCGGTCACCGTCCATGGCAGGATCAGCAGCACCCCGGCCAGCACCTCGGCCGAACCGAGCGCTATCTCATACTGTTTCGACGATCCCACCTGTGACCAGAGCACCCCCATGGGGCTCATATCGCCGAACCGCTCGATATACCGGAACAATCCGAGCGTCATCTGTGTGGGGAACAGCTTGGCGAAGCCGTAGACGAACATCGCCGCCGCCAGGCCGAATCGGATCGTCAGCCGCAGACCGGTCTGCAAGGCCGGATAGGCCGGGCGACTGCGATCCAGAACGGACCAGATCGCGGTGATCACGGCGGCGATTGCCAGCAGGCAGGCCGTCATCACCCAGGTAGCCGCGGTATCGCCGCTGCCCGTGACGGTCTCCGGCTGGATCGTTGTCCCGAACACGTGCGATCCCACCCATCGCACGAGCGGATCCAGCGCACGGCCGGGTGCGGTCAGGACCGCCTCGGGGATGAACTGCCCCGCCCATCCCGCCAGCGTGCTGAGCACCAGCGCGGTGGCGACGTAGAACAGCGCAATATAGCTGAAGAAGAACCGGAACGCGATACGGACGGCCGGGGACCAGCGCGCCTGCCGCGGTGTGACCGAATCCTGTTGCGCGGGTTCGACAATCACATCGACCGCCATGTGCACCTCCCCGGACGACGGCGCACGGCCGCCGGAATCGCTTGCGGAATCTCACTGTATCGATCGCGGCCGGTCCGGACATCCGGGAAACCCCCGGTCCCCCGATGCTCCGTCCGGACGAGGGCGGTGCTACTTCCGGGCGACGCGCGTCCGCCCCTCCGGCGCGTAACGGTAATGTCGGGCGACGTGTCCAACGATGCTCCGTCCGGACGAGGGCGGTGCTACTTCCGGACGACGCGCGTCCGCCCCTCCGGCGCGTAACGGTAAAGTCGGGCGACGTGTCCAAACTCCGGCGCCGGGTGGTCGAGGCCGCGGAAGCGGCGCTGGCCCGGCAGAAGTACGTCTCCGCGATCGACGTGTTCACCGGCGTGGGCTGGTTGCGTTCCGGCCACGTGGATCGGTGGCGGCAGGGGCGGGTCGACACGCTGGAACAGGCGGCCGCGGTGGACGGGCAGCGGCTCGCCGACGCGGTGGACATCCTGCGGGACTGGGCCCTCGACAGCGGTCTCACGCCCAGCGAGACGGCCTACCTGTCCGGCAGCCGCGACCGGCGGGCGCTCCGATTTCTCGGCGACGGCGACGACTCGGCATTCCGGATGCATTGGCTCTCACCCGATCTCACCCCGGCGCGGCGAGAACAGCTGGTGCGACGGCAGAACAGGGTGCCCGATCTGACGGTCGTCGAGGCACAGGAGTCGTGGTCCTGCGTCGAATGCGCCGAGACCGGGCCATATCTGATCATGGACGGCACCGGGCCGATCTGTCTGACCTGTGCCGATCTGGACCACCTGGAGTTCCTGCCCGCCGGGGACGCGGCCCTGAGCCGCCGCGCCAAGAAGGAGAGCGCGCTGTCGGCCGTGGTGGTCCGATTCAACCCGCGCCGCAAGCGATACGAGCGCCAAGGCATCCTCGTCGAGGAGCAGGCGCTGGCGCGCGCGGAGGACCAGTGCCTGGCCGACGAGGACGCGCGCATGCGGCGCCGGGAGCGCGACCGGGTGCGGCGTGCCGATCAGGACGTGGAATTCCAGGCGCGGATGGCCGCGGAGATCCTGGTGCTCTTTCCGCGCTGTCCCGCCGAGCGGGCCGACCGGATCGCCGCGCACGCCGCGGTGCGGGGCAGCGGCCGGGTCGGGCGCAGCGCCGCCGCCAAGGTGCTGCACCACGAGGCCGTCACCCTCGCCGTCATCGCCTCGGTGCGCCACCTCGACACCGACTACGACCGGCTCCTCATGGAGGGCGTCCCCCGCACCGACGCCCGCGCCGAGATCCGCCCCGTCGTCGACCGGGTGCTGAACTCCTGGCGCTGATCGATCGCCTTCGTTCCCTGGCCCGGCTCCGGCGCGAACGCACCGCTCACACGGCTCCGGGCCGGAACGCCGGAAGCAGCCCTTCGGCGACGGAATCGACCGGCGGCAGGAACTGTTCGGCGATATCGCCGAGCAGGTAGCGGTGCAGTGCCCGCTGATGCGCGGCGCCGACGAGCAGCACCGCGCCCGCCGCCGGATCCAGCTCGGCATTCACCAGCCCGGCCCGCTGTTCGGCGCGCAGCACCTCGGCGACCGATCGCAGCGCCAGGTGCGGGCCGATCTCACCGTCCTTGCTCACCAGCAGGTCCCGCAGTTGCCGATCGGATTGCAGGGCACCGAGAATCGGCATGATTCCGAGGTAGAAGCGTTCCACGCCGGTCAACAGCGCGGCCAGGGCCGCGCGCAGGTCCTGGTTCGGGGTGCGCCGCCCCAGCACGACCGCGGCGTCCGCGAAGTCCGGCAGGTGCTGCCCGACCACCGCCTGCAGGAGGCCGAGCCGGTCGCCGAAGTGGTAGAAGATGCTCGACTCGGCGACACCGGCGCGGCGCGCGATCTCCTTGGTGGACAACGCCATTCCGGCCTCCGCCAACGTCTCCTCGGTCGCCCGCAGCACCGCCTCGCGGACCCCGGTGGACGGTCGGCCTCGTCGCGACACCGCCACGGATGCTCCCTCCTTCTTGCGCGATCACTCAGTAAAGAGGTTAAATTACTGAGTCGACACTCAGTAATTAGCGTATCGCCGAAGGACCGATCATGACCACGCAGTCACACAAGGACACCGTCCGCCGCCTCTACAAGAACCTGGAGGCGGGCAACGCCGACATCGCCGACGAGCTGTTCACCGACGACTTCGTCACCACCGAGGGCGACCACCAGAACGCCGTCGGCGCACAGGGATTCAAGGATGCGGTGCGCGCGATCCACGCCGCCTACACCGATCCCTCCTTCGACATCCTCGACATCGTGGGCGAGGACGACGGGGTGATGGTGCGCTGGCGGATGCACGCCACCCACACCGGAGAACTCATGGGCATTCCCGCCACCGGCCGCAAGATCAGCATGGAGGCCTTCGCCCTCTTCCGTTTCACCGGCGACCGGATCAGCGCACGGCACGCCGTCATCGACCGGCTCGGCCTGCTCCGGCAGCTCCAGGACGACTGAACCGGGCTAACGCGGGCAGCGGGCGACCGCGACGGTGACACCCGATCGCACCCGCTTGGGGACAACGAGGTCCCCACCCGCCGCCAGCAACGCCGCCGCCTCGGCAACACTCGGCGCACCCACCGCCGCGGCGGTACGCGCATCCGGATTCGGCACCTCGACCCCCGCCAACTCCGCAGCCCCGAACGACACGATCGGAACACCCAGCTCCGTCGCCGCATCGATCAACCCCACCGCCCCGGCCCGCCGCTCCACGGTAGCCAAACAACGAACCACATTGTCCCCCACAACCTCCCGAACAGCAGCAACAATCTCCGCAGCACCAGTGGACGGCCGCAGCCCCACACCCACAACAAACTCCTCCCCGGCCCCGCTCACCACGCCCCACCCCTCACCCTGCCCGCCCTCCATCCCCGAATAACCGGCATTCCCCGTCGCGCGGCCCCAGGGGCCGCGCGACGGGGATATATGCCAGCAAGCCGCAAGGATGAGACGCTGCGAAGCACATGGGTCCGCCGCCAACCAGGGCACTTGCATTCCCCGCCGACAGGGCACTTGCATTCCCCGCCGACAGGGCACTTGCATTCCCCGCCGACAGGGCACTTGCATTCCCCGCCGACAGGGCACTTGCATTCCCCGCCGACAGGGCACTTGCATTCCCCGCCGACAGGGCACTTGCATTCCCCGCCGCGCGGCCCCCTGGGCCGCGCGGCGGGGATCCGTGCCAGGGGGACGCGGAGGTGGGGCGTTGCGGAGCGGCGGCGGTGGGCCGTCGACGGTCAGGCATCGGCGCGGTCGGCTGCGTAGGCGGCCGCTGCTGCGATGAATCTTGCTGTGGCCGTGGGGTTTCCTGCTGGGTGGGTGTGAAGGTAGGAGGCGTGGACGCGGTGGGTCAGGGCGCCCTCGCGGGTCGGTCGGCCGTCGGGCGACCTCCAGCCCCAGGCCGGGGCATGGGTATCGGCGCCGACCAGGCGGGTGCGGTGGAACTCGTGGCCGCGCACCCGTTCGCCCGCGCGCCAGAGCGGAGAATCCGCCAGCGCCACGGCATCCCGGTAGCCCAGGGTCAGCCGCGGCCCGAATTCGGCCGCCACGTCCACGACTCCGGCCATGCGATGACCATCGAGCGAGCGGGCCAGATACAGCAGCCCGGCGCATTCGGCGTGTACGGGCATGCCGCGCCGCGCCGCCTCCGCCACCGCGGTCAGCAGCGGACGGTTGGTGGCGAGCTCGGCGGCGTGCTCTTCCGGAAAACCGCCGGGAAGCACCAAACCCGATGCACCAGTGGGTAATTCATCACGCAACGGATCAAAGGCGACGACCGCCGCCCCCGCCGCTTCGAGCAGTTCCCGATGCTCGGCATAACCGAAGGTGAACGCCGCCCCACCGGCGACCGCGATCACGATCTCGCCGGTATCGGGACGGGCCGCGGACCCCGCCACCGCATCGATCGGATCCCAGGCCGGACCATCCACCCGCACCGCCGCCAGCCGGGCGATCTCCGCCAGATCCACGTGCGCCGCGACGAGTTCGGTCATCGCCTCGACCGCCGCCTGCGCCGCGCCCCCGTGCTCCACCGCCGGGATCAGCCCCAGATGCCTCGACGGGACGGCCAATTCGGCCATGCGCGGCAGGGCGCCGAGCACCGGCAGGCCCACCCGGGCGCAGGCCGCGCGCAGCACCTGCTCGTGGCGCTCGCTGCCCACCCGATTGAGAATCACTCCCCCGAGCCGGATCCCGCTGTCGAAGGTGGCGAAGCCGTGCAGCAGGGCGGCCAGGCTCTGGCTGTGCCCGCGCGCGTCGACCACCAGGACGACCGGCGCCCCGAGCAGCGCGGCGACCTGCGCGGTCGAGCCCTCCGCGACGGCGTCGGCCTGGTTGTCGTCGATGCGGCCGTCGAACAGCCCCATGACGCCCTCGACCACCGCGATATCGCGGCCCCGGGTGCCGTGCCGATACAGCGGCACCACCCGTTCGGCGCCGACGAGCACAGGATCCAGATTCCGCCCCGGCCGCCCCGCCGCCAGCCCGTGATACCCCGGATCGATGTAATCGGGCCCCACCTTGAACGGCGCCACGCGATGCCCGGCCCGCCGCAACGCCCCGATCAAACCCGTTGCGAGCGTGGTCTTCCCGCTCCCCGACGCGGGCGCCGCGATCACCACCGCGGGCGTGCTCACCGACTCACCACTCGATGCCCCGCTGTCCCTTGCGGCCCGCATCCATCGGGTGCTTGACCTTGCTCATCTCGGTGACCAGGTCGGCGGCGTCGACTAGCGCGGCGGGGGCGTCGCGTCCGGTGATCACCACGTGCTGGTTGCCGGGACGGGTGCGCAGCGTCTCGACCACCTCGTCCACGTCCACCCAGCCCCACTTCAGCGGATAGGTGAACTCGTCGAGCACGTAGAAGCGGTGCTGTTCGGCGGCCAGGCGGCGGGCGATCTCCTGCCATCCGGCCAGCGCCGCGGCCGCATGGTCCTCCTCGGAGCCGGGCTTGCGCACCCACGACCAGCCCTCGCCCATCTTGTGCCATTCGACCGCCCCGCCGGTCCCGGTCTCCTCGTGCAGGCGCCCCAGCGTGCGGAAGGCGGCCTCCTCCCCCACCTTCCACTTGGCGCTCTTGACGAACTGGAACACCGCGATGTCGAAGCCCTGGTTCCAGGCCCGCAGCGCCATCCCGAACGCCGCCGTCGACTTCCCCTTGCCCGCCCCGGTGTGCACGGCCAGCACCGGCTGATTGCGCCGCTGCCGCGTGGTCAACCCGTCGTCGGGAATCGTCTCCGGCACACCCTTGGGCATTGATTCGCTCCTTCTCGCACCTGCGCTGCCGCTCCACGGTGCCATACCGGGACCAGCACCGATCCTCGGGCCCGCCCGTACCCTGGACCTATGCCGGACATCCCGCCCACCGGCGCCGACCCCGCGATGGGCCGGCTGCTCGAGCTGATCAGCGACCGCCGCGTGGCCGTGCTGACCGGCGCCGGAATCTCCACCGACAGCGGCATTCCGGACTACCGCGGGCCCGGCTCACCGCCCCGCACCCCGATGACCTATCAGCAGTTCGTGGGCGATCCGGTGTTCCGGCAACGGTATTGGGCGCGCAATCACGTCGGCTGGCGCCGCATGGACGCCTCGCGGCCCAATCCCGGGCATCGGGCGCTGGCCCGCCTGGAACGCGGCGG
The DNA here is from genome assembly GCF_001613165.1 of Nocardia mexicana NBRC 108244. Classification (GTDB taxonomy): domain Bacteria; phylum Actinomycetota; class Actinomycetes; order Mycobacteriales; family Mycobacteriaceae; genus Nocardia; species Nocardia mexicana. The sequence goes on from NZ_BDBV01000005.1 coordinate 11,306, forward strand.
TCTCGTCACCGGGGTGATCACCCAGAACGTCGACCTGCTGCACACCAAGGCGGGTAGCCGCCGCGTGCTCGACCTGCACGGCACCTACGCGCGCGTCCGCTGCCTGCGCTGCGCGGCCCTGATCTCGCGGATGACCCTGGCCGAGCGGCTGGAGGCCGCCAACCCGGGCTTCGCGGAGGCCGCGATCACCAGCGGGCTCGAGGTGGCTCCCGACGCCGACGCGGTGGTCGCCGACACCCGGCACTTCCGGATGGTCGACTGCGCGCACTGCGGCGGCATGCTGAAACCCGACATCGTCTACTTCGGCGAGAACGTTCCCAAGGACCGGGTCGCCGTCGCCTTCGAACTCGTAGACCAGGCGGACGTGCTGCTGGTCGCGGGCTCGTCCCTGACGGTCATGTCCGGCCGCCGATTCGTCCGCCACGCCGTCAGAACGGGCCGCCCGGTAATCATCGTCAACCGCGGCCCCACCCGCGCCGACCCCCTGGCCACCCTCGCCCTCGACGCAGGCTGCTCGCCCGTACTGTCCGCCCTGGCCGACCACTACGCCTGACATCTCCACTCCGCCACGACATTTCGACGCGCACGGAATCACACGAGCGAAACCCACGGGCACGACGCGCACGGGCTCTACGATCGGCGTGACACTTGTCGCCATAGGGAGGCCTGGGATGTATCGACTGACGATTCTGTATGGGCAACCGGACGATCCCGGGCATTTCGACGATTACTACTGGAACGTGCACATCCCGATCGCCAAGAAGATGGTGGGGTTGAAGAAATGGACGATCGGGCACGGTGAGAGCATCGAGCGGGGTGCGGTCGCGCCGTACTATCTGGTCGTCGGGCTCTATGCCGATACTCGCGAGGATATCGAGCGCATCCTGGCCAGCCCGGAGGGGCAGGCCGCCGTCGCCGATGTGCCCAACTTCGCCACGGGCGGAGTCACTTTCGTCTACAGCGACGAGCAGGACCTGATCGAACCGTAGTGGCGCCTGGCCTCAGTCGAAGTGCTGTTGGAACCAGGTGAGCAGTTCGGGTTCGGTTTCGGGGGCATCGGCCGGGTTGGTCGATGACGTCGTGCAGACCTCGATCAGGGTCAGGAATTCCTCGTGCAGTGCCATGAGGCAGGTGCGGCTGCCGTAGCGCGGGGTTTCGTCCGGATAACAGGTCATGCGGCCGACCGGCGCCGTCGCCGTGCTCCAGACACCGTCGAGACCCGGCCCGTTCCCGCACGCCCGGCCGGGAATCTGCGACACCGTGCCCCGATACGACGACAGGGCCGACGCGTGATCCGGGAATCCGATGAGGTGCACCACCGGGGAACCGGGCCGGGGGCCGCAGACGATCGCCGATCCCGAAATTCCCGCGGGCGGCTCGAGGTGCCGGCAATTGCGGGGAATGTATTCACCACCGAGGCGGCCGAGCACGGCGCGATCCTCGGGCGTGAACCAGTCCGGATCCGTTGCGGCCGTGCCGGTTCGGAACTGCCATATGCCCGACACGGCCTCCTGGTCGCGCAGCGGTGTCTCGCTCGGGTCGGCCCAGTACAGGAGCGCGAGCGACAACAATCCCTCGTTGGTGAGGATCAGCCCGGGACGCGGCACCGCCGGATTGTCGAAACCGTTGGTGAAGCAGGCTTTTCGACCCACCTCCCGGTTGTCGAACCGGGACGGCCCGTCCGGCCCAGGCGGATCGCCGGGGCAACTGGCCGCCTTGAATCCGCTCAGCGTGGTGGTGCGATAGTAGTAGGCGCGCAAACCCTCGATGTCACGGAAGCGCAGGAAGAGTCCCGCCGGGGACGAGGTGGCCGGGTTCGGATCACAGAAGACGATGGCCGCGGTCGTGCTGTCGGGGTCGCGGTGCACGCAGTTGGCGCGGTGGTATCCCGGGCCGCTGAGGCTGGCGAGGAGATCCAGATCGGCGCCTCGCAGGGCGGTGGCGTCGGCAACTGCGGTACCGGCGGATTCCGTTCGGGTCGCCGCCCAGTACGCGAAACTCGTTGCCGTGGCGATGATCACGATCGCGATGAGCGACAGCGGTGTCGACGCGGAGCGGATCCGGACGAGTACCGGCAGGGGCCCGCCGCTCCGGGGCCCCGGTACGGCATCGTGATCGGAAGTCCTTGTGACGTCCGAGGATTCGTTCGATACCGGCGGCCGCTCCGCTGCCACGTCGGCCGCGCCACCGGTGGACAGCGCGGCGACCGCCGCGTCGGCGAGATCCCCTGCGGTAGCGAAGCGATCGGCCGGGTCCTTGGCCATACCGCGCGCGACGACCGAGTCGAAGCCGGGCGGAACGTCGGCGCGGACCCGGCTCGGCGGCGGCACCGGATCGAACAGGTGCGCGCGCATGATCTCACTGTCGGCGCTCACCGGAAACGGGTGCGCGCCGGTCAGGCATTCGTACAATACGCAGGTCAGCGCGTAGATATCGGACGCCGGGGTCACCGCGGGCGAGGTGTAGCGCTCCGGCGCCATGTAGCGGAACGTCCCGACGAGCGACCGGTCGGAGGTCAGGCCGCCGGCACTGCTGGAATGCGCGATGCCGAAGTCCGCGAGATAGGCGAACCCGCCGGACGTGGTGAGGATGTTGTCCGGCTTGACATCTCGGTGCACCAGACCGTCCGCGTGCGCCGCATCCAACGCGGCCGCCACCTGGCGGACCAGGTCCACCGCCCGCGCCGGTGCCAGCGGCGCCTCCTCCCGCAGCACCGTGTTCAGGCTGACACCGTCGACCAGCCGCATATCGATGTAGAGGTGCCCGTCGATCTCACCGTAGTCATGGATCGGAATGACGTGCGGTTCCTTCAGCCGCGCCGCCACATGCGATTCGCGCCGGAACCTTTCACGATAGAGGGAATCCTCGGCGAACCGCTCCGGCATCACCTTGATGGCGACGGTGCGGTCCTTCTCGGTGTCGTAGGCCTCGAACACCTCGCCCATGCCGCCGCGCCCGAGGAGCCGGTCCAGCCGGTACGGACCGAATCGAGATCCGACCGCCAGGGGGCGCGGCGTCGTCATCTAGACCTCCAGGACGCGAACCGAGTCGATCCTCGCCGCCGATCCACCCCCGAAGCGAGACCAGAGATTTCAGGTCAACGAAAGATCCCGAAGCTGTAGACCAACTGTAGAGCGCACCGGTGCACGGTGACCACGACACCGTCGAACGCCGCCGTCGCTGCCCACGGCCGAACGAGCGCTCAGCGTGTCGTTCGCCGCCGCCGCAGCGCTGTCACATTGCCAGCGGGAACGGAGGCTCCACCGCACCCGGCGAAGCCGTGAGCCCGAACGCCTCCCGGCCGATTCACGCGGCCCGGGAGGAACCTGCCGCGCGCACCGCACCGGCGACGGAATCGCCTGTGAGCTCCGACAATTGGAGGTATGTCGCCCGGAGATCCCGGGCCAGGTCCGCCGCGAGGCCCAGGCGGATCATGCCGCGCTCGCAGTCCACCACGACCCCGCCGACACCGTCCCCGGCGAGCCTGCGGGCGGCGGTCCGGGCGCGCGGCACCGGGTCGACCCCGCCGGTGGCGCGGCCGTCGGTGAGCAGCACGAGCATCGCGCGCCGCTGCGGGTCGCGCACGCGTTCGCGCTGCACGATCTCGCGGGCGCGCACCAGCCCGTTCGCCAGGGGCGTCTTGCCGCCGGTCCGCAGGTCGGCCAGTCGCCGCACCGCGATGTCGACCGAGGAGGTCGGGGGCAGCACCAGCTCGGCCTCGGCGCCGCGCATGGTGATCACGGCGACCTTGTCGCGGCGCTGGTAGGCGTCGCGCAGCAGCGCCACGACCGCACCGGTGACGGCGGCGAGCCGGTCGCGGGCCGCCATCGACCCGGACGCGTCCACCACGAAGACCACCAGATTGCCTTCGCGCCCTTCGCGATACGCGCCGCGCAGGTCCCCGGCCTGCAGGGCGAGCGGACCGGAGGACCGGCCGCGCGCCCGCTGGTGCGGCGCGGCGGCGAAGACGGTACCCAGCAGGTGCAGCCCGGTCGAGGTGTCGGAGGTCGAGCGAACGACCCGCCCGTGCCGGGAGCGCGCCCGCGAGCGGCGGCCCGGTGCGCCCTCGCCCACTCCCGGAATCTCCCAGTGTGGCGGGCGCGCAACAGAATTCACCGGCGCTCCGGCGCGGCCCTCACGGGCACCGCCGCCCGGTCCACCGTCGGGTGAATCGCCCCCGTCGCCCGGGCCACCGTCGGGTGAGTCGGGCCCGCCGTCCGGATCGTCGGAACCATCCGGGCCGCTGTCGGGGCGGTCGGGGTGATCGCCGGAGCCGCTGTCGCCACCGTCCCCGGACTCCGCTTCGCTTGTGCCCGAGTCGGTTTGGGACTGCTCGGCCTGCTCCCCCGCCTGCTGCATGGCCTCGTCCAACTGGTCCTCGCTGATGCCCGGCTCGTCGAACGGATCGCGCCGACGCCGATGCGGCAGTGCCAGTTCCGCGGCGACGCGGACGTCTTCGGCTGTCACGCAGTCGCTTCCGCGCCAGGCCGCATGCGCGGTCGCGGTGCGGGCCACGACCAGATCCGCCCGCATGCCGTCGACATCGAAGGCGGCGCACAGCGCGGCGATCCGGCGCAGTTCCACATCGTCGAGCGCGACCTCGCCGAGCCGATCCCGCGCACCGAGGATCCGCTCGGCCACCTCCCGGTCGGCACCTGCGTAGCGGGCGGCGAATTCCGCCGGGTCCGCCTCGTAGTCCAGGCGGCGACGCACCACCGCCATCCGCACGTCGACATCCCGGGACGCCGCCACGTCGACGGTCAGGCCGAACCGGTCCAGCAGCTGCGGACGCAGCTCGCCCTCCTCCGGATTCATGGTGCCCACCAGGACGAATCGCGCCGGATGCGAATGCGATACCCCGTCGCGCTCGATATGCACGCGGCCCATGGCGGCGGCATCGAGCAGCACGTCCACCAGGTGGTCGTGCAGCAGGTTCACCTCGTCGACGTAGAGCACACCGTGATGCGCGGCCGCCAGCAGACCGGGCCGGAACGCCTGCTCGCCGTCCCGCAGCACCCGCTCCAGGTCCAGCGATCCGACCACCCGGTCCTCGGTCGCACCGACCGGCAGCTCCACCAGCCGGGCGGGCCGCTCCCCGCGCTCGTCCACGATCGGCGGCAGCAGCTGCGCCAGCGCCCGCACCACGGTCGATTTCGCGGTCCCCTTCTCCCCGCGCACCAGCACGCCGCCGATCCCCGGATGCACCGCGCACAGAATCAACGCCAGCTGCAGCCGCTCCTGCCCCACCACCGCCGAGAACGGAAATCCGGCCTCGTCACGCGCTGACGTGGTCGTATCGGTTCGCGGAGCCACAGTGGTTCGGGATTCGGACACGCCACAACTCTAGGCGCGCCGCCCCTGCCGCCCGGCGCCACCCTCCTGTGAACAACCGCACTCACACAACTCTTCGCAAGGGCACGCGCGCAGCCGACTGCCCGGGCGGCGGGTCGACTAGAGGCCGAACATCCGTGCCACCTGGTCGACGAGATGCGCCTCCGGGACGGCGGGCCCGACATCGACCACGGGGAGTGCGAGACGTGTGGTCTGTTCCCGGAGACGATCGGTGAACAGACGGTCGCGCTCGAGCAGGTTTCGTGCGGCGCGCTCGGGATCACTGGTCCTGGCGGGGATCTGCCAACCACGACGGTCGAACGCCGCCCGCCGGAACTCCGGTGTCGGCAGCAGCCAGACGCCCCGGCGCGGCTCGGACAGCAACGGTGCGACCAGATCCGGCAGCAGGCGGAATCCCTCGGCGACAACACCGACCTCGGCGGGCAGGCGCAGCAGATCGTCGACGATGAGACCGAATCCCTCGCCCCGGAACCAGTGGAACGTGTCGAGCATCGTCTCCGGGGTCCGATTCACCCAGCGCTCGTCCATGCTCATCGCCAGGAAGTCGTGCAGCATGGGCGCATCGGTGGCGCGCCCGGCGTGGTCGGCCATGGCGTCGTCGGTCGAATACACGTGCAGGCCGTACCGGGCCGCGAGGCGACGGGCGACGGTGGACTTGCCCGCGCCGCTGCCCCCGCCGACCCAATAGACATGCCGCAACCGTGCCGCGGTGCGGCGCCGGTGATCATCTTCGTCGCCCATCCGGTCCAGTATTGCCACCGCAGCCGGCACCCTCGACGCCGGAAGCCGATTACGCTGGGCCGGTGCGTGATCTGGCGAACGGATTCGGTTACCTCGTGCGCGGGCAGCGGTGGGTGGCGACCCATCGGCGCTCGCTGGGGATGGGGCTGGTGCCCGGCGTGATCGCGCTGGTGTTGTATCTGGCCGCGCTGATCGCGCTCGTGGTCTTCGCGGGCGACATCGTGGACTGGGCAACGCCGTTCGCCGACACCTGGGCCTCGCCGTGGCCGGGGCTGCTGCGGGGATTCCTGGCCGTACTGCTGATCGTGCTGGGACTGCTGCTGTCGGTGATCACCTTCACCGCGGTGACGCTCGCGATCGGGCAGCCGTTCTACGAGGCGCTGTCCGAGCAGGTCGACAGGTCGCAGTCGCCCGACGGCACCGCACCCGAATCCGGCCTGCCGTTCTGGCGCGAGCTGTGGATCTCGGTGCGCGACAGCCTGCGCATCGTGGTGCGCGCCGCGCTGTGGGGCGTGCTGCTGTTCGCCGCCGGGTTCCTGCCGGTGGTGGGGCAGACGGTGGTCCCGGTGCTGGTCGTGTGCGTCACCGGGTACTTCCTCACCCAGGAGCTGACCTCCGTCGCCATGCAGCGCCGCGGCGTGGCCCTGCGCGAGCAGCTCGCGATCCTGCGCACTCGGCGAATGCTGGTGTGGGGCTTCGGAACTCCCCTCGCCGCCGCGTTCCTGATCCCGTTCGTGGCGGTGTTCCTGATGCCGGGCGCGGTCGCCGGTGCGACGCTGCTGGTACGAGACCTCGGCGGGGCGTGAGACCAGCCGGTATGACAACCCGAGCGGCCGCACGGCATCATCGGTCGAGTGAGATTCTCGGACAAAGTCGTACTGATCACCGGCGGAACCAGCGGCATGGGGCTGGAGACCGCGCGGCGCGTCCTCGCCGAAGGCGGCAGTGTGATCATCACCGGGCGTGACCAGGTCAAACTCGATGCCGCCGCCAAGGACCTCGACGGTGGCGAACGCCTGCTGGCGGTGCGCGGCGACGTCGCCGACCTCGGCGGGCTCGACTCCCTCATGACCGCGATCCGCGACCGCTTCGGGCGCCTGGACGTGCTGTTCGCCAACGCCGGAGGCGGCATCTTCAAGCCGTTCGCCGAGATCACCGAGGCCGATTTCGACTCCGTGGTCGACATCAACTTCAAGGGCGTGTTCTTCACCATCCAGCGCGCGCTGCCGCTGATGCCGAACGGTTCGTCGGTCGTGATCAACGCCTCCTGGACCCTGCATCGCGGAAACCCCGGCGCCACAGTGTATTCGGCGACCAAGGCCGCGGTGCACAACCTCGCGCGCACCTTGGCCGCCGACCTCGCACCGCAGGGCATCCGGGTCAACTCGATCAGCCCCGGCTACATCGACACCCCGCTGTTCTCGGAGTCCGCGCTGCCCGCCGACCAGGCGGCCGCCCTGCGCGGCCGCGTGGCCGCCGGACGATTCGGCCGACCCGAGGAGGTCGCCGACGCCGTCGCATTCCTCGCGTCCGACGAGGCGTCCTACATCAACGGCCAGGACCTCGTCATCGACGGCGGGTTGGTGGCTACCTTCGCGTCCTGACCCGCTGCCTGCTCACGCACCCAATGCGGTGGATTCCTCGGGCAGCGGATCGGCGGCGTCGAGCAGTTCGTCCCAGTGCTGCTGCGCCCATTCGCAGATCGCCTGCAGGGGAACCAGAATGCTGTAGCCCAGCGTGGTCAGCTCGTAGGTGACCTGGCGGCCCTCGACGGTCCGCGCGACCAGCCCGAGCCGTTCGAGGGTCCGCAGGGACTGCGTCATTACCTTGGGGGTGATGCGCGCCAACGGGATTCGCAGTTCGGAATACCGGCGCGGCCCGTCGGCGAGGCAGGCCACGATCAGCGCGCCCCACTTGTCGCCGATACGAATGGGAGACAGGCCGGACGGGCACAGTTCATCGAACATCTGCGGATCGAGCGGACGCATTCCCCCAGCGTAACGAGTCGCGAGGTATCCGAACGGTAACCATGCCCGCGGCTACCGTCGCCGCCATGACACACATCATCGTTTTCGGAGCAGGTGGGCGCGCCGGTCGGACGATCGCGGCGGAGGCGCAGGCCCGGGGCCACGACGTCACTCGCGTGGTGCGCGATCCGTCCCGGTACCCGGATCTCGACGCCGCCGCAGGTGACGTCACCGACGCGGCGCGAATCGCGGAACTGGCGGCGGGCCACGACGTCGCCGTGCACGCGGCCGCGAGCCTGAAAACCCCTGCCGACTTCTTCCCTGCCGCGGCGCAGGCCCTGCTCACCGGCCTCGCCGCCGCGGGCGTTCCCCGGCTCGTCGCAATCGGCCTGTCCTCGAGCCTGCCCGGCGCCGACGGCGTCCTGCTGCGCGACGCCCCGGACTCCCCCGCCCAATATCGCGACTTCATCCTCGGCCACGGCGCCGGGACCGACGTCGTGCAAACCACCGCCACCGAGATCGACTGGACCATCCTCGCCCCGGCCGGGGACTTCGACCACACCGGCGCCCCGGTCGGCCGCTACCGCACGGCCGTCGCCGAACCGACCCTGCGAATCACCTACCCGGACTTCGCTCGCGCGGTGGTCGACGAGATCGAGCAGCGGAGTCGCTCGCGTACCTTTTACGCGGTCACCGCCCCGTGAGTGGACCCATTTCCACTATTTCCGGCACGCTTTCGGCCGGAATCCACCGCGGAGATCCCGGCCAACAGCACGCCGGGAACAAGAGAGGAACGAGCACGCCGGGAACAAGAGAGGAACTAGCACGCCGAGATACAAACGGAGCGAGCACGCCTGGCTGGTGAGAGAGCAAGTCCCGCAACCGTTCTCGGTTGCGGGACCTGAAATCACGGCGCGGGCGCCGAGGCGTGGGGCTATCCGCGGCGCATCGGGATGTGCGGGATGCCGTCCTCGATGTACTCCTCGCCGTCGGTCTGGAAACCGTGCTTGGTGTACATGTCGACCAGGTAGGTCTGGGCGTTCAAACGCACCGTGGCCGAACCGGTTTCGGCGAGCGCCGCCTGCAGCAGCCGGGTGGTGTAGCCGTGCCCGCGTGCGGGCGGCGAGGTGCACAGGCGGCCGATGCGGAAGGAATCCACGCCGTCGTGGTGCTCCTCCAGCAGCCGCAGGGTGCTGATGATCTCGCCCTCGTCGTCCAGCCAGAGGTGCCGCGTCTCGGGCAGCAGGTCGAGGCCGTCCAGTTCCGGGTACGCGCACTTCTGTTCGACGACGAACACCTCGACGCGAAGCTTCAACAGCTTGTACAGGGTCGCGGTGTCCAGATCTGCGGCCCACGCCCTTTTGAGAGAAACCGTTGACATCATCGCGTCTTGCTATCACATAGCCCGGGGCTACGCGACTCCGGCCGGCGTCGGCGTGTTGTCGACCAGGTTGTCGCGTGTCAGGTGCAGGGCCTTGTTCGACCAGTCCCACACCTCGCCGTAGAGCGCCTGGTTCTCCGACAGCTTCACGCCCAGCGAGGGCACCATTTCCTTCAGCTTGGGCGTCCACCCGGCGTACTCCTGCGGGAAGCACCGCTGCAGCACGTCCAGCATCGCGCTGACGCAGGTGGAGGCGCCCGGCGAGGCGCCGAGCAGGCCGGCCACCGAACCGTCGCCCGCGGCGATCACGGCGGTGCCCAGCTCCAGCACCCCGCCGACACCCTTGCGACGGATGATCTGCACGCGCTGACCGGCCGTGATCAGCTCCCAGTCCGGGCCCTCGGCGCGCGGGATGAACTCCTCCATCGTGTTCACCTTGCCCGCGGGCGACTTGAGCAGCTCGCTGACCAGGTATTTGACCAGCCCCAGCTCGGTGACGCCGACGCCCAGCATCGGCGTCAGGTTGCCCGCGCGCACCGACTTCACCAGGTCGGTGAGCTTGCCGTCCTTGAGGAACTTCGGGGTCCACCCGGCGTAGGGGCCGAACAGCAGGCCCGCCCGGCCGTTGATCACGCGAGTGTCCAAGTGCGGCACCGACATCGGCGGCGCGCCGACCGCGGCCTTGCCGTACACCTTGGCGTTGTGCTGCTGGATCAGCTCCGGGTTGGTACAGCGCAGGAACTGACCGCTGACCGGGAATCCGGCGAAGCCCTTGATCTCCTTGATCCCGGACTTCTGCAGCAGCGGCAGCGCGTAACCGCCCGCGCCGACGAAGACGAACTTCGCGTTCACGGTGCGGGTGGCTCCGGTGCGGGTATTGCGGGACCGCACGTTCCAGCTGCCGTCGGACTGCTTGTCGAGATCGAGAACCGCGTTGCCGAAGGCGATCTCGACGCCGCTGTAACCCAGATAGGCCAGCAGCTGCTTGGTCAGCGAGCCGAAGTCGATATCGGTGCCGAAGTCGGTCCAGTTCAGCGCGACGGGATCGGAGTAGTCGCGGCCCTTGGCCATCAGCGGCAGGCGCCGCGCGAACTCGTCGGGGGCGTCGATGTACTCCATGCCCTCGAACAGCGGGTGCCGCGACAGCGCCTCATAGCGCTTGCGCAGGTAGTCGACGTTGTCGGCGCCGTGGACGAAGCTGACGTGCGGAATGGGGTTGATGAACGCCGACGGGTCACCGAGCACCCCGTTCTCGACGGCGTGCGCCCAGAACTGCCGCGATACCTGAAAGCGCTCGTTGATGTCGACGGCCTTGGACACGTCGACCGAGCCGTCGGCCTGCTGTGGGCTGTAGTTCAGCTCGCAGAGCGCGGAGTGACCGGTGCCCGCGTTGTTCCACGGGTCGCTGCTCTCCGGTGCGGCGGCGTCGAGCCGCTCGAACATGGTGATCGACCAGTCCGGCTGCAGCTGACGTAGCAGCGCGCCCAGGGTGGCACTCATGATGCCGGCACCGATGAGGACTACATCGGTCTTTTCAGTCATCGCAGCGTTCGGCACGGGTAGTTCGACTTCCTTGTCCTGCGCGGGTCAGCAACTTCAGCGGGAAGGTTACCCGCCGTTCACTTCAACCTGATTCTGCCCCTCACCATGCCCGATTCGGAAAGGGACTACGCGTGGTGTGACGGACTTCCCTCCCGCTGCCGCGGCTGAGCGGGTCGAATATCGTGGAGCTGTGACGAACGAGACGCCGGTGGCACCCGTGCGCACCGAGGCCTGGCAGGCCGATGTGCTGGGCAAAGGCTACGAACAGCTGACCATCCCGCTGGGCGCCGACCCGGACGGCGAGGGCACGGCCGAGGCCACCCTGGTGCGCTATGCGGCCGACGATGCCGAACAAGCTACGGGTGTCGTGCTCTACGTCCACGGCTTCACCGACTACTTCTTCCAGCGGCACGTGGCCGAGCACATGGTCACGCGCGGATACCGCTTCTACGCACTGGATCTGCGCAAGTGCGGCCGGTCGCTGCGGCCCGGACAGACCGCGCACTACGTCAGCGATCTGGCGCTCTACGACGCCGAGCTGAACGAGGCGCTGCGCATCGTCCGGGCGGAGACCGGGCTGCCGGTGCTGCTGATGGCGCACTCCACCGGCGGGCTGGTGGTGCCGCTCTGGCTGGATCGGCTCAACCGGTCCGAAAACGGTGCGGCACAAGACATCACAGGTCTGGTCCTGAACAGCCCGTGGTTCGATCTGCAGGGGCCGTCCTACTACCGGACCGTCGGCACGGCGGTCATTCACGGGCTGGGCCGGCTGCGGGCCATGACGCGGCTGCCGGGCGCCGAGGTCGACACCTACGGCGCCAGCCTGCACCACAGCGCGTCCGGCGAATGGGACTACAACCTGGACTGGAAGCCGCTGGCCGGATTTCCCGTGCACTTCGGCTGGCTGCGGGCGATCCGGCAGGGACATGCGCGGCTGCAGCGCGGGCTCGACATCGGGGTGCCGACGCTGATCCTGCGGTCGAAGGTGACGAAGTTCATGCGCCGGTACGGGCCCGCTGCCGATGTCGCCGACACAGTGCTCGATGTGCGCCAGATTCAGCGCTGGTCGGGCTGCCTGGGCGACCGCACCAATATCGTGCCCATCGAGGGCGCGCGGCACGACGTGTTCCTGTCCTCGGAGCCGGTGCGCGCGGCGGCCTTCGGCGAACTCGATTCCTGGCTGACGTGGCTGGCGGAGTTCGACGCGAAACCCGCACGCGCGGAGTAGCTCTCAGCGCGGGTTCACCAGAGACCGCTGCGCAGCACGATCTCGGTGGCCAGCTCGTGGTCGGCCTCGGTGGCCACGTGGGCCACGTCGACCTGCGTGACCCGGAATTCGCCGTAGACGTGCCGCCCGCTGGCCTCGGCGGCGGTGCGCGGCAGGTGTTTGGTGGCGATCACCGTGGTGGGCAGCTCCACGGCCGGGCAGGTGGAGTCGCCGACCGTGCCGTCGGCGCCCGCGACGGCCGGATGCGCCCGCCCGGCCACGACCAGCCCGATGAACCGGCCGAAACCCCGCGCGGACAGCTGCCACGCCAGATCTGCTCCGGCGCCGACCCCGGCCAGGTTCGCCCAGGGGACGCCGAGATCGTCGAGGATGGCGTACACCGCCGTCGCATCCAGGTCGTCGAGTGTCTCGACCGCGATCGTGCGCAGGTCGGAGGTGTGCAGGCGTGTAGCTACCCGGTCGTAGACGTCTACCGGGTCGCCCGCGTCAGGGAGTAGCAGCACGGTGTGCCGCGAGTGCGGTCCGCCGACTCGCACGGTCCACGCGCGGTCCCCGACCGCGATCCGCCGAGTTTCCATGGAGCCCCACGCTACACGCCGCCACAGAGCCCGACCCCGTGTTACTGCCCACCATTCAGGCCAGTAGACGCATTGCCCCGGAGGTGGTGCGGGGTGGCCCACACCCCTGCGTGCGAGACGGCCGTCGCACGACACCACGCTCGCCTGCGGTAACCGGTCCCGGCGGCAGCCGACCCGGTGGCAGGTCGATCCCGGTGACAGCCGATCCCGACAACCCTGATGGCGGCGCGCCGCGTCCCGCAAATGCACTCGCCGCGCCGCATCCCGCAAATGCACTCGTCGGGCTGGTCGCCGGGCAGATCCGGCGGCGGTACAGCGGTCGTGGGTGCAGTCACGACCTTCGCCGACGGCACCGCGGGTGTCAGCGACCGATCGTGAGAGTGGGGAGGCCGGGCGGGGCGCCGGTGGTGAGCAGGTGTTCGAGCTGGTCGAGGTCGAGGTGTTTCTCGATCAGGTCGGCCAGCAGGTCCAGCTGGGCCGTGCGGATGTCGGCGACCGAAACATCCTCGGCGACAACGAAACCCGTGCGGCCTGCCCGCTGTGCGACTTCCCGGAGCCAGGCTCGCCGAAACTGGTCGGACTCCAATACTCCGTGCAGGTGGGTGCCCCAGACCGCGCCGCGCGCGCTGCCTTCCGGGATACCGTCTGCCAGCTCCAACCAAGCCCGTTCACCGTTGCGGCTTACCCGTCCGTGGTGAATCTCGTAGCCGTGCACCGCGATCCGCGCATCGGATTCCGCGGCACCGCCCGGCCGACGCGTGCCGCCGGGCACGGTCGGGGATGCATCGCCGCCGAGGAAAGGCGAATCGGTATCCGCCGGAGCAGGTTCCGCATCGCCAGTCGAGACGTTCGGTCGCGTCGCGCCGGCTCTGCTGTCGGCGGGGGCGCGCAACGGCGGACGCACGGGCGCGGCGCCCGCACCCGCCCGGTCGATCACATGTCCGCTCGTGCGGCGCAGAACCTTCGCGTCGGCGAACTCGATCTCGAGGTCCAGCAGGCCGAGCCCGGCGACTTCCCCGGCCGCGGATTCCACGTCGTCCAGAATGCGTCGGCCCAGCATCTGGTAGCCGCCGCAGATGCCCAGGATCGGGCCACCCGCTCGGGCGCGGGCGATGAGCGCATCGGCAATTCCGGTGCGGCGCAACCACTCCAGATCGCTCACGGTGGACTTGCTGCCCGGCAGGACCACGAGGTCGGCGCCGGTCAGTCGCGAGGGATCGCTCACCCAGCGCACCGAGACGCCCGGTTCGCAGGCCAGGGCCTCGACATCGGTGGAGTTGGAGATGCGGGGCAGCCGGATTGCCGCGACCGTCAGCCACTCGGTGCCGACCGGGGGTTGCGGGCGGCCGACCGGGGCGTCGGAGACGGTGCCGAGGGAGTCCTCGGCGTCGATCCAGAGGTCCTCGGCGTAGGGCAGCACGCCGAGCGTGGGACGGCCGGTGAGCGTGGCCAGCTGTTCGAGCCCCGGCCGCAGCAGCTCGACGTCGCCGCGGAACTTGTTGATCACGAAACCGGAAATCAGTTGCTGGTCTTCGGGTTCCAGGATCGCGACGGTGCCGAACAGGTGCGCCAGCACACCGCCGCGGTCGATGTCGCCGACGAGCAGGACCGGGAGGTCCGCGGCCCGCGCGAGACCCATATTCGCCAGATCGGTTGCCCGCAGGTTGATCTCGGCCGGTGATCCGGCGCCCTCGCAGATCACCACATCGAATTCGTCTCGCAGCGAGGCCAATTCGTCGGCGACCACCTGCCGCAGCCGCTGCCGGTGGCGGAAGTAGTCCCGCGCGCCCACGGTGTCGACCGCCCGCCCCCGCACCACCAGCTGCGACCGTCGATCGCTGCCCGGCTTCAGCAGCACGGGGTTGAACCGCACACTCGGCTCCAGGCCGCACGCCCGCGCCTGCAGCGCCTGCGCCCGCCCGATCTCCCCACCGTCCAGCGTCACCACCGAATTGTTCGACATGTTCTGCGCCTTGAACGGCGCCACCCGCACCCCCCGCCGCGCCAACATCCGGCAGATCCCCGCCACCACAACACTTTTCCCCGCGTCGGAGGTGGTCCCCGCCACCAACAACGCCCCCTTCACGGGAGGGTGAGGATCTCGGCGCCGTCGTCGGTTACCACCCACAGGCGCAAGCCTCGGACTGGGCGGGGTGCTCACGGGAGGGTGAGGATCTCTGCGCCGTCGTCGGTTACTACCAGGGTGTGCTCGAACTGGGCGGTCCATTTGCGGTCCTTGGTGACCACGGTCCAGCCGTCGTTCCAGATTTCGTAGTCGATGCCGCCGAGGTTGATCATCGGCTCGATGGTGAAGGTCATGCCGGGCTCGATGACCGACTCGACGGCGGGCTGGTCGTAGTGCAGGATCACCAGGCCGCTGTGGAACGTGGGGCCGACGCCGTGACCGGTGAAGTCGCGCACCACGCCGTAGCCGAAACGGTTGGCGTAGGACTCGATGACGCGGCCGATCACATTGAGCGCCCGGCCCGGACGGACGGCCTTGATCGCGCGCATGGTGGCCTCGTGGGTGCGCTCCACCAGCAGCCGCGCCTCCTCGTCCACATCACCCGCGAGGAAGGTCTTGTTGGTGTCGCCGTGCACGCCGTTGATGTAGGCGGTGACATCGATATTGACGATGTCGCCGTCCTCGATCACCGTCGAGTCGGGGATGCCGTGGCAGATCACCTCGTTCAGCGAGGTGCAGCACGACTTCGGGAAACCCTTGTAGCCCAGCGTCGACGGGTAGGCCCCGTGGTCGCACAGGTATTCGTGCACGATGCGGTCCAGCTCGTCGGTGGTGGTGCCCGGTGCGACCGCCCGGCCCGCCTCGTCGAGCGCCTGCGCCGCCAGCTTGCCCGCCAGCCGCATCTTCTCGATCGTCTCCGGCGACTGCACCCAGGGCTCGCTGCCCTCGTTGACGGTCTTCTTCCACGCGTATTCCGGGCGCTCGATCGACCGCGGAACCTCGCGGATCGGTGACTGGGTTCCGGGAACGAGCGGTTTGCGGGTGCGGACAGACATGTTCATCAGAATATCCGGACGTCAGCTTATGTCGAAGTGGCGCCAGTGCCCGTGGAGTCCCTGGCCGCGTAGCGAGGTGCTGCGCCCCTCCCGGATCGGGTGCAGGGTGATGAGCCCGAATCCGATCCGGACGGCGGTGGGCAGGCTCTCCGGGCGCGCGGTGAAGACCGGATTGCCATCGATCTGCCAGGTGACCCTGCGCTGCTCGGGGGCGACGGTCACCGCGTAGCGACGGAACCGGGCCGGTGCGATATCGACACCGGCCAGCGAGGCGTGGACGACATGGGTGAACGCGTCGCCCGGATCGACTACCCCGGGCACGAACAGGCGTTCGTGGATGGCGTAGGCGTGGCGGCTGGTGACGACGAGATCGAAGACGTCCGCACTGGTCATATCGAGGACGTTGAAGGCCGCGAACCCGTCGCGATAGTCCTCGCCGCCGGTGCCGATGTTCTCGGCGGCCATCTCCACGGAGAAGGTGCGCGGGCCGGCCGTGAGATCGAATTCCTCGGTCGACACGAGCAGATGTTTGGGATTGTCGAGGATCTGCACCTGCGAGTGCGACCGGGTGAATTCGTCGACGCGCACCGCGACGACCCCCTCGCCCACATCGGTCTTCGCATCGGGCTCTCGGTAGGTCCAGGTCCGGGTGTCGTCGAGGGGGACCTGGAGGTACTGCCAGCGGTCCTCGCGGAGGGCGGGGCCGGACAGGTCGTCGTAGCGGGGCATCGCTCTCGTTCCTTCCAGCCCGGTTCTCAGTCGTCGACGGGTCGCAGCGGGCCGGCATCGCGGCCGGCGGTCTTGTAGCCCACTCCGCCTAGCAGCAGCCGCTTTTCGGTGCAGCGGGGCTCGAGCGCGGGCCCCATGGGCCACCAGTCGTCGAGTTCGACCAGGCCGGGCTCGAGCAGCTCCAGATCCCCGAAGAATGCGGCGATCTCCGCTCGGGTGCGATACCAGCCCGACCCCAGACCCGCTGTGACGAACCGCTTTTGGAGCTCGACCGCCATATCGTGGGCATCCGATCCGTCGGCCGGATCCCAGAAGTGGGTGATGGCCACGTAGGAACCGGCCGGCACGGCATCGATGTAATGGCGCATGATGCCGACGGGGTCCAGGTCGTCGTCGACGTGGTGCAGGATGCCGCACAGGATCAGCGCCAGGGGCCTGTCCAGGTCGAGATGCGCAACGACCTCGGGATGCTTCAGCAGGGTGTTGGGCTCGGTCAGGTCCGCGGGGACGAAGTGGGTGTACTCGTTGCTCTCCAGCAGCACCCGCCCGTGCACGTTGCAGACGGGGTCGTTGTCGACGTAAACCACTGCCGCGGAACGGTTCTGCTGCTGGGCGATCTCGTGGGTGTTGCCGACGGTCGGCAGGCCCGCGCCGATATCGAGGAACTGATCGATACCGGCCGGTCCGGACAGGTAGCGGACCACGCGGTGCAGCCACTGCCGGTTCATCCACGCGACTTCGCCCTGTCTGGGCGCGATTTCGGCGACCTTGTCCCGGACCATGCGATCGACGTCGTAATTGTCCTTGCCACCGAGAGTGGCGTCGTAGACGCGGGCGATGCTCGCCCGCTCGGTGTCCACACCGACCGGCACACGCACCCCGGTGACCGGGGTGGACTCGGACACGTCGGGCATTTCAGCCTCTCTGAGCAGGAGTGATGTAGTTCATCAGCCTAGAGCCGCGCGCGGAGCGCGGCAACGAAACCCGAATATCTAGCGCCGCAGCACGCGACCGGGCAGCCAGCCGCCCTCCACATGCGTGACCCGCCACCAGTCGACCGTGACCGCGATCGGTTCGACCGGGGTCGCCAGGAACGGCTCGATCTGAGGTTCCTTGCGCCGCAACGCCTCGAACGTCTCGTCGCGGTCGGCGGCGTCGCGCACCACCGCGGTCCCGAGCCCCTGGGCGAACGGCTGCAGGAACCCCTCGGGCACGACCTTGACGCCGATGTTCGGATTCGCCCGCACGCACTCGAGGGTCCGCCCGCGGGATTCGAGGACGAGGGTCAACCGGAAAGGATCGTCGTCCAGTACCGCGAAGAACGCGTTGGAACACCAGTTGACACCGTCCTTCGAGGTCGCCAGGTCGATGCTCGAGTTACGGAGGATATCGGCGAGCTTGGCACGGATCTCCTGATCGGTGACCGCTGTTTCGGGTGATGCCATGATCGACTCCAATACTGTTGCGGTACTCGGTGTTTGCGGCCGAACCGATTCTCGCCCCCAATGCGTAGTCATATACGCGCGATACTTTGCGACGCGGTCAGTGTACGGGCGCCGGTTGCCGACACGCCCGAGAACTTCGGCAAGCAATCGTGTTGCGGTCGAAAGATATTCACATCGGACCTCGACGCACGGCATGACATTATCGGTCGCGCGGACGGCCCGAGGTTCGTGAATTCCAGTGCCGACAGGTAAAATTCGCGGTCTGCGGGGGGTGGCAGGACGGGGCTCCCGCACGACGATGGACATCACTACTGCGGCCGGAGGCGGTCCATGACCAACGGGCACGACAACGACGACGTGGAACCGGCTGTCGCCGAACGCGGGCCCACGGTGTTGCGAATCGCGCTCGGCAGCTGGCTACGCCGTCTCCGCGAGGACTGCGGGATCAGCCGGGAAGACGCGGGCGATTCGATTCGCGGCTCGCATGCCAAGATCACCCGGCTGGAGCGCGGCCAGACCGGCTACAAGGAACGCGACGTCCGGGACCTGCTCACCCTCTACGGCGTGCACGATCCCGAACGCCGGGAGACCTACCTCGACATGGCCCGCCGCGCCAACCAGCCGGGCTGGTGGCACAGCTACAACGACCTGCTGCCCTCGTGGTTCGAGACCTACCTGGGGCTCGAGCACGCCGCGACGACGATCCGGACCTACGAGCCGCAGTTCATTCCGGGCCTGCTGCAGACGGCCGACTACATCCGCTCCCTCCTCGCCGGGGGGCCACCCGGGGAGACCGAGCGCCGCGTCGCCATGCGCATGCGTCGCCAGCAGATCCTCACCCGGCGCGAGGCGCCCACGGTGTGGGCGGTCATCGACGAGAGCGCGCTGCGGCGCCCCGTCGGCGGGCCGGAGATCATGCTGGCGCAGATCGACCATCTCCTGCACACCGCCGCCACGCTGCCCAATGTCCGGATCCAGGTCCTGCCGTTCAGCGCGGGGGGATCCGCGTCGCCGGGCTGCCCGTTCAGCATCCTGCGATTCCGCGAGACCGAACTCGCCGACATCGTCTACACCGAACAGCTCACCAGCTCCGTATATCTCGACAAGCAGCGCGACGTCCAGGCCTACATGTCGGCGATGGACCGGCTCAGCGTGCAGGCCCTGGCGCCCAGGGCCAGCATCGAATTCCTCACCGCCGCCCGCCGCGATATGGGGGAACAGGACCGGACCGGTTAGCCCCGCGGAATACATCCGGACCATGGTCCGTTTAGCCTGTCGACAACACCGACAGAGGACGGGCACATGGAACTGGGACTGACAACCTTCGCCGAACGGCACGCCGTCGGCGATCGCCCCGCACCCAATGCGGGCGAACGGCTGCGCCAGGTGGTCGAGGAGGCGGTGGCCACCGAGCGGGCGGGCCTGGACGTGTACGGCGTCGGCGAGCATCACCGCGAGGACTTCGCGGGCTCGGCGCCGGAGATGGTGCTGGCGACCGTCGCGGGACGGACGGAGCACATCCAGCTGACCACCGCGGTCAGCGTGCTCAGCTCCGACGACCCGGTCCGGCTGTACGAGCGCTTCGCCACCCTGGACGCGCTGTCGAGCGGCCGCGCCGAATTGATGGCCGGTCGCGGCTCGTTCGTCGAATCGTTCCCGCTGTTCGGCTACGACCTCGGCGACTACGACGAGCTGTTCGCCGAGAAGCTGGATCTACTGCTGCGCCTGCGCGAGGACGGGCCGGTGACCTGGTCGGGCAAGTTCCGCGCGCCGCTGCGCGACACCGTCGTGTATCCGCGCACCGATCGGCCGCTGCCGGTCTGGATCGCGGTCGGCGGCAGCCCGGAATCGGTCGCCCGCGCCGGACTGCTCGGCCTGCCGCTGGCGATCGCGATCATCGGCGGCGCGCCCGCCCGGTTCCGGCCGCTGGTCGATCTGTACCACCGCGCGCTCGAACAGGGCGGGCACGAACCGCAGCCGATCGCGGTGCACGCCCACGGCTACATCGCCGACACCGACGAGCGGGCGGTCGCCGACTTCTACGAGCCCTACGCCGCCGCGATGAGCGGACTGGGTAAAGAACGCGGGTGGGGGCCGATGACCCGGACCCAGTTCGACGCCCTGCGCGGCCCCGGCGGCTCACTGTTCGTCGGCACCCCCGACCATGTCGCGGAAAAGGTCGCCGACATCCGCGACACCCTGGGCCTGGACCGGTTCATGCTGCATCCGAGCGTGGGCACCCTGCCGCACGATCGGGTGCTGCACACCATCGAGCTGCTTGGTGAGAAGGTGGCGCCGCAGGTCCGCTGACCGGTGGTCTTCGCTGGGAAAGGCGGCGTCCCCGGGCCCGTTGCGGGCACCGGGGACGTCGGCATCTGGAACGGTCCGGCGACTGATCAGCTACCCGGGCCGCTGTGGTCGATCCGGTCGAGTTCGGACCCGATCCCGATCAGTTGCCACCGAGGTACGGCCTGGGGTGCTTGCCCGGCTGCGATTTCCTCCCGGCGTCTTCGTTGTTTGCTTGCGCCTCGTCGTTGTAGAGATCCGAGTACTGGTTGGACAGCCCGGCTTCCGGACTTTCCCCGCTGTCCTGGGTGTACCGGCCGCCCGTGCCGGTGCCGTTGCTGTACTCGGCGCCGCCGTCGCCCTCCCCTTCGTCCTGCTGTGTGTACCCGCCGCCCGTGCCGTTGCTGTACTCCGCGCCGTCGCCGCCCTCCCCTTCATCGTCCTGGGTGAACCCGCTTCCCTTACCGGTGCTGTCGCCGCCTTTGCCTCCGGGGCTTGTATGGCCGCCGCGATTCCGGCTCGAATCGCCCAGATTCGCTTCGCCTTCCCCCTCTTCGCCGTCCTGCTGGTAGTTCGAGCCCTTCTCCTTGGACGTCCCGCTCTCGGCCTCGGGACCGTCTTCGGCCTGGCCCTGCTGGGAGGTATCGGCGCTTCCGGTGGACGGAAACGGAAGTTGAGGGGGTTCGGCGTTCGCGGCAATCGGCGCGACGACGATGCCTGCGATGGCGGCGAGCGTGACGACACTGCGAATCATGTGGGAGTCCTTACTGGTCTCGGTGTGTTTCGCATCCGGTCGATCTCGTGCATCCCCACGATAGGGGTGCGACATAATTCCAATTGGCAATCATGTGGTTACCGGCGTGGTCGGCGTGTCGCCGCGCTCGCCCCCGTGTGCCGCTACCCATGCGACACAGGTTCGCCGCGGAGCCGTTTCCGCTGGGTGGTTAGCCTTCCGAGAGTGAAACGCCGATGGATGCACTCCGGGGCGACGAGACAGCGGCGGGGTCGATGCAGGTGATTCGGATGCGCTCGCCCGGTCCGACGGCGGCCGGGCGGGCCGAGGAGCGGGCGCGACGCGCGATGGGCGTGGCGGCCGGGGTCGGCGGTGTGCTGTGGCTGTTCACCCACCGCCGGACCATTGCCGCCCAGGCCGACCTGATCGCCGCCTGGTGGACTCCGCTGGTGGTCACGCTGGTGTCGGTGGCCGGGTCGGCCCTGATCGCGGTGGCCGTGCTGCTGGGCGGACGGGCGGTGGGCACCGCCGCCGCGATGCTGGCCGTCGTCGTCCCGGCCGGTATCGCGACACTGCCGCTGGCGGGCGAGTTCGGCTGCTTCGGGCCCGCCGGAACCTGGATGCCGCCGCTGGTCGCCGTCTCGGCGATGGCGGGCGTGCTGGTCTGGCCGCGGGGGTGGCCGATCAATCTCGTGCTGACCGGCGCGGTAGCGGTCGCCGTGGACTTCTACGTCACCGGCGGCGCGGGCATCCACAGCGTGGCCGAGAGCCTCGCGCGGACCTGGGTGATGCAGGGGTTCTTCGCCTGTATCACGGCCGGAATCCTCCGTGCCGCAGTACAACTCGACGCGGCGACGGCGGCGACGGTGCGGCAGGCCGCGGTCGCCGCCTCGGCCGAGGCCACCGACCGGGAACGGTCCCGCTTCGCCGGACTCATCCACGACAATGTGCTCGCCACGCTGCGCGATGCCGCGCGCGGCGGCCGGGACACCCTGGTACCGGCGGCCACCCGAACCCTGCACCAACTCGACGACAGTTCACACGATGACGACGAGAAGGTCGCCGTACCCGCGGCGGTCGAGACGCTGCGGGGCGCGGCGCTGGAGGCGGGCGGCGGCATCACCGTCGATACGCGGATCGGCACGCACGCAACCGAACTGCCCGGCGACGTGGTCTCCGCACTCGGCGCCGCGGTCGGCGAGGCCGCGCGAAACAGTGTGCGGCACAGCGCGGTCGGCGGACGCGAGGTTGTCCGCACGGCACTCGTGGCGATCGACGACACGGGGGCGACCGTCCGGATCCGGGACGACGGAGCGGGATTCGATCCGGGGCGGGTGGCCGGCGACCGCCTCGGAATCCGGTCGAGCATCATCGCGCGAATGCGCCGCGTGCCCGGCGGTGACGCCGTCATCGAATCACAGCCCGGCCGCGGCACCGTCGTCACCCTGCGCTGGCTGCGCACCGCCGCGGCCGAGGCCCACCTGCCCACGCTGATCAGCGTGCGTGGCGGTTCCGGAATCGCGATGCTGGTCATGCTCGAACTGGCCGTCACGATGCTGATGGTCGGCTATCTGTCGGGCCGCGCCGATCCACACGCCGCGATCGCCGGATACGGGCTCGTCGGCGTGGCCGGGGCGGCCGTGCTCATCGCGCGGCACGACCCGCTGCCGCTGCCCGCCACCGCCTTCGCGATCCTCTCCGGCCCGGCTGCCGTGCTCGCGATCCGCATCCATCCGCCGGATCACTTCGTGCATCACGGTTCATGGATTCTCGTCGCCTATTCGTATGTGCTTGCGCTGCTTGCGATTCGGGGGCGCATCGCCGCGGCGTGGATCGGGCTCGCTACGGCCGCGGCGGTATTCGCCGCCACCGGCGCCGGGACCGCGGCGGCGATCGACGGCGCCGCCGTGACCACGGGAACAGTGCTCGCCGCCAGCGGCTTCGCCCTGTACATGCGGCCGATGCTGCGGTCGTTCCACCTCGCCCGCGCGGAGGTTGCCCGGCACGCGGGGGCCGAGGCACGCATCGCCGCGCAGGACCGGGAACGCCGCCGCCAGCTGTCCTACCTCGATCGGACGGCCCGCCCGATGCTGGAATCGATCGCCTCGGGCGAACCACCCGACGACGCGCGCAGGCAGGAATGCGCCCTGCTCGAGGCCCAGCTCCGCGACCGGCTGCGGGCACCGTGCTTCGACACCCCCGGCATGGTCGACGCCACCCGCCGGGCGCGGCGCCGCGGCGTCGCGGTCACGCTGCTCGACGACGGCGGTCTCGACGCGGCATCCGACGAGGTCCGCAACCGCGCCCTCGCCACCTCGACCGCGGCCCTGGACGCCACCACCGACGGCCGAATCACAGTGCGCGCCTTACCCCCCGGCCGCCCCCTCCTGGTAACCGTCGTCAGCGACCAACCCCTACGAATCGAGATCGGCCCGGACGGAACACCAACACCACAACACACGACCCACATCTGACCAAGACAAAACAATCCCCCGCCCACCACGACATTTCGCATTCCCCGCTCGCCAGGGCACCTTGC
>NZ_BDBV01000006.1 GCF_001613165.1 Nocardia mexicana NBRC 108244
GCCGCGCGGCCCTTAGGGCCGCGCGGCGGGGATCCGTACCGGGGCGCGGCGTTGCGGAGAACGTGGGCCTCGTCCGGCTACTTTCGAAGCTGTTGCGGCGGAGGGCTATTCGCGCAGGGTGGCCTCGAAGGCGATGCGGTCGCCGCGGTAGAGGGCGCGGACACGTTCGATGGGGCGGCCGTCGGAATCTACGGTGCGGCGGTGCAGCAGGATCATCGGGAGGGCTGTGGTGCATTCCAGCAGGGCCGCCTCGCGCGGGGAGGCCAGCACCGTCTCGATGCGCTCGCGGGCCGACTCGAAGACGACGCCCGAGGCGCGGATCGCGGCGTACAGCGATGTGGTCGGGTCGTAGTTCGCGCGCAGCCCGCCGAAGCGCTCACGGGTGAGGAAAGTGCTTTCCAGGCCGATCTTTTCGTCGTCGGCCAGCAGAATGCGTTCGAGGTGCATGATCGTCGTGCCGGTCGCGACGCCGAGCGCCGCCGCGGTATCGGCATCGGCGGGCACGTCGTCCCAGCTCACCAGCACGCGGCCCGGCGTGCGGCCCAGGCTGATCGCCGCCTCGGTGTAGGAGCGCAACGACAACGGCTGCACCAGCTTCGGCCGCGACACCACGGTGCCGCGGCCCTGCCGCCGAATCCGGCCCTCCACCAGCAGGTCTCGCAGCGCCTGCCGCACGGTCTCGCGCGCCACCTCGAACCGGCCGGCGAGCTCCCGCTCCGACGGAACCGGATCCCCCTCCTCGAGCCCGCCGATGATGCGCTCGATCTGCGTGCGCACACGGTAGGCCTTGGGCAGCCGGTTCTCCGAATCCGCACGGCCACTCGGCATTTCGCCGGTTCCGGGGCCGGGCTGCACCGCTGCGACATCGGTTGCGTCCATGCCCACAGCGTACCTCAATTGGTCTATACCAATTGTTAACCCAGCGTTCGCACAGGAAACACCCAACGGTCTAGACCATTGCGCATCATGGTCGGCATGCGATTGGTCATCATCGGCGGCGGCATCCTCGGCACCGCGCACGCCTTGGCCGCGATCGGCCGCGGCCACGAGGTCGTGCAGCTGGAGCGCGAGGCGCAGGCCCGCGGCGCCACGGTTCGCAACTTCGGCCTGGTCTGGGTGTCCGGGCGCAGCGCGAACGAACTGGACATCACGCTGCGCTCGCGCCGGCTGTGGGAGGAGATCGGCGGGAAGGTGCCCGGCATCGGCTTCCGCCCGGCCGGTTCGATCACACTGGTGCGCACCGAGGCCGAACTTGCGGTGGCCGAGGCGGCCGCGGCCGGGCCGACGGCGGCCGAGCGCGGCTTCGAACTGCTCGATCCCGACAGGGTCCGCGCGCTTAATCCGGCACTGCGCGGCAAATTCCTTGCGGGCCTGCACTGTTCGACAGATGCGGCGGTGGAGTCACGGCAGGCCATGCCCGCGCTGCGCGCCTACATGGAGGCCACCGGCCGATACACCTTCTATGCCGGGACCGAGGCCCGCACCATCACCGGCGGCACCGTCGTCGACGATCGCGGCCGGCGGTTCGACGCCGATCTGGTGCTGGTGTGCCCGGGTGCCGCACACGGCGGACTCACCCGGGAACTGGTGGGCGACATCCCCGTCCGGCGCGTGCGGCTGCAGATGATGCAGACCGCACCGCTCGGGGAGTCGCTGACCACCGCCATCGCCGACGGCGACAGCTTCCGGTACTACCCCGGCTTCGCGGGCCCGGAACTGAATCGCCTCAGTCACGAAGAGTCCCAGGCATTTACGGCCGCGCAGCACAAGATGCAGCTGCTGTGCGTGCAGCGCCTGCACGGCGGGCTCACCATCGGCGACACCCACGAATACGACGAACCGTTCGCCTTCGACGTCGACGAGGCCCCGTACGAGCACCTCACGTCGGTCGCCGAGGAACTGCTCGGTCGGAAGCTGCCGCCGGTCGTGCGGCGCTGGGCGGGCGTGTACAGCCAGAGCATCGACCCCGGCACGATCGTCACCCGCGCCCGGGCCGCCGACAACGTCTGGGTGATCACCGGCCCGGGCGGACGCGGGATGACGCTGGGCCCCGCACTCGGCGAGGAAACCGCCGACCTGCTCCACCTGTGAAGGGAAACACATTGTCCGACAAGCAGATCGAGCTGGCCGTCCTGGATATGGCGGGCACCACTGTGGCCGACGGCGGACTGGTCCTGCGGGCCTTCGATGCCGCCGCGACCGCGGCGGGCGTCCCGGCCGAGGGACCCGAGCGCGATGCCGCCGTCCGCTACGTGGTCGAGACCATGGGGCAGTCCAAGATCAGCGTATTCCGGGCGCTGCTGGGCGACGAGGACCGCGCCCGGCTCGCCAACCGCACCTTCGAGGCC
Source organism: Nocardia mexicana NBRC 108244 (assembly GCF_001613165.1). GTDB lineage: Bacteria > Actinomycetota > Actinomycetes > Mycobacteriales > Mycobacteriaceae > Nocardia > Nocardia mexicana. The sequence goes on from NZ_BDBV01000006.1 coordinate 2,349, forward strand.
GCCTACGACGAGTTCGCGGGCGAGGCCACCCCGATTCCCGGTGCGGCCGAGGCGATCACACGGCTGCGCGACGCCGGGATCAAGGTCGCCCTCACCACCGGCTTCAGTCGCGGCACGCAGGACAGGCTGCTGGATGCGCTGGGGTGGCGCGAGATCGCCGACCTGACGCTGGCGCCGTCGGAGGCGGGCCGCGGCCGCCCCTACCCGGACCTGGTCCTCACCGCGCTGCTGCGGCTCCAGGCCGATTCCGTGGATCACGTTGCGGTGCTGGGCGATACGGCCAGCGATATCGGCACCGGACTGGCCGCGGGCGCCCGCATCGTCGCGGGGACGCTCACCGGCGCACACGACGAGGAGCAGCTGCGTGCTGCCGGTGCGACGCACGTGGTGCCGTCGGTGGTGGAATTCGCCGATCTGCTGCTGACCGAGCACGCGGCGTCACCCGACGCTCCGTAACCGACCCATCACCACCATCCTCACGCCCCTTCCCACGAAAGTTACAGTCATCGTGCGTATTTCGATATCACGCCTCGCACGCGCCGCGCTGATCCTCGCCTCCGCGACCGCGGTCGCGTTCTCCGCTGTCGCCTGCGGCGGCACCGGCACCTCTTCGGGCGGCAACACCGTCACCGTCTACTCCGCCGACGGCGTCGGCGACTGGTACAAGTCCCAGTTCGCGAAGTTCACCGAGCAGACGGGTATTTCGGTGAATCTGGTCGAGGCGGGCTCGGGTGAGGTGGTCAACCGCGTCGACAAGGAACAGTCCAACCCGCAGGCCGACGTCATGGTGACGCTGCCGCCGTTCATCCAGAAGGCCGCGAAATCCGGTCTGCTGCAGGACAGCGGCATCGATACGACCGCGGTGGCCGATACGGACAAGGATCCGGGCGGCAAGTACGTCACCCTGGCCGGAAACTACCTGTCGTTCATCGCCAATCCCTCGATCGACTCCAAGCTCACCTGGGACGACCTGCTGAAGCCCGAATTCAAGGGGAAGCTGCAGTATTCGACCCCGGGGCAGGCCGGTGACGGCACCGCGGTGCTGATCCTGCTGCAGCAGCTGCTGGGCAAGCAGGGCGCGCTGGACTACCTGGCGAAGCTGCAGGCCAACAATGTCGGCCCGTCCGCGTCGACGGGCAAGCTGCAGCCGAAGGTCGACAACGGCGAGCTGCTGGTAGCCAACGGCGACGTGCAGATGAACCTGGCCAACATCAAGGAGAAGGGCTCGAAGTTCAACGTGTTCTTCCCCGCCTCCGCCGACGGCACCCGCAGCACCGTCGCGGTGCCCTACGTGATGGGCCTGGCCAAGGGTGCGCCGCACCAGGATTCGGCGAAGAAGCTGATGGAGTACCTGCTGTCGATCGACGTGCAGAAGACCCTGGGTCCCGATGCGATGGCGGTGCCGGTCCGCAAGGATCTGCGCGACGCCCCGACGCTCGACGGCAGCGTGTCGCCGGCGGCGTACGTCAAGGACGTCACCGTCGTGACGCCGGACTGGAACCGGGTCCTCGACGAGCTGGACGGCGATATCGCCGCCTACCAGCGGGCCACCGGAAGCTGACAGGCACAGGAGCGACATCATGTCCGCACCGACGACCTCCGCCGCCTCGGCCGTCACCACGGCCGACGCCGAGCCGGCGATCGTATTCGACCGAGTCGGCGTCCGCTACGGCCGCGGCCGCAAGGCCACGGTCGCGCTGGCCGAGTTCACCCTGCGCGTCGCCGCCGGGGAAACCGTTGCGCTGCTGGGCCCCAGCGGTTCCGGTAAGTCCACCGCGCTCAAGGCGCTGGCCGGGTTCGTCCGGCCCACCTCCGGCGCGGTCCGGCTGTCCGGTATCGACGTCACCGACCTCTCCCCCGCCAAGCGCGGGATCGGCGTGGTCGTGCAGTCGTACGCGCTGTTCCCGCACATGCGGGTGCACGACAATGTCGCCTTCGGCCTGAAGGCACATCGGGTGCCGCGCAAAGAGATCGGGGCCCGCGTGGCCGAGGCGCTGGAGATGGTCGGCATGGCCGCCTACGCGCAGCGGCTGCCGCGCGAGCTGTCCGGTGGTCAGCAGCAGCGGGTGGCGATCGCCCGGGCGCTGGCCATCCGGCCTCGCGTCCTGCTGCTGGACGAGCCGCTGGCGGCGTTGGATGCGCAGCTGCGCCAGTCCATGCTCGGCGAACTGCAGCAGTTGCGAAAGGCCCTGCCGGACACCGCGATGCTGTACGTCACCCACGATCAGGCGGAGGCGCTGGCCCTCGCCGACCGGATCGCGGTGATGCGTGACGCCCGCCTGGTCGACATCGACTCCGCCGAGAGCCTGTGGCGCCGCCCGCCCAGCTCGTTCACCGCCGCCTTCCTCGGGGGCGCGAACCTGTTGCCCTGCACCGTGAAACACGTATCCGGCCGCGCCGCATTGGTAGCGGTCGGCGAGCGCACCCTGCGCGCCGAGGCACCCGAACCCGGTATCGGACAGCTGGACTGGGCGCCCGACGCCGAGGGACTGCTGTGCGTGCGCCCGCATACCGTCCGGGTCGGCGCCACCACCGACCGGGACGCGGTGCTCGCCACGGTCGTCTCCAGCGTCTGGCGCGGCTCGACCACCCGCCTGCACCTCGACGTCAACGGCCTGCCCGCCGAACTCGTCGCCGACGTCCCGGGCCACACCGACGCATCGGTCGGCGCAACCGTGGGCGTCCGGTTCCCGGACCCGGCGGGAGTCCTGATCCCCGCCGCCGTCGGCACCGAACCCGGCTCCGCCACCACCGATTCGGAAGCAACCCCGTGATCCTCCCCGCCATTCCCCCCGGCCACCACGACACCACCGACCTCCCCGCACCCCTTGCCGGTTCCCACACAGCATCCAGCGCCCCGTACGGGGTGCGTGAGCACGAACAGGGTGCGGCAAGCGCGATCCATGAGGGGGATCGCGCGCCCGGGAACCTTCCCGCACCCCTTACCGATTCGCGCACCGCTTTCAGCGGCCCGTACAGGGTGCGTGAGCACGGAAGGGGTGCGGGAAGTGTCGGCATGCCGGTGGTCCGGACGAGGCGGGGTGGCTCATGAGCGCCACCGTCGTTCTCGAGCGGACCGCGGCGGAGCCGGGCCCCACGCGTCCTGCCGCCCGGCGTAATTGGCGGCCCATCCTCTGGTCGTTGCCGCCGCTGCTGATCGTCCTGGGTATCGCGGTCTATCCGATAGTGCGGGTGCTGACCGAATCCACCGAGACACCGAGCGGTCGCGGCGGGGCCGTGTGGTCGCAGGTGCTCGCGTCGCAGGCGTTCCGGGATGCGCTGTGGCGCACCGTATCCATCGCGGTGTGCTCGACCGCCGGGTGCCTGATCCTGGGCACGCTGCTGGCGGTGGTGCTGGCGTTCGTGCCGTTCCCGGGTTCGGCGGTGGTGGGCAGGCTCATCGATACGGTGCTGACGCTGCCGTCGTTCCTCATCACCCTGTCGTTCACCTTCCTCTACGGCACCGCGGGCGCGGTGAACGCGCTGATCGCGCAGATCACCGGAAACCGCTCCCCCGCACTGAATTTCCTCACCACCCCGACCGGGGTCGTCCTGGCCGAGATCACCTACTTCACGCCGTTCGTGGTGCGCCCGCTGCTGGCCGCGTTCGCGCAGCTGCCGCGCGAGCAACTGGATGTGGCCGCGAGCCTGGGGGCTTCGCCGTGGCGGGTGCTGCGCCAGGTCGTGCTTCCGGAGGCCTGGCCCGCGCTGGCCGCGGGCGGCAGCCTGGTACTGCTGTTGGCGCTCAACGAATTCGGCATCGTCCTGTTCACCGGCGCCAAGGGCGTCATCACGCTGCCCGCGCTGATCTACACGCGCGGCATCGTCACCTTCGACCTGCCGGGTGCCGCGGTGCTGGCCTCGGTGCAGGTGCTGCTGTCGCTGACCCTGTACCTCGGCTACCGGCTGATCTTCGCCCGGTTCACCGGGATTCCGACACGGGAGGGCTGATCCATGCTGGTCTGGACTCGGCGCGGGCGAGCGGTCGTGCTCGCGGTCTTCGCGCTGATCGTGCTGGTGGTGTTCGCGGCCCCGATCGCGACGGTCGTGGCGGCCGCACTGGCCGGTCGCTGGACCGGCCCGCTGCCGTCGGATCTGGGCCTGCACAACTTCGAGCGGGCGCTGTCGGGCGAGCAGGCGGCGAGCCTGTCGGTGAGCCTGCAGACGGCGCTGCTCGCGGGCGCGGTGGCACTGGTGCTGGGCACCTGGGCGGCGTTGGCCGCACGAGAGGCACCGCGGTGGTGGCGCCGGTTCACCGACGCCGTGTTCCATCTGCCGGTGGCGGTGCCGTCGGTGGCGATCGGGCTGGGCCTGCTGATCGCGTTCAACCAGCGTCCGCTGCTGCTGGGCGGCACGAAATGGATTGTGATCCTGGCCCATTCGGTGCTGGTGCTGGCGTACGCGTTCAGCGCGGTGTCCGCGGCGCTGGACCGGGTCGACCCCAATTACCGTCAGGCCGCCGAATCGCTGGGCGCGGGACCGGTCCGGGTGCTGACGCGAATCACGTTGCCGCTGTTGCTGCCCGCGCTCGGTGCGGCCGCCGGGCTGGCGATCGCGCTGTCGATGGGCGAGCTGGGCGCCACCATCATGGTCTATCCCGCGACGTGGAAGACCTTGCCGGTCACCATCTTCGCCGCCACCGACCGCGGCGACGTGTTCGACGCCGCGGCGTGCACCACCCTACTGGTGGCGGTCACGCTGGTCGCGCTGCTCGTCCTCGGGCGGCTACGTGGCCGCGCCGCAGTGCGATAAGAAACAAACCTGTCGGTAATTATCGCAATTCTGATTTCGCCGCGGCGGCAATGGATATGCGACGGGGAAATGTTGCGGGCGTGCCGCGCCAGTCGACCACGCGGCACGCCGGGCGGGGCGCCCCGTTGCGCCCGCCGATCAGGCGGGCAACGTCACGGTTCGAGTGTGCTACTGGCCGAATAGCATTCGCTCGAGCGACGTCACCGATCGGGCAATGACCTCAGATGTCACTGCTTTCGGGGCAGGTCACTGCTCGGGTAACCGACGACGGCCACCGGCCACGTCGATTACGAGATCAGTGTAACCGTCCACCAGTTCTGCCAGGTGATACCAGTGTTTATGGGTGTTATCGCTGCGCGGGCCGTCGCGATCGATCGCGTCGTTGGCATCGACCCAGCTCCGGGCCATGCGATCGACGACCGCGCCGAGGCTCTCGGTGTGCAGGGAGGCGCCGTTGCGATGCTGCGGCAGCTCCTGTTCCACCCAGTCGTTGATATCGTCGACGAGTTCACCCCGGCGGCAATCTATCTCCGCCAACATGATCGGGTCGCCGATCTCCGTGCGCCGGGCGTGCAACTCGGCGAGCGCGTGCGCGGTGCGCAACAACACCCGATCCTGGAATCGCCTGCCTTGGAACGCACAGAGCAATTGCGGCGCGGTCGGCAGCACCCCAGCTATCGACGTCGTCATCCCTGCACCCCGAAATCGCCCGAGTACTTCACTAATCGCGCCAACATGATTGATCTCCGGATTTCGCTGTCTACCGGTCATCGGATCGGTGGTTCACAACTAGGCTAGCTGGGATCATGCTCTTACAAATGCAAGAACGCAAGATTGCGTCTGCATTCTCGGTCGGCGGTGTGGGAACGACATCTCGGACACCGCCTCGAACGGTCGTCGCCACGCTCGACATCGCCCGCGACAAGCCGTCCGCGACGACCTCTTTCGAGGCGAAACTGCTGGTCCAGGCATCGAACGCCACTCAGGTAGGCCCTGAACGGGTCCGTCCGAGACAGCCACGGACACCTGCCACACCGCGGTTTCCGCCCCCCTGAACACGCCCGCTCCTTGACCCCCTACTCGCGCCCGATCGCCGATTCCACGACCCCCGAGGGGTGGACCACGACATCTCCGCGCACTAATATAAGTAACAACCTATTTAAGGAGTGTCTTATGTCTATGCTGAGCGACCCTGTTGCCGTCGCCGGTCTCGTGGCCCGCGAGATCCGCACCGGGACCCGCGACGGGGCCCCGACCAAGATCGCCATTGCCCGGCGCAGCTATCCCACGGATCGCGCCGACCTGTGGGACGCGCTCACCGATATCGAGCGGCTCCCGCGGTGGTTCCTGCCGATCAGCGGCGACCTGGCGGTCGGTGGCCGATACCAGCTCGAGGGCAACGCGGGCGGCGTGGTCGAGAGCTGCGAGGCACCCGAACGGTTCGCGGTGACATGGGAGATGGGTCCCCAGATCTCCTGGCTGACCGTCAGTCTGACCCCGGCCGACGACGGCACCGTGCTGGAACTGGTGCACGAGGCATATGTCGATCCGGACCTGTGGTCGCAGTTCGGGCCGGGCGCGGTGGGCGTCGGCTGGGATCTCGCCCTGATGGGCCTGGGCCTGCACGTGTCGAGCGGGGCGGCGGTCGATCCGGCCGAGGGGGCCGCATTTCCGACCACGCCCGAGGGTAAGGAGTTCGTGCGGTCGTCGGCCGCCGGCTGGGCCGACGCGGCGGTCCGCGACGGCGACGATCCGGCGGCGGCGCATGCCGCGGCGGAGCAGACGATAGGCTTCTACACGATCGTGCCCGAGGAGGACCCGCAGCCCTGATGAGCGAGCCAGCCCGGGCACAGGTATTCGAGGCCCTCGGAGATCCGGTGCGCCGCGGCATTCTCGAACTGCTGGCCGCCGGCGAACTGCCCGCCAGCGCGGTGGTCGCCGGCGTCCAGCGGTATACGCCGATCTCCCAGCCCGCCGTGTCCCAGCACCTCAAGGTGTTGCGCGAGGCCGGGCTCGTGAGCGTCCGCGTCGACGGCTCGCGGCGCATCTACACGCTGGACCGCGCGGGCCTCGACGCGGCACGGGACTGGCTCACCCGTCTGGCCGATCCGCTGGCACCGTTCGACCAGCCCCTCGACGCCCTCGCCACCGAGGTCGCTCGCGGCAGACGAACTCGCCGCCGTGCCGAACCCGGCCGGCGGTCCGGGGAGCCGCCGAGCACCCGATACGCCTGACCGCCGCGGTGTCTTCAGATCGAGATTTACCGCGGCGCAAAACATTTCGAACCCGGCGCCCAATGACGCTGTGGCCACAGTTCTTTGGCGGCCACGCGCGCCCCGAAGGCGTAGAGGGACAGGATCACCACCGCCGCCGGTACGACGACGAGGCCGAGACCCCACCACGCGAGAATCCAGGGCAGCCCCGCGATGAAGGCCGCGCAGCACAGCAGCGCGATGGTTCGCCGAGACCTGGAAGCGGATTCCAATGGCGAGAGCCAGGGATAGGTAAGGATCATCACGACGACGGCGGGAAACAAGACCCACAGGGCCGCCGTGGGTGTGGACAGCGCCATCGTCACCACGACTGCCACCACGGTGCCCGCGACGCAGGCCAGCCGGTATCCCTTCAGCAGCACACCGGGAAACTCGTACTCGGCCACCGTGCCATCGTAGGTGCAGGTCGATGCGGGTCAGCGGATGGCCGCCGTCGCCGTGGACACGCCGAGCGGAGTTCAGCCCACCCGATCCGGCGCGCGCACGGGCAGCACGGCGATCAGCCCCAGCCCGAGCACCAGGAGCAGGCCCACGATGCCCGCGCGATCGGCCCCGAAGGCCCAGACGAACAGCCCGAACATGACCGGGGCCAGGAACGACACCGCGCGGCCCGTCGTCGTGTAGAGGCCGAACAGCTGGCCCTCGCGTCCGGGCGGCGCGAGGCGGGCGAGGAAGCTGCGCGCGGCCGCCTGCGCGGGACCGACGAATATGGTGAGCAGCAGGCCGAACACCCAGAACAGCACGGGCCCGGAGACGATCAGCAGCGCGGTGCCGAAGACCAGCATCGCGGCCAGCGAGGTGACGATGACCGCCTTCGGGCCGACCGTGTCGTCGAAGCGCCCGGCGACGATCGCCCCCAGTGCCGCAACCACATTCGCCGCGATGCCGAACAGCAGCACATCGTCGTCGGAGATCCCGTACACGCGCACCGCGAGCACCGCGCCGAAGGTGAAGACCCCGGCCAGGCCGTCCCGGAATATCGCACTGGCCAGGAGAAATCCGACGATCCGCCGGTCGGCCCCCCACAATTCGCGCAGGTCGCGCGCCAGCACCCGATAGGAGGCGAAGAAACCGGCCCGCGCGGCGCCCGGATCGGCGTCGGTGCGCGGCAGTTCCGGCACGGCCAGCAGCACCGGCAGCGCGAAGGCGGCGAACCATACCGCCGCCAGCACCGCGACCAGCCGGATATTCAGCCCGTCCGCGGTCGGCACCCCCAGTAGCCCGCGCGTATCGCCGTCCCCCGCGATGAATCCCACATAGCAGATCAGCAGCAGCCCGATACCGCCGAAATATCCCATCGCCCAGCCGAATCCGGACACCCGGCCGATCGTCGCCGGTGTGGAGACCTGCCGCAGCATGGCGTTGTAGGGCACGCCCGCCAATTCGAACGCCGCCGAACCGAGCGCGAGCAGCAGCAGACCCAGCCACAGCTCGCGATAGTCGTCGTGCACGAAGAACATCCCGGCCATCAGCAGGATGGTGATCGCGGTCAGCAGACCCAGCGCCCGCTTGCGCCGTGCGGTGGCGTCGAACCACTGCCCGCTGATCGGCGCGGTCAGCGCGACCACCAGCCCGGACAGCCCCAGAGCCCAGCCCAGCCACGCGCTCGCCGAGATTCCGCCCGGCAGATCGTCACCGACCGTGTCGGTCAGATACACCGAGAAGACAAAAGTAAGGATGACCGCCTGGAACGCCGCCGAACCCCAGTCCCACAACCCCCACGCCACCACCTGCCGCTTCCCGGCCGCCTGCCCGATGGTGACCCGCCCCGGAACTTCGGTCATGCGACGCAGCGTATGCGACGGCGGCGCCCGATGCCCGGCGTACCGGCACCGCAGATCCCGGCCCTCACCGATGTTGCAGCAGGTACGCTCTCGGACTATGAACGCCCCCGCTGCGGCTCGGCGCTGGTCAGCGGGCTCCGACAAGGCAGGGACGCGATAGCGCGTTCCGCGAAGTGCACAGAGGAGAGCGCTCGCCATGGCAGGCAAGCGGACGGTGCTGACGGTCCAGCTCAGACGGCTGGCCGCACTGCTGCACGAGATGCGCGAACACGCCGGGGTCGGCAAGGACGTGGTCAGCGCCCGCACCGGCATCAACGTCACGACCCTGTACCGCATCGAGACGGCCCAGGCCCGCCCGCAGCGGCGCACCCTGATGGCCATGCTCGACCTGTACGGCGTCGAGGAGCCGCAGCGCGCGGATGCTCTGCAGTTGCTGCAGGAGGCCCAGAAGCCCGGTATGTCACGCCCGTTCGAGGCCTCGGTGTCGGAGGTGTACGCCGCCTACATCAACTTCGAGAACGAGGCGCTCTCGGCGCGGCTGTTCCAGACGTCGTTCATCCCCGGGCTGCTGCAGACCGAGCAGTACGCCGTGGCGGTGCTGGATACGGCCATGCCGAAGGTCGAGGCCGTGGTCATCGAGCAGCGCCTGCGCGCGCGCTTCGAGCGGGCCAAGGTGCTCACCAAGGAGGAGCCGCTGGAGCTGTGGGTGGTGCTCGACGAGGCGGCGATCCGGCGCGTGGTCGGCGGCCGGGAGGTGATGCGCGGGCAGCTGCTGCGGCTGGTCGAGGAGTCGGAGAAGCGCAACGTCATCCTGCAGGTGCTGCCGTTCGACGCGGGCGCGCATCCGGCCATGGTCGGCTCGTTCGTGCTGCTGGACTTCCACGACCCGGCCGATCCGGAGCTGGTATATGTCGAGGGCATCGCGGGTGACGATATCGTGGAGGGCCACAACGAGATTCGCCGCTTCGGCGTGATGTTCGACCAGCTCCGCGCGATGGCCCTGAGCCCACGCGACTCGACGTCCCTGATGGCCGAGGTGGCCGACGAACTGAAGTAGCCCGGCCAACATGCATGCCGGGCATGAACGGGGGCGGACGCCGGGCATGACGAGGGAAGCATGCCGGGCATGACCGGGGAATGCATGACGGGGCCGGGAATTGCGTTCAGCTGCGGCTGGCCCGGCGGTAGCCGATGATCGCGGGCACGGCGAAAACCACGATCGCCCCCACCGACCAGGCGACGGTTGCCAGCAGCGGCCCGCGCACCGGACCGCCCAGCGACAGGCCGCGCATGGCGTCGACGGCGTAGGACATGGGCTGGTGCGCCACAATCGGTTTCGCCCAGGCCGGGTACGCCGCCAGCGGCACGAATCCGGTGGAGAAGAACATCAGCAGCGACGAGCCCAGCGAGATCGCCTCCACCAGTGCCGGTTTCGCGGTGTAGACGGCGACCGCGGTCACCAAGGTGGCGAAGCCCAGCCCGTACAGCAGCGGCACGCCCACCAGCGCCACGGCCGCGGGCCAGCCCTGCCGGAACCGGAGCCCGAGCAGCACCCCCACCCCGAACAACACCAGCGTGCCCACCAGAATGCGGGCCCCCTCGGCGAGAATGCGCGCCAGCAGCCCCGATGCGCGATGCACCGGCAGCACCCAGAACCGGGCCAGCAGACCGTCGTCCCGCTCGCGGCCCAGCGTGATCGCCCCGGCCAGCGATCCCGACATGACCGACACCAACGTCACCATCGGCACCGAACCGTACAGCGCGCTCGCCCCGGAGAATGCCGAAATCTGGCGCCCCAGCACGGTATTGAGCATCACCAGCAGCAGCACCGGAAATATCAGCGACTGGGCCATGGTCAACGGGTCACGGCGCCAGCGAGTCAGTAGTCGCCGGGTCTGAATCATCGTCTGCGGCAACAGATATCGCCACGCCTCGGTGACAACGGACACCACCGGCAGCTCGGTGGCCGCGCGCGCCGTGCCTGCCTCGCGCGATCCGTTCGCCGTGTCGCGCGCCGCCCGCGATCCCGCCGTCATCGCTGCCTCCGCACGGCCACCAGCACCGAGCACCCGCCGAATACGGCCAGCCCCAACGCCGTCCACCCCAGCCCCGGCCCCACGGTGGCCCAGCTCACCGCCCCCGTACGCCCGGACCGGTCCCCCGCCAGTACCCGCATCACGCCGATGAACTGCGAGACCGGCTGATCGCGGGCGAAACCCTGGATCCAGTGCGGGAACTGGCTCGCCGGGGCGAATCCGGTGGACACCATGCCGAGGATCAGCTGCGGCAGCACCAGTGCCTGCGTCGTCGCCTCCGGGCTCTTCGACAGCGCCCCCAGCAGATCGCCCATCAGGCCCAGCAGCAGCCCGAGGGCCAGGGCGAACGCGATGAAGCCCGCGGTGTGCCACCCGCTCCCGTAGAACCGGAATCCGATCACGTGCCCGCAGATCAAGGCTGCCACCAGCGCGATCACGATCCGATACCCGACCGCCACGGTCCGGGCCGCCAGCGGCGCCACGGACGGCATGGGCATGGTCGCGAAGCGGGCGTCCAGCCCGTCCCGCGCATCGGTGGCCGACCGGAACGCCGCGGCCGTCCCACAGAAGGACACGGCCTGCATCACGATCATGGGCATCAGGAACTGCGCATAGCTGCTGAGCCCATGCCCAGCGAAGCTCATCACCCGGTTCAGCGGCACATAGAACCCGACGGTGAACACCACCGGAGACAGCAGCGCGGTCAGCACCTCCCCGTTCCGCAGGGACGGCCGGACCAGGCGCAATGCCAGAACCCAGCACTGCCGCACCGCCGACCGCCGGGGCACCGGCGGCGCGCCGGGCCGTGCGAGCACATCGATCGCCATCCCGTACTCCCTCCCCGTGCGCCGACGGCAGGTGCCTCCATCTCATCAGACATAACGTGCGAATTCCGGGGACCGTTCGATGTCCTCGCTCCGGTCGGCGTGTTCGCGGCTGTCAACCCCCGTCACCGATATTCGGCCGATCCGAGCGCGTCGTCCCCGCACCCGCGCCGCCCGCGGCCACTATGCTGGCCGCCGTGCTCGAACCCCAGCCTCCCGTCGCGCCCCATCCCGATATCGCCCACCTCGCCCCCCTGCTGGGCACCTGGCGCGGCTCCGGCCACGGTGAGTATCCGACCATCGAGTCGTTCGATTACCAGGAGGAAGTCACCTTCGGCCATGTCGGCCGCCCGTTCCTCACCTACCGCCAGCGCACCCGGCACGCCGGCGACGGCCGCTCGCTGCACGCGGAGACCGGCTACCTGCGCTGCGCCGGGCCGGACCGCATCGAGCTGATCCTCGCCCACCCGACCGGGATCACCGAGATCTGCGAGGGCAGCCTCGACGTCGCCGACGGCGGCCTCACCATGGAATTGGACTCCACCCACATCGGCCTCACCGCCACCGCGAAACGCGTGACCGCGCTGGGCCGCTCGCTCCGGTTGTCCGGTGACACCATCGATTACACGCTGCGCATGGCCGCCGCCGGGCAGCCGAAGCAGCATCATCTGGCCGCCAGCCTGCGCCGGGCCGAATAACAAAAAGGTCACCGACACGCCCGTGACCTGCGGCACGAATTCCGGGACCTGTGCTATTGCGCACCAGGGGTTGTCTCGGAGATTGCTGGCGTTCTACCGTTTTTCGAGTCGGCTAACAGTCGGCGACCGATAGTTCGAGCCCATTGGATCTCGCTCACCCCACAAGGGAGAAGACCATGAAGCGTTCGACGCTCACCCTCATAACCGCAGGGATGCTGCTAGCCGGAACCGGCGCCGTGGAATTGCTCGGCGACGCGTCCGTCGGAGCCGAATCCCCCGTTGGGAATGCCGCCTCGACGGGAACGAGCGGAATGGAGGTGCACTCGCCATAGATACCGACGAACACATTCGAATGCGACCCGACGACCGGATGCCTCACTCTCCCAGGCATCCGGTCGTCGCATATTCCGCCGGTCCTCGGTGATTTATGCGGTCCCCGGCGGCAGCGCCGTCAGCATATCCCGGGTAACCGCGACCGCATTATCGGAACTTCCGCCCTTCACCAGCAGCGTCGCGAACGCCATATCGCCGCGGTAGCCGATGAACCACGAATGCGAGCCGCCCTCCACCTCCGACTCGCCGGTCTTGCCATACACCTCGCCCTGATCGGCGATCCGCTCGGCGGTACCCCCGTTCACCACCATCCGCATCATCGTCCGCAGTCCCTGCACCACCGCCGGGGACAGTGGTGGGCGGTCCCCGACGACCTTCGTCTCGTATCCGGCGATCAGGTACGGCGTCGGCACCGAGCCGCGCGCGACGGTGGCGGCCGCGAGCGCCATCGCGAACGGGCTCGTCACCACCGTGCCCTGCCCGATGCCGTTCTCGGTGCGCTGCACCCTGTCCGATGCGGGTGGCACCGATCCCGACACCGTGGGCAGCCCGACGACGCTGTAGTCCGGCCCGATGCCGAACCGGGTCGCGGCATCGGTCAGCGCACCGGCGGGCAACTCGCTGGCGATCTTGGCGAAGGCGGTATTGCAGGAGCGCTGGTAGGCGGTGGCCATCGGCACGTCGCCGATGGTGAACAGCTGGTAGTTGGGGATGGTCCGCTCCCCGATCACGATCCGGCTCGGGCACGGCACCACCGTGTCGGGGGTCGCGACCCCCTCGGCCATCGCCGCGGCCGCGGTCACCGTCTTGAAGGTGGAGCCGGGCGGGTACAGCCCGGAGGTGGCGACGGGGCCGTCGGTATCGGCCGCCTTGTTCTGGGCCACCGCCAGCACCGCGCCGGTGGACGGCTGCAGCACCACCATCATGGTCTGGTCGGGGCGCACGTCGACCGCCCGCTGCGCGGAGTTCTGTACGTTGCGGTCGATGCTCAGCGAGAACGACGGCGCAGGCCGCGGCGCCACCTCGTGCAGCACGTCGACGTCGACCCCGTTGGTGTTGACCGTGACGACGCTCCAGCCGGCCTTACCGTCCACCTCGTCGATGACGGTCTTGCGGACCTGCGCCATCAGATCGGGGGCGAAGCGGCGGTCGGCGGGAATCAGGTCCGCGTGTTTGCCGGTGGTCACGCCGGGGAGCCCGAGCAGCTGGGCGCCCACCTGGTCGAACTCCCGATCACTCAGCGCCGCAACGGTATACGCACCCGGGGCCTTGCGCGCCGCGGCGAGGATGGAGTCGGCGGTCAGGTCCTCGTCGAACTGATTCAGGGCCGCGGCCAGGGCATCGGCGACATAGCCGGGGTCGGGGGCCGCGCTGGCCGTGAACGTGATCGGGTGCGCCGTACCGGGAATCAGCACGTCGGCACCGGAGCGCTCGTTCACCCGCGCGCGCGGCGCCGGGGTGGCACGCAGTTCCATGGTCTGTGTGTCGCCGAGCCTGGGGTGAATATCCGACGCCGTCCAGCGCACCTGCCAGCGCCCTCCGCTGCGCCCCATCTGCAGCTGCCCGGTGTAGGTCCAGACGCGGTCCTTCGGCAGCCGCCACTCGTAGGTGTAGTCGACGGTGGCGGTGTCGCCCGTGACCCGGGCGTCGCCCGCATGCGCGCTCAGCTGCTCGGCCTGCAGCTTGTCCCACGCCGAAGCCAGTGCGCCACTTGCCTTTCCGGGCTGATTGGTGAGCCGCGCCGCCGCTTCCACATCGTGGCGCGCGACCGCGGCCAGGAAATCGTCGGCCGCGGGCACCGGTCCCTGGGACTCGGCCGCGCACCCGCCGGATGCCAGGACGAGCGCCGCGGACACGACCAGCACGGCGATCGAACTCCGGGAGGGAACCTTCGCCATCCGCCCGGGAACACGGCCAACACAACGTCTTTCGGATATCGACATCGAGAGGATGGTATCCAGCCAACTACCCGCAAACACCTCCGACACACTGTGCCGACCCCGGCCAAAAGCACGCCGGGGATGACGAGGGAGCAGCCTTACTCGCCGCCCCTGTCATTTCCGGCGTGTCCCGCCCCTGCCATTTCCGGCATGGCCGGAATCAGTCCACCAGAACCGTGGCGAACGTGGCGATCTGGTTGAATCCGACCTTCTTGTAGGCGCGGCGGGCCGCCTCGTTGTAGCAGTTGACGTACAGGCTGGCGGTGCGGCCCGACGCCACGACCGCATTCGCCACCGCGGCCGTCCCCGCGGTGCCCACCCCGCGACCGCGACAGCTCGGATGCACCCACACGCCCTGAATCTGCCCGGTGCGCCGCGACACCGCGCCCACCTCGGCCTTGTACACGACCTCGCCGTCCTCGAAGCGGGCCCAGGCGCGACCGGCCTGAATCAGGCTCGAGACGCGCCGCCGATAACTGCGCCCGCCGTCGCCGACGCGGGGATCCACACCGATCTCCTCGGTGAACATGGCGACCGCGGCGACCAGGTACCGGTCCAGTTCATCGGCCCGCACCCGGCGCACCCGGGGATCGGGCACCGCGTAGGCGGGACCGTCGAGTGCGAGCAGCGGCTGGTCGGCGCGCAGATCCCGGGCCGGGCCCCAGCGTTCGGACAGCATCTCCCACAGCGGCAGCGCCAGTTCCTGGCGGCCGACCACCGACGAGCACACCCGCGGCCAGCGGACCGCCCGCTCGGCGAAGGCGCGCAGGTCGTCCGGGCCGCCGCGCAGCGGTACCAGGTTCGCGCCGGAGAAGCACAGCGACGTCATCGGGCCGCCGCGGCTCCACAGTTCCGCCTGCCCGCCCCGGCCCTCGAGGCCGTACTCCTGCAGGCGCGCAGCGACCATGCAGCTGGCCACCGGGTCGGTGTCCAGGATTTGCAGCACCTGTGCCAGATCGCGATTCGCGAGCTGGCGAGCGCCGGAATTCCTTGTCCGGCGGGTCGGCTCCAGCACACTCCGCACGACTCACAGCCTGCCACGAAGAGTGCGAATACGCTGCTGTTTGGGTGCCGGGAGCGACGCACCACACACGGCGGCGCCCGGTGTCACGAACGCATCCCGATCACCGGCTATCCGACGGTGACGACCGGTTCGCCCGCACCGGCGTCGCCCATCTCCTCGGCGATGCGCATCGCCTCTTCGATCAGGGTCTCCACGATCTGGTGCTCGGGCACGGTCTTGATGACCTCGCCCTTCACGAAGATCTGGCCCTTGCCGTTCCCCGAGGCCACGCCCAGATCGGCCTCGCGCGCCTCGCCGGGCCCGTTCACCACGCAGCCCATCACGGCCACCCGCAGCGGGATCTCCATGCCCTCCAGGCCCGCGGTGACCTCGTCGGCCAGGGTGTACACGTCGACCTGCGCGCGCCCGCACGACGGGCACGACACGATCTCGAGCTTGCGCGGGCGCAGATTCAGCGACTGCAGGATCTGGTTGCCGACCTTCACCTCTTCGACCGGCGGGGCCGACAGCGAGACGCGGATCGTATCGCCGATGCCCTGCGACAGCAGCGCGCCGAACGCGGTCGCCGACTTGATGGTGCCCTGGAACGCCGGACCGGCCTCGGTGACGCCCAAGTGCAGCGGATAGTCGCACTGCGCGGCCAGCTGGCGGTAGGCCTCCACCATGATCACCGGGTCGTTGTGCTTGACCGAGATCTTGATATCGCCGAAGCCGTGCTCCTCGAACAGGCTCGCCTCCCACAGCGCCGACTCCACCAGCGCCTCCGGCGTCGCCTTGCCGTACTTCTCCAGCATCCGCTTGTCGAGCGAACCCGCGTTGACGCCGATGCGGATCGGGATGCCCGCCGCCCCGGCCGCCTTCGCGACCTCGCCGACGCGGCCGTCGAATTCCTTGATATTGCCCGGGTTGACCCGCACCGCGGCGCAGCCGGCGTCGATCGCGGCGAAGATATAGCGCGGCTGGAAGTGGATATCGGCGATGACCGGGATGGGGGATTTCTTCGCGATCGCGGCCAGCGCGTCGGCGTCCTCCTGGCGCGGGCACGCCACCCGCACGATGTCGCAGCCCGACGCGGTCAGCTCCGCGATCTGCTGCAGCGTGGAATTCACGTCGTGGGTTCTGGTGGTCGTCATCGACTGCACCGACACCGGGAAGTCACTGCCGACCCCGACCTTGCCCACCTGTAGTTGGCGAGTCTTGCGCCGGGGTGCGAGGACGGCCGCGGGCCCCGACGGCATCCCCAAGGCGATGGCACTGCTCACGTTCGGTTGCCTACTTTCGTGCTTTCGTGTGTGCTCCACCCGTTCGGGCCCGAGTCTAGTGGTGTTGCCGTACCAGACGCTGTGAGAGCGCCGACAACGTATCGGATTAGGGGTCGGCCACGGACACCAGGGATTCGTCGCGATCCGAACGATGGTGCTGTGGAACAGGTTTCGCGACGGTCGGCCGGGCGTGTCGGCGCAGCTGAGAGCGCGTGGCGCGGTGTGTGACGCATTACACAATCGTGTGTCGCCGCGCGGTGATCGTTTGCCCGATACGACCGCCGAGTGATGAAATCTGCCCGCCGATGGAACCGAAGGCAGCCCCGCCGCGTCGGAACCAGTAACGGACCGATTCCCCGGAGGTGGCATGTCCAACAGCGAGCAGGAAGCGGAGCGCGCCCGCAACGCCGAGCTGCGCGACCAGGTCGACTCGATGCTCGTCACCTTCGAGCAGGAGCGCCGCGAGCTGGCCGAGGTGCAGGCCCGGCTGGCGGCCACCACGGGCGAGGCCTGGTCGTCGGACAATCTGGTCCGCGTCGTCAGCAATGTCTCCGGCATCCCGATCGAGGTGCACCTGACGCCGGAGTCGTTCAAGCGCTCCACCCCGGAGCGGCTGAGCCGGTCCATCACCGAGGCCGCGCAGGCCGCCGCCCGTTCCGCCGTCGAACAGTCCGAGCAGGCCACGGCGGCGCTGCACGGCGCCGCCGATCAACTGCCCGACCTGCCCGATATCGTCCCCGGCGCGCCCAGCATCAAGGATCTGATGCAGTCGATGGTGCCGGAGCCAGCGGAGGTGCCGCCCCCGCCCTCTCCCCCGATGGACGACGAGGAAGAGGACGACTACTACCGCAATCGCTCGTACCTGGACGATCGGCGCTAGTCCGAGTCACACCTCCGGGGCCGGGTTCGCCACTGGGCGAGGCTGGCCCTGCCGGTTCTGCACGCGAATGATCAAGGCCGCCAAGCACGCGGCTGCCGTGGCGAGCACACCGACTTCGATGAATTCCACGACGATCAGGCTCCAGCCGCCCTTCGGGCCGTAGGTGATCATGGTGTATTCATCGGTCGTGACGGTCTCCGGGTCCGGCGCGCTCAGCCGCAGATTCACGAACCCGAGCGCCCAGTTGGCCAGCCAGGCGACCCACCACGCGTCCACCAGCGCACCGGCGGGGCGCATCCGCAGATCCCTCGTATCCGCCCGCGTACCGGGGTCGGACGCCCGCAGCACATCGGCCATGATCATCCGGGGGAACCAGAGGTTGACCACCGGACAGAACCAGCCGCCGATCACCCAGCCGATGGGCAGCCGATGCCGGGCGACACACAGCAACTCGGCATTGCGGCGGGCGCGCCACAACCAGATGATGAACACGATTCCCGCGCCGAGCAGCAGGAGCATTTCGATACCGCCGACCCAGGCGCCGGCCCCCCACTCCGCCTCCATTTCCTGCCCATTTTCCAGGCGACGCTCGAATTCCGCGTAGGTGGCCGCGTCGACGATCACGCCGATCAACGACATGACGACGACGCCCGCGATCAGTGTCATCGCCCAGGCGCCGAGGGACGCTATCGGCCGGAGGCTCCCGTGCGCGGGCCCGGTTTCGGGTGCGTGTGACATTTTCCAACTCCCTTATCGATTTTCGTGACAGCGCGCATACCGCCTGCACGGCATGCGAATTCGGCTCGTATCGCGTCGTGAGCGCGCCGAGCTCGGAATGGTGGATGCGTATTCGCTATTCGCGGCGGATCGGATCGGGCCGCGGCCGGTCGATCAACCACGCCGAACCGTCGGGCGGGAGCAGGCGGTCGATCACCGGCGGAGAGGCCAGCGCCACGGGCAGGCCGGGTAGCTCGACGGCGCGGTCGCCGGTGTTGACCCAGCATTGAGCGGCGCCGTTGGTGAAGGCGAGCGCACCGGGCGGGGTATCGAGCCAGCGGATCGCCGCCGCATCCGCCCAGTACACGCGCCGCAGGGCGAGCGCCGTGCGGTAGAGGGTGAGGAACGATCCACGATCGGAATCCTGAGCCGCGACGGTGCGATCGGCCCACGCCGCCGGCTGGGGCAGCCACGGCGACCGCTCGGCGTGGTCGGGCGAGAAACCGTACGGCGGAGCGTCGCCGGACCACGGGATCGGGACCCGACAGCCGTCGCGCCCGACATCGGTATACCCGGATTGGGCCCAGGTCGGGTCCTGGCGAATGTCACCGGGCAGGTCTTCCACCTCCTCGAGGCCCAGTTCGTCGCCCTGATACAGGTAGGCGCAGCCGGGCAGGGCGAGCTGAAGCAGGGCCGCGGCGCGGGCGCGGCGGCGGCCGAGGTCGTGGTCCGGTGTCTCCCGCGTCCATCGGGTGCGGTCCCATTCGGAATCGATCTCGGCGCCGGGCTGGGAGCGGGCGTAGCGGGTCACGATGCGGGTTACGTCGTGATTGGCGAGCACCCACGCCGGGGACGCGCCGACGGCGGCGGCCTGTCCGACGGCGTCCTCGACCACCGCACGCAGAGGCGCGGCCCGCCACGACGATCGGAGCAGGTCCATCTGAAAGGCCGTGTGCAGCAAGCCCGGCCGCAGGTAACGAGCCAGCCGGGCGTTATCGCAGACGTGGATCTCGCCGACGAAAATCCTTGGCGGCGAATAGGAATCGGCGATCCTGCGCCACGATCGGTAGATGTCGGCGGTGCCGTCCTGATCCCAGGCCGGATGGTCGCTGATGCGATCGAACCCCACGATGCGTTTGCCCGCGTCCGGCAGTGCCGGATCCTTGACCAGACCGTGCGCCACGTCGATCCGGAAGCCGTCCAGGCCGCGATCGAACCAGAAGCGCAGCGTGCGTTCGAAATCGGCGCGCACGGCGGGGTGATTCCAGTTGAGATCCGGCTGCGAGGACGCGAACAGGTGCAGGTACCACCGGCCGTCGTCGACGCGGGTCCATGCCGGGCCGCCGAAGATCGACTCCCAATCGTTCGGCGGCAGCCCGCCTTCGGGGCCGCGCCCCGGACGGAACCAATAGCGATCCCGCGCGTCCGCGTCGCCGCGCAGCGCCGCCCGGAACCACGGGTGCGCGCTCGAGGTGTGGTTGGGGACGATATCGAACAGCACCCGCAGGCCCAGCGCGTGCGCCCGCGCGATGAGGGTCTCGGCGTCACCGAGCGTGCCGTACACGGGATCGATATCTCGATAGTCGGCCACGTCGTAGCCGCCGTCGGCCATCGGCGACGGATACACCGGTGTCAGCCAGATCGCGTCCACGCCCAGCCGCGCTAGATACGGGAGTCGCGCCAGAAGCCCTGCGAGATCACCGATTCCATCGCCGTCGCCGTCCGCGAACGATCGGGAGTACACCTGATAGATAACGGCATTGCGCCACCACGGATCGCCGGTCGCGTGACCGTGCGCGATAGGCGCTGTCGAATGTTCCTGCACCGTCGTTCTTTCCGAGAAACGATGAAACTCGACGACGTCGAATACAACGATAATTGCGCTGAAACCGAGTCGGAGTCAACGCCTGCGGGTTACGTAATTTCCTGCGGAAACCCTTGGTGTCCAGGAGTTTTCGCGCGAAACTTTTTGCGTGGGGTTAAGCTGAAGGCGTGAGCCGAAAACAGGTCACCATGGCGGATATCGCCGCCGCGGTCGGCCGAATCGCGGGGCGGAAGATCTCGATCCCGACAGTCTCTCGGGCAGTGCACCTCGAACCCGGCGTCTCCCCGGAGCTCCGCGAGCTCGTTCTGCGGGTGGCCGAGGAGATGAACTACATCCCCACTCCGGAGAGCACCGGCCGGGTGGCGGTCCTCACCCCGGTGGTGGACACCTGGTTCTACTCCAGCGTCGTCGCCGGCATCGAAACCGAATTGCACAGGGCCGGACTGGATCTGCTGCTGTACTGCCTCACCACGGCCGACCAGCGACGGCAGTTCATCGCGGGCCTGCCGCAACGGCGCAAGGTCGATGCCGTGATCGTCGTCGCCGCGCCGGTCGGCGACACCGACCGCGAACTCCTGCTCCGCCGGGGCTATCCGGTGGTGAGCGTGGGCGCGCGCACCGACGGCCTCGCCACCGTCCGCTTCGACGATCACGAGGCCGCGCGCAAGGCCGTCGGGCACCTGATCCACCAGGGGCACAACCGAATCGCGATGATCCGCACCGAATCGCTGGAGGGCGCGTACTGGGATGCCGACCGCGACCGCTACCGCGGATATCGGGATCAGCTCGACGCGGCCGGGCTGCGTTTCCGCGAGGACTACGTCGTCTCGGTGCGCTGGGGTGTCGACGAGGGCGGTCTCGCCATGGACCGGCTGCTCAACGTCGAGGCCCCGCTGCCGACGGCCGTGTTCTGCCACTCCGACGAGGTCGCCGCGGGCGCCCTGCGCAAGCTCCGCCACGACGCCCGCATCCCCGTTCCCGAATCCCTGTCGGTGGTAGCCGTCGACGACCACCCGATCGCCGAAATGATCAACCTGACCACCGTCGCCCAGCCCGCCCGCCACCAGGGCTCCCGAGCCGCCCGAGCGATCATCGACCACCTGACCGGCCAAATCCCCCTCGACCCCACCGCAGCCACGACCCTCCCCGCCACCAACCTCATCTTCCGCGGCTCCACCGCCCCACCACCCACCGAATCGGCCGCAGCGCCACGCTAGCCAACCGGACGAGAACGGACTGGCCCTGAGTCCGCGCTACCGCCAGCCCGAAACGACCCGCCGAGCCGACCATCTCTGCCGGACTCTGCTGCGCGACATCGCCTCCTGACTCCCAGCAGGCGTCTACACGTCGGCGGATCCTCCCGGATCGGGTTTGCGGGCGACGCCCGCGTATCCGACCATCTGCTTGTCCATCGATCGCGGGGGGACGATTCCGTCCGGGTGCCAACGGTGTGGCGTCTCGATTCCGGGATCGACCAGGTCCAACCCATCGAAGAACCGGGTGAACTCCACACGATCTCGGAGCCGGAACGTGATACCGCTGTCGCGGTAGATCTGGACGGCGCGATCGGCGATATCGGGTGTGAATTCGCCGGTGATATGGGTCATCACCAGATACGAGCCGGGCGCGAGCGCGTTCATCAAGGTGTCGACGATGTCGTAGGGATGTTCGTCGTCATCGATGAAGTGCATCAGCGCTATCAAGCTCAGCGCCACCGGACGTTCGAGATCCAAGATCTCACGCAACTTCGGAGCGTCGAGAATCGTCTCCGGGGCGCGAACGTCGGCGGGAATGAATCCGGTGCGTCCTTCCGGGGTGCCGACGAGCAAGGCCCTGGCGTGAGCGAGCACGATCGGGTCGTTGTCGACGTAGACCACCCTCGCGTCGGGCGCGATCTGCTGCACGGTCTGATGGAGATTCGGCTCGGTCGGAATACCGGTGCCGATATCGAGGAACTGACGAATGCCCGCCTGCGCGACGAAACGCGCAGCGCGAATCATGAAGTCCCGGTTGGTTCGCGCCGCCCGCCGCACCGACGGAAGCAGCTGTTCGATCTTCTCCACGGCCTCGCGGTCGGCGTCGTAGTTGTCCTTACCGCCGAGCATGTAGTCGTACATCCGAGACGGTTGAGCCTGATCTATCCCCAGATCCGGCCCAATTCTGTTGTCTTCGTCGGTCATCAGCGTGTTCCCTCGCGAGCAAAGTCGGCAATACTCCGGCGATCCTGCGGATCAATGGCGATACACGGGCACCCTCCGGTAGCCGTGCGAGATGAAGCTGGGAACGGCGCCCAACTCCTGCGGCGGATTCGCCAGTCGCATCTCCGGAAAGCGCGCGAACACCGCGGGCAGCGCGACCATGGCCTCCAGACGCGCCAGCGGCGCACCCAAGCAGTGGTGGACGCCGTGGCCGAACGACAGATGTTCCTTACCCGCGCGGCCCACATCGAAAGCGGCGGCACTGTCTCCGTGCCGCTTCGGATCCCGGCCGGCTGCCGAGTACGACGCGAGAATCGCCTGGCCTCGCGCGATGCGCACGTCGCCCACCTCGAGGTCGTCGACGGCATAACGCAACGGCAGATATCCCACCGGCGACTCGCAGCGCAGCGTCTCCTCCACGACCTCGGCCCAGGACACTCGCCCGTCGAGGACCCGCGTCTTCTGGTCGGGGTGACCGAGCAGTGCCACGATGGCGTTGCCGATGAGGTTGACGGTGGTCTCGTGGCCCGCGCCGATCACCAGCATCACCGTCTCGATGAGTTCTCGATCGTCGAGGCGCGAGCCGTCCTCGTCGTCCGATGCGGCGATGAGGGCGCTGGTCACGTCGGCGCCGGGGTCCCGCCGCTTGCGCGCCACGAGCTCGCCGACGATCCGGCCGATCTCGGCGTAGGCCGCCGCCGAGGCGTCCGGGGCCAGGGTGGTATCGAAACCGCTGTCGACGCACGCACTCAGCGCCGGACGCAGCGCATCGGGGATACCCATCAGCTCGCAGACGACCCGCATCGGCAGCACGTAGCAGAACCGTTCACGCAGATCGACCACCTCCCCCGCCGGTACCCGATCGACGGCGTCGAGCAACTCGTCGGCCACCTCCTGGATGTAGGGACGCAGGGCGTTCGTGCGGCGGACGGTGAACGCGGGCGCGACCAGCCGTCGCAGCCTGCGGTGCTCGGGGCCGTAGGCGGTGAGCATGTTGTTGGCGGCCACCCACGGCTTCAGCGGCCAATGACGGGGTACCTCGCCATTGCGGAAGGCGGGCCAATGGCGACGGGCGTCCTTGGAGACCCGGGGGTCGGCGAGCAGCTCCGCGAGGACGTCGGCATCGGTCACCGCCCAGGCACGCACCCCACCGGGCAGCTCCACCAGCGTCGCCGGACCGCGCGAACGGAGGCGCTCGACCTCTCCGTGGAGGTCGGCAGCGGTCGGGTCGAGGACGACGGGCTCGATGTCCAACGGCTTCCCCTCCGGCGATATCTGGTCGAATCGTTCGAATACGTCACCCGTACGACCTTGTCGCCCAACCCTATACCGGCTTTGCCGACCGGTAGGGTCACCACTGGTAGGGCAGGAATTTCCCGTCCAGGGTTACGACGACACGGTCGCCGGCCGGGTCCTCGGCCCGCGCCACGTCCAGGCGGAAGTTGATGGCGCTCATGATGCCGTCGCCGAATTCCTCGTGGATCAGTTCCTTGATCGCCGGGCCGTACACCTGCAGCACCTCGTAGAACCGGTAGATCGTCGGGTCGGTGGGCACCGCGGTCTCCAGAGCACCGCGGGTCGGCTGCGCCCGCAGCGCCAGCTCGATCTCCTCGCCCAGATCCAGCAGTCCCGCAACGGTTTTCGCTTCCGCCTCCGGCACCGGATGCTGTCCGAGCAGCGCGGCAACCGTCCACGCCGGGGCCCGCCCGATCGCCTCGGACAGCTGCGCCCACGTGAGCCCCAGCCGCTGCTTGGCCGCGATGATCACCGCCGCCGCTTCCTTCTTCGTCACTGCCGCACCTCCCTGGATATCCAACGCCGACGGACCCTACGCCGCACAAGTTCCCGCGAGGTTAATTCGCGAGACGACGCTCTCCGGCAACCGATTACGGGAAGAGTTTGATCGGGTTCACGATGTCGGCGGCGAGGGTGAGGATCATGTAGGCGCCGCCGATGACGACCACCACGTACGTGGCTGGGAGGAGTTTCATGTAGTCGACCGGGGCGCCGGGGGGTAGGCCCTTGCGGCCGCGCAGCACGTTGCGCAGCTTCTCGTACAGCACCACCGCGATGTGCCCACCGTCCAGCGGTAGCAGCGGCAGGATGTTGAAGGCGCCGAGGAAGAAGTTCAGGCTGGCCAGCACCAGGATGAATACGCCCCACAGGCCGCGTTCGGCCGTCTCGCCGCCGATCTTGCTGGCGCCGTAGACGCTCACGGGGGTGTCGGCGCTGCGTTCGCCGCCGGTGACGGCGGTCCACAGGTCGGCCACCTTGCTGGGCATCTGCGCCAGCGAGGCGAAGGTCTTGCCGAACATGTCGCCGGTGAAGGAGATCGAGGCGGGGATGGCGGCGAAGAAGCCGTACTGCTGCGGGTCGTAGTAGTCCTGGCCCACACCGACCTTCCCGACCATCACCGGGGAGGTGACGCGCTCCTCCGTCCCGGGCTTGAACGGATAAGTGGCCGTCTGCTGCGGCGTCACCGGGATATCGAGCCGCTCACCGTCACGTTCCACGGTGTACAACAAAGTGCCGCTCTGCTCGGTGGCCTTCTGCAGCTCCGGCCAGCTGTCGACGGGAACGCCGTTGATCGCCACGACCTTGTCCCCGCGCTTCAGCCCGGCCTGCAGCGCGGGCCCGGCCGGGCTGCTCGCCGTGCACGGTTGCGCGGTGCCGTCCGGGTTCTGCGCCTGGACGCACTCGGTCGGATTGATCTGTGTCTCCGGCGGCACGTCGAGCCGCGGCAGCCCCCACCCCACCGCCAGCAGCACGATCAGCAGGAACCCGAGCAGGAAGTTCATCGCGATGCCGCCGGACATCACGAGCAGCCGCTTCCAGGTCGCCTGCCGGTACATGGCCCGGTCCAGGTCCTCCGGTTCCATCTCGTCCAGCGCGGTCATGCCCGCGATATCGCAGAAACCGCCCAGCGGCAATGCCTTGAGCCCGTATTCGGTTTCACCGCGGCGGAAGGAGAACACCTTCGGCCCGAAACCGACGAAGAAGCGGCGCACCTTCATGCCCGTGGCCTGCGCCGTCCACATGTGGCCGCACTCGTGCAGGGCCACCGATACCGTGATGCCGAGCGCGAACAGCACGAACCCGATCGCGAACCCCATGCAGTGTCGAACCCTTCTGCGTCAGTTACCCACGTGCGACTGCGCACGCTGCCGCGCCCACGCGTCGGCCGCGAGCACCTCGTCCAAGGTAGCGGGTTCCGCGCTCCACCGGTCCGCCGCCTCGACCACACGCGCCACCGTGCGCACGATCTCGGGGAACCGGATGTGCCCGTCGAGGAAGGCCTGCACGGCAATCTCGTTGGCGGCGTTGTAGACCGCCGTCACGCTACCGCCCGCCCGCCCGGCCTGCCGGGCCAGTTCCACCGCCGGGAACACCTCGTTGTCGACCGGCTCGAACTCCCAGGTGAACGCCGTGCCGAAGTCCAGCGGTGCGAGCACTCCGGGCACCCGGTCCGGCCAGCCCAGCGCCAGCGAGATCGGCAGCTTCATATCCGGCGGGCTGGCCTGGGCGATGGTGGACCCGTCGGTGAAGGTCACCATCGAGTGCACGATCGACTGCGGATGCACGGTGACGTCGATCTTGTCGTAGTCGATGCCGAACAGCATGTGCGCCTCGATCAGCTCGAGGCCCTTGTTCACCAGCGACGCCGAATTCAGGGTATTCATCAGGCCCATCGACCAGGTCGGATGTGCCTTGGCCTCGGCCGGATTCACCGATTCCAGCATCTGCGTCGTCCACCCCCGGAACGGGCCGCCCGACGCCGTGAGCACCAGCCGGTCCACCTCGTCCGCCCGGCCGCTGCGCAGGCACTGCGCCATCGCCGAATGCTCCGAGTCCACCGGCACGATCTGCCCGGGCGCCGCGGCGCGGGTCACCAGCGAGCCGCCCGCCACCAGCGACTCCTTGTTCGCCAGCGCGAGGCGACGCCCCGATTCCAGCGTGGCCAGGGTCGGCTCCAGGCCCAGCGAGCCGACCAGCGCGTTGAGCACGACGTCGGCCTCGGTGCGGCGCACCAGCTCGGCCACCGCGGCCGGGCCCGCCAGTGCCACACCGAGTTTCGCGGCCGCGGCGGGATCGGCGACGGCGACGTTGGTGGTACCCGTCGCCCGGATCTGCTCGGCCAGCAGCGCGGTATTGCCGCCGCGCGCGGCCAGCCCCACCACCTCGAACCGATCGGGATCGGCGGCGATCACCTCCAGCGCCTGTGTGCCAATGGAACCGGTGCTGCCGAGCAGCAGGACTCTCACGATGTCGGACACCCCCTCATTGTTCCGGACCCAGCGCTCCGACACCCGCTCACCCCGCTGGCTACGACGGGCAGTCGTATGACAACATGGTGACGACAGTCTGTACCTGTTGTGCAGCAACCCGTACTGATGGGAGCGAACGTGGCCGCCACGGAACTGGAACCCGCCAAGAGCGCCGTCGTCACCAAGGTCGACCCCGCCGAGGTTCCGTCCGCCGCCTGGGGCTGGAGCGGCGAGTCACGGCGGACCTTCAAGGTCGCCGGCTGGGTGGTCGTGGTGATTCTGCTGGCCATGCTGTTCGAAGGGCCCCAGGGCAGTTCGTCGGGCACCGGCAACATCGGCTACCTGTTCCTGATCGGCTCCGCCGTCGCGCTCGCGGCCGTCCTGATCCGCGACTCGTTCCTGAAGAACAAGCCGCGCTAGTCACCGTCCCCGGCGGCGCGGGGGCTTCTTGCGGCCGGGGTGTGAATTCTTCCGTCCGGCGGTCCCGCGACCGCCGGACGTTCGCGTTCCCGAGCCTCGAGTTTCCTTGCTCTGAGTACCGCGGCCCTGAGCGGGTGGCGCCTTCCGTTCCGGCTTCTCCTCGGCCGCTGCGGTTTTCGCGTGTGACTGTGAGCGGGAACTGCGCTCGGTGCGGCCGCGCACGATGCCGATGAACTGCTCGATCTCCTCGGACTCGTGCTCGATCGGCCACGCCAGGGCGATCTCGGTATCCGGCACGTCGGTCACCGTGCGGAAGACGAGATCCCGCCGGTGGTGCAGCCGCGCCAGCGAATGCGGCATGATCGCCGCGCCGCCGACCGCGGCGACGAGTTCGACCGTGCCCGCCAGGGCGTCGAGGTCGCTCGCGTCCTGCATCCGCTCGTCGGCCAGATCCGCCGCGGCCACCTCGTCGAACAGCGAGATCGGGTGATCCTTGGGCACCACGACGACCGGCAGCTCGTGGTAGAGCGGGATGGCGTGCATGCCGTCGCGATCGATCAGCAGGCGCACGAAACACATGTCGACCCGCCCGTCCCGCAGCGCCGCGTCCTGCTCGGCCTGCGGCACCCCGATCACGTCCAGGGGGCTGTCCGGGAACCGCTCTGCCCACCGGCGCGCCCACTTGGCGACGGTCACGCCCGGAACGTAACCGATCCGCAGCGCACCGGGAGCAGACTCGTTCATTCCAGCAAGGGTATCGGGGAGTGCCTCGGTCCCCGAGCACGGTCGGCCCGAAGTGACGGGCCGGGAAGCGACCGCCGCCGATCCGGTCGTCACGCTCGGTTCATCGGGGACCGGCGAAATAGGACCGCGAGCCCAAGGTCATATCCACACAGGCGGCGAGCAGGATGTCGCGCTCCACTCGATCGACGCGATGCGGCACCGACACCCGGATACCGCTGATCGCAAGGCGATTCGCGTCCGGCGCGGCGTCGGTCGCGTGCGCCAGTTCGAGGCAGCCGACCTCTCCCCCGGACTGGTCGAGCAGCAGTAGGCGGGACGACTCCGGCACCGGGCTCGGCGCGGGATCCGGGACGAAGTGGAACAGCGTGCCGCCGGTCGAGGCGACCGCCGTGGCGGTTTCGGCGTGCAGGATGGCACCGACGGATACGCCGTCGCCGCGATGCACTCGCGTCCACGCGGCATCCTTCGACTCGATCCAGACCGTGGATCCGTCCGAGCAGGAGATCCGGCATCGGACGCGAGCCGAACCGAGCAGATTCGCCAGCCTCCCGCGAACTCCGGCCTCGGTCCGGTGCTCGGCGACCGCCAGCAGTTCCCCGGCTCCGGTCCGGAAGGTCACCTTCGGCGCATCCGCCGCCGCGTACTCCACTCGGCCCTCGATCGTCGTCGACACGTTCGGCAGGGCTGACATAGGAGAATGTTATTGCTGTGAGCTGGATCTCACAGTGATTTGCGGTCCCTAGGCCGATGCGCGTGGTGGCGGCGGCCCGCACCGAAGACCATCCGGCCGTTCCCCGTTACGATTGTCCGGATTTGATCTTCGTGAACGGGACGGCCGGGCGTTGAGCACGCGAGCGATTCTGCTGGTCCTGGCGTGCGCGTTCGTTCCGATGATGGATGCGTTCATCGCGGGCGTGGCGCTGCCCGGCATCCGGCGGGATTTCGATATCGCGGCGGGGTCGGCGCTGCTCGGCCTGATCATGGTCGGCTATCTCGCCGGTTTCGGCTCGCTGTTGATCGTCGGCGGGCGTCTCGGTGACCGCCTCGGGCGCCGCCGGGTGCTGTGGGCGGCGGTCTGCGGTTTCCTCGCCGCGTCGATGGTGTGCGGTCTGGCGCCGTGGCTTCCGGTGCTGGTCGTCGGGCGGATCGTGCAGGGCGCCACGGCGGCCTTCGTCATGCCCCAGGTGCTGGGGTTGCTCACCGCCCACGCCGGGTCGCGGCGCGATCGCGCGATCAGCTGGTATTCGTCGATGAGCGGACTGTCCGCGCTGATCGGGCTCATCGGCGGCAGCGCACTGCTCGACGTCGTCGGCGGCGACGGCGCGTGGCGCTGGCTGTTCCTGATCAATGTTCCGGTCGGGGTGGCCGCGCTGCTCCTGCTGCCCCGGCTGGTTCCGGACACGCGCCCGGACGCCGATCAGCAGATCGACTGGCGCGGTGGCGCACTGCTGTCGCTCACGGTCCTCACGTTCCTGCTGGCGGTCTCGCTGGCGACGACCTCCGGCCTCGCGGCGGTCGCCCTCGGCGTCGGGACGCTGCTCGCCGGGCGCGCGTGGCTGCGGCAGCAACGCCGGTCCGCGCCGACCGCCCTCGTGCCCGCGCGGATGTTCGAAAACCCGGATCTCCGTTGGGCGTTGGCGCTGATGCTGCCCTTCTTCGCCGGTGCGGGCGGATTCCTGTTCGCCCTGCCGCAGACCCTGCAGGAGGGACTGGGGCGCACCCCGCTGGCGGCCGGTGTGCTGACGGCGCCGATGGCACTGGGGTTCCTGGTGTCGTCGTTCACGGTGCCGCGGATACGGGATCGGCTCGGGGTACGGACGATCGCGCTGGGGGCGGCGGTGCAGGGCGGCGGCCTGGCCGTCATGGCGGGCGGCGTGCTGACCGCGTCCGCCCCGGTGATGTGCCTGGCGCTGTTGCTGATCGGCACCGGTCAGGGAATCGCCCTGGGCGCCATGAACGCCCACCTGCTGTCGCTGGTCCCGGCCGAACTGGCCGGGATGGGCGGGGGCGTGCTCCTGACGGCTCAGCAGGTGTCGATCGCCACCGGCACGGCGGTGCTCGGAACCGTGTTCGGCGAGGTCGTGCAGTCGTCGGGGCACCGGACGGCGATGGTCGCGGTGCTGGGTACGCAGATCCTCTTGGCCGCGTTGGTGATTGCCGCCGGGCTGCGGTCAGCTTCCGTCCGCCGCGCCGGCCGGCTGTAGCGCGGAGATATCGCTCAGGCTGTAGCCCATCTCGTCGTGCAGGAACCGCACCATCGTCCACCATCGGGCGCCGTCCGCGTCGAAGCCGCCGAACCTGGCGCAGTACAGCGGAATCCAGCGCAGCGACTGCTCGATCATGGTCTCCCGGGAGGGCTGCTCCCGGCCGTAGTCGGCGTAGGAGATCGACCGATGATGGATGAAACGCCCTCCCGGAAGCCGGTTCTCGCAGAGATCGGTGTATTCGCGGGTCTGCAGGATCAGGTAGTGCCAGACCTCGTCGATCGCCTGCTCGACGGGCAGGAACAGCCCGCCCAGCTCGTCGGGATGCGCCGAGACCAGCGCCAGGTAGCGCACCGCTTCGCGCACCTGCACACGGGCGGTCGGCTCGTCGACGCTGTTGTGCTGTCGCACATAGCGAACCGTCTCCTCGTACAGCTCGCCGAGGATCGCGTGTTCTGTCATCGGGTATCTCCTCGGCGATCGAGCCAGGCGTACTTTCCGGACTTGCCGATCGGAATGTGGGTGTGGTGCGCGACATCCACGGCCAGCCCGGTCAGCGCGGAGGCGGCCGACGCCAGTTCGTGCGCGGCGGCGGTATCGAGTGCCGCGCCGTCGAAGGTGGTGTAGGCCAGCAGCGCCCGGGCGCCGTCGACACGCAGCTGGTAGACGAACACCCGCGGGCCGATATTCGCGATTACGTCGTCGAGTTCCGCCTGCGAGGTGATCGCGGTATCGCTGACGAGCAGTTCCTTCTCCCGGCCGCAGAAGCGAACGATCTGCCGCGGATCGGAGGAGCCGTCGCGCGTGTGCACGCAGTCGCCGGTGTTGTACCGCAGCAACGGCATGAAGGGATTGCGGATGCTCGAGACCACGAGGTTGTAGATGCCGCGGCTGCCCGGAATCGGCTCGAGCTCGACCTCCATCCTGTCCAGGTGCGGGTGGTAGTGCCCCGCGGTGTCGCCGTAGTAGAGATATCCCAGCTCGGTGCTCCCGAACAGTTCCACGACCCGGCAGCCGAGCCGCTCCTCGAGGAACCGCCGGACATTGCGCGGCGTGAATTCGTACCCGTGGATCGCGCTGGCCGGGCGCGGCAGCCGCGTGCCCGCGGCGCGCAGCAGATACGCGGCGTGATACGACGAGCAGTCGAGATGGTAGGCGCCGGAACCTTTCTCGTGCCGGGCGGCCTCGATCTCCGCGAGCATCCGATCGACGGCCGCCGCCGACCACAGCGCCGGATCCAGGTCCTGATTGATGTACAGGGTCCGGTCGTCGAGCCATCGCCGCGCGATATCGGCGGCGTCGCCGCCCCGGGACTCGCTGACCCGCGCCACGTGATCGGTGGCCAGCCGGGTGGTGACGGACACGCGGGGAACTCCGGCGGCGAAGGTGTCGCCGATCTCCGGATGGTCCCGCCACACCGCGTAATACGTGCGCAGCAGAAACAGCGGCGGTCGAATCAGCTGCATGCGTGCGTGATTGGTGCCGGTGGACCAGACATATTGCGCGGCACCGGATTCCAACGCGGCCTCGACCCGGGGCGTCAGGAAGGACGCGGGGAACGACTGCGCCAGATCGGCTTTGGTGATGATCGGGAAGGCATTCGCCGCCGCCTGGTCCCGATAGAACGGGATATCACCGACGGCCTCGACGAACGGGCTCGGAAGTGGGCGGGTGCCTGCGGTTTCCGTCATGAGTGGCTGGCTCGGAGCCGGACCGGGCCCCGGCCCGGCTCACGCCGAGCGACTAGGAGATACAACCGGCCTTGGAAATGCACCCCGACTTGGAGATGCACCCGTCCTTGGCCGCCGAATCCGAGTTGGCCGCCACCCACTTCTCCCAGTTCTCGTCCCGGGCGAGAACCTTGATCATGTCGTTCATGGAGCATCCCTTCGGTCGAGCAACCTACCTGCGCAGCCCAGGGTAAAGCAAAGGTAAAGAGAGGGTCAGGCGTTGTAAGCAGCCTCACACACACGCCGAAAGTGAAACGACTCGTGACTGTCGTGTGCAGATGTGTTCGCATTACCATGGAGGCTCCGATGCATCGACGGTCACGACGCCGGGTCGCCGTGACAGCGGTGCTTCCTACCGAACCTCGGAGTGAATCCCATGGTCGCAGAACCGGTCCGGATCGACCGCATGGATCCGCTGGTCGTCGAACGAGGTCCGACGGCACTGCGGATAGCAGTCGGCAGGCAACTGCGCAAACTGCGGGAACAGTGCGGCATCACCCGCGAGGCCGCCGGTGACCACATCCGCGGTTCACACGCCAAGATCAGCCGCCTCGAACTCGGCCGGACGGGATTCAAGGAACGCGACATCCGGGATCTGCTGACGCTGTACGGCATCGCCGACGATCAGGAGTGCGACGAATTCCTGGACCTGGTCCGCAAGGCCAACGAACCCGGCTGGTGGCACCGCTACAGCGATCTGCTGCCCGCCTGGTTCGAGACCTATCTAGGCCTCGAATACGCGGCGAAGTCGATCAGAACCTTTGAGGGACAACTGGTTCCGGGCCTGCTGCAGATCGAGGAGTACACCCGCGCGGTGGTGGCGCTCGGCCACCAGAACACCGAGGCGGCAAGGCGGGTGGAGCTGCGCAGGCGGCGTCAGGAGATTCTCGACCGGCGCGGCGGCCCCACCCTGTGGGCGGTACTGGACGAGGCCGTCATGCATCGCCCGATCGGCGGCGTCGACGTCCTGCGCGCACAACTCGAACATCTGGTGGCGATGTCCGCCAGGCAGAACGTGACGATTCAGGTGCTGCCCTACGCGGCCGGCGGCCACCCGGCGGCGGGCAGCTCGTTCACGATGCTCCGCTTCGCCGAACCCGAACTCCCCGACCTGGTCTACATGGAACAACTGACCAGCGCCGCCTACCTGGACCGCCAGGACGACCTCGACCACTACCGCCAGGTCATGGAGCAGCTCACCGTGCAGGCCGAACCGCCGGAACGCTCCCGCAAACTCCTGCAGGAGAAGATCGCGAAGCTGCGCGTGTGATCGTCACCGCGCTGACACGGTGATGCCAGGTTAGGTGTTGCCGAGAACGCCGATGCACATGTGGGCACATTCGGCAGCGAGTTCCGCAGCGGTCATGGTCTCGGGATCGTCGAGCCATCGTTCGATGAGTTGGTTGACGCCGCCGGTGATGAACAGTGCCGCGCGGCGCAGCCGAGCCGGGTCGGGGGTGATTGCGAGCGCGGGGGGTGCGTGGTCGACTACCAGATCGGCGATCAGGGTGAGTACGTCGTGGC
Source organism: Nocardia mexicana NBRC 108244 (assembly GCF_001613165.1). Classification (GTDB taxonomy): domain Bacteria; phylum Actinomycetota; class Actinomycetes; order Mycobacteriales; family Mycobacteriaceae; genus Nocardia; species Nocardia mexicana. Next base: position 35,782 of record NZ_BDBV01000006.1, read on the forward strand.
GGCGCTGCCGTAAGGCCGGGATGTCGCCCGGATCGCTGGCGACGATGCGATGGATGTGCCGATCGTTCGCGACGGTTTCGAGAAAGGCTTGCAGCGCGGCGTGCAGTCGATGCTCGGCAGGTCCGGTGCTCGATACCCCGGCCTGCACGAGGGTCGCGAGCAGTTGGTCGCGAACTTCGTCGGCGACCGCGGCGAGCAGATCCTCGCGATTGGCGAAGTGCTCGTAGAAGTAGCGGTCGGTGAGTCCGGCCGATTTGCACACCCCACGCACCGTGACCGCGGCGATCCCCGATTCTCCCCACGCGGCGCGCGCGGCGGCGACCAACCGGGCGCGGCGGTCGGCACGGCGGTCGGCGGCGCTGATACCGCCGTAGCTGCGCGGGGCCTGGCTCGTCATTGACAACACTCTAGGCGCACCCCTACATTTGCGGACATACGTCATCAGATGACAGTCGTCATCAGATTAGCGGTTCAAGGGAGAATCCACGATGACCAGCACTCGCACCGATACCTCCGCCTACCGCCAGATCACCGCGCCGCTGCTCGACGAACTCGACTACGGCATCGAACAGATCGACGGGCACCTGCCCAAGGATCTGCGCGGCACGCTGTATCGGATCGGGCCGGGTAAACATCAGGTCGGTCGCAGCCTGCTGCACAATGTGTTCGACGGCGACGGCATGATTTCCCAGTTCATCCTGGACGGCTCCGGGGTGCGGTTCCGCAACCGCTACGTCCGCACCCGCCACTTCCAGCACGGGCAGCGCTCGGACCGAATCCGGTATCGCGGTGTGGGAGGCCAGGTCCCGGGCGGCCCGCTGGCCAATATCGGGCGGCTCCCGGCCAACGTGGCCAACACCAATATCGTCAACTACGACGGCGGCCTGCTCGCCCTGTGGGAGATGGGCAACCCGCACCGCCTCGACCCCGACACCCTCGACACGTTGGGCCCCACCGATTTCGGCGGGCGGCTGGGGTTCCTCGGCGCGTTCTCCGCGCACCCGAAATGGGATCCGGTCACCGGCGACATGTACAACTTCGGTCTCGACATCCTGCCCACGCCCCGGATCCGCACCTACCGCATCGACCGCACCGGACGCCTGCATCGGCTCGCGACGATTCCGATGCTGGACCTGCCGTGGAACCACGACTTCGCCCTCACCGAACGGTATCTGGTGTTCGTCCTCGACCCAATCCTGCCGAACATCGCCAAACTGGCCCTGGCAACGCATTCGTTCATCGAATCCCTCGACTTCCACCACGCCAAGGGCACCCGGTTCCTGCTGGTCCCGAAAAACGGTGGACGCCCACGGATCATCGAGCACGAAGCCCTCCTGCACGTGCATCTCACCAACGCCTACGACGACGGTGACGACACGGTGGTCGAACTGGTGCGCCTGGACACCGACTGGGATCAGTTCCGGCGCATGACCGGCATGGTGAACACCACCGGCCCACAGGCGCCCCAGTTCCCGAACTCCCGCCTCATGCAGTACCGAATCACCCACGGCGGCACCGTGATCGAAAACGAACTCACCGACCGTTCCGGAGAATTCCCGCAATACGACTGGCGGCGCGGCACTCGCCGACACCGCTACAGCTACCTCGCCGGAGCCGGCGGCCCAGCGGGAGTGTTCAACTCCATCATCAAGGTCGACCACGACACCGGCGCGGTGACCAGCTGCGACCTCGGAGCGAGCTCGGTCGGCGAACCACTGTTCGTGCCCCGCGCCCGCGACTCCGCAGAGGACGACGGCTGGCTCCTCGCCCTCAACCACCAACTCACCGAAAACCGCTCCCAGCTCCTGATATTCAACGCCCACGACCTCGACCGAGGACCGTTGGCCACCGCCTGGCTCGACCACCACATCCCCTGGGGCTTCCACGGCACCTTCACCCATCGCATCGCCCATCCCACCGAGCCCCTGCCAGACCCGAACATCCTGTAATCCCGCTCACGGGGTTGTTCGGACCGAGCCCACCGCGGGCCTTCACCGTCACCCCGCACGGGCTTGCGTCGCGATACCTCGAGGCCAGGTCGGCAGCACGAAAATGCTTGCCGCGCAATAAGTTTGATTGCCAGCACAAATAGTCGCACATCGGCCATCCGCCCACCCGAGGCCCCAGCCAACCTCGCAATGAATACTCGACAGCATCAGCAACCGGCCGATTCTGCAGATCGCTGGTGGAATCACGCCGCCCTTGACGACGAGGCGGTGAAGCACCCCGTCAGCGACGGGACGACTTGAACATCTCGACCGCGACCACCCGTTCCCACCTCTGTCGGTGACGTGATCCGCGGACGAACCTACCCCTCCGCGGCCAACTGCCCGCAGGCTGCGGCGATCTCCTGGCCCCGCGTATCGCGGACCGTGCACGGGACGCCCTGGGCCTCCACGCGCCGGACGAATTCGCGCTCAACGGGTTTCGGGGAGGCGTCCCATTTGGAGCCCGGGGTGGGGTTCAGGGGGATCAGGTTCACGTGGACCCGGGAACCGAGGGCCTTGTGGAGTTTGGAACCCAGCATGTCCGCGCGCCAAGGGTGATCGTTGATGTCGCGGATCAGCGCGTACTCGATCGAGACACGGCGGCCGCTGGTATCGGCGTAATACCGTGCCGCATCCAGCACCTCGGCCACCGACCAGCGATTGTTCACCGGCACCAACGTATCTCGCAGCTCGTCGTCCGGCGTATGCAGGGAGACAGCCAAAGTCACCGACAGGCCCTCGTCGGCCAGCTTGCGGATCGCGGGGGCCAGGCCCACCGTCGACACCACCACATTCCGCTGCGAAATGCCGAGACCGTCGGGCGCCGGCGAGGTGATGCGCCGCACCGCGTTCACCACGCGCTTGTAGTTCGCCAGCGGCTCGCCCATGCCCATGAACACGATGTTGGACAGGCGGCCGGGGCCACCGGCGACCTCGCCGTCGCGCAGGGCGGCAGCGGCGGCGCGCACCTGGTCGACGATCTCCGCGGTGGACAGGTTGCGGTCGAGTCCGCCCTGGCCGGTCGCGCAGAACGGGCAGGCCATGCCGCAGCCCGCCTGGCTGGAGATGCACAGCGTGTTGCGGTCCGGGTAGCGCATCAGCACCGATTCCAGCAGGGTGCCGTCGCCCGCCCGCCACAGCGATTTGCGGGTCGTTCCGTCGTCGCACACCACGTGCCGCACCTCGGTCAGCAGCGGCGGGAACAGCGCCTCGGCGATCTTGGCCCGCATCGGCGCGGGCAGGTCGGTCATCTGCTCGGGATCGGCCTGCAGACGTCCGTAGTACTGCCGCGCGATCTGGTCGGCCCGGAACTTGGGCAGGCCCAGCTCCTCGACCACCCGGCGCCGCTCGGCCGCGTCGAGATCGGCGAGGTGGCGCGGCGGCATACCGCGACGCGGAGCATCGAAAACCAGCGGCAGGGGGGTTGTCATAACCCTCCCAGTGTCCCACCTCCGCGAGCGAGGATCGGCCCCGGGTAGACGAGGCCGTGATCACATCGGCACCCGGAACACATCCACAACCTCCGACGTGGTCACATCCCCACCCGGAACACATCCACAACCTCCGACGTGATCACATCCCCGCCCGGAACACATCCACAACCTCCGGCATGGTCACATCCGCACCCGGGACGCATCCCCCCAACCCGCGCCGTGGTCACATCGGCGGCGGCTCCACGTCGCAGGTGCCGCGGACGCGGTCGAAGGCCGCCCGGAATTCGGGATGGTCGCGGCCGAGAGCGGCGGCGTAGCGGTCGAGCGTGTCGTACTCCAGCTCGTCGGCCTCCTCGGTCCGGCCCAGGGCGCGCAGGTCGAGGGCCAGGTTGATCCCGCACTGCAGGGTGTAGGGATGGTCCGGCCCCCGCACCCTGCGGCTGCGGTCGAGCACGTCGGCCCCGATCTCGGCGGCCTCCTCGATCCGGCCGAGCCCGGCGAGATCGGAGGCCTCACCGCTGCGGGCCGCCAGCGTATAGGGATGGTCGGCGCCCAGCCGGACGGTGAACAGGTCGACGGCCTCGCGGTCGAGTTCCAGCGCCTCCGCGCAGCGTTCCCGGGTGCGCAGCGCCGCCGCGTAGTTGGCCGCGCACGCCGCCGTGTACGGGTGGTCGGCGTGCGCGGCCGAACACAACCGGTAGGCCTCCTCCGCCGTCGTGGCGGCGAGACCCGCATTGCCGGTGAGTCGATAGTCGTTCGCGAGATTCGTTCTCGCCGCGACGGATTCGGGATGACTGTCGCCGTAGACCCGGACATGGTCGATCAGCGTCGTCTGCTGCAACTCGCGCGCCTCGCGGTACCGCCCCGCCTTGCGGTAGGACACCGCGAGGTTCTTGCGGGCGCGCAGGATGTTCTGTTGCAGCGCATTGGGAAACAGCTCCCGGAACTCCCCCAGCACCCGTTCCTGCAGGGCCACCGACGCCTCGTACGCACCGAGCTCCCGATGGTTGCGGGCGACGTTGTTCACGCAGTGCAGCCGCAGGATGGCGTCGTCGGCCAGCAGCGGATCGCTGCGGAAACGCTCGTAGTTGCCGGCGTCCAGGTCCATCGCGTCCGCGAAGCGGCCCAGCATGCGGTAGGACACGGCGAGGTTGTGGGCCGCGCGCAGGGTCTCGATATTGTTGTCGCCCAGGCATTCCCGGGCCCACGCGTGCGACTGCTCGTTGAGTCCGACCGCCCCGGCCCAGTTTCCGGCCATGCGCATGCACGCGGCCATGAGGTCGCTGGACCAGACGTACTCCTCGGGGAACCGGCCGCGGGACTCCTCGACACCCGAACGCGCGGCCGCGGCGGCATCGTGGGCCTGCGACCAGTCACCCAGCTGCCACAGCGCGTTGCCGGTGACGATCCGGATGCGGACCACACGGATATCGTCGGTGCCCAGCATCGCCGACCAGGCCTCCGCGGCCTGCAGTCCCAGCCCGGCCGCCGCGGTCAGTTCGCCCTGGATCCGCAACGCGTCCACGACATTGCGGATCAGGTCCGGCAGCTGGGCGCACGGGTCGTCCGGATCCGCGACCAGCGGGCACGACAGCACCTCGATCTGCGCCACCTGCTGCCACAGCCACAGGTAACGGTTCCACAGCGACGGCACATCGGAGCGCTGCGGATCGGCGTCGCACAGCACGCGGTGCGCGACGTGCTGGTTGTCCTCGGCGAGCTCCCGGGGCAGGAACTCCCGGATGCCGTGCCACGGGATCGCGTGAATCTTCAGCGCGCGACCACCCTCCGTGAGCGGGTCGGCGCAGATCTCGGCCACCGAATCCCGGGTCACCAGGTCGAGGACCCGCTTGCGGCGATGCTCGTTGCCCAGTGCCTCGGCGAGTTCCGCGGGCAGCCGCGCCCCCGGCCGCCGCTCGGTGCCGGGCAGCTGCGATATCAACAGCGCCAAGGGAATCGGCTGATCCGCGGCGAAGCACGTCAGCAGCCGCAGCAGGTGCCCGGCCGCCCAGGCGTCCGAGCCCGGCGGCTCGTCGAGCAGCGGGCGCAGCGAGTCGCCGATGATCGAGGTGGCCCGCTTGTACACGCCCGGCTCGTCCTGCAGCAGCACGAACGGCTCGGACCGCACCCGCGCCAGCAGCGCCTCGTCGACGGCGTCGGTGCCCCGGGATCCGCGGTGCGCCAACGCGTTCAGCAGCACCGGGCTGCCGTCGACGGCGCTGCTGAACCGCTCCGCCAGCCGCTCGGGCAGGCCGTGCACGTGCCGCTGCAGCAGGGCCGCGCCCTCGTCGACGGTGAACATCGGCACCGCAACCGGACGCGGGTTGTCCCAGTCGGCGACCTTCGAGGTGAACAGCACGTGGCCGGGACCGTCCCACGGCACCATGTCCGACAGCCGCGCCGGTTTGCGCGGCAGCGGCAGTTCCTCACCCGCGGTGCGGTAGTGGTCCGGCGTCACGTTGTCGTAGACGATCAGATACCGCTTGGCGGACCGCCGCAGCGCCGCCACCACGTCGTGGTGCCGGGTGGCGCGCGGCAGCGAATCCGGCAGGCCCAGCGGCCCGGCCAGCTGGCCCAGCTCGGTGCGCATGACCGCGCCGTTCTCCCCCGAGATCCAGGCGATGAGGTCGTACTGCGACCGGAACCGGTGCACGTAGGCCGCGGCCAGCCACGTCTTGCCGCTGCCCGCCACCCCGGTGAGCACCGCCGCACCCGCGGTATCCAGCTGGGATCGGATCCGGTCGAGTTCGCGGTCGCGGCCGTAGAACCAGGCCGGTTGATACCGGGGCAGGCTCTTGGACTGGAAGTCGACGAACATCTCCTGGCGCGGATACCGCACGGGCGTGCGGCCCGCCTGGCGCAGCCGCTCTCCCGCCGCGGCGGGGTCGGCGCCCAACGCCTGCAACACCTTCGACCGCGCCTGCGCCTCGTCGGGCAGCAGCCGCAGGTCCACTGCGGCGATCCGGCCCGCCTCGGACGGAACCTCGGCGGCGGTGCCGACGATGACCGCGAGCAGACCGGCCGGATCGGTTTCGGCCTTGCGCCAGTCCTCGGGCGCGAGCGCGGCGGCGTGCACGAAGCTGCCGCTGATCACCAGGATGGCCGAACCGGCACCGGCCGCGCCGGTGAGTTCCCACTCCGCCCCGACCAGCCGGGTCCGGATGTCGAACCCGGCCTCGGTGCCGATCTGCTGTAGCCACAGCGCCCAGACCGTGTCCTCGGGGGCGTGGACCACGTCGATCGGCTCGGCCATCGGGGTCGAGTGCGGTGCACTGGGCGCCACGTCGCTTACTCCCATCGCACTGTCGGGACGGCCGCACGGCCGTCGGGATCCGTTACGGCGGCGCGCCGCATCAGAGTCACGAAACGTCGGCCGGCCGGGGTGAGCCGGTCCGACTCGAGCAGGGTGTCACACGCGGCGAGGGTCTGGTCCCGGACTTCTGCCGTATCGGGTACGGATTCGGCAATCCCGTTGGCGGCGAGCCGCCCCCACAGCCGCCCCACGGCCAGGTGCGCGTATATGCCGTGGAGCACCGCGCTGGTCGGCCGGGGCTCACGACGCCAGGGCGAGGGCAGCGCGGCCGGGCCGTCGGTCTCGATCAGCGGCACGATCTCCATCAGGGCGCTCAGCTTCGAATGCTGGAATTCGTGCAGCAGCCCGGTGGCGGCGGCCACGGTGTCGGCGGGCAGCACCATGGCCGCCGCGCCGAAGGAGTCCGCCAGGGTGGAGCTGCGGAACGGGCAGGTGTCCCGGGACCTCGGCAGTACCGCTTGGAAGCCGCGCGACAACGGGGCGGCCAGTTCGGGGACCGCGGTGTCCAGCAGCCGCACGGACTCGTCGAACAATCGCTGCCAGGCGCCGAATTCGCTGTCGCTCCAGGGTTTCCAGCGCTGGTCCGGGTGCACCGGCGCGATATCGGGCCACGCCGACGGCGTGGGCGGCAAGTCGTCGAATTCGATGCTCACGGCCCCGGCGGGCGGGCGCGCGGTCAGCCACCGCAGCGGGGTCCATCGACGGCCCGCCAGCAGCGGTTCGGCGGTGCCGCAGTAGCGCACCCGCGCGGTGTCCCCGGCCCGACCGGTCCAGCAGCCCAGCCCGGGCACCACCACGGCGTCGCCGACCTGCGGCACCTCGAGGTCGAAGTCGATCCGGGCCCGCATCGCCGCCCCGGCGGCGAAGGAGGCCAGGTGCGCGATCGGCACCTCGTCCGAGCCTTCCCGGCCGTCGCCGAGACCGGCCGCGCACACCGCCACCCAGGCCCCGAATCGCGGGTGCTGCACCGTATTTCGAACCACCTCGGGATCGTGTCGCTGCACCGTCACGAGCGTGTCGAAGCCCGCCCGGGCGATGCGGCGCTGTGGATCGTCGGGCCCGTCGCGCAGCACGGCCGCCAGGAAGGCGAGATTGCGGCTGGCCCGGGCGCGCTGCAGCAGCGCCAGCGTCCCCGGCGCGTCGGCGAGGACGGCGAGCGCGTCGATATCGGCATCGGACACCGACACCACATCCGGCTCCGCACCGCTCCCCGTCCCCGACACCATGGCCGCCTCCGTCGCGGCGCTCACGCGCCACCGGCGTTGTGGCCGGCGAAGATGATCCCCACCGAGGCACGGCGATGCAGCGCCGTGCGGTACGCCTGCACCACCTCGGGCCGGTGCGCGCTGAGCAACTCGTCGAGCGGCAGATCGGCCAGATCCGGTACGCCCCGTGCGGATTCGGGCTCCATCGCGCAACCTCCCCCCGGCGAACCGGATCGAGCCCGGTACCGCGACCGGATTCCGCCGATCGTTGCACTCACCCTGGCTCTCTTCCTCGAAGCAACTGCTTTCAAAATAGCCGAAATACGCCACTCCGAAACCCGCAATTGCCGGTAGCGCCTTGGGAATTGACGCTCGGCCTGGCTCCGGAACAGGGTGATGTCGCGGGTGCACGCGGCCGCGATCGCGACGGCGACCACCAGCCCCACCGGCGGCAGCGCCCCGCCGCTGGACTCGAGGGCCAGCGCGATCGCCGCCAGCGGCGTGCGCACGGCCGGGCCGAGGCATGCCGCCATCCCGGTGATGGTGAACGCCGCCGCCGATCCGGGCTGCAGTCCGGCCTCGAACGCGAGCCGCCAGCACAGCGCTCCCGTGGTCGCGCCGATCACCATGGCGGGCCCGAACACCCCGCCGACGCCCCCGGTGTGCAGCGTCACCGACGTGGCCGCGATCTTCACCAGAGGCAGCGCGACCAGCAGCCACAGCGGCAGCGCGGCGACCGCGACCTGCGACAAACCCATCGACACGATGCCGTAGCCGGTGCCGAGCGTCATCGGCAGGAAGATCCCGACAGTGCCCAGCGCCGCACCCGCCACCGCCGCCGTGACCACCGGCCACCGCCGCATCGGCGCGGTCAGGCGGCCCACCGTGTGGAACGTCCACACGTACAGCCGGGCCACCAGCGCACACACCAGACCCACCGCGGCCAGCAGGGCGGTGCTGCCCGGATCCCACAGCGCGCCGAAATCGGCGACCCCGAACATCGGCCGGTATCCGTACACGGCGACGAAGATCCAGAAGGCGATCGGCACTGCGGGCAACGCGAAAATCATTGCCGCCCAATCGATACCGCGACGGCGCAGGAGCTCACCGGCCAGCAGCACCCCGCCGATCGGCGCCTGGAACAGGGCGCCGACGCCCGCCCCCAGCGCGGCCACGACGACCAGGCCGCTCTCGCCCGGAGTCAGCCGCAGCCGACGGCCGACGGCCGCGCTCAGCGACGCCGACACCTGGGCGACCGGGCCCTCGGTACCACCCGATCCACCGGAGCCGAGGGTCACCGCGGTCCCGCCGAGCTTGCTGAGCGCGCCCCGCACGGTCAGCCCGGACAGGTCACGCCCGTTGACGGCGTTGATGACCCCGTCGGTCCCGTTCACCTGCGGGCCCCCGAGCCGGGACAGCAGCACCGCCGTCACCATGCCGCCCGCGACCAGCAGCGGCAGCAGCCACGCGCCGCGATCACGCAGCGGTTCCACCGGCGCGTACCACAGCCCGGCACCGATCGGCTCCAGCGGCAGGACCGAGCCCAGCAATCCGTGCGTGGTCACGTCCAGCAGTGCCCGCAGCGCGACCGCGCCGAGCCCGGCCGCGACCGCGGCCAACAACACCGCCGACCAGCGAACGCCCCACCTCCGAGGTCGTGACCGATCGGCGCCGCTCATCGCGGTCCGTCGTGAGCACCACCGGCGGCATCGAGCAGTTCGCAAGCCTCCGAGACGGCCGCGGTATGCGGCCGCGGGGCGGTCGACAGGACGCTGGACAGGGTGGCCGCGATCGCCGGGGGCAGCGCACCCGTCGTGACGGCGTGCACGACGCGAGTGACGGCCTGGCGCAGGGCCTCGTCGCTCTCCGGCACCGGCACGGTCGGTAGTAGTCGGGCCGCGTAGCGGAACTGCTCGGTGATGCGATCGGCGAGTTCGTCACGGGGATAGGCGGATTGCGTGGCGATGTCCAGATAGGCCCGCGCGATCTTCAACATCAGGATCGCCGTCCGGTCCCCGGTGCCGCCGTCGCCGATGTTGCCGCCCTTGGTGAATTCGTCACCGGTGCTCTCGGTCGTCGAACGCCCGGCCGCCAGATACAGATCCACCGCCTCCCACCCGTGCAGCGGCTCGCCGGTGACCTCCGACCGCCACAGCGTGGCATCGCCCAGTCGTTCGGACAGTTCGGCGCGGGCCGGATCCTCGGTCTCGGTGGTGTCGAGCGCGGTGCGCAGCACCCGGGTGGCATCGGTCAGGAATTCGCCGCCACCGACCGCGGTGAAGCGCCGCAGCAGCAGGTCCCCCAGCCGCACCAGCGCGGTCGTCGGCTCGTCGGTGTCGGGGGCCTCGTCCAGCGCCGCCTTGGAGACGGCGATCGCCTCGTCCAGATCGGCCGCGTCCCCGCGGCTTTCCCAGCGGCGTAGCAGCAGCCCGCTCAGCATCGCCAGCAGTTCGGCGCGCTCGGGACGACCCACCGGCACGGTCTCGAGGGCACGGCGCGCGGCGCCCAGCGCCGACTCGTCGTCGCCCAGCCGCGCGGCCGCGGCGGCCTCGCGCACGACGGTGTCGTAGCGGCGCTGCTCCTCCTCGCTCGGCGGCCGATCCCGCGGATCCGGAAAGTTGGGTGCGATGCGACGCAGCGTGTCGGGAGACAGGTAGGCGAAGGGCGAGCCGTCGCCCTCGGCCGGGCGCGAGACGGCCGCGCGGAACACCGGGCCCGGGACGTCGTAGCGCTGCACGATGAACTGCGAGGCCGCGGCCAGCACCCGGGCCGCCTCGCTGCGCGGAATGCCGTCGCGCAGGATCTCGGCGACATCCGGACGGAACGCGAAGACCCGGCTGTCCTCGGGAATCGTGTAGGGCGGCGCGGATCTCGCCGTCGTGTCCTCGATCAGGCCACCGGCCAGCACCTCGGCCAGCACGCTCGGCTTGCTGCCGGGCAGCACCGCCTGCTGCACCAGCCGCATGATCGGCAGCAGCAGCGGCACCTGGGCGAGGCTCGCCGCCAGCCGGAACGCCTCCGGCGTCGACGCCGCACGGAACCGCCGCACCCGTTCCAGGGCGTGGCGGCCCAGCTGCCGGTCCTGCCGGACCGCCAAGGTGCTCACGGAGTTCGGATCGGGCGGCTCGCCCCGCCGCAGCAGCGGGTACCCGGCGGTGCGGCGCTGCCCGGCCAGCAGCTGGGCCCACGGCCGGATCCAGCCGGGTGTCAGTTCCAGCACCGGGATGGCGGTGGTCGGCGTGCCCGCGGGTGCGACCAGGCGCAGCGGCGAGGGACGGTCGGGGATCACGGAAGTTATTCGTCCGTGGCCCCATTGCAGACCGGTGCGGCGCCACAGGCTGTTGGGGAGCGGCTGCACGATCGCCACCGGCGACAGCGCCGCGAGCCGTTCCAGCTGCGCCGCCGCGCTCCCCCACCCCCAGGCGTCCCCCAGGCAGGCGGTGAACACCATGACGACGCGGCGCCCCGACGGATCGGCCAGCGCCGAGAGCGGGCGGTCGGCGGAGCGGCGGGCGCCGGTGGCCAAACGCAGTGTCCCGGCGTCGTCTTCGTCGAGATACCACACGGTGACCTGGCGGAATCCGACCGAATCCACGAGTCGCCGCACCGCGGCGGCCAGCCCGCTCCAGGCCGCCATCGACGAATGGCGGTCGAAGACCAGCGCCGCGTCGCGCCGACGCACCAGCTTCGGCGTGGTGACCGGCCACGCGACGCCGGTAAGAGCGGTGCGGTCCACGGACGCGTCCTCGTCGAAGACGCTCTCGCGGGGATCGGGCAGCCGCTGACCCAGCGGGCGCAGGTCGCCGAGCAGGCTCGGACCCGACTCCAGCGGCGAGGGTGCGGGCACGTCGATCTCGGTGCGGGCGGGCCAGGCGCCGGGAATTCCGGGCGGCGTCACCGCGCCGGAATCGCGCGGCAGCAGCGCATGGGCCGTCCCCGCGTCCGGGAGCGGGGGCGGCATGGCTTCGGGTTCGATCGGCGGCGGCGAATGCTGCTGCGCGACAGCCGAATCCGGCTGGTCGGTAATGTGCTTCGCCAGATACAGCGCCTCGGCCACGGTGTCACCGTCGACATCCAGCCCGCGCAGCGCCTCGAGGAGTTCGGAAAGGCTCTCCACCTCAGCCTCCGGTGTCCGTGGGCTGCATGAGCCGCTCGGCCAGGCGCTGCCGGTCCACCTCCGCGCCGTCGGCCCGCGTGGCCTGGGTCAACACGTGCAGGGCGATCAGCAGTCGGTCGGTCGGCAGCGTCCCCAGCTCGCTGCGTCGTCTGATAAAAGTGTCGATGATATCGCCGTATTCGTCCACCACCGATCCGCCGAGATGCGCGGCGACCACCCGCTCCAGCTGCGCCCGCTCGGGCCGCTCCAGCCGCAGCTGCAGGCAGCGCCGCAGGAACGCCGGGGGGAATTCCCGCTCGCCGTTACTGGTCATGACGATCACCGGGAAGGCACTGCACTGCACGAAACCCTCACGCACGCCGACTCTTTCGCGGCCCTCATGGGTGAAGACCTCGACCTCCGGCCGGTGCGCGCGGATACGGCGCAGCTCATCGATCTGGTATTCGCCGTTCTCGAATACGTGCAGCAGATCGTTGGGGAGATCGACATCCGCCTTATCGATCTCATCGATCAGCAGCACCCGCGGTTTCGCATACGGCAGCAGCGCGGTGCCCAGCGGACCGAGCGTGATGTAGTCCGCCAGCCCCTCCGCGTCGTCGTCCGCCTCGCGGACCCGGCGGATCTGCGCCTCCTCGAAGCGGCGCAGCGCATCGTAGGTGTACAGGCCGTCGCGCAGGACGCTGCGGCTGGTGATGGGCCAGTGCAGGATCGGGCCCAGCTCCAGCTCGCGCGCGATCAGATACGCCAGTGAGGACTTGCCCAGCCCGGGCGCACCGGTGACCAGCAGCGGCCGGCGGCACAGCAGCGCGGCGTTGATCACGTCGAGATCGGCCGATCGCAGCTGATGCGCGCCGATCCCGTCGCGGCCGAGCTTGCGGCTGATCTGGGTGGGCTGATCGGGCTGCTCCTGCGGGAAGGGCAGCAGCGGATGCCCGGTGAACGTCCGGGCGATCATCGGCGGCGGCACGGCATCCCACGCGTCCGGGCGCGGATCGCTCGTACCGCGGAATACATGCCAACTCGGTGCGGTCATGGCCACTCCCCTCCCATCACGCCGGACCCGCCAGCGGAGGCGGACGCCGCCTGCTCTGACCTGGTATATCGACTATGTAGACAACCTTGCGCCAGAAACGATCTCGTTCCTCGGATTCCTCCCGCGCCCGCTGCGCACGCCAGATCTGGTCGTGCCAGTCGACCGGCGAGCGCCCGCCCAGGCGCCGGGTCAGCCGGGCCCGGAAGTCGCTGCCCGCGCATTCCACACCGCAGGCCGGGTGGGCGGCGCACCGCTCGTTGCGCCACAGCGTCACCGGCAGCGCGTTGGTCGCCGACGCGGTGAGCACGTGGGTCGTCGGCGGTTCGGTGACGCCCAGCGCATCGTGCGGGCCGTCCCCGGCGTCGTCGGGCGCGAACAGCGCCTGCAGGGTGGCCAGCCGCTCCGCGCGCGGGTCGTCGCACCGCAGCCAGAACAGGGCGTCGAACTCCCGCTGCCGCAGCCGATTCCACCGCTCCTCGAGTTCGACGAGCTGCTCGTCGCTCTTCTCCCAGGTGCAGCTGCGCCGCAGCCGCATCGCGAATTTGCTGCTGAACGGCCGCTCGTCGGGCCGCAGCCACTCGTACAGCGGTTCCTCGGTCAGGTGCTCGTCCGGCAGCGCCACGACGATCTCCACCGCGTCGCGCGGGGCGTTGATATTGCTCAAATGCCTGTGCAGCGCGGACTTCAGGGCATCCTTGGCATGGTCGTAGCCGGGGTACCGGCCCTCCTGGCCGAGCGGGATGATCTCCTGATCGCCGAATTTCTGCGCCACCTCGAACCGGTACGGCACCGGGGCGCACTCGTCGGTGCGTGGGCCCTCCTCCGGCACGATGACGCCGAACAGCCTGGTGACCGCCACCGAGACCGGGCGCGGCGCCAGAAACATCCGTTCGAATTCCGGATAGTCGCGCGGCGGGATGATCTTCTTCGGGATCCGCCGCAGGCCCTCGGCGACCGCCGAATCGGGCGGCAGGTGGTTCGGCGCCAGCGCACAGAACCTGGCCAGGTCGAACTCCCGGTTCTGACTCTCGGTGCCGACGTATTCGGCGACGTCACGCAGGGTGATCAGGCGGCCGGGGGCGGGCGGGAAGGTATCCCGGAACAGCTCCCCGACCAGGCCGCTGGAGACCCCGCGCTCCGCCGCGATCGTGAGCCGGGCCAGCCAGCCGTGCACCTCGACCAGCCAGCGCCGCACCATCGCCTCCGGGCCGACCAGGCGATCCGCCCACGCCTGCTCGTCGCGGTGATGGCCGTCGTGCGCGAGGACGATCTCCTCGTACAGCCCCGGCACGCGCAGCCGCCGCAGCCCCTCCAGGAGGTAGGCGATCGCACCGCCCTGCGCGGCCGCGATGTTCTCGCTCGCCTTGACGAACCCGACCACGCCGCCGTGCCGGGTCGACCACACCGGACCGCCCGACATGCCCCGGATGACTCCCCGGTCCCCGTCGATGGTGAAGAAACGCGACGGCAAGTGGGTGTCGCGGACGTGGTAGCCGTGATAGATCTCCACGACCCGCTCGACATAGCTCGGATTCAGTGCGCTGATGAGCAATTCGTCGCGCGGGGCCAGCGCGGGTTCGGCCATCAGCACGCAGGGCGCCGTCACCAGGTCCGGGCGCTCCAGGCGCAGCACGGCGTGGTCGTCGAAATCCCACCGGCCGCCCTCGGGGGGAGGCGGGGAGGCGGCGACGACCTCGGCGATGCACTCGCTGCCCTCGCCGAACGACAGCCGCACGCGGCCGTTGTCCACACCGGCGGCGACGTGCGCCGCCGTCACCGCATAGCCCGGGGCCACACGAAACGCGGTACCGACCCGCTCGGCACCGGCCCGATCCGGCGCCACCGCCGCGGTAGCCCCTTTCAGCAACACCTCGATATCAGCGTGCACCGGCACGGCACTATCACCCCTTCGCCTGCTCCCCGGCAGGTGGAGGGGCACCAAGATCCCAGTCGAGCTTGACCTTCAGCGTGGCCTTGAGTCCGCCCGACGCCAGCACCGCCACGACGCGACCCGCGTCCAGTGACAGCTCCAGCCCGAATTCCACCGATACCCGGTCCGCCCTCAGGCCTTCGACGCTCTGATGGACCGATGTCGCAACACTTTTGATCGTGGGGGTGAGGTTCTCCAGCTTGAAACGGTCACGCAATCCGACGTCCACGCCGCCCTGCTCGGGAACATCCTCCTCGAGCCTGGCGTAGACGACGGTGCCGTCGGGCATCTCCACACGATCGACGTGTGCCATGCCTACCCCCAGTTCCCGTGAATGGGCTGTGCGCCAACAGTACCGGCCAGGTCACCGCGCGACACCGGAAACGCCCGGATCACCCCACAGTGGTCACCCGACCACAACCCTCCGATCCGGCGTGCCTGCATTAAATCACCGAAACGCCTTGAGCAGCAAGATTTTTCGAGCAATTCCTGAGCTATTGCGAGGCGACGATCAGTAGCTCTCCGATAACGCATTTCCCCCGGCGGCGACGGCGAAACGCACCGCGCGAACCCGCAGAATATGCGTGCATTACCCATAGCCATCGGCAATGATCGAGATATGACCAGCGACGCAGCCCCGACCTCAGGCCCGGATCCGCACGCCGACACACCCGCAAAGCCGCAGACCCCGCAGTCCCCGAAGACACCCCCGGCCACGCGCCCCACCACCACACCGGCACCGCGCAAGCGATCGCTCAAGACCCGCACCGGCTATACCTGGGTCGCCCTCGTCGCCGCGGCGGTGCTGGGTATCGTCCTGCTGATCTTCATCATCCAGAACCAGGACCAGGCTCAGGTCAACCTGTTCTTCTGGGAGTTCTCGCTGCCGCTCGGGATCACCATCCTGCTCTCGGTGATCGCCGGGGCACTGGTGATGGGGCTGGTCGGGGGCTGGCGCATCCTGCAGTTGCGCCGCGCGGCCAAACGAAACTAGAGCAGCGTGGTGAACACCAGCCACGACACGAACGCCGACGGCAGCATCGAGTCCAACCGGTCCATGATGCCGCCGTGGCCGGGCAGCAGCGTGCCCATATCCTTGATGCCCAGCTCGCGCTTGACCTGCGATTCGACCAGATCGCCACCGGTGGCCACCAGCACCACCGCGATGCCCGCGAGCACGCCGATCATCGAATTCGCCTGCAGCAGCAGCGTCACGGTGAGCAGGCCGCCGATGATGCAGAACACCAGCGAACCGACGAACCCTTCCCACGACTTCTTCGGGCTGATCGCGGGAACCATCGTATGCCTGCCGAACAGCACGCCCGCCACGTAGCCACCGACATCCGAGCAGACCACCAGGATCATGAAGGTCAGCACCCGCAGGTTGCCGTCCTCCTGCAGCAGCTGCAGCACCGCGAACGCGGCCAGCAGCGGCACCCACGCCAGGACGAACAGGGTGATCGCGGTGTCGCGCAGGAAGTTTCGCGGCGTGGCCGCCAGGCCGTGATCGAACAGCCGCCACCCCATGCACACCAGCGCGGTCCCGGCGAACGCCCCCGTCACGCCGTCGGCGCCGAACGGCCAGGCCAGCCACAGGATCGCCTGCCCGCCCAGGATCAGCGGGATGCGCGGCACCAGCACATCGGCCTCGCGCAGCCGCTTGGCCACCTCCCAGGTGGCGACCGCGATGGCCGCGGCGGCGACGCCGACGAGCACCTTCGGGACGAACAGCAGGATCGCGATGAGCGACAGCCCCAGTGCGAAGCCGACACCCAGCGCGGCCGGTAAGTTCCGACCGGCACGCGAGGACTTGCCGTCCGGCTGCGCCGACGGTACTCCCTTTGCCGGTGTCACACCGGTCGCGTCGCTCGCCGGCGTCGCATCGCCGGCGGCGGCTTCTTCGGCCACCATTGTCCCGTCGCTCACTTGTCGTCCGCTCCGTCCGGCCCGGCGGGGAAACGCCCGAGGGCCTAGACCTCGAGCAGTTCCGATTCCTTGTGCTTGACCAGTTCGTCGATCTGGCCCACGTACCTGTGGGTCACCTTGTCCAGTTCCTTCTCCGCGCGGCCGACCTCGTCCTCGCCGGCCTCGCCGTCCTTCTGAATGCGCCCCAGCTCGTCCATCGCCTTGCGGCGCACGTTGCGGATGGCGATCTTGGCGTCCTCGCCCTTGCCCTTGGCCTGCTTGACCAGCTCGCGGCGCCGCTCCTCGGTGAGCTGCGGGACCACGACGCGGATGATGTGGCCGTCGTTGGTGGGGTTCACGCCCAGGTCCGAGTTGCGGATCGCGGTCTCGATCGCCTGTAGCTGAGCCTGCTCGTACGGCTTGATGACGACCATGCGCGGCTCGGGCACCGTGATGCCCGACATCTGGGTGATCGGTGTCGGCGCCCCGTAGTAGTCGACGACAACCCTGTTGAACATGCTCGGATTCGCGCGTCCGGTCCGGATGGCCCCGAGATCGTCCTTCGCCACCGAGACAGCCTTTTCCATCTTCTCCTCGGCGTCGAAGAGCGCTTCTTCAATCACGACCGTTTCCTCCACAGCGTTCGTCGAATGTCGGTTCCGGTTCAGGACTGCACCAGGGTGCCGACCTTCTCACCTGCCACCGCGCGGGCGATATTGCCCTTCACCAGTAAATTGAACACCAGAATCGGCATCTGGTTGTCCATACACAGGCTGAACGAGGTGGCGTCGGCGACCTTCAGCCCGCGTTCGAGCACTTCCTTGTGCGTGATTTCGGAGAACAGGGTGGCGTCGGGGTCCACGCGCGGATCGTCGGTGTACACCCCGTCCACCGCCTTCGCCATCAGGACCACCTCGGCACCGATCTCCAGGGCCCGCTGGGCGGCGGTGGTGTCGGTGGAGAAGTACGGCATGCCCATACCGGCGCCGAAGATCACCACCCGGCCCTTCTCCAGGTGCCGCTTGGCGCGCAGCGGCAGGTAGGGCTCGGCGACCTGGCCCATCGTTATCGCCGTCTGCACCCGGGTGTCCACGCCCTGCTTCTGCAGGAAGTCCTGCAGCGCAAGGCTGTTCATCACGGTGCCGAGCATGCCCATGTAATCCGAGCGGGCGCGCTCCATGCCGCGCTCCTCCAGCTCCGCGCCGCGGAAGAAGTTCCCGCCGCCGATGACCACCGCCACCTGCACGCCGGAGCCCACCACCTCGGCGATCTGCTCGGCAACCGTCTGCACCACATCCGGGTCCAATCCGACATTGCCGCCGCCGAACATCTCCCCACCCAGCTTGAGGAGCACTCGGCGATAACCCTTGCGGGCCGGTTCCGGGTCCGACATCGGTCTCCTTCTGCTCGGCAGACTGGTACACACGCGCGAAAAGACCATCCGGTGTCGGGAGGAACACGGGACGGTGACAAAAGCTCTGTCCATCCTGCCCTACGACCCCATCTAAACGTGAACCGACCCACGAATTCGTGACCGAGCGGCGCACTTCGGACATCGTCGCTCCGGCGCCGCCCGCCGGAACGCGCGCAGTGCCGCCACAGCAAGAGCCCCCGCACGGTCGAACCTGTTGTGCGGGGGCTCTTTTCGCTGAGCGGATCGACCGATCAGGCCTGGCCGACCTCGAACCGGGCGAAGCGGCTGACGGTGACGCCCGCATCGTCCAGCAGCTGCTTGACGGTCTTCTTGGAGTCGGTGACCGACGGCTGCTCCAGCAGCACGACGTCCTTGTAGAAGCCGTTGAGACGGCCCTCGACGATCTTCGGCAGGGCGCCCTCCGGCTTGCCCTCCTCGCGAGCGGTCGCCTCGGCGATGCCGCGCTCCTTCTCGACGAGCTCGGCCGGGACCTCGTCGCGGGTGACGTAGCGCGCCTTCAGCGCGGCCACCTGCATGGCGGCGGCACGCGCGGCCTCGGCTGCGGCGTCGCCCTCGCCCTGGTACTCCACCAGCACGCCGACGGCCGGCGGCAGGTCCGAGGAACGCTTGTGCAGGTAGGTCGCGACCGGGCCCTCGAAGGACACGACGCGGCGCAGCTCCAGCTTCTCGCCGATCTTCGCGGCCAGCTCCTGCACGACCTGGTCGGCGGTCTTGCCGTTGACGTCGAGGGCCTTCAGCGCGTCCAGGTCGGCCGGGCGGGCCTTGGCGGCGGCCTCGGCGATATCCCCGGCGACGTTCTGGAACTCGTCGTTCTTGGCGACGAAGTCGGTCTCGGAGTTGATCTCGAACATGACGCCGTTCGACGCGGCGACCAGGCCCTCGGCCGTGGCGCGCTCGGCACGCTTGCCGACGTCCTTGGCGCCCTTGATGCGCAGGACCTCGACGGCCTTCTCGAAGTCGCCGTCGGTCTCCTCGAGCGCCTTCTTGCAGTCCATCATGCCGGAGCCGGTGAGCTCGCGGAGCCGCTTGACGTCAGCGGCGGTGTAGTTCGCCATCCTGGCGAGCCTCCTTGGAGTTAGGTGTGAGTCCGCTTAGCAACACCATGCCGACCGCTTCCGAACAGGAAGGGCCGGCACGGTGAACAACAACTGGCGACGCGGTAGAAGCGTCCGGGCCGAAAACGGCAGCGTGCGGAACCAGCTGTGGCTCGCCGCTGCCGTAGTCGGACATCGATCAGAAGTCGGCCGGGGTCTTGGTGGCCGGGTCTTCCTTCAGCTCGGCCTCGGCCGCGGTCTCGACGGGAGCCTCGGCGGCGGAGGCCTCTTCGGTGCTCGGGTTCGCCTGAGCCAGCAGCTCCTGCTCCCACTCGGCGAGCGGCTCACCGGCGCCGGCCTCCGGCTTGGCGTCGCCACCGGCACGCGCGGCGCGGGCCTGCACGCCCTCGGCGACGGCGGAAGCCACGACCTTGGTCAGCAGCGCGGCCGAACGGATCGCGTCGTCGTTGCCCGGGATCGGGTAGTCGACCAGGTCGGGATCGCAGTTGGTGTCCAGGATCGCGATGACCGGGATGTTCAGCTTGCGGGCCTCGCCGACGGCGATGTGCTCCTTGTTGGTGTCCACGACCCAGATGGCCGACGGCACCTTGGCCATATCGCGGATACCGCCGAGGGTGCGCTCCAGCTTGTTCTTCTCACGCGTCAGCATGAGGATTTCCTTCTTGGTGCGACCCTCGAAGCCACCGGTCTGCTCCATCGCCTCGAGCTCCTTCAGGCGCTGCAGGCGCTTGTGGACGGTCGAGAAGTTGGTGAGCATGCCGCCCAGCCAGCGCTGGTTCACATACGGCATGCCGACGCGGGTGGCCTCGGAAGCGATCGACTCCTGGGCCTGCTTCTTGGTGCCGACGAAGAGGACGGTGCCACCGTGGGCGACGGTCTCCTTGACGAACTCGTAGGCCTTGTCGATGTAGGTCAGCGTCTGCTGCAGGTCGATGATGTAGATGCCGTTGCGGTCGGTGAAGATGAACCGCTTCATCTTCGGGTTCCAACGGCGGGTCTGATGCCCGAAGTGTGCGCCGCTGTCCAGCAGCTGCTTCATGGTTACGACAGCCATAGCTCTCGTATCTCTCTTTCGTTTGCCGGTTGATGCAGGGATCGGCGATCCCCGCCCTGGCGCCCGAGGCCGCCGGACCCGGGGTTTCGAGAACACTCGGGACCAGCCGACGACCATGCAATGCAGGCGCGCGAAGTCGGCCCACACGTGGTGAACCGCCTGGCCAGTCTACGCCGCCGCCCTGTCCGGACCTAATCGGTGGTCAGGCGCCCACCTCTGTGCGCAGTACAAACGCGGCGGCAGACAGTGCCCGGGCGCCCTCCGACGAGCGGCAGGACGATGCGCCCGGTCCCGGCTGCCCGACACCTGCGGGATTATGCCGCCCTGGCCATGACTACCCGGCGGGGACAGACACCAAGTCCGGTCACGACTACCGGTGCGCCGCGAGGAGATGCGGGTAGGCCCCGTTCACGGCTTCCCGGCCAGCGGCGGGTTCGTGGGCCCACAGCAGCCGATTCGTGCGGCCGACCTGCGCGGCAGCGCCTGCTTTTCGGACAGCCTGTATCGCCCCCGAACGGCCGCGGCGGGCGGACGCACTCTGTTCACAATCGCGCCGGTTGTCCACACTCGCCGACGATGGGCTTCCGACGCGTTGCGCTGTGCGACAAGCTTTTTGGATGTGCCGGGTACTCATGTTCGTAATCGCGTGGTTGCTGCTGCCGACGGTGTCTGCGCCCGAGGCCGGTGCGGCGCCGGGCGGTCGTTTCGATTGGCCGCTGCAGCCGCGGCCTCCGGTGCTGCGCCGGTTCGACAAACCGCCGCAGGACTGGCTGCCCGGGCATCGCGGGGTGGACCTGGGCGGCACGGCCGGGCAAGCGGTACTCGCGGCCGGTGACGGCGTGGTCGTCTTCGCGGGTGAGGTGGCAGGCAAGCCGGTCGTCTCACTCGACCACGCGGGCGGGCTGCGCACCACCCACGAACCGGTGCGCGCCTCGGTCACGGTGGGGCGCAAGGTAATTCGAGGCGAACCCATCGGCACACTGGAGACCGGCCACGCAGGCTGCACCACCCCGTGCCTGCACTGGGGAGCCCGCCGCGGACGGGACTACCTCGACCCGCTCGGCCTGATCCGCGCCACCCCACTACGCCTCAAACCCGTAATCCCGGCGCGATGAATATCCTTGCGCCGGTGCCGTCTCTGCGGGCAATCACCTCCGGCACCGCGCGCGATCCGCCCCATTCACCACCAGATACTCACAGCTCGCGCGACGAATGCGGCGCCCTCCCGCACGGCCACCCGCTTCACCAACGACATCGGCCGCTCGCGCGGTGAGCCCTGCACGCCTGCCGTCATGCTCGCAAGCGGCGCTTTCCTCGCTGACTGCGGCCCATCGACCCACTGGCCGGTCCATCCCGCGATGCCTCGAGCAGTGCTAACGTCCGGCGGAGACGGCACCCTCGCGTTCGGCCAGCTCACGCCTCCACTCCCGGAACGTCACCTCGGTGCGGTCCACGGCGCCGGTAGCCTGGGGCCAAGGCGCAGGCACGCGGGCACGACGCCGGGCGACCTACCAGCCGGTCTCAACGTGCGGCCGGGACGGCGCCCTCGCGTTCGGCCAGCTCGCGCTTCCATTCCCGGAAGGTTTCCTCGGTGCGGCCGCGGCGCCAGTAGCCGGAGATCGAGGCTCGGTCGGCGGGGACGGCGCGCTCCTTGCGGATGTAGGGGCGCAGGTTGTGCATGACCGCCTGGGCCTCGCCGTGGATGAACACGTGCACCTGCCCGTCGCGCCACGGTTCGGCGAGCACGGCCGCGACCAGGGCTTCGCCCGGTTCGGCGTCGCCGCGGTAGACCCAGGTCAGGGCGACTCCGGACGGGCGGTCGAAGTCGAGTTCGTCTGCGGGACCCGCGATTTCGACGAACGCGCGGCCTACCGCGTCGGCCGGGAGCGCGGCGCAGGCGGTCGCGATGGCGGGCAGCGCGGCCTCGTCACCGGCCAGCAGATGCCAGTCGGCGTCCGGGCTCGGCGAGTACGCGCCGCCGGGGCCGAACAGGTCGATCGCGTCGCCCGCCTGTGCGGCCGCGGCCCAGGGTCCGGCGACGCCCTCGTCGCCGTGGTAGACGAAGTCGATGGCGATCTCCTCGGCCTCGGAGTCGACCGACCGCACCGTGTAGGTGCGCATGGTGTCGCCGTCCGGGCCGGGGAACAGCAGTTTGACGTAGGAGTCGGTGTAGTCGCTGGGTTCGAAGCTGGTGAAGCCCGGGCCACCGAGATAGACGCGGATCAGATGGTCGTTCAGGCGCTCGGTGCGGCGGACCACGAAGCTGTGACGGGTGCGAGCCAAAGAAAACACCTCCATAATTAGGGTTACCTAACCGACGGTAGCATGAACTATCGGTGATAGCTCGCGATACATCCACGCGTGTGCGTCACCTCGTGCACCTTCCACACGGCCGCGGTGTCGAGCAGGATGGCCCCATGTCCACCCCGTCCGGCACTCCCGCCTTCACCTATGCCGAAACCGGCGCGACGAACGGTGAATTCCCGCCCGGCTACCACCATTTCCGGCTACGCCGCCGCATCGGATCCGGCCGGGCGATATTCGACTCGGCGGGAACGCAGATCCTGGCGTACCGCATGCAGCACGGCACCGGCATCTTCCATTCGGCGAGCACACCCTCGGCCGAACCGGAGACGGAGCTGACCGTCCGCCTCGGCCCCGGCCCGTTCGGCATCACGGCCCCGTGTCGCGTCGTCTACGTGCTCGACGAGCCGAACCGCCGCGGCTTCGCCTACGGCACCCTTCCCGGCCACCCGGAGATCGGCGAGGAACTCTTCGCCGTCGAATACGACCCGGCCGACGACTCCGTCTACGGTGTCGTGGCATCCTTCTCCCGTCCCGCCGCCTGGTACACCCGCCTCGGCGGCCCGGTCGTCCGCGCGGTCCAGCGCTACATCGCCGGAAAGTACATCGACGCCATCCGCCCGCGCTGACACCCACCCTCCGGGGAACGCGTCGACACGACAGCTCAGGCGCGCGGGTGGGCCTGGTCGTGGACCTTCTTCAGCCGTTCGATGGAGACGTGGGTGTAGAGCTGTGTGGTGGCCATGCTGGCGTGGCCTAGCAATTCCTGCACGATGCGCAGGTCGGCGCCGCCCTCCAGGAGATGGGTGGCGGCGGTGTGGCGCAGGCCGTGCGGACCCATGTCCGGCGCGCCGGGTATCGCCGAAACCACCTCGTGCACAACGGTTCTGGCCTGGCGCTGGTCGAGGCGTCTGCCGCGGCGGCCGAGCAGTAGCGCGCGGCCGGAATCGGCGGTCGCGAAGGACGGGCGCCCGGAACGCAACCAATCCTCCAGCGCCCGGTCGGCGGGGACCCCGAACGGCACCGAGCGCTCCTTGTTGCCCTTGCCGAGCACCCGCACCAGCCGACGCTCCCGATCGACGTCGTCGATGTCCAGTCCGCACAGCTCGCTGACGCGAATTCCGGTCGCATACAGCATCTCGACTATCAACCGATCCCGCAGCGCCATCGGTTCATGCTGTGCCGCACCGGATTCCGCGGCCTGCATGGCAGTGGTCGCCTGCTCCCGGCCCAGCACCGCGGGCAGCACCCGGTGCGCCCTGGGCGACCCGAGCCGGGGACCGGGATCGGCGGCGAGCCTGCCGGTGTGGGTCAGCCACGCGGTGAACGTGCGCGCCGCCGACGCCCGCCTGGACATGGTCGTCCGCGCCGCGCCGCCGCTCGCCTGTGCGGCCAACCACGACCGCAACAGCGGCAGATCCACCTCCGCCACACCGGAATCCGACGACCGGTCCAGCAGGTGCCGCAGCAGGGACCGCGCGTCCCCGAGATAGGCCCGCACCGTATGTGCCGACCGATTGCGCCCGAGCCGCAGATGCCGCCCGTACTCCACGAGCAGCGCATCCAAATCCTCGGGCAGTTCCTCCACCCCACTACAGTCGCCCGACAGCGAGACCACCGGCAAGTCGCCGCGCCGAACCCATCCCTCCCCCCTGTCGACATCGCCCGGGGACGCGAGCGGTCCCCTGTGACGGTTCTGACGCTCGCATCCTCGGCACGACTTGATCGACACATCAATTCTAGCAATGCTAGACAATCTTGCGGCGCTTCTGTTAGCGTCGGTTCAGTTCCTAGCACTGATAGAAAGAAGTCGGCAATGCTCACCACCATCGCCTACGGGCTGGCCATCGTCCTCAATCTGCTGATCCTCGTTGTCGGGATCCGCTTCCTGGTCGCCCCGTGGGCCGCGGCGGCCCGATACGGCGTGCGGGCCGAGCAGGACCGGGCCTACCTCACGATCAAGGGCATTCGCGACGGCACCTTCGGCCTCGTCGGCCTGGCCCTGCTGGCCTTCGCCGGCGCACCGGCAGCGGCGTTGTACATGCTGGTCGTCGCCGTGGCGCCGTTCGGCGACACCGTCGTCGTCCTGCGCAACGGCGGCACGAAAGCCGTGGCGTTCGGCATCCACTTCGCGACCGCGGTGGCGTACGTCCTCAGCGCCGTACTGCTCTTCGCGCTCTGAGCGCGCGCCACAGCCTCCGGAGCAACACCGCACGAACTCTTCGGTCATATGCCACTGACACCTCGGTTCTCCGGGCCCTGAAACCTTCGGTACCAGCCACTTTCGTCGCGACCGACCAACCCGGCGAGTTCGAGTGCGGGCAGGCCCGCGCGCACGGCGGGGAGTGGCAGGCCGGATTGGCGGACGAGTTCGTGTGGGGTGCGCGAGCCCACCGTGGGCAACGCCGCATAGATCGCCGCCAGGTCCTCGTCGAGGGCATCGGCCGGGTCGGCGACGGTGCCGCCCGGTAGCGACAGCCGCAACGGTCCGATCTCGTCGACGACTTCCTCCGCCCGGCCGACCAGCAGCGCCTCGCCGTCCCGGATCATGCGATGGCAGCCTGCGGAGGACGCGGCGGTAATCGGACCGGGCACGGCCAACGCCGGGCGGCCCAGGCGGCGAGCCCACTTCACGGTGTTGCGGGCCCCGCTGCGCAGGCCCGCCTCCATCACGAGCACACCGTCGGCCAGCGCCGCGATGAGCCGGTTCCGAGCCAGGAAGTGGTGTTTGTGCGCCGTGGTGCCGGGCGGATACTCGCTGACCACCGCGCCGACCTCGGCGATCTCGGCGAGCAGTCGCTCGTGCTGGGCGGGATAGGGCCGGTCGACCCCGCAGGCCAACACGGCAACCGTGGCGCCGCCCACCGCCAGCGCCGCGCGGTGCGCCGCCCCGTCGATGCCGAAGGCGGCTCCCGAGACGATCGTCCAGCCGCGACCGGCGAGTTCCCCGGCGATATCGGCGGTCGCATGGTCGCCGTAGCCGCTGCTGCAGCGCGCTCCGACCACGGCCACCGCCTGATCCGTGGAATGCAGCAGCGACAGTGGCCCGCGCGCCCAGAGCACCAGGGGCACCGCGGCTCCCGCGTCCCGCGCCGGATCGAGCTGACTCAGCCCGAGCATCCGCCAGGCAGGCCATTCCGGATCGTCCGGCGTCACCACGCGCCCGCCCAGCCGCGCGATCGACTCCAGATCTCGCTCGGCACGGTCGATCCCCCGCCGCGCCTCCGTGGGCCCGCGCAGTGATTCCGGCAGATCGCACTCCCATACCGCCCGCGCCGCCTCCACGACACCCACCTGCTCGATCAGCGCCGACAGCGCCGCGCACGGACCGCCCACCACCCGCGACAGATACACCCACGCCAGCCGCCGCTCGTCGGCGTCGAGCAGCGGTTCGCCGGCGCCGTGGAGAACATCCGGCATTTCGCCTGTGCCGCAGAGGACATCCGGCATTTCGCCACCGTCGAGATCGACCTCGCCAGCACTCATCCGTCTCCCCCGCCCACAACCGGCGACAGGCTCCCCGTGGCACCGCGCCCCGGGCGCCCGCCGAATCGACTACACGCGGCGAGGCCGATCGCATTCGATCTCTGCCGGGTGCGGGAGCACTCTCGGCGCGCGGCCTGATGATCGGTTACCGCAGCATTCTCGAAACGTGTGCGTGCGCACCCGAATGGCGCCGGTTGCGGCGACCAGGACGATTCGCTCTGTGCAGCGCAGAGTCGAGATGCCGACGCGATCGTCCCGTGCCGATTCCCGTTCACGACGCTCCCCGCTGCCGGAAGTTCAACGCCTGCAGGACATCCTGCGTGGTGGGCACGTCCCCGCCCCGCAAGTCGCATATGGTCCAGGCGACGCGGATCGCCCTGTCCGCGCCGCGCGCCGACATCCGCCCCTGCCGCAAGGCGTTCTCGACCGGAGTCAGTGACTCCCGGGGCAGCCGGAATCGCTGGCGCAGCACGTGTCCGGGGACCTCGGCGTTGGCGACCCAGCCGTGGCCGGACCAGCGCCGCGCGGCCGCCCGCCGGGCCACCTCGACGCGCCCCCGCACCACCTCACTGCTCTCGGCCTCCGACGAGGCGAAGGCGCCCGCGGCCTGGCCGTGCATCTGAACCCAGATGTCGATCCGATCCATCAGCGGCCCCGACAACTTGCCGAGGTAACGCCGCCGCGCCAGAGGCGCACAGATGCAGTCCACATCGCGAGCGGGCGCACAGGGACACGGGTTGGCGGCCAGGATGAGCTGGAAGCGTGCCGGGTACCGGGCCACGCCGTCGCGCCGGGCGATGCGAACCTCGCCCTCCTCCAACGGAGTTCGCAGGGCTTCCAGCACCTTGGCGCCGACCTCGGCGCATTCGTCGAGGAACAGCACACCGCGATGGGCCCGGCTGACCGCCCCCGGCCGGGCGGAGCCGGACCCGCCGCCGACCATCGAACTCACCGACGACGAATGATGCGGCGCGACGAACGGCGGGGCGGTGATCAGGGGGTGGTCGCCGGACAGCGTGCCCGCCACCGAATGGATCGCCGTCACCTCGAGCGACTCGGTCTCGCTCAGCGGTGGCAGCAGTGTCGGAAGGCGCTGTGCCAGCATGGTTTTCCCGATCCCGGGCGGCCCGGTGAGCAACAGGTGATGACCGCCGGCGGCCGCCACCTCCAGCGCCCAGCGCGCCTCGTCCTGACCCACCACCTCGTTGAGGTCGCCACCGGTGCGCTCGGGCGGCGGCAGTATCCCGTCCGGTTCGCGCAGGGCACCGTCACCACGCAACCAGTCGATGAGTTCCCGCAGCGTCGCCGCGCCGAGCACCGTGACCCCGTCCACCAGTCCGGCCTCGGCCAGCGTGCACTCCGGCACCACCACGGTCGACCGGCCCGCACCCCGCGCCGCCAGCACCGCGGGCAGGATGCCGCGCACTCGCCGCACCCGCCCGTCCAGCGCCAGCTCGCCCAGCAGCACGGCCCCGGCGAGCCGCGCCGACGGTATCGCGTCCCCCGCGTCCAGCACCGCCGCCGCGAGCGCCAGGTCGTAGACGCTGCCGATCTTCGGGAGCGTCGCGGGCGAGAGCGCCAGAATCACCCGGCCGTCGGGCCATTTCTCGCCGGAATTGGTCACCGCGGCCCGCACCCGGTCCCGGGATTCCTGCAGCGTGGTGTCCGGCCGCCCGACCAGGTGAACCGACGGCAGGCCCTGCCCGATATCGGCCTCGATCTCCACCAGCTGCCCGTCCACGCCGGTCACCGCGACCGAGTGGGCGCGGCCCAGCGCCATCAGAACACCGCCCGCAGGTGCTCGATGAC
This sequence comes from Nocardia mexicana NBRC 108244, assembly GCF_001613165.1. Lineage (GTDB taxonomy): Bacteria > Actinomycetota > Actinomycetes > Mycobacteriales > Mycobacteriaceae > Nocardia > Nocardia mexicana. Next base: position 63,849 of record NZ_BDBV01000006.1, read on the forward strand.
CGGCTCGCTATCGCGGACCAGCAGCACCGACACCACATCGAAGCGCACCCGCAGCCACGGCCCCGCCTGCTCGTTGAGCCACAGCAGCGCCAGCCGCCGAATGCGCTGCTGTTTACGGAAAGTCACCGCCTCCGCGGGAACCCCGAACCCCAGCCCGGAGCGGGTCTTCACCTCGACGAACGCGGTCACCTCCGCATCGCGAGCGATCAGATCCAGCTCGCCGTAGCGGCAGCGCCAGTTCCGTTCGACGATCTCCATCCCGGCCTCGCGCAGGAACTGCGCGGCCAGCTCTTCCCCTTGCGCCCCCAGCGCCAGATTATGTGCCACCCGCCCACGATGACCGAAACCCGAAGCGCCTCAACGACTCCGACCAGGCAAAACAAGAAACCTGTTGATAACCCCAACCCTGTGCACAACAAGCGACGCGACGCAGGGTTGGGGTCCACCCCTACTCGGGCAACCGCAGGTCCGGCTTCTCCAACTCCTCGATATTCACATCCTTGAACGTGATCACCCGAACATGCTTGACGAACCGCGCAGGCCGGTACATGTCCCACACCCACGCGTCCGACATGCGCACCTCGAAATACACCTCCCCGTCGGCGTTCTGCGGCCGCAGTTCGACGGAATTGGCGAGATAGAAGCGGCGCTCGGTCTCCACCACGTACGAGAACTGACCGACGATGTCCTTGTACTCGCGGTACAGCGAGAGCTCCATCTCGGTTTCGTACTTCTCGAGGTCCTCTGCACTCATCTGGTGGAATGTCCTCCTTCTCGCCACAATGCGTGTGCCGACATCATCTCGCATGGGCGGTGCCGGTAGCCACTCGCCTCGATTCGGGCATGTCCGGATCGGCGACCACGCCCTCCGGATCCATCAGCGCCTCGGCTTCGATCATTGCCTCCGGATCGATCGCCTCCTCCGCGTCGAGCACCGCGGCGTCGACCGTCTCGTCCGGTGCGACTCCTTCGGACTGCCCGTTCAACCGCACATTCCGCCAGGACCGGCGGTGTTCGTTGCTCGGCCCGAGCTCCTTCAGGGCCGCCAGGTGCTCCGGGGTGTTGTAGCCCTTGTGCGCGGCGAAGCCGTAGCCGGGGATCCGCTTGTCCAGGTCCACCATCATGCGGTCGCGGGTCACCTTCGCCAGGATGCTGGCCGCCGCGATACAGGCCGCGGACGCGTCCCCGCCGATCACCGGCAGCGACGGCACGGGAATGCCGGGCACCCGGAAGCCGTCGGTGAGCACGTAGCCGGGGTCGGCGCCCAGCCCGGCCACCGCCCGCCGCATGCCCTCGATATTCGCGACATGAATGCCGATGGCGTCGATCTCCCATGCCGGGATCACCACCACCTGCCACGCCAGCGCCCGGCGCTTGATGATCGGAAACAGCCGCTCCCGGGTCGCCTCGGTGAGCCGCTTGGAGTCGTCCAGTTCGGCCAGCGAATCGTAGGCCTTGGGCGCGAGCAGGCAGGCCGCGACGACCAGCGGCCCCGCGCAGCATCCGCGCCCGGCCTCGTCAACGCCCGCGACGGGCCCCAGCCCGCTGCGGATCAGCGCCGCCTCCAGGGTGCGCAGGCCACTCGCCTTGCGCATCACGACCCGGGGCGGCCAATCGCCGCTGCGCACGGCGATGGGTCGAATCCCTTTGCCGCCCTTACCCTTGCGGGCGGCGCGCTGCTGATTCCGCGCCACTGCTGCCACCATTCGATTATCCGCGCGTTCGATTTCCGGCTGCTACCCGGGTCAGTTCGTCTGGGGGTCTTCCGACCGGATCGGCCCGATCCGGTTGGGCGGCCAGATCTTGAACACCGCCTTGCCGCGGATGTCGTCGACGGGCACGGTGCCGGAGTATTCGTCGTCGACGTGCGCGCGGGAGTCGGCGGATTCGTTGCGGTTGTCGCCCATCACCCAGACGTTGCCGTCGGGCACCTTGACCGGCCCGAACTCCCGGCCCACCGGGTTGATCCGCAGCGTGCCCTGCACATTCGTCGCGTAGGGCAGGCCCGGCTGGTACGGGAAGTTGTAGTGCGCGTACGACTCATCGAGGGGTTTGCCGTCGACCATCACCCGGCCCTGGGCGTCGCAGCACTGCACGGTCTGACCGCCGGTCGCGACCACACGCTTCACCAGATCGTTCTCGTCCGGGGGCACCAGCCCGAAGAACGAGAAGAAGTTCTGGACGCCGCGGATGACGACATTGCTGGAGCGGTTGGAGCGGTAGGCCTTGTTCCAGGAATCGCTCGGGCCCACGAACACCACCACGTCGCCGGGCGAGGGGTCGCCGAAGTCGTAGCTCAGCTTCTCGACGTAGATGCGGTCGCCGGTGCAGCCGGCGCAGCCGTGCAGCGTCGGCTCCATCGACTGCGACGGGATCACGTACGGACGGCCGATGAACGTCACCACCAGCGCGGCGATCACCGCTGCGATCACGATCAGGATCGGCAGCTCCTGCCAGAAGGGGCGCTGCTTCTTCTGCTTCTTGGCCCGCCGTCGCCTCGGCGTGGTTGCCCCCGCGCGTTCGTCATCCGCTCCGGATACCCGCACCGAGTCGATTTCGTCTGCCACGCCGAACAGCGTAGCCCGGCATGCTGAGTGCCCGCGCGGTGCCGCCCCGGCGCGGGAAAGGAAAAACCCCCGGCCGACCGGCCGGGGGTTTTACGAGCAGAGTGGCTGCCTCAGCGCTTTTCCTTGATCTTGGCGGCCTTGCCGCGCAGATCGCGCAGGTAGTACAGCTTCGCGCGGCGGACATCGCCGCGGGTCACGACATCGATGTGGTCGATGGTGGGGCTGTGCACCGGGAAGGTGCGCTCGACGCCGACACCGAAGGACACCTTGCGGACCGTGAAGGTCTCGCGGATGCCGCCACCCTGGCGCCGGATCACGGCGCCCTTGAAGACCTGGATGCGCTCCTTGTTGCCTTCGATGACCTTCACGTGCACGTTGACGGTGTCGCCCGGCCGGAAGTCGGGGACATCGGTGCGCAGCGACTTTTCGTCGACGAAGTCGAGGGTGTTCATTTCCGTCCTTTGGAAGTTCTCGTGAACAGAGGAACCTGGCGGCCTGCCGCTCGACCGGTTCGTGCTCCGGATATTGGGCGGTGCGCCGGGCGGACTCGCCCAGGGCAACCCGGTTATTGTGCCAGACCACGCACCCGGACGGTTAATCGGGTTGCCGACGCCACGTTCGCCCGCTATGGCCAGGCCTGCGGAGGCCCGGGGCAGGTCAGTCGGCAACCTTGCGGCCCACCCACACCGGGTGCGGCGGCGCGGGGGCCGGAACCACGGTACGCGCCAATTCCTCTTCGGTCGCGCGCCGCACGTGCGCGACGTCCGGGCTCCCGGCGATCAGGTCCTGCACGAAGATCTTGGCCCGGATCACCGGGCGCCGGTAGCGGCGTTCACGCCGGATCGCCCGCTGCATGAGCTTCGACCGGCCCGCGTACCGCCAGCGCGCCCAGGGCGCGCCGGGGCGGCTCAGCCGCAGCGCCCCGACGACCAGCAGCGGGAGGAAGAACATGCCGAACAGGCCGGTCCAGATCTTGCCCTTGGCGATGACGATCGCCGCGAGTGCCAGGTTCACGATCGCGAACAGCGCGCCCAGGATCTGGCCCGGCCGGCTGCCGTCGTAGCGGATGTCGTTGACCTCGAGCAGCCACAGCGGATGAAAGCCGAGCAGCAGCAGCCCCGTCACCGCCAGCGCGACGAATACCGCGTCGACCGAGGTGCGGCCCTGCTCCTCCCAGTACACGTCGCGCAGGTAGTAGATCAGCGCGAACTCGTCGAGCACGAGGGCCGCGCCGACGCCGAACGCCGACGCCAGCACGCTCACCGTGCCGACCCCGCTGCCATACGACGCGACCAGCCCGATCCCGGACAGCAGCACCAGCACGACCCCGAACACCATGTGATGGATGTGCACGTCCCCCGCGCGCAGGTTGCCCGGCCACCACCGCACCTGCTTGCGAATCAGCCGGACGCTCAGGCGAATCAGCAGAAACCCGACGATGAACCCGAGCAGAAAGCACAGCAGCGGTAGACGCCCCTGCGCGATGACCGAGTCATCGAGCCACCGTCTGATACCTGCCATGTCCCAGTCGTCTCCGGAGTCGCTGCGGGATCGGTCGCGGTCTCCGCTGCGCGCGCTCGATGCGCCGGACCCGCTGCCACATTGTGCAGGAATTACATGACGACCGGCCGAACCCCGCGCGACGCACCGCACAACCCGCCCACGTGTCCGGCTATCCGGCCGCCACGGCGCACGGTTGGGCTCAGCCGATATCGCCGTTCGGTCGGTAGGGTGCCCGCGCCACCGCAACAACGACTCGTTGCCTGGCGATTACTGTGCCGAATGCGGCCAGAGGCACGGCGCAGCGCATCCGCCATGGCGCCGCACCACCACTCTGCCCGCGGCCCGGCAGAACCCACTCCCGGCGCGGGGCTACCCGCCGGAATTGTCCCTCTCCTACTTGCCGAATCCCGCCCGGCGCAGCGCATCCGCCATGGCGCCGGACGGCTCGGGAGCGTTGCGGCGCTGCTGGTTTCGGCCCTGCCCCCCACGGTTCTGGTTACCGCCCTGGTTCCCGCGGTTCTGCCCGCCGCCCTGGCCACCGCGGTTCTGGCCACCGCCCTGATTCCCGCGGTTCTGCCCGCCGCGACCCTGCTGCCCCTGCGGGCGCTGGCCGCCGCCGCGCTGGCCCTGGCCGCCTTTTTCCGGCTTGCCGGGCTCGTCGTCCAGTCGCAGGGTCAGGCCGATGCGCTGGCGCGCCACGTCGACCTCGAGCACCTTGACCTTCACCACGTCGCCCGACTTCACGACCTCGCGCGGATCGCGGACGAAGGTGTGCGACATCGCCGATACGTGCACCAGGCCGTCCTGGTGCACGCCGACGTCGACGAATGCGCCGAACGCGGCCACATTGGTGACCACGCCCTCGAGCACCATGCCGGGCTTCAGGTCGGCGACCTTCTCCACGCCGGCGGCGAACTCCGCGGTCTTGAACTCCGGGCGGGGGTCGCGGCCGGGCTTCTCCAGCTCGCTGATGATGTCGGTGACGGTCGGGAGGCCGAAGGTGTTGTCGGTGAACTCGGCCGGGCGCAACGCCTTCAGCACATTGCTGTTGCCGATCACCTCGAGCACTCCGCGGCCGGTGCTGTCCACGATGCGCCGCACCACCGGATAGGCCTCCGGGTGCACCGCGGAATTGTCCAGCGGGTCTTCTCCGTCGCGGATGCGCAGGAAGCCCGCGCACTGCTCGAATGCCTTGGGCCCCAGGCGCGGAACGTCGCGCAGGCCGGTGCGGTTGCGGAACGGGCCGTTCTGATCGCGGTGCGCCACAATGGATTCCGCTACCGAGGCGGAGATGCCCGACACCCGCGACAGCAGCGGAACCGAGGCCGTGTTGACATCGACGCCGACCGCGTTCACCGCATCCTCGACCACCGCGCCCAGCGAGCGGGCCAGCAGGGTCTCCGACACGTCGTGCTGGTACTGGCCGACACCGATCGACTTGGGGTCGATCTTCACCAGCTCGGCCAGCGGGTCCTGCAGGCGGCGGGCGATCGAGACCGCGCCGCGCAGCGACACGTCCAGCTCGGGCAGTTCCTGGGAGGCGTAGGCCGAGGCCGAGTACACCGAGGCGCCGGCCTCCGACACCACGATCTTGGTGGGCTTGTTCTCCGGAATCCGCGAGATCAGTTCGGCGGCAAGGGCGTCGGTCTCGCGCGAGGCGGTGCCGTTGCCGATCGCGATCAGGTCGACACCGAAGCGGGCGACCAGCGCACCGAGCACGGCGAGGGACTTCTCGGTCTGGCCCTGCGGCTTGTGCGGGTAGATGGTCTCGGTGGCCACGACCTTGCCGGTGCCGTCGACGACGGCCACCTTGACGCCCGTGCGATAGCCCGGATCCAGCCCCATGGTGGTCCGGGTGCCCGCCGGCGCGGCCAGCAGCAGGTCGCGCAGGTTGGCGGCGAACACGTCGACGGCATCCTTCTCCGCGGACTGCCGCAGCCGCATCCGGACATCGATGCCCAGGCTCACCTGCAGCTTGGTGCGCCAGGCCCAGCGCACCGTGTCCAGCAGCCAGGAGTCGGCCGCGCGGCCCCGCTCGGCGATGTCGAACTGCCGCGCGATGCGGCCCTCGTAGATCGTGCGCTCGCCCTCGACGGGCTCCTCGGTATCGGGCTCGAGGTGCAGGGACAGCACCTCCTCCTTCTCCCCGCGCAGCAGCGCCAGGATCCGGTGCGAGGGCAGCTTCGTGAACGGCTCGCTGAAATCGAAGTAGTCGGAGAACTTGGCCCCGGCCTCCTCCTTGCCGGCGCGCACCCGGGAGGTGACCTGCCCGCGGGACCACATCAGCTCGCGCAGCTCACCCACCAGGTCGGCATCCTCGGCGAAACGTTCCACCAGGATGGCGCGGGCGCCGTCGAGCTGTTCGGCGTCGTACTGCGCGGGATCGGTGGTGGGGTCGCCCAGCAGCGCGTCGGCGACCGGCTCGTGCCCGGCCTCGCGGGCGATCTGCGCCTTGGTGCGGCGCTTGGGCTTGTACGGCAGGTAGATGTCCTCGAGGCGGGCCTTGGTCTCGGCCAGCATGATCTGCTGCTGCAGCGCCTCGTCCAATTTGCCCTGACCGCGAATGGATTCCAGGATCGACGTCCGGCGCTCGTCCAGCTCACGCAGATAGTGCAGCCGCTCCTCCAGCTGCCGCAGTTGCGCATCGTCGAGCGCGCCGGTGACCTCCTTGCGGTAGCGCGCGATGAACGGCACCGTGGACCCGCCGTCGAGCAGTTCGACGGCGGCACGCACCTGCTCGTCGCGCACGCTCAGCTCATCGGCGATGCGACGGCTGACGCTCGCTAGGCGTACCTCCGCATTCGCTCCGGCCGTGCGCGGGCTGTCGGCGGCTACGCCGGCTGTGCCCATTGTGCGTACGGTCCCGACGACCGGCGGATCGGCCGAGACGGAACCAGCGTCGGTGCTGGGTGCTGCGCTGACGGATTCTGGGGCTGTCGTCACGCCCGCAGACACTACCGTCGCACCCCGACAGCCAGCCAGAGTGCCGCACCGGAAGTACCTTCGGCCACATCCTGTTCCGCTCGTCCCACCCGCCTCAGCAGCGGCGACGGGTGCGAGCCGCAACCAGCGCGGATCATGCCGGGCGGGCCGAGGCGCGCAGATATCCGAGAAGATCGTCGACGAGATCGGACGGGTCGGCGTGTCCCTTGCCGTCGGCCGACAGATGTCCGGCGGCGGCCAGATCGGCGGCCCCGTGCGCCAGCGCGCGCAGCAGTGCGGCGAGCCGTTCGGGATCCCCCGCGGGCAGCGCACCGGCGGTCTGCGCCTGGGCGACCAGCGCCACCAACGCACTCTGCGCGTTGTGCGCGACCTCGGTCAGCTCCGGCGATTCGACCGACCAGCTGCCGAAGACCAGTTTGAAGCGCGCCGGGCGAGTCAGCGCCCACCCGATATAGCTGTGCAGCACCTCGCGCAGCACGTCCGCGGGATCCGGATACCGCTGCGCGATCGCCGCGAATTCGATTGCGCGCTCGGATAATTCGCGCGCCGCCACGGCGGCCAGCAACGCCTGCTTGCTGGCGAAGTGCTTGTACGGAGCGTTGTGCGACACCCCCGCGCCGATGCCGACCTCGCGCAGCGTCACCGCCTCGACCCCGCCGCCGTCCAGCAGCCGCAGCGCGGAGTCGAGCAGTACCTCACGGGTCGTCGGGGCCATCGGCTCATCGTACGACCAGGTTGACAATGTCAACCTGGCGGCCTAGGTTGACGTTGTCAACCAGCGTACGGACGGGAGTTGGACATGAACCACACAGGGACGGCGGTCGTCACCGGCGCCACGAACGGCATCGGCGAGGCGATCGCGAGGCAGCTCTCCGCGCGCGGCTGGACGGTGGTCACGGTGGGGCGCAGCACCGAGCGACTGGCGGCCGCGCAACAACGGATCCGCGCGGTCGTGCCGCAGGCCGACCTGCGGTCCGAACTCGCCGACCTCTCGCTGCTGACCCAGGTGCGAGCACTGGCGGACCGCCTCGATCCGGCGCAGGTCGACGTCGTGATCAGCAATGCCGCCGTGGTCGCGGATCTGGCCGATCACACCGAGGAAGGAGTGCAGCGCACCCTGGCGACCAACCACCTCGCGCCCTATCTGCTGCTGCGCACGGTGGGCGAAAGGATCGCCGCGTCAGGACGATCCGCACGACTGGTCGTGGTCGGCGCCTCCCCGACAGCGCTGCGCAGGGTTCCGGTCGACCTGGACGATCTGGGTTTCGCGGCCGAGCGGGGGTTCGCCGCGGCCCCGAGCTTCCGCCCCTTCGTCGCCTACGGGCGCACCAAGAACATGAACGCGATGTTCGTCTACAGCCTCGCCCGTCGCCTGGCGGGGACCGGCGTCACCGTGAACGGCGCGCATCCCGGCATCATCCGCGACACCGGCCTCGGCCGGGACTCGGCCACGGGCCTGCTCCGAGTCTTCGGCTGGACGCAATGGCTGAACCCGATGCTGGGCGGCCCGGACGCGGGCGCGGACACCCCGGTCTGGCTGGCCACGGCACCGGAGCTATCGGATACGACGGGCCGATTCTTCGTGCGGCGCAAGGCCGTTCGCACCGCCCCGCACACCACGGACACCGCACGCCTGGACCGGCTGTGGGAAGAAAGCGCCGAGCTGGTCGGCCTGCCCGCGTAGCCACCCGGCCTGACCGGTCGCGAATCCGGCCCACCCGGCAGGAATTGCCGCGAGGAGGCGGATCGTGTCCGTCCAGGCCGGTTCCACGACACCCTGACCGCTGCGCCGCCCTCATCCGCGGCTACCGAATCAAAGCGCGCCGCTGTTGTTTTCGGCCTCGCGTTCGAGATACGCCGCGATGCCGTCGAGCTGGCGTTGCAGGCCGAACTCGAACAGCGCGTCGATATCGTCGAGCTCGCGCCGGTTCACCTCGAACGCCGCGATCAGCGGGAACCGGCCCGAGCCGACGATCTGCTCGGCCGCCGCGTCGTCGGATGCGCGCCGGAATGCCGCGGATCCGCTGCCGGTCACCTCGGCCACGCGACTCAGCGCGATTCCGGTGACGTAGCCCGCCAGCGAGATCATCAGCCGCATCAGGATCACGGGGTCCAGGCCGAGATCGCGCAGGACGGCGAGCTGCCATTCGACGTGTGCCATCGCGTTGGGCAGCAGCGGCGGATCGATCAGGGAGGCGACCAGCGGCGCAGCCCAGGGGTGGCGCCGATAGATACGCCACTGCCACCGGGCCCCGGTCTCCAACCGGGAACGCCAATCCGGCGGGCCGGGCTCCGGCAGGCGGTGCTCCCCGAAGGCGGCGTCGGTCATGAGCACGCACAGCTGTTCCTTGTCGGCGACGTGGCGGTACAGCGCCATCGCGCCCACGCCCAGCTCGGCGCCGACGCGGCGCATGGACACCGCGCGCAGTCCCTCGGCATCGGCGACCGCGATCCCGGTGCGCACGATGCGCTGCCGGGTCAGCGCCGAGTCGGGCGGCGCCGCGCGCGGAGTCTGCTTCGCGAGTGACGGGATACGCCGGACGACCGTTCCCACGCCGGGGACAGCCTCGGCCAGTCCCTCGCGCTGCAGCAGGGACAGCGCCTTGGTCGCGGTCGCCATCGCCACACCCCGGTCCCGGATCAGCTGCCGCGTGGACGGCAGCCGATCGCCGGGCCGGAGTTCACCGGATTCGATGCGACCGCGGAGCTCGGCGGCGATCCGCAGGTACGGCGGGCCGGGCCGGGCGTGCCCCTCTGCATCTCTCATTGCGCACCACCCTAGCGCACTAGTGCAGGAATGTGAATATCAGGGATTTCCCCCATATTTGGGCCACACAATCGGAAATACGATGTACGCAAATACGACGTACACGTAGGGATACGAGATGACCGAGATCGCGCCAGATCGCCCACGCACTCCGGCCGATACCCCGGCCCGACCGGTTCGGCAGCGCTGGTGGCGGAGGCCGTGGGTGGTGCCGCTGGCCCTGCTGGTCTTCGCCTTCGTCGCCGTCTCGCTGCCGCCCTACCTGACCCTCGACTCCGACCGTTCACGGGTGCCGTCACCGCCCGACTTCGCGCCGCACTACCCCATGCTGGTGGCGCACGTGCTGTTCGGTTCCGTCGCGATGCTCACCTGCTGCCTGCAGGTCTGGCCGTGGTTTCGGCAGCGCTACCCCCGCGCGCACCGGATCTCGGGGCGCGTGTACGTCTTCGGCGGCGTCGTGCCCGGCGGCGTGCTCGCCCTGTTCATCGGCGCGTTCTCGCCGTTCGGCCCGGTGGCCCGGGTCAGCAATGTGATGCTCGCGCTGCTGTGGCTGACGTGCACCGTCATCGGCTACCGGCGGGCCCGGCAGCGCCGGTACGGCGACCACCGCCGCTGGATGATCCGCAGTTTCGCCCTGACCCTCTCGATCATCGGCAACCGTCTGTGGGGCGCGATCGTCACCGTCGTCCTGATCGTGACGACCCCGGGCATCGCGGACGACGGCGACCGCCTGGCCGAGACCACCGCGGGCATCGGCACCTGGCTGGGCTGGACGGTGGCGCTGCTCGCCGCCGAATGGTGGTTGGTGGAACGACGCCGCACCCACCGTCCCCGAGTGGGGGTGTAGCCGTGTCACCGGCCATCGCCGCTTCCGGCGTGCTGCTGGCCGGAATTCCCTGCGGCCGGTGCGGATCCCGGCCAAAAGCATGCCGGGAACAATGGGACCTACGCACCGGGACAACGATGGGGACCTACGCACCAGGACAACTATGGCAACCTACGCACCAGGACAACCATGGCAACCTACGCACCAGGACAACCATGGCAACCTACGCACCAGGACAACGATGGCGAATCCGCGCCGGGACGACGGTGGCGAATCGACGGATTACTCGCCGTCCGGTAGTAGGTCGGGGCGGCGTTCGCGGGTGCGGGCCAGGGACTGGTCGTGGCGCCAGGCGTCGATGCGGGCGTGGTTGCCGGACAGCAGGATTTCGGGGACGTCCAGCCCGCGCCAGCTGACCGGGCGGGTGTAGCTGGGCCCCTCGAGCAGGCCGTCGGAGAACGAATCCTGTTGGTGGGACAGCTGATTGCCGAGCACCCCGGGGATGAGGCGGACCACGGCCTCGGTCATCACCAGCACCGCGGCCTCACCGCCGATCAGCACATAATCGCCGATGCTGACCTCTTCGACCCGTACCCGGCGGGCGGCATCGTCGAAAACGCGCTGATCGATGCCCTCGTAGCGGCCGCAGGCGAAGACCAGATGCCGTTCGGCAGACCAGCGTTCGGCGGTCTCCTGGGTGAACGACACACCGGCGGGCGTGGGCACCACCAGCAGCGCGTCGTCGGGGCACACCTCGTCGAGCGCGTCACCCCACACGGTCGGTTTCATCACCATGCCGGGACCGCCACCGTAGGGGGCGTCGTCGACGGCCTGATGCACATCGTGGGTCCACCGGCGCAGATTGTGCACACCGAGCTCCACGAGCCCCTTGTCGATCGCCTTGCCCAGCAAGGCCGTTCGCATCGGCTCCAGATACTCGGGAAAAATCGTGACGACATCGAGGCGAAGCGCGGCGCGCGGCGCAGCGGCATCCTGCGGTGCGGCGGGTTCATCGACGCTGCGCATCGCTCACTCCTCGTCGAGCAGTCCCTCGGGCGGATCGATGACGATCACGCCCTCGGCGATCGATACGGTCGGCACGATCGCGGTCACGAACGGGATGAGAATCTCACGCCCCGCGGTGCCCCCGGCGCCTTCGGCCGCCCGCACCGAAAGCAGTTCTCCCGCAGCCGAATGCAGCACCTCGGCGACCTCGCCGACAACGGTGCCGTCGTCGAGCCGCACGGTGAGTCCCTCGAGTTCGTGGTCGTAGTACTCGTCCGGATCCTCCGACGGCGGCAGGTCGGCGCTGTCGACCACGAAGAGCGTGCCGCGCAACGCATCCGCGGCCTCGCGATCCGAAACACCCTGCAGGCGTAGGAGAAGTCGGCCCGAATGCTCCCGGACCGACTCCACCGTGTACTCCTGTGTCGCCTTCGCCCGAGGCATGCGCCCGCGCAGTACCGCGCCGGTCGCGAACCTCAGCTCGGGCTCGTCGGTACGGACCTCGACCACGAGTTCACCGCGCACACCGTGCGATTTGGCGATCCGCCCGACAACCAGTTCCATCTACTGATCGGTATCGACCACGTCGACCCGGATACCCCGGCCGCCGATACCGGCGACGAGGGTGCGCAGCGCGGTCGCGGTACGACCACCTCGACCGATCACCTTGCCCAGATCGTCCGGGTGCACGTGCACCTCGACGGTGCGCCCGCGCCGGCTGGTGATCAGCTCGACGCTGACGTCATCGGGATTGGCGACGATGCCGCGCACCAGGTGCTCGACAGCATCGGCGACGACTGCGCTCATGCCTCCACCTCGCTGGCGCTCGGCTCCGGCATGAACGCAGAGTGCGCTGTGTTGATGGTTCGCTCGCTACGCTCGCTCACGATTACTCGCCAGCCTCGGCCTTCTCAGCGGTCTCGGCCTTCTCGGCGTCGTCGGCCTTCTTCGACGCCTTCTTCTTCGGCGTGGTGGCCTCGGCGACGGGCTCGCTGTCGGCGGCGGCCAGCGCGGCGTTGAACAGATCCAGCTTCGACGGCTTGGCCGCCTTGGTCTTCAGGGTGCCCTCGGCGCCCGGCAGGCCCTTGAACTTCTGCCAGTCGCCGGTGACCTCGAGGATGCGCTTGACCGGCTCGGTCGGCTGCGCACCGACGCCCAGCCAGTACTGCACGCGCTCGGAGTTCACCTCGATCAGCGAGGGCTCCTCCTTGGGGTGGTACTTGCCGACGCTCTCGATCGCGCGGCCGTCGCGGCGGGTGCGCGCGTCGGCGACGACGATGCGGTACTGCGGGTTGCGGATCTTCCCGAGCCGGGTGAGCTTGATCTTGACAGCCATGGCTGTTGCCTTTCGGGTGGTGGCCGCCGCGGGGCGGCCGGTTGGTCACGGCGCAATTCAGCGACCCACACGGATGCGGGCCCGGTTTTGCGTAGAGTGTGTGACCGCCGCGCGGTACGTAACCGGAGACGGGCTGACACTGTCCCGACGCGGAGCCGCGAGGCTCCGACGAGGACGATCGTCCATTCTGCCAGACCGCCCCCGACCCGAGGAAATCGCCCACCCGAACCTCAGGCTCGTCTCACTGCCGCGCCGTCTCCCGGAAACGGGCCTCGACCGCCGAGCGTCCGGGTCCGTCCGGTCGCTCGATGCGCTGCTGGGCGATATCGACGGCCCAGGCGTAGCGCGGATCGGGCCGCAGGGCGTGCTCGCGCAGACAGGCCTCGGTGAACTTGATGACGTGCTCATCGCGATGGTCGACCGCCCGCGCGATCAGCTCGTCCCAGGCGGGCGGCTGCGCCTGTCGGGCCCGATCCAGCGCGGCGTCCTCCCCCGCCCGGCTGGTGGTCACCATCATCAGCAATGTGACCTGCGCCTGCCATAGCGCGGCCACCGTCGGCTGGTGCAGCTCCGGAGGCAGGTGCGGCAGGACGAGCCGCGCCGCGGCCGGTGCGGTCACACCGTGCAGCAGCGGGATCGGGAACCACGAATCCGTATGCGCCACACAGATTCCCGCGTAGTGGGCGGTCATATCCGACAGCAGCCTGTCGAGGTGGTCGGGCACCAGGGTGTCCAGGGCTTCGGCGTATCCGGGCATCGCGTGCGGGTTCCGCATGCGGGCCAGCCCTTCCTGCGGGCTGCCCAGCGGCTGCGACAGCCGGTTGACCGCGGCCACCGCCGCGGGCACACCCAGGTTCCCGACCAGCCGTCCGCGCCCCGGCGCATCGACGAACCGCGCGGCCCAATAGCCCATCCCCCGGGCCAGCTCCCGCACCTGCAGGTCGGTGGGTCGGTCGGTGGCGCCGAGCCCGCGCACCGCGTGGGCGGTACGGATCAGTCCGTGCGTCAGCCCGGTCATCGGACCCGGCAGCAGCCGCGGCCACCAGCGAACCAGGACCGCCTGCCAGCCCTCCTCCGCGATCTCGCGCAGGAACAGCTCCTCGAAATCCCCGGCGCGGCCGATATCCCCCAGTGCCGCACGCCAATCCGACTCGTCGGCACCGTCGAGGCGCTGGTACGGCACGGGCGGCTCGTGGTGCGGGGCGGCGCGGCGATACACCTCGACCCATTCCGGAACGGCGTCGCCGTGCCCCAGCACGGCGAGGGCCTCGGCGCCCATGGGCCCGTGGTTGGCCAGGTCCCCGCCCCCGAGGTTGCGTTCGTATCCGAGGTCGTCGAGCCGTTCGAGCGCATCGTTGACGGCGTCGTGGTAGGTGGTCATGGTAGCCTCACTTCGGATATACAAACTGTTCGTATAACCGAAGATATAGGATGCACCCGTGCCCGACAAGAGCAGCGCCCCAAGGGTTCCCAGCCGCACCGAGATCACCGAGATCGTCGGCTTCCTCCCGCTGATCGCGGCGTTCTTCGACAAGGCCCGCGCGGATATGCCCGCCGATCACGAGGAGACGTTCGTCGGGCGCGGCCTCACCTCGCGTCACGGGGCGGTCTGCGTGCAGTTGGTGCCCGACCAGTCGCTGAGCGTCGGAGAACTGGCCGCCCGGATGGGCCTCGCCCTGTCGACGGTCAGCGAACTCGTCGGCGACCTCGATCGCGCCGAATGGGTCAGCCGCACCCCCGACCCCGCCAACCGCCGCCGCACCCTGGTGCGCCTGCGCCCCGAAAAGCGCGACCACATGGAGACTTTCGTAGCCCGACGAGCAGAGCCGCTACTCAACGCCCTGGCAACCCTCACCCCCACCCAGCGCGACGGCTTCGCCGCGGGCCTCCGCGCCTGGGCCCACGAAATCCGAACCTGGCGCACCTGAGGTGTCCGAATTGATGCGCGACCTCGACAAGGAGTAGTCGCCGCAGCGTCAGCGGTGGCCGGTGACCGGATCGCGCCGGTTGTGGACGCGGCCGCGCAGGACCACGAACGACGGTGCGGCGAGTACTTCGGGGCCGGTTCGCGGGTCTTCCCGGTAGACGACGAAATCCGCGGGGGCGCCGGGGGCGATAGCCGGGCGGCCCAGCCATTCGCGGGCCTTCCAGGAGGCCGCGCCCAGCGCTTCGTCGGGGGTCAGGCCCGCCGCGGACAGCGCCGCGATCTCGTCGGCTATGCGGCCGTGGCGGATCGAGCCGCCCGCGTCGGTGCCGGTGTAGATGGGGACACCCGCGGCGTGGGCGTCGGCGACGGTGCTGCGGACGCGGCGGTGCAGGTCGCGCATGTGGGCGGCGTAGGTAGGGAATTTGGTTGCGCTGTCGGCGATTTCGGGGAAGGTGTCGATGTTGACCAGCGTCGGCACGAGGGCGGTGCCGTGGTGCGCCATCATCGCGATGGTCTCGTCGGTCAGCCCGGTGCCGTGTTCGATGCAGTCGATTCCCGCGCCGAGCAGGCCGGGCAGGGCATCCTCGCCGAAGACGTGCGCGGTGACGCGGGCGCCCTCGCGGTGGGCGGCGTCGATCGCCTCCTTCAGGACGGCGTCGCTCCACAGCGGCGCCAAGTCGCCCACCGACCGGTCGATCCAGTCGCCGACGATCTTCACCCACCCGTCGCCGAGCCGGGCCTGTTCGGCGACGATCTCCGGCAGGTCGCGCTCGTCGTCGAGTTCGATGCCCAGCTCGCGGATGTAGCGCTTGGGCCGGGCGATGTGGCGCCCGGCGCGGATGATCTTCGGCAGGTCCTCGCGCTCATCGATGAACCGGGTATCGATGGGCGAACCGGCATCGCGCAGCAGTAGCGCCCCGGCGTCGCGCTCGGTCTCCGCCTGCGCGACCGCCCCCTCGCGATCCTCGTGTCCCCCGCCGTACCGGATCCCGACGTGGCAGTGCGCATCGACCAGCCCAGGCACGATCCACCCACTGCCGCACAGGGTTTCGGCATCCCGAACGGGCTCGAACGAGATCACCCCGTCGTGCACCCACAGATCACGCACTTCGTCACCGGGAAGCACCACTCCCCGCAGATGCAGTCGCATATCGCCTCCCGGTTGCGCGCCGTCGAGAACCTCCCCCAACCTACTGCGCTCGGTCGGCCCCGAGCACGCGCTAGTTCTTCGGGAAGTTCAGCTTCGACAAGTCGATGCCCTCGAGGCCGGGCGGGAGTTCGTCGGCCCCGGAGGGCATGTTCGACAGGTCCGGCATTCCCGCGGGCATGCCGCCCGGCATGCCGGGCATACCCGGGAACCCGCCGCGCATCTTCGGCGGCGTCGGCCCGCGTCCGCCCTTCTTGCCCTTCTTCCCCTTCTTGCCCTTCGCATTTCGGCGTCCGCCGCCGGGCATGCCCATCTGGCGACCCATCTGCGCCATCATCTTGCGGGCCTCGAAGAAGCGGTCGACCAGCTGGTTGACATCGGTCACGGTGACGCCGGAGCCATTGGCGATACGCAGTCGACGGGAGGCATTGATGATCTTGGGATTGGCCCGCTCGGCGGGTGTCATGCCGCGGATGATCGCCTGCACCCGGTCCAGCTGCTTGTCATCGACCTGGGACAGCGCATCCTTCATCTGACCGGCACCGGGCAGCATGCCCAGCAGGTTGCCGATCGGGCCCATCTTGCGGATGGCCATCATCTGCTCGAGGAAGTCCTCGAGCGTCAGCTCACCGGAGCCGATCTTGCGCGCGGCCTCCTCGGCCTGCTGCTGGTCGTAGACCTGCTCGGCCTGCTCGATCAACGTGAGCAGGTCGCCCATGCCGAGGATGCGGCTGGACATGCGGTCCGGGTGGAAGACGTCGAAGTCCTCGAGCTTCTCACCGGTGGAGGCGAACAGGATCGGCTCGCCGGTCACCTCGCGCACCGACAGCGCCGCACCGCCGCGCGCGTCGCCGTCCAGCTTGGTGAGCACCACGCCGGTGAAGCCGACACCGTCGCGGAACGCCTCGGCGGTGGTGACCGCGTCCTGGCCGACCATGGCATCGAGCACGAACAGGGTCTCGTCGGGCTGCACCGCGTCGCGGATGCCCGCGGCCTGGCGCATCAGCTCCTCGTCGATACCCAATCGACCGGCCGTGTCGACGATGACGACGTCGTAGTGCTTCTGCCGCGCCTCCTCGACACCGGCGCGCGCAACATCGACGGGATCCGAGGCGGTGACGCCCAGCGGATTCTCGCCGCCGCCGATCGAGGTGCCCGGATGCGGCGCGAAGACCTGCGCGCCCGCGCGCTCGCCCACGACCTGCAGCTGCGTGACGGCGCCCGGCCGCTGCAGGTCACAGGCCACCAGCAGCGGCGTATGCCCTTGGCCCTTCAACCATTTCGCGAGCTTGCCCGCCAGCGTGGTCTTACCGGAGCCCTGCAGACCGGCGAGCATGATCACCGTCGGCGGGGTCTTGGCGAATCGCAGCCGTCGCGTCTCGCCGCCGAGAATCCCGACCAGTTCCTCGTTGACGATCTTGACGACCTGCTGCGCCGGATTCAGCGCCGCCGAGACCTCCGCGCCCTTGGCGCGCTCCTTGATCTTGGCGATGAACTGCCGGACCACCGGCAGCGCGACGTCGGCCTCGAGTAGGGCCAGGCGGATCTCGCGCGCGGTCGCGTCGATATCGGCCGGTGACAGACGCCCCTTGCCACGCAGATCACTGAGGGCACCGGTCAACCGGTCGGACAGGGATTCGAACACCGATCGCGCTCCTGGTATCTCGACGGACGTCACTCGACATACCAGGGTATCGGGATCTCGCGGATCGTCGGATCCGGGCCGGTTACCACTACTCCAGCGAGCGCCGCCGCGGCCGCGGGGCCTGTCGGATGTCGTGCTCCTCCGACGCCACCATATACAGCGCCTCGCGTGCGGTGAGCCCCAGTTCCAGCGCCATATTGTCGAGCATCGCCCATTCGGCCGCGCTGGGGTCGTGATCGGTGACGGTCGACGCGATCGTCATGGCCGTCACCGCCTGCTGCCCGGTGAGCGTGCGGCCCGGTAGCCAGGACACCACCCAGCGGTCTCCGCCGACGCAGCGCGCGATGTGCCGGGTCATATCGCTGGTCATCATCGACGCGGATACGACTTCAATAGCCACCGACCTGCTCCCCTCATGCTTCACAACAGCCAAAGACAGGTACTGCGACAGCTCAGAGCGAAGAACCCTCAAACGGTTCCGATACTAGAGTGGCTTGCATCACACCCGACACAGGTTGTCGCGATTCGCACGCAACGATCTGGTTAACCAGCAAACACCCGGTTTGCCAGCAAATTCACTGACGGGGCGAGCGATCAGTAAATCGCGCCGGACTCGACGCCGGTGTCCGTTTCGGCCGGTTTCTTCGGTTCCGGTTGGGGAACCACCGCGAGCACCGCGGCCTCGATCTCGGCGCGCCGCGCGGGCGTATCCGCATCGCCGAGATCCAGGCAGAACGCGTCGACCACGGCCGAGCCCATGGTGACCACCTTCGCCCACAGCACGTCGACGCCCGCCCCGGCCAGCGCGGCGGCCAACCTGCTGAGCAGACCGATCCGATCCTCGGCACGCAACTGCAGCAGCACCTGGCCGGGCGCACCGGATTCCGTCCAGATCAGCCGCGGCCGGGACTGCGAGTACGGGCTCGACCGCGCACCGGCGTCGCGCTCCTTCTTGGCCAGCACCGCCGCCAGGTTCAGGTCGCCCTTGACCGCCCGGATCAGCTCCTGGCGCAGCAGCCCGGGGTCCGGCGGATCGCCGAACATCGGTGTCACCACGAACCGGTCGATCGCCGCGGCCCCGGAGCCGGCCAGGTCGGCCGACAGCACCCGCAGCGAGTGCAGCGCCAGCACCCCGGCGGCATCGGACAGCAGGCCCGGCGTATCGGGCGCGATGACGGTCACGACATGGGTGTAGCGCCCGTCGCCGGGCACCAGCTCGACGTGCACGCCGCCCGACTTCGCCTTCTCCAGCAGCGCTTCGGAGATCGGATCCGGCTGCGGCAGTGGCTCACCGGCCATCACCAGCCGGCAGCGGCGCACCAGCTCGCCGATCAGCGAGGCCTTCCAATCGCCCCAGACGCCCGGACCGGTGGCCAGCGAGTCCGCCTCGGCGAGCGTGTGCAGCAGCTCGAGCAGTTGCGGATCGCCGTCGAGCGCGTCGACGACCATCCGCACGGTCTTCGGATCGTCGAGATCGCGCCGGGTCGCCGTGTCCGGCAGGAGGAGATGGTGCCGCACGATCGCCGACAGCGCACGCACGTCCGCGGGCCACAGCCCCATCCTGCGGCCGATCTGCGTGGCCAGTTCGGCGCCGACGACGCTGTGGTCCTCGGGGCGGCCCTTGCCGATGTCGTGCAGCAGCGCGCCCAGCAGCAGCAGGTCGGGACGCGACACCCGGGTGCTCAGGCCGCTGGCGTAGGCGACGGTCTCCACCAGGTGCCGGTCCACGGTCCAGGTGTGCTGCGGGTCGCGCGGCGGCAGGTCGCGCACCGCGCCCCATTCCGGAAACAGCCTGCCCCACAGCCCCGTTCGGTCCAGCGCCTCCACCGCGTCCACCGTGCCCCGGCCGGCACCGAGCAGCACGAGCAGATCGTTGAGCGCCTCCCGCGGCCACGGCTCGCGCAGCTCCGGCGCGTCCTCCGACAGCCGGTTGAGCGTGGTCGCGGCCATCGGCAGTCCCGTCTGCGCCGAGGCCGCGGCCACCCGCAGGATCAGGCCCGGATCCTTCTGCGGGCGGGCATCGCGCGCGAGCACCACCTCACCGGCGTGTTCGACCACCCCCTCATCGAGTGGTCGGCGCACCGGCATGCGACGCAGCCGGGCCAGGCCGCGCCGCGGCAGCGCATTGCCCGCGGTCCGCAATCCGACGTCGACCGAATAGCCGACCGTGCGCGCCGCATCGCTGAGCGTGCGCGCCAGGTCGAAGCGGTCGCCGATGCGCAGGGCGGCGCCGATCTCGTCGGCGTCCTGGGCGCGCAGCTGATCGCGGGAGCGGCGGGCCACGCGGTGCAGCTCCGTGCGCACGTCCAGCAGTCGGCGATGGGCATGTTTCAGGCCGCCACCGGGCACGTCCGGACCGAGCCCCGGCATGGCGTCGGTCAGCTGGGCGATGGCGAGGGCGTCCAGCAGCTGGATATCGCGCAGCCCGCCGCGGCCGTTCTTCAGATCGGGTTCGGCGCGGTGGGCGATCTCGCCGCTGCGCTTCCACCGGACCTGCGCCTGTTCGACCAATTCGCCGAAGCGGGAGCGGATTCCGGTGCGCCATTCGCGGCGCACCCCGCCGATCAGCAGGTTGCTCAGCTCGTCGTCGCCGACGATGTGACGGGCCTCGAGCATGCCGAGCGCGGCGGTGAGGTCGTCGGAGGCCACGCGCAGCGCCTGCGGGACCGTGCGCACGCTGTGGTCGAGCTTGATGTGGGCGTCCCAGAGCGGATACCACAGCCGATCGGCGACCTCGGCCACGCGCTCCGGATCGACGTCGTCGTGCAGCAGCACCAGATCCAGGTCCGAATAGGGCAGCATCTCCCGGCGGCCCAATCCGCCGACCGCGATCACCGCCAGGCCGCTGTCGCGGGTGATGCCCAGTTCGGCCCCCTTCCCGGTGAGCCACAGGTCGTGCAGGTCGACCAGGGCTTGGCGCAGCGATTCGGCGTCCAGGCGCGGATGGCGGGTGTCCCCGCCGTCGAGCAGTTGTTCCCGGGCCCGCACCAGATCCGTTGCACCGCCCGAAATTTCGTCTCTCGCCTGGAAACCCACAACCACCACCCATTCCGTGTCCTGCGCACCCGGCGTGCGGGACCAACCATGCATCCGCCCGGCCCCGGAGGAACCGGCTCGCATGCGGGCGGCCCCGCCCCGGCCTGTCCGGCAGGGGCGGGGCCGCCGCGCGCTTCTCTGTGCTGCGGCGGGGACCGCCGTCCCCGCCGCGTCCGATGTCCGCGAGAGCGGGCCCGGCGCTCCCGCCGGGGCATCGTGGTTCCTACAGAGCGTCGGAGCCGCGTTCGCCGGTGCGGACCCGGATCACCGAGTCGACCGGGCTCACCCAGACCTTGCCGTCGCCGATCTTGCCGGTGCGGGCCGCCTCGACGATCACCTCGACGACCTTCTCGACGGAGGCATCGTCCACGACGACCTCGACACGAACCTTCGGCACGAAGTCGACGGAGTACTCGGCACCGCGGTAGACCTCGGTGTGGCCCTTCTGCCGCCCGTAGCCCTGCACCTCGCTGACGGTCATGCCCAGCACGCCTGCCTGCTCCAACCCGCTCTTGACGTCCTCGAGCGTGAACGGTTTGACGATTGCAGTGATCAGTTTCATTGCGTCATGCCTCCTTGACGGCCGTACGTGCCGTGCCACCCACAGCAGCGAAATCGTATGCCGTTTCCGCATGCTCCGACTCGTCCATCCCCTGGAACTCGGCTTCTTCGTTCGCACGCAGGCCGATGGTGTACTTGATCGCCAGCGCGATGATCGCCGTGACCACGCCCGAGAAGATCAGCACCGCGAAGGCGCCGACGGCCTGCTTGCCCAGCTGGTCGAAGCCGCCGCCGTAGAAGAGGCCCTCGACCGCGGCGGGCGCCTCCGAGGTGGCCACCAGGCCCACCATCAGGGTGCCGACCAGGCCGCCGACCAGGTGCACGCCCACCACGTCGAGCGAGTCGTCGAAGCCGAACCTGAACTTCAGGCCCACGGCCAGGGCGCACAGCGCGCCCGCGACGATGCCGATGGCGAGCGCGCCGACGACGTTCACCGAGGAACACGACGGGGTGATCGCGACCAGACCGGCCACGATGCCCGAGGCCGCACCCAGCGAGGTGGGCTTGCCGTCGCGGAACTTCTCCACCAGCAGCCAGGCCAGCATGGCGGCCGCCGTGCCGATTGTGGTCGTGACGAAGGTGGCACCCGCGATCCCGTTGGAACCGACGGCCGAACCGGCGTTGAAGCCGTACCAGCCGAACCACAGCAGACCGGCGCCGAGCATGACGAACGGCAGGTTGTGCGGTCGCATCGGGGTCTTCGGCCAGCCCTTGCGCTTGCCGAGGATGATCGCCAGCACCAAGCCCGCGATACCGGCGTTGATGTGCACCGCCGTGCCGCCCGCGAAGTCGATCGCCTTCAGTTTGTTGGCGATCCAACCTCCGGTCTCGCCGGTGATGCCGTCGAAGGAGAACACCCAGTGCGACACCGGGAAGTAGACGATCGTGGCCCACACGCCCGCGAACAGCAGCCAGGAGCCGAACTTCAGGCGGTCGGCGACCGCACCCGAGATGAGGGCGACGGTGATGATCGCGAACATCAGCTGGAACGCCACGAACACCGACAGCGGGATGGTCCCGGCCAATGGCACGGCGGCAGGGGCGGCCGGGTCGGTGGTGGCCAGGTAACTGCCACCGAAGACCGACTTCAGGCCGAAGTACTGCGTCGGGTCACCGAACAGGTTGCCCTTGTCGTCGCCGAAGGCCACCGAGAAGCCGTATAGCGACCATAGGACCGTGATCAGGCCCATTGCGCTGATGCTCATCATGATCATGTTGAGCACGTTCTTGCCACGCACCATGCCGCCGTAGAAAAACGCCAGGCCTGGTGTCATGAGCAGCACGAGTGCCGAGCTGGCCAGCATCCATGCGGTGTCCCCGGTGTTGGGTTCACCGATTACGGGAAACGCCACCTTGTTCCTCCTCATCTCGGGCCCGTCCGAATACGGCAAACGAGCCTGACAAGAAGGTTCCTCAGTTGGTGTTTCCGCCGTGACGCAGCGATGTTTCCGCTGGGTGAACGGATGAACGTGCATTGTTGCCATCACGTTTCGTGATGTTCACCACAGCCGAAACCTCATTGCGACGGCCCCTCGGGTGTGAGCCGACCGAGCAGGATACGCGCTGGTCGAAGCCCTGCGACGCAGGCACTTTGGCACCGACTCGCCCGCACGTGGCCGAGAAGTCCACGGCCGAACCGACCGGTTCGGCCAGCAGGTCACCAGCGTTCCCTGTCTACCGGGCATGACACCGGATCGGCCACGGCAGTGCCAGCAAACCACCCGGCATACCCCACACTCCGCTTTCCCGGCATGCCCACCCTCCGCTTTCCCAGCATGCCCACCCTCCGCTTTCCCAGCATGCCCACCCTCCGCTTCCCGGCACACCCACACTCCGCTCCCGGCATGCGCTTGGCCGGGACCTCGCGCTGGATTCCGGCCAAAAGCATGCCGGAAATGAGGTGGCGGCTCATGCCGGAAATGAGGTGGCGGCTCCCGAGTGAGGGTGGAGGCTTCAGCCCAGGAGCGCGTCCACGAAGGCGCCCGGCTCGAACGGGGCCAGGTCGTCGGAACCCTCGCCCAGGCCGACCAGCTTCACCGGGACGCCCAGTTCGTGCTGCACCTGGAAGACGATGCCGCCCTTGGCCGTTCCGTCGAGCTTGGTCAGCACCACGCCGGTGATGTCGACGACCTCCGCGAACACCCGCGCTTGCGTGAGTCCGTTCTGGCCGACCGTGGCGTCGAGCACCAGCAGCACCTCGTCGACGGCGGCCTTCTTCTCCACCACCCGCTTGACCTTGCCCAGCTCATCCATCAGACCGGTCTTGGTGTGCAGGCGTCCGGCGGTGTCGACCAGCACGACGTCCACGCCGTTGTCGATGCCGGTGCTGACCGCGTCGAAGGCGACCGACGCCGGGTCGGCGCCCTCGCGTCCGCGCACCGTCTCGGCGCCGACCCGCTCGCCCCAGGTCTGCAGTTGGTCGGCGGCCGCGGCGCGGAAGGTGTCGGCGGCGCCGAGCAGCACCCGGCGGCCGTCGGCGACCAGCACCCGGGCCAGCTTGCCGGTGGTCGTGGTCTTACCGGTGCCGTTGACGCCGACGACCAGCAGGATCGACGGGTGGTCGTCGTGCGGGAGCGCCCGGATCGAACGGTTCAGCTCCGGGCGCAGGGCCTCGACCAGGACGTCGCGCAGCACCTGGCGGGCCTGCTCGTCGGTGCGGACGCTGCGCGAGGCCATTTCCTCGCGCAGCCGCTGCACGATCGTGGTGGTGCTGGCCGTGCCGAGGTCGGCCATGACCAGGGTGTCCTCGATCTCCTCCCAGGAGTCCTCGTCGAGATCGCCGCCGCCGAGCAGGCCGAGCAGGCTCTTGCCGACCGCGTTCTGGGAACGCGACAGCCGCCCGCGCAGCTTGGTCAGACGACCGGCGGTGGGCTCGATCTCCTCGATCTCCGGTGCGGGCGCGGAGGTCTCGGCCGGCGCGGCGGTTCCGGTGGGCGTGGTGGTCGTGCTCGGCGCGGTAGTTCCGACAGGCGCGGTAGTTCCACTCGGCGCAGTTGATCCGGTGGGCGCAGCGGTATCGGGCGCGGCAGTACCGGCGGCCGCGGTATCGGCGCGGTCGGTGTCGCGCGCGGCGGTGTCCGGCGCCGCGGTCTCGGCGGGTGCGGAACCGGAACGATCGGGTGCGGCGTCGCCGGTCGTGGTTTCCGGCGGGGCGGTCCCGGCGGGCGTCTCGATCGTCGCCGTCGAACCCGCGGCGCCGTCCGTGGCCGGATCGCCGGGCGCGCCGTCGGCGACCTCCTCCCCGACAACCTCTTCCTCGGGCGCCGCCTCGGCGGTGGGCTCCGGCAGTCGGACATCGGTGATGGTGCGGCGCGCCGAGTCGCGCGGGACGGCGGCATCGTCGCCGATATGCGGCTGACCCTCGTCGTCGGTCCGCTCGAGCGGCACCGGTTCCGGGCTGGGCGGGGTGAGCGTGCCCGACCCGGCACCGCCCTGACTGAAGCTGAATCCACCGGCCGCCTTGTAACCGCCCGACTTGTCGGTCAGCTCCTTCTCGGGAGCGGCCGGGGTCAGCGTCACCCGGCGGCGTTTGTACAGGACAAATCCGGAAACGAACGCCACCAGCAGCACGGCGGCGATCGCGGCGATCAGAATCCAAGCTTGCGCAGTCACGCCCCCATCCTTTCAGAACGCGGGTTAACACCCGTGGGGCGGCAGCGACGTGGCGCGTCGACACGCCGACTGGCGCGCGAGCCTTCCGGACGTCTCGGGCGGGCGCTCTGCCGCAGTCACGGCATCCGGCCTACGCGGTCACCATGCGGCCCCATGCGGCAAGAATTACCTCGTCGACGTGAAAGGTGACCGCGTAGGCCGGACGACCTCGATCCGCAGCCGAACGACGGCGAATCTCACCCGAGCCGGCTGTAGTTCCCGGCCTCCGAGTCGTCCGGCGCGGTGGTGAGGAACGCGTCCAGCATCTCCTCGGCGAGGGCGGGTGAGGTCAGGCGCAGACCCAGCGCCAGCACGTTGGCGTCGTTCCACTTGCGGGCGCCCTCGGCCGTGCCGCGATCGGTGCACAGCGCGGCCCGCACACCGGCGACCTTGTTCGCCGCGATCGAGACACCGGTTCCGGTCCAGCAGCACACCACGCCGCGGTCGGCGACTCCCCGCGCGACCGCCTCCCCCACGCCGCCGCCGACCTCGGGCCAGGCGATGTCCTCGCCGACCACCACCAGCTCGTGCCCTTGGGCGGTCAGCCAGTCCTTCATATAGCGCGTCAGATCCGTGGATTCATCGGTACCGAAGGCGATCCGCATACTTCGAGAGTACGGTTTGCCACACGCCCTCTAACACACCGCGAGGTTACTCAGCGCCAGGACACGCCGCTCGGACGGTCGTCGACCCCGTCAGCTACCGACCGGTCTGCTCGTCTGCGCACCACGCGGCGGAAGGCGCGGCGAATCCGACAGCTAGACAATAGGATCGGCGGCGTGACCGATCGAAATGTGCTTGGGGGACCGCTGGAGGAGTGTGGCACCGATCCTCTCACCGGCTTCTACCGGGACGGGTGCTGCAGCACCGGCCCGGAGGATCTGGGCAGCCACACGGTGTGCACTGTCGTGACCCAGGACTTCCTGGAGCACCAGAAGTCGATCGGCAACGACCTGATCACCCCGCGCCCGGAGAACAACTTTCCCGGCCTGCAGCCCGGCGACCGCTGGTGTGTCGTCGCGGTGCGCTGGCTGCACGCCCATGAGGATGGAGTCGCGGCGCCGGTCGTGCTCGCCGCCACCCATGAGAACGCGCTCGAGGTCGTCCCGATGGACACGCTGCGCAAGTACGCCGTCGACGTCCCCGACGACGTCAGCGATCTGCTCTGACGCATCGATGCCCGGCCGGTTACGGTTGTGCCTCAGCCGCTGCGCGGAACCGAATCTGCAGGACACAGCGCCCGTCTCGATTGCACAATCGCGTCATGCGGGTCGTGCAGTACGCCGACGAGCACCTCGACGGAATCGTCGCGCTGTGCCGGGCCGAGGGGTGGCCGAGCTACCCCGCCGATCTGGACGGAGCGGATCGAGCCCTCCGCGCACCGGGCAGTTTGACCCTCGTCGCTATCGACGGCCACGGCGCGATCGATGACATCGCGGTGGTCGGTTTCGCACACGCGCTCAGCGACGGCTGGTGGGGTTACCTGTCCCTGCTGCTGGTCGCCGAGCACCGCCGCAGGGAGGGCATCGGCGTCCGGCTGGTGAAGGAGTTGTTCCGTCGTAGCGGCGTCACTCGCCTGGATCTGATCACCGACGAGGCAAGCGAGTTCTATCGCTCACGCCCGCATACATCATTCGAGGGATTCCGGCTGTATCCCCGCAGTTGAGCCACCCCCACCGCTCCAGCGCGCGAATCCCATCCCTCCTATCCAGAGTGCGGTTCCGGTGAGCCGCACCGTCGTTCCGACATGCTTTCGGTCGAAACCCACACGCCGACCGAACCGAGGACGCACTCGATCCGCCCCCGTCGTTCAGGGATGCAATCGGCCCAGATAGTCGTGGTAGAGCACCACGAACCCATCGTCGTCGAAGTCGATATCGGCTTCGTAGTCACCCGAGACGAATCGCACGGTGCGGCCGCCCTGCGGTACGTACCGCTGCGTTGCCGGAACGGCGGCCAGTTGCGGGACGGTGACGAACCGCATCGTGTAGTCGCGCGGCGCGGCGCCCTCGGCCAACAACTCGTCCCGCACCACGGGCAGCGTGTTGAAGAACGCCGAGTGCTGGAGGTCGAAGTAGTCGGCTCCGTCCAGCCGGTGGCGGACCGGACCGTCACCGATATCGACGGTCAGCTCGGAACCGTCCAGTTCCCAATGCAATTCGTACACCAGACCGAGCTGCGTGCCGCGCGCCCGGTCCAGGGCCTCGACGTGGACGATCTCCATCCGCGGCTCATCGAGCCCCTGCCATACGAAGGTTCGCACTCGACGAGGTTAGCGGCGCACCACGATCGGGCGCACCAGGTTCCGGCACACCGTGTTCCAACGCACCAGGTTCCAACGCACCGTATTCCAGCGCAGCAGGTTCCAACGCACCGTATTCCAGCGCAGCAGGTTCCAACGCACCGTGTTCCAGCGCAGCAGGTTCCAACGCAGCAGGTTCCGGCGCAGCAGGTTCCGGCGCACCGTGTTCCAGCACCATCGCGTTCCGGCGCACCGGTGGACGTATGGATGCCGCTTCGAAAGCCTCGGGATCGCCGGACTCGGTTCGATCAGCGGTCGGATTGCTCACGGGGCCATTTCTCGCCACCGACGCACCAGTCGCGGTCTCTGCGCACCATGACGGGGCGTCCGGACCTCGCGGCCTGCCGTCAGACGGCGGCGACGTGCGGCGGATCGTGGCGAGCTGTTGCGCTTCGGCGGCGGTGGGCCTTCTGCCGGCAGGCCGGGGAGCAGTAGCGGGCCGGGCGGCCGGTACCGGAATTTCGTAGTGGCGCACCGCAGATCGGGCAACGTCCGGATCTTTCGTTACGCGACGGCGTTTCGTTACGACCGGTGGGGCGAGTAGCGGGTTTCGTCACGCCGTGGCCCGGAGTGGTGCGCATGGCGTCCAGCACCATGGCGGCCGGACGCGACAGCGTGTTCGTCCGGCCCGAACTACGTTGGATCGCCACGCATCCGGCGAAGATCGCCAGCAGGTCGGGCAGGGTGAGGTCGGCGCGTATCGACCCCTCGCGCTGCGCCGCCGCCAGCAGCGCCTCCAGCGCCCGGTCGAACCGCTCCCCCGCGCCGCGCAACAGGTCTCGCGGCCACCCGTCATCGGATTCGAGCACATCGCACAGCGCCTTGTTGCCCGGCGTTCTGGTCACCACCGTGGTGCAGAAGTCGAGCAGTGCCGCGCCCGCGTCGGGCGCATCCCGGTAACTCAGGGCCAGCGCCATGAGCCGGTCGATGCGTTGCTGGACAACCGCTTCCACCAGATCCAGCTTGGCCGGAAAATGCCGGTGCACGGTGCCGGTGCTCACGCCCGCACGGCGCGCGATCTCGGCGAGTGAGACCGAGGTGCCGTGCTCGGCGAGGGCATGCTGGGCGGCGGCCAGGATCAGGGCGCGGTTGCGGCGGGCATCGGCCCGGACGCCCGGCTGCGAGGGAGCAGTCATTTCGTTACGGAGCCTCTGTGCACTACTGGCAGAACGGAAATGGTCGTCCTACCGTCCGAATACGGGTCAATCAACCCGGATTCTACCGAAGGAGCACCGTCCGATGTCCGACAAGAACGATCTCATCCTCGTCACCGGCGCCACCGGCAAGCAGGGTGGCGCGACCGCGCGCCGTTTGCTCGACGCCGGTCATCGGATCCGCGCCCTGGTACGCGATACGGAATCGGCGGCGGCGCAAAGCCTTGCGAAAGCCGGGGCGGAACTCGCGGTGGGCGACTTCGACGCCCCGGACAGCGTGGCAGCGGCCGTCGTAGGCGTCCGCGCCGTTTTCGCCGTTCCGCCCGCCCCGTTCAGCGCGCGTGGCTGGGACGACGATCTGGAGGCCGAGCGCGGTGCCCGGCTGGTGGAACTGTCTCGCCGGACGGGCGTCGACCACTTCGTATTCACGGGGATCGGATCCTTCCGAGGCGATGTCGAGCGCCTGTCGCCGGGCAAGAAGCGGATAGAGGATGCGGTAGTCGCCAGCGGAATGCGGTACACGCTGCTCCGCCCGGTGCGGTTCATGGAGAACTACCTGGCCCGCACGGGATTGCTCGACGGAATCGAGAACGGCGTCAACCGCCACGCCTTCCCGCCGGACCGTCCCGTGCAGGTGATCGCCGTCGACGATGTCGGCGCATTCGGCGCCCTGGCACTGACCGATCCCGACCGATTCGACGGCCGCGCCCTGGAACTCGCCGGCGACGAGGTCACGCCGCTCGACGCCGTCGCGGCCATCAGCCGCGCAACCGGGCACGAGGTCCGCTACCGGCAGATCTCCGACGCCGAAGCCACCACCCTGCCCGAACCCATCGCCACCACCGTCCGGAAGCTGATGAAGACCGGCTCCGGCTGGCAGGCCGACATCCCGGCCCTCAGAGAAATCCACCCCGGCCTCCGCACCTTCGACGCCTGGCTCGCAGAAACCGGTGCAGCACAACTGAAATCGATGCTGGACGGTTAGCGGCCACGGCGGCGTCGACCACCCGACGGAAGGTGACGCCGTCCCGCTCGGCGCGCCGGCCACTCGGCCGCCGCCGAGCATGGGAGAAGGAAAGTGCCGCGTGCGGTAGAAGAACGGTGCCGAGTGCTCGGTGATCTTCTCGCTATGCCTTCTCTGCCATCGAACGACCGCTCCTAAACAGCCCAAGCAAGCATCCGAACAGCACGCAAGCTGACGATCGAACGATTGAGCTACCACCACCACAGCTCGACGGTCAGCCTTCAGTTAACAGATAGACAACTATTTGTGATCATCGTCGCGGCCGTACCGATTGTTCTGTTTATGTGAATGTGTCCGAACCGCATAGGGGAAGGATCGCTGATGAACGGCCTCGCTCTCCGTTCCACTCTGGTCGGCGTATCGGTCGCGGCGCTGGCCCTGCCGCTCGCCGCCACCACGGCATCGGCGGAACCGACCGATATCAACGTCACAGCGCATGCCGTCGGTTCCACGGTCACGACCGAGATCACCAACAACGGCTCATCCACGGCGGATTGCATGCTGGGGATCCGGAAGACTCTGGAGACTCCGCCGGACTACGGAAAGATGAATTTGGCGAGTAATGGCAACGATGTCATCACTTCGACGTTCGAGAACGTAGCTCCGGCGGACTACCTGGTGACATGGAAGTGCGAATCGCCCACGGGCGAAAAGTGGGGCACGCGGCCCGAACTGCAGCCGGACCACGTGACAGCGGTGCCGACACCTGTGACCGTCGAGCGCTGCAACGGGTCGGGCTGCCCTCCGCCGGCAGGTTCTTCCGGGGGTTAGGCACCGGATCCCCCGTTCTACAGCCTCGTGATGGCTGGTAGTCACGCTCGGCGTGTTCCTTCTGATCGTGGACCGGAGGGCTGATGAGCAGATCGCTGGTGCGGAATGGACGGCGGTGGCGGGCGGGTGCCGCGGCCTTGTTGCTGATCGGTGGCATGGCCGCGTGTTCGGACACCGACTCGAAAAATGAATCATCCTCCGGGGCAACGGCTTCCGCGACAGCACCCAGCGGCGGTGCGACCACGGACTTGACCGGCGGCGAGTTCAGTGACTGTTTCTGGCATTACGGCGCGGTCGGGGCCGACCCGTTGTTCAACGTCGCCTACCCCGACGCGGGTACCGCCTATTGGGCGGCCTACCTGCGCCGACCGGAGGGGTCGAAGCTGGAGTTGAGCGGTACCTTCCCGCATTCGCGATACTCCTCGCTGATCTCCTACGACAAGCTCGGCGCGGTTGTCGACGGTGTGGCCGACTACCAGATGCAACCCGCGCCGGGGTCGACGAACACTTTCGTGGCCGGTGCGCGCCGCGATGTCCCCGATGCCGAGCGGGCCTACACCCTCACGGTCGATCACGCACCCAACTACGACCCCGTCGCGAACCAGCAGCTGTACCCGACTCGCGATCCGCGCAATAACGAACCGCAGCGCACCAGCCTGTTCACCGGGACCTCCTCACAGCTGGGGCAGGTGGACCTGGGCGCGGAAACCGGGTCCGACGGTAGGACCTATCAGCTCGACCTGATGCTGTACCGGGTCTACATCCCTGACAGGGACACCGACCTCACCGGCGGGGTCGGCCTGCCGAAACCGAAACTTACGCTGACCGATGGCACCACCCTCACCGGTCAGGAGCTGTGCGATGCCACCGACACCGAATCCAAGGACTTCGCGAAGCAGCACGGCGGCGCAACCCGGCTACCGGCCGCGTCCTCGCTCGGGCTGAGTACCGAGAACTACAGCGACCTGCGTTATCCCGATCAGATCACCGACGATCACGACGCACTGCCCAATACCCCCGGTGTCCAGGCGCAGGTGTACCCGCCGCCGGACCCGAAGAACCTGAAGACCTACGACAGCCCACCGGACGGCGTGTTGTTCCAGACCAAGCGTGCGATCAATCCCGAGTTTCCGGCCGTCTACGCCCCGAGCGCCGATCTCACCATCGCGCGTTCGACCGCGTGGACGCCGCAGTACGACCGAATCTTCCTGTTGCAGACCTGGACCGGTGACGATGCCATCGGCGCGGAGACCGACCCGCCCCGGGAGGGCGGCGGTGGGTTCTTCCCCAACGTGCACAACAACTACATCCGCTCGATCCTGCACCGCGGCTACGGCGAAGTCGCCGTCGTGAAGGGCAAGATGCCCACTCACCCGAACACCTACAACCACGACACGGTCATGGGCACCGGCGACGTCCGCTACGTCTCGTTCTGCATGAACGAATCTCCGTACAGCACAAGGGTTATGAACTGCACCTACGACGAACAGGTCCCCGTCGACCGAGAGGGCAACTACACCGTCGTCATCAGCCGCTCCGGCGACCGCCCGAAGAACGCCACCCCCGAGTGCGGTTACGGCTACGTCGAATGGTCGGACAAGGGCGACGGATACAAGGACCACGACTTCGGCATGCTGCAGATCCGGAACATGCTGCCCGACACCGGATTCGACCAAGCCGTGCAGAACACCGAGGTACCCGGTGACGAGGTAGCGGTGATGGGGCCATACCTTCCTAACGTCACCTACACCGACAAGACCGGGTTCGACAACCAACCCTGTCGCAAGTAGACGGCACCGTAAGCCTGACCTTCTCCGACCGGGTGGTGGCCATGCCCTGCCCGGCGGGGTAGGGACCCCGCTCATCACGGTGCGGGTGCTACCGTTCGAGGCTGGATCTGAGGTCTCGCAACCGTCCCCCGGCCACGGACTCCATCTCCCGGCCACCACGGGCGAACATCTCCGGCCGAGCGAACATCTTCGGCGCATCATGCAGCCACCGCTGCCGCATCTCTTCCGCCGATCGCACCGCACCAGCCTATGCGAGTAAGAAGAACGAGAAGTGACTCATGACCACCCACCGGAAATCGACACGTTCGTCGGCGATTCCCGTTGTCCCGCAACGGCTCTGATCGAGCGCTTCGAGCGGAGCCACTACCGATCACCTGGCTGCTCGACGCACGTTCGAAGCCGCCTGATGATCGCGGTCAGCCGCCTGCTGGCGCCGGTGTGCAGTCCGGCTGGAACGGATAGCAAGGGCGGCGGGGAGGAGGCGGCGGCGGCACTTGCGCAGGTTCGGACCCTTGAGGTGACACGCGCACCGTAGGTGCTGCCGGTGGGGACGGGTCCCTGGAACCGAAGAGAACGATCCCGACGAGCACTATGAAGCTGAAGGCCACCAGCCCACCCAACACCAGCAGCGGCGCGAACCAAGCCACCGCGAAGAACGGGATACGCCGCGAACGTCTGCGCACCGGCCTCCCCGGCGGCCGCACGTACCTACCATTCCGCATCTGATCCCGCACCCGCCGCGCCATGCCCGCCATTATCGCAGCCGCCCCGACAGACCCCGTGAACACGTTGCGCTACCGACAGTTTCGCGCGCTCGGTCCAACCACGTTCGACGGAGCGAACATCAGTCGAACAGTCCTTCGACCGTATCGGTATCGACAGCACGCACGACCCACCGCAGCAGCTGATCGAGGTCACCGCAGGCTGCGATCCGAGCTTCGACCTCCGGCAAGACAGAAAATCCCCGCGCCTTCAATATCGACACCACCGAGCGAGCCGTTTGCTCCACTTGCCCTTGTTGCCGCGCCTCCTCACGCCCCTGCGCCACGCCACGTACCGCCGGGGCGAAATCGCTCTGGTACCGATATCCGGCCGTCACTGATCGAACAACTCGTCTACCGAACTGACAGAGGAGGCACGACGACCCCACTCCAGCAATTGATCAGGATCCTCACACCGAACGATCCGATCCTTGGCCCCTGAAGACACCGCAAGCCCCCGCCCCTCCAAGACAGCTAGCAACATCGCTGCCTCGCCTTCCGCACGACCCTCTACACGTCCCTCTGCGACGTATCGGCGGGCGAAATCGCTCTGGTAGTCCTTGGTGGTTGCCATGATCTCCTCCAGACGGCGCTGGGCTGTGGCGGACAGGGCCGCTGCCACAACGTCATAGTACATTCTGCCCTGCTCATCGGTAGTTTTGTGTAGTCCCGCCAGCAGCGCAGCGAACACCTGATCGGCGTACGGTTGCTCGCCGTGAGCTATCGCCGACAGCACGACACGCTCCGGCACGGCGATTGCTTCCGCAGGATCGGTGACCACCGGCACGCGGTCCGGTCCGAGCACCAGAGGGCGGAGCACCAATCCAGGATGACCGAACTCGATCGGCTCACGACACCATTCCGCAACCTCCGGCTTCGGAGCGACGACCAGGAGATATGTCGGACACCGAAGCCGGGAGCGCAGCGTCGACACGTACACCGGCCAACTCCACCTACGCGACTCATCGATCCCGAGTTGCACCTCCACATCAATAGCGACCATCGTGCGATCGTCCGGGCCGATCAGGGCAAACGCCGAATCACCGCGAAACTCTTTCGGCCCCACATCGGTGAAGTCGCAAGGCTCGGCTCGGGCCTGCGGACAGTCAGGCACATGCTCACCGAAGACATCTGCCAGGTACCACGCCGCAAGCATCGGCTGCGACCGGAAAAGCTCAACCAAACCCTCGTGCAGGTAGGACGGCATGGTGGGGACAGTACGCCGGGGCACCGACAAGTTCGCCCGAAATTTGAACTCGCACAACGGATCTGGGCGTTCGACCATAAGGGGGAGTGACCAAGTCGCTGGTTACGCACGACGGTCTCGACTTGCCGTAGCTGTCGTCGTGGCGCCCTAGCCGGTCATTGCAATGCTCAACCCTTCGGGGGCATCGATCGGCACTGTCATTGCAATCAGCAATCGCAGGTATGAGCTGCACAAATGGGCCGATGCAACGCCGGTTTCGTTGACCGTCGTTTCAACATCCCCCTAATGTTCGAATACGAAATCAGGCCAACATCACCCACGCCAAACACAGGAAAAACCATGCGCGCCAAGGGCATCACCTATGACACCGGCTTCACCCCCGGGCTGAGTTCGCGGCCCGAGTTCGATCCCGACGCGGTGAAGGAGGAGATCCGCGTCGTCGCCGAGGATCTGCACTGTGATGCCGTGCGGATCATCGGCGGCGACCCGGAGCGCATGTCGGTCGCGGCACGGCATGCGGTGGACGCCGGGCTCGAGGTCTGGTTCTCCCCGTTCCCGAGCGACCTGACCACCGACGACATGCGGCCGTACTTCGCCGAGTGCGCCGACCGCGCCGAGGCCGTCGGAGCGCAGGTCTTCGTCACCGGCTGTGAGCTGAGCCTGTTCGCCGCCGGCTTTCTCCCCGGCGCGGATCTGCTCACCAGGGTCGCGAATTTCACCAGCGGCGATCCCGCGGCCATGGAGAATCTCGCCGAAGCCACTCCACGGATCAACGCCTTCCTGGCGGAGACCGTGACGACGGTGCGAAAACGGTTCGGCGGCAAGGTCACCTACGCCTCCGCGCTCTGGGAGGAGATCGACTGGGAGCCCTTCGACATCGTGGGCATCGACGCCTACGTCGACCCCGAGGACCCCGCCTGCCGCCCGGGCCTCCGGCAATTCTTCCGGCACGGCAAGCCGATCGCCGTGACCGAATTCGGTTGCTGCACATATCGGGGCGCGGCCGCACGCAGCGGAATCGGCTGGGACATCGCCGACCACGAGGCCGATCCGCCGCGCATCAAGGGCGACTACGTCCGCGACGAGGACGAGCAGGTCCGCTATATGCGCGCCATCTTCGACCTGGCCGAGGACGAATCCGTGGACACCGCATTCTGGTTCACGTTCGCCAGCTATAGCTGCCCGCACCACGAGGATCCGCGCTTCGACCTCGACCTGGCCGCCTTCGGCGTCTGCAAGGTCATGCCCGACGGCAGCCTGGAGCCGAAGCGCGC
Source organism: Nocardia mexicana NBRC 108244 (assembly GCF_001613165.1). Taxonomy (GTDB): domain Bacteria; phylum Actinomycetota; class Actinomycetes; order Mycobacteriales; family Mycobacteriaceae; genus Nocardia; species Nocardia mexicana. Next base: position 99,046 of record NZ_BDBV01000006.1, read on the forward strand.
CTTCCACGCCCTGGCGGAAATCTGCCGATGAGGTGAATCAGCCGCGGGCGTCCAGCCAAGCCCGGACCTCGTGCATCAACGCTACCGGCGCGTCGTAGTGCATGAGGTGGTTGGAGCCCGGCACCAACCGCAGGGTGGACCCAGCGATCAGCTCGTGCAGGCGGTGGGCACGGTCGACGGGGATCCAGCCATCCGCTTCACCCCAGACGATGTGGACCGGAATATCCATGTCCCCCAGGCGATCCTCGTTCTCGCGCAGGAACTTCTCGTCGTACTGGGCGATTTGGCGGTAGAAGGCCGGTTGCCCCTCCGCACCGGTCCACGGCTCCACGAGAGCGTCGAGGATCCGCTCCGGAAGCTCTGTGACACTTGCGTTCTGGACGTAGGCACGGACGAGCGCCCGGTGAATGTACTCGGGTAGCTGCCCGAGCAGGTCGGGGTTGTCTTGCACGTATCGGAAGAACGGCGACCCGCTGGGCGGAATCGCGACCACATCCACCAGCATCAACGACGCATACGCCACCCGCTCGACCAGATGTGCGCGCAACGACACCGCACCACCGAAATCGTGCGCGATCACGTGCGGCGACGCCAAGCCCCAATGCTCCAGCAGCGCCGCGAAAGCCGCTGCCTGAGAACCGAAGTCGACGGCATGACCGGCCTCCTTCGAGGACCGGCCGTACCCCGGCATATCCCACAGGTGCACGGTGAAGTCCCGCGCGAGGGCCTCCGCGAACGGCTGCCACAGCACCGAGGAGAACGGCGTGCCGTGACAGAAGACGACATCAGGACCGCTCCCCATCCTGGCGCAGGCGATCCGCCGCCCCTGCCATTCGAAGGTCTCATCAAGATCCATACCCACAGGGTAGCGGCGGTTCGTGCGAGCCCGGCGGGTCAGTTGGACGCGCCCACCAGGTTCTCCCCGCGCATGCGCTGGCTGATCACCTGGGTGATGCCGTCGCCGCGCATGCTGACGCCGTAGAGCGCGTCCGCGACCTCCATGGTCGGCTTCTGGTGGGTGATGACGATCAGCTGCGACTTCTCGCGCAGCTGCTCGAACAGGCCGATGAGGCGGCGCAGGTTGGTGTCGTCCAGCGCTGCCTCGACCTCGTCCATCACATAGAACGGCGACGGGCGGGCACGGAAGATCGCCACCAGCAAAGCCACTGCGGTGAGCGACTTCTCACCGCCCGACAGCAGCGACAATCGCTTGACCTTCTTGCCCGGCGGGCGGGCTTCCACCTCGATGCCGGTCGTCAGCATGTCCGACGGGTCGGTCAGCACCAGCCGCCCCTCGCCGCCGGGGAACAGCTTCGCGAAGACGCCGACGAATTCCTGCTCGACGTCCTCCCACGCCTCGGTGAACACCTGCAGGATCCGCGCGTCCACCTCGGACACCACATCCAGCAGATCCTGGCGCGCCTTCTTGACGTCCTCGAGCTGCGTGGACAGGAAGTTGTAGCGCTCCTCGAGGGCCGCGAACTCTTCCAGCGCAAGGGGATTCACCTTGCCGAGCGTGGTGAGGTCCTTCTCGGCGCGCTTGGCGCGGCGCTGCTGGGTGGCGCGGTCGAAGGGCATGGGCTGCGGCGGGCTGACCGCCTCGCCGCGCTCCTTGGCCTGCTCGTACTCCTGCAGCTCGAGCGGCGTCGGCGGCATCGGCACGTCGGGACCGTACTCGGCGATCAGATCGTCGAGGGCCAGGCCGAACTGCTCGGAGATGGTCTCCTCCAGCTGCTCGATGCGCAGCGCCGCCTCGGCCCGGGCCACCTCGTCGCGGTGCACGGCGTCGGTGAGCTGCGTCAGCTGGGTGGTCAGCGCCCGCGTCCGCTCCTTGGTCTGGTCGACCTGCGCGGCGCAGTCGGTACGGCGGCGGACCAGCTCGTCCCGGCGCGAACTGGCTTCGGCCACAACGGTTTCCAGCTCGGCGGCGACACGCTCCGCGGATTCGGCCACCACCGCGGCGACCTCGGCCGCGCGACGGCGTGCGGCCTGGGCCCGTTCGGCGCGGGCGCGCGACTCGCGTTCGGCGCGGGCGGCCCGGCGCAGCGAATCCGCCTTGCCGCGAACCGATTCCGCGCGCTCCTCGGCCGTGCGCACGGCCAGGCGGGCCTCCACCTCCATGGCGCGGGCCTCGGCCAGCGCGGCGGCGGCCTCCTCGCGTTCCTCCCCCGCGGTCTCGGTGCCCGCACCGTCATCCGAATCCAGTTCGGACTGTTCGGATTCCACGTGCCGCAGCCGATCCTCGAGTTCGGCCAGCTTCTCCAGGTTCTCGTCCCGCGCGGTCTCGGCGTCGGCGCGCTGCGCCTGCAGGCGCTCGCATTCGGACTGGGCGGTGCGGGCGGTCTCGCCGAGGCGGCCGAGCCGGTCGTATATCGACACCAGCGCCTGATCGGACTCGTGCAGGGCCAGCAGCGCCTGATCGGCGGCCCCCTTGCGGTCGGTCTGCTCGGCCTCCGCCCCCGACAGCGCGGCCTCGAACTCCTCGGCATGGCGCTGCCAGGACGCCAATTCGGCCTTCGCGGCATCGATATCGGCCTGGATCTCGAGCTGGCTGGGGGCGCGATCGGAGCCGCCGAGCAGCCAGCCGGTCCCCGTGAGGTCACCGTCGCGGGTCACGATGCGCAGATCCGGCTGTACCGCAAGGACTTCGGCGGCCGCGGCCAGATCGTCGACGACCACGGTCCCGGCGGTCAGCGCGGCAATGGCACCGCGCATCGCCTCGGGAGCATCGACCACCTCCGACAGTCGCCGCGCGGACCCCGGCAGCGGTCCGCGATTGCCGCCGTCGCCGAGTGAACCGGCCGCGCCGCCGTAGACGACCGCGGCCCGGCCCCCATCGGCCTCCTTGAGTGCGCGCAGCGCGGAGTGCGCGGGACCACCGGCCTCCGCGGCGACCGCATCGGCCAGCGGGCCCAATGCGGCGGCGACCGCGGCCTCGAAGCCGCTGTGCACCTGCAACATCGCCGACAGCGGGCCGAGCAGGCCCTCGGCGTGATGCTCCAGCAGCCAGGCGCCGCCGTCGCGGCGTGCCAGACCCATGGTCAGCGCCTCGATCCGGGCGGTCAGCGAGGCGACCTTCTTACTGGCCTCCCGATCGGATTCACGCAGTTCGGTCACCCGCCGCTCGGCCTGCTCCAGCGCCTCGGCGGCGTGCTCGTAGGCGGTGTCCAGGCTCTCCTCGCCCGCGTCGAGTTCGCTCAGTTCGCTTTGCACGGATTCGAATTCGGCCTCGGCGCCCTCGCCGCGCCGGCGAGCCTCCGCCAGCGCCTCCGACAGCCGCGCGATCTCGGTGTCCGCGGATTGCGCGCGATGCCGCAGCGTGTCGACCTGTCCGGACAGGCGGGCCAGGCCCTCCCGGCGATCGGCGATCGCCCGCACGGCGGCCAGGTGCGCCTGTTCGGCGGCCTTGGCGGCCTGTTCGCGCTCGTGCAGTTGCTCGCGGGCGGACTCGAGCGTCTCGGCGGCGACCTCCACCGCCGCCTGGAGTTCGGCCTCCTCGGCCTCCACCCGGGCCGCCTCGGCCTCCAGCTGCTCGGGATCGCGCCCGGTGCCGGTGGGCTGTTCGATGGTGAGGTTGCGGGCGCGGTCGCGGGCGATGCGTATGGTGGCGTTGACGCGCTCCACCAGCGCCGACAGCTGGAACCACGTCTGTGCGGCGGCCTCGGCGCTGGGCGTCAGCCGGGAGAGCTCGAATTCCTGTTGCGCCAGCGCGGCATTGGCGGCGTCGAGCTCGGCCTGGACGTTGATCTGCTGCTCGCGGGCGTACGATTCCTTGCTCTGCTGGCTCTCCAGCTCGCGGCGCCGGGTCACCAGGTCGTCGGCGGCCAGCCGCAGCCGGGCGTCGCGCAGCTCGGACTGCACCGTCGCCGCGCGCCGCGCCACCTCGGCCTGCCGGCCCAGCGGCTTGAGCTGGCGGCGCAGCTCGGTGGTGAGGTCGGTCAGGCGCGCCAGGTTGGCCTGCATGGCCTCCAGCTTGCGCACCGCCTTCTCCTTGCGCTTGCGGTGCTTGAGCACGCCCGCGGCCTCTTCGATGAAGGCGCGGCGGTCCTCGGGACGCGATTCCAGGATGGCCGAGAGCTGGCCCTGTCCGACGATCACGTGCATTTCCCGGCCGATGCCGGAGTCCGACAGCAGTTCCTGCACGTCCATCAGGCGGCAGGAGTTCCCGTTGATCTCGTATTCACCGGCGCCGTCACGGAACATGCGCCTGGTGATCGACACCTCGGAGTAGTCGATGGGCAGCGCGCCGTCGGAGTTGTCGATGGTCAGCGTGACCTCGGCGCGGCCCAGCGGCGCGCGGCCGGCGGTGCCGGCGAAGATGACGTCCTGCATCTTGCCGCCGCGCAGTGCCTTGGCGCCCTGCTCACCCATCACCCAGGTGAGCGCATCGACGACGTTCGACTTGCCCGAGCCGTTCGGCCCCACCACGCAGGTGATGCCCGGCTCGAAGCGCAGGGTCGTCGCGGACGCGAAGGACTTGAACCCCTTCAGCGTCAGACTCTTCAGGTGCACAGCACGCCAATCTACCCGCTACCCGCAGATAGCCCCGCGTACGCCAGCCCCCGAATGTTCCCCGCCCGGTTGCCCACCCCCACTTTCCACGCACCCCGCATCCATTCTCGCACCCCTTACAGCTGCTGTAGGGAGTGCGTGAGCACGCCAGGGGCACGTGAATCGGATGTGCGCCCCCACCGGTGGGTGTCGGCCCACATGACGATCGACCCGAGCAGCAGGCCCGCCGTCCCCGCGGCGATGTGCGCGGCGAGCAGCAGGCCGTACGCGGTCATTACCGGTCCAGTCCCAGGGACCGGCAGCCGCGCGACTCCCAGCCGGTGAGGACGCGAAAGACCAGGACCGCGCCCCACGGACCGATCACCCAGATCGGCCAGGGATAGGTGAATTCGCCCGCGCCGAGCGAGATCGCGGCCCAGATTGCCAGGCACAGCACGCTGACGCCCAGCCAGGCGCTGCCCTCGATGCGCTGCCAGATCGGGAAGCGGACCGGCACCACCGGCGCTTTCGGTTGCGCGGCCCGCTGTTTGGGCAATTTGGGCAGATCAGACAGCACCAGCTTCAGATCGTCCCGCGTGGTGGTGGCGTAGACCTGCGCCACGCGCTGGTCGTATTCGGCGAGATCGAGGCGGCCCTCGCTCAGATGCCGGGCCAGCAGTTCGGCCACCTGCTGGCGCTCGGCGTCGGAGGCGCGGGTCCCGGTCGCGATATCCATGGTCGGTGTTCCTTATCGAAGAGTCCTATATTCCAAAGTGGAATGTAGCCATATTCCTCCCTCCACAGTGGAATGTCAAGAGCTGGGCCCCGACGTTCGCCCGGCGGCAGGGAAATCACCCAGGCGAGACGGGGAACCATCCGGACGCCGGGATCCGACCCATCCGCCGTCCCGGCGAACGCCGGGATCCGCGCCCATAAGTTAACGACCATTTGCGTTCCTGTGCGAGGAAATGAGAAGGTAGAGCTCCGTTTATCGCACAAGGAGTTCTTCGTGGATCTGGACTGGTCGCCCGCCGATCTCGCGTTTCGCGACGAGGTTCGGCGTTTTCTGGACGAGCACCTCACCCCCGAGCTTCGGCGCGCCGGGCAGCTCGCCACCAGCGTCTACCCGGATCACGAGGCCAGCATGCGGTGGCAGCACATCCTGCACGAGCGTGGCTGGGCCGCCCCCGCCTGGCCGGTGGAGCACGGCGGCTGCGACTGGAGCCTGACGCAGCACTACATCTTCGACCGAGAGTCGATGCTGGCCGGTGCGCCGGCGCTGTCGCCCATGGGAATCCGGATGGTGGCGCACGCGATCGTCGCGTTCGGCACCGAGGAACAGAAGTCCTACTTCCTGCCGCGCATCCTCACCGGCGAGGTATTCTTCTGCCAGGGTTACTCGGAGCCCGAGGCGGGCTCGGATCTGGCGTCGCTGACCATGGCGGCCGTCGACGACGGCGACGACCTGGTATGCACCGGCTCCAAGATCTGGACCACCCACGCCACCGAGGCGAACTGGATCTTCTGCCTGGTGCGCACCTCCAAGCTGGAGCGCAAGCAGCAGGGCATCACGTTCGTGCTGATCGATATGAACACCCCCGGCATCGAGGTCCGCCCGCTGGTGATGACCTCCGGCGAGCAGGTGCAGAACCAGGTCTTCTTCGACCAGGTGCGGGTGCCGAAGGCCAATGTGCTCGGCCGCATCGACGACGGCTGGACCGTCGCGAAGTATCTGCTCAACTTCGAACGCGGCGGCGCCCTCGCACCCATGCTGCAGGTGCTGGCGGAATCGCTTGCCGAACAGGCGGTCTCGCAGCCCGGTCCGAACGGCGGTGCGCTGCTGGACGATCCGGCGTTCGCGGCCAAGCTCGCGGATGCCCGGATCCGCGCCGACGTCCTGGAAATCCTGGAATTCCGTACCGTAGCCGCGATTTCGCAGGGAAAGAATCCCGGTCCGGCGGCCTCGACGCTGAAGATCCTCGGCACCGAATTGAGCCAGCAGCTCACGGAGCTGGCGCTGGAGGCGGCGGGCCCGCGCGGCCGCGCCTACCAGCCGCACGCCGCCATGCCCGGCGGCCCGGTGGTCGACTTCACGGTCCCCGCGGACGACTACGTCAGCGGCGACGAGTGGCAGGCGGTCGCGCCGCTGCGCTACTTCAACGACCGCGCCGGTTCGATCTACGCCGGCAGCAACGAAATTCAACGCAACATCATCGCCAAGGCAACCCTGGGACTGTAGAGATGGACTTCGAATTCACCGCCGAACAGCAACTGCTCCGCGATACGGTCACCGAGTTCCTGGCGGCCCGCTACGACCTCGAGAAGAGCCGCGCCGCCGCGCGCACCGGGCCGGGCTGGCAGCCGGAGATCTGGCGCGCCTTCGCCGAGGAGGTCGGCATCCTCGGCGCCAGCCTGCCCGAGAGCGCGGGCGGTTTCGGCGGCGGGGCCGTCGAGACGATGCTCATCGCCGAGACATTGGGCGGGGCGCTGGTGATCGAGCCGTATGTGGACACCGTGGTGCTGAGCGGCGGTCTGCTGCGCAGGGCCGGTGGTGAGCGGGCCGGAGAGCTGTTGCGCGGCATCGTCTCCGGTGACGTGATCACCGCTCTGGCTGCGCTGGAGGCGGATTCGGGCTACGACGTGCGCAAGGTGTCCACTACCGCACGGCGCGACGGGGATTCGTGGATCCTCGACGGCGCGAAGACGATGGTGACGAGCGCACCGCTGGCGACGCACCTGCTGGTCACCGCGCGGACCCCGGACGCCGACGGCGTGTCGCTGTTCGTGGTGAGCGCCGATGCCCCCGGCCTCACCCAGCATCCCTACCGCACCATCGACGAGCGCCGCGCCGCCGATGTGACACTCGAGGGCGTGCGGGCCGATGCGCTGCTGGGAACCGAAGGGGGCGCGGGCGATTCGCTCGACACCGCCGTGGACGAGGCGATCTCGGCGATCTCGGCCGAAGCGGTCGGCGGGATGCGCAAGGTGCTGGCAGATACGGTCTCCTACGCCAAGCAGCGTCAGCAGTTCGGCGTGCCGATCGCCTCGTTCCAGGTGCTGCAGCACCGCATGGTCGACATGCACCTGGAGCTCGAACAGGCCGTCGCCGCAACGTATCTCATCACCTTGAAGCTGGACGCCGATCCGGCCGAGCGCGCCCGGGCGGCCGCCGCGGCCAAGGCGACCATCGGCCGCGCCGCCCGCTTCATCGGCCAGCACGCGGTCCAGCTGCACGGCGCGATGGGCATGACCGAGGAGCTGGCCATCGGCCACTTCTTCAAGCGCCTCACCGCAATCCAGCACGAGTGGGGTTCGCCCGACCACCACACCGCCCGCTACGCGGCCCTCACCCGCCCGAACTAGGCACCACGGTCCCGGCCAAAAGCGTGCCGGGACAACAGAGGAAGCACGCCGAGACAACTGAGGGAAGCACGCCCGGACAACTGAGGGAAGCACGCCCGGACGACAGAGGGAAGCACGCCCGGACGACAGAGGGAAGCACGCCGGGACAACTGTCGGAAGCACGCCGGGACAACAGAGGGAAGCACGCCGCAGGGGATGAACTGGGCGCGCCGCAGCAAGTACATACACAACGTGGCGCCGCTCGCTTCATTGAAGCGGGCGGCGCCTCGTTTCGGTGTGCGGCCGCTGGTGTGATGCGCTCGCTCGGCGGCCGCATTCCGATTCCGCGCCGCGCACAACCGAATCCGGCGTGCGCGGCGCGGTGTTTCTACCGGACGGGCTCGAAGTCCCGGCTGGCGATGTACGTCGGCCGGGCATCCCCGGCGGCGTACGGCTCCTGCAAGGTGTTCTCGACACTGTTGAACACCACGAAGATGTTCGAGCGCGGGAACGGGGTGATGTTGTTGGACGATCCGTGCATGATGTTCGAATCGAACAGCAACGCCGACCCCTGCGGGCCGGTGAACTGCGCGATGCCGTGCTTATTGGCCATAGTGGCGATTTCGGCGTGCGCGGGCACGCCGAACTCCTGCTCCTTCAACGACTCCCGATAATGCTCGGAAGGTGTCTCGCCCTGACACGGCACGAACGTGTTCTGCGAGCCGGGCATCACCATGAGGCTGCCGTTGAACGAATAATTCTCGGTCAGTGCGATCGACAGGCTGACCGCACGCGGAGCCGGCATACCGTCCTCCGCGTGCCAGGTCTCGAAATCCGAATGCCAGTAGAACCCGGCACCCTCGAAGCCCGGCATGTAGTTGACCCGGCTCTGGTGAATGTACACCTCGGAGCCGAGAACCTGCCGGGCCAGCCCGACCACACGTTCGTCCCGGATGAGTTCCGCAACCGCCCTGCTGATCTTGTGCACCTCGAAGATCGAACGCACTCGGTTCGATTTCTTCTCGATGATCACGCGCTCGTCCAGGCGCAGTTCGGGATTGGAGGCCAGCCGATCGATCTCGATGGAGAAGTCAGCCACCTCCTCCGGCGAGAGTAGCTGATCAATGATCGCGTACCCGTCGGCGTCGAAGTTCGCCAATTCTGGCGAGGTGATCCGGCCCCACACGGTCGGATCGTTTCGTTCGATCGGCGGCACCTCGGTCAGAGTACGGGTGCGGTAGCGATCGATTCGACTGTCGGCCAACGTCATCGCGGTGTTGTCCTCCTACCTACTCGGTAACGGCGACCAACGGGTAGACGCCGTTCTCGTCATGCACCTCCTGGCCTGTTACCGGCGGGTTGAACACACACAGCATCCGCATCTGGGTGCGGGTTTCGATTCGATGGCGCTCATGCCCGTCCAGCAGATACATCGAGCCAGGCCCCAATTCGTAGCTGACACCGTTGTCGAGATCGGTGAGGGTGCCTTCGCCCTCGACCAGCCACACCGCTTCGACGTGGTTGGCGTAGTGGAACTCGTGTGTGGTGCCCGCTTGAATCGTGGTCTCGTGGAAGGAGAAACCGACCCCGTCACCGCCGAGAATGATCCGTTTGCTGCGCCAACCGGCGTCGGAAACGTCTCGGTCGGTGCCGGTGATCTCGGCGGTGGTCCGCACGATCATTGGTCAGTTACCTCCTCGTGCCATGCCGACCGCGTTGCCCAGAATGCTCAGGCCGTGGTCGAGCTCGTCTTCGGTGATGGTGAGCGGCGGCAGCAGCTTCACCACCTCATCCTCCGCGCCGGAGGTCTCGACGAGCAACCCCTGTTCGAAGGCGATTCGGCTGACCTTGTTCGCCTCCGACGGCTCGTCGAACACCAGTCCGTGGACCATGCCCCGGCCGCGCGTGGACACACCCTCATACGTATCAGACAACGCACTGAAAGATCGATGGATTCGCGCGCCGTTCGCCGCGGTGGCCTCCTCCAGCCGCGTGTCGGACCAGAAGTGCTCCAGCGCCGCGGTCGCGGTCACGAAGGCCGGGTTGTTGCCGCGGAAGGTGCCGTTGTGCTCGCCGGGCGCCCACTGGTCCAGCTCACGGCGCATCAGCACCAGCGCCAGCGGCATGCCGTAGCCACCGATCGACTTCGACAGCGTGACGATGTCCGGCGTGATCCCCGCGATCTCGAAGGAGAAGAACGGGCCGGTGCGGCCGCAGCCCATCTGCACGTCGTCGACGATCAGCAGGATGCCGCGCGCGGCGGTGAGCTCGGACAGCCGCTTCAGGAACTCGGCCCGCGCCACGTTGACGCCGCCCTCGCCCTGCACGGTCTCCACGATCACCGCGGCGGGCTTGTCGACACCCGACGAGCCGTCGTCGAGCATCTTCTCCATCCAGGCCAGCTCGTCGGAGCCGTCCAGGTAGCCGTCGTAGGGCATCGGGTTCACGTGCACCAGCGGCACGCCCGCGCCCGCGCGCTTGGCGGCGTTGCCGGTGACCGACAGCGCGCCCAGCGTCATGCCGTGGAACGCGTTGGTGAAGTTGAGGATCGTGGTGCGGCCGGTGATCTTGCGAGCCAGCTTCAGCGCGGCCTCGACCGCATTGGCGCCGGTCGGCCCGGGGAACTGCACCTTGTAATCCAGTCCGCGCGGATCCAGCAGCACGCTGTTGATGGTCTCCAGCAACTGCTGCTTGGCGACGGTGGACATGTCCAGGCCGTGGGTGATCCCGTCGCGCGAGATGTAGTCGATCAGCGCCTGCTTCAGCACGGGATTGTTGTGGCCGTAGTTCAGCGCCCCGGCACCGGCGAAGAAATCCAGGAAATCGCGGCCGCTGGCATCGCGGATCCAGGATCCCTGAGCTGTGTCGAACAGCGTGGGCCAGGACCGGCAGTAGCCGCGCACATTCGATTCGAGCGATTCGAAAACGGTCATCTCAGCGGTCGTCGTCATCGATGATCCTTTCGTGTGGTTTGCGCCACGGAATGCAATGGCGCGATCCGGTACAGGTCCTCTGATTCATGACCGTCCGGAAAGTCTTCAGGTTTGAAGAGCGACTCTCGCGTCAGCTCGGCGCCCCGGCGTCGCGCCAGCGCGGCGAACATCGCCAGCGAGGCCGCGTTATCCGGGGAAACAGTGGTCTCCAGTGTTGTAACTCCTTGCCCTGCAACGTTGTCGACCAGGCCTTCCAGCATCGCCACCCCGACTCCGCGGCCGCGGAACGCATGGTCGACGGCCACCTGCCAGACGAACACCGTGTCCGGTGCCTCGGGCCGGAGAAATCCGGTGACGAATCCCGCGATTTCCGAGCCGATTTCGGCAACCACGCTGGTTGCTGCGAAATCTCTGCACCACAGCAGATACGCATAGCTCGTATTCGCGTCCAGTACCTGGGAATCGACGGCGATCTGCCACAGCGTCGCCCCATCGCTGACCTGTGGCGTGCGAATCACCACTGGCACAGACGTTTCCTTTCGACTTTCGGGTCGGTCGGGAGAAGGGGATCCGAATGGCGTACTCCGCGTTCGGGTCTGCATCACCCTTTCAGAATTGCGAATGAACTTTGAGGCCACCCGGTCGACTACTTTACGGTCGTGTTACAGAAATATGTTCGGTGAATTGCGTCACGGCAGGTAGCCGGACGATGAACCTCGCACCCCCTCCCGGACTATCCCTACATTCGACCATTCCCCCATGTGCCGCAACGGTTTCCGCAACGAGCGCCAAGCCGATTCCGGTGCCCGTTCCGCCGCGTCTGCCGCGGCGCACCGTCACGAAACGTTCAAATATGCGCTCCCGATCCGCCGCCGCGACGCCCGGACCGGAGTCGTCGATTGTGATCCACACCTCAGTCCCCCGATGGTCCACCCCGACCCCGACCACGCCGCCGCCGTGCTTCTCGGCGTTGTCCAGCAAATTCACCAGCGCACGCTCGAGTTCCAGCTTGCGGCCGGTCACCGTGCCGTCGGCGGACACGGTCAGCAGCTCCGGCGGATAGCGCAGCTCGTCGAGGGTGTGGGTGAGCAGTTCGCGCACCGACAGCGGTTCGGCGTCGGCGCCGTGCATGCGCGCCTCCGCGCGCGCCAGCGCCAGCAAATCGTCGAGCAACCGGCGCAGATGCTCCAGTTCGGCCCGGACCAGCACCAACGCCTGCCGCGAGCGCTGCGGCAGTTCGTCTTCGTAGCGGGACATCACCCCCACGCTCGTGGTGAGCGTCGTCAAAGGCGTTCGCAATTCGTGACTTACGTCACCCACGAGGCGGCGTTCCCGATCGATGCGGCGCTGCAGCGAGTCGACCATGGTGTTGAACGCGTCGACCGTCGGCGCCAGATCGGGGTCGTCGGTATCGGGCAACCGGGTGCTGAGCTCGCCCGAGGCTATGCGTGCCGCCGTGCCGGTGACCCGCTGCAGCGGGTCCAGCAAACGCCGCGTGAACCACAGACCGAACACCGCGCCGATCGCGGTGCCCGCCACCGCGCAGACCGCCAGCGTCACCCAGAAGCCGCGCCCCAGCGCCGACACCGTCGCCGCCAGCACCGCCGACACCAGGCCCGCGGTCACGGCGAACGCGAAAATGGCTCGGCCGCGCAAACTTTGGCGACTGGGCAGCCGAAAGCGGCTGCGCTGCTCAGCGTTGAACATCGAGTCGATAGCCGAGCCCTCGCACGGTGACGACGATGCACGGCTCCGACGGATCTCTCTCGATCTTCGTGCGCAGCCGCCGCACATGGACGTCCACGATCCGCTCGTCGCCGAAAAAGCCACGATCCCAGACCCTTTCGAGCAGCACGCTGCGCGAGAGCACGCGCCCCGGCGTCTCGGCCAGCTCGCACAGCAGGCGAAACTCCGTCAGCGTCAGGTGCAGTTCCTCCTCCCCGCGGCGCACGGTGCCGCCCTCGACCGACAGCAGCAGCGGGTTCTCCTCGTCGGCGTCGAGCACCACCTCCTGCGGCGCCGGCGGCTCGGCGAACTGCTGGGCCCGCCGGCGCAGCGCCCGCATGCGCGCGGTGATCTCCTTGATCTCGAACGGCTTGGTCACGAAATCGTCGGCGCCGGCCTCCAGCGCGGCGACCACGTCGTGAGTATCGTCACGCGCGCTGACCACTATGATCGGCACGTCGTGATCGCGGCGGATCTCCCGGATGCAGGTGAAGCCATCCATCTCGCCCAGCATCAGGTCCACGATCATCACATCGGGCGCACCGTTGTCGCGCAGATGTTCGAGCGCATCCTCGGCTTCCTCGGCCTCTTCTACGTCGTACCCTTCGTCCTCCATGGCCAGCCGCAAGGCGCTCCGTACCCTGTCGTCGTCCTCTACGATCATCAGGTTCGCGCTCATGCCTCCGCCTCGCTAGCGCTCGGCTCCGGCATGACCGCGACAGCGGCTGTGCCGACGATTCCCTCGCTGCGCTCGCTCATAAATCTTCTTCCCTAGCAGAAACTCGGCCGTTTGCCCCAGCGCCTTGATGGCACGGTTACGGAGGGCAGAGAACGGTAGCTGGAGTACCCGCTCAATCATTTCGTAAACATGGGGCAACACCTCGGTGTGCCTCTTCCCCCAGTGTCCCCGTAAACTACGCGCCAAGACAGTTTGGCCATGGTGCGCTGCGGGGGCCCGCTCAGCAGGCGCACGGCGAGCGCAGGAGACACCATGTCAGGTCGCCGCTGCCGATTCGGTGTCGCAATGGGTGTGATCGCCCTGGTGACGATGCTGATGGCCGCGTGCTCATCCTCGTCGGGATCCGGACCGAAACCGGCCCCGGCGAGTTCCGGACCGGCGGCGCCGGTGATCTCGGTGACCCCGGGGAACGGCAGCGAGGACGTCGATCCGCTGGGGAAGATCGAGGTCTCCGCCTCCGACGGCATCCTCTCATCGGTCACCATGACCAATGACCAGGGCAAACCGGTGGATGGGATCCTCACGCCGGACAAAACGGCCTGGAAGCCGACCGGCCCGCTCGGGTACGGGCGCACCTACAACGTCACCGCGCAGGGCGTGACCATCGCCGGGCCCAGCGGCCCCACGAAGGCCAGCTTCTCGACGCTGACGCCACGCAATCAGACCAAGGCATACCTGACCACCACCGGTGGCCAGACGTTGGCCGAGGGCGGCACCTACGGTGTCGGAACGGTCATCGTGGCCAAGTTCGACGAGCCCATCGCGGACAAGGCGGCGGCCGAGAAGCGGCTGAGCGTCACCACCGATCCCCCGGTGCAGGGCGCGTGGTACTGGCTCGACGACACCCGGGCGCACTGGCGACCGCAGCAGTACTGGGCGCCGGGCACCAAGGTGAACGTCGCGGCGAACATCTTCGGCGCCGAGCTGGGCGGGGGGATGTACGGGCAGGAAGACACCAAGACCAGCTTCACCATCGGCCCGTCGCACGTGTCGATCGCCGACGACAACAACAAGCAGGTGCAGGTCTTCGAGAACGGCAAGCTGATCCGCACCATGCCCACGTCGATGGGCCGCGGCGGCAGCCAGCAGGTCGGCGGCAAGACCATCTACTTCAACACCCCGGCGGGGACCTACACCGTGATGGACAAGGGCAACCCGGTGATCATGGACTCCTCCACCTACGGCCTGCCGGTCAACGACCGGCTGGGTTACAAGGAGACCATCGGCTGGGCCACCCGGATCAGCGGTGACGGAATCTACCTGCACCAGCTCGATGACACGGTATGGGCGCAGGGCAGCCAGAACCTGTCGCACGGCTGCCTGAACCTCAACGGCGAGAACGCGAAATGGTTCTTCAATTTCTCGCTGCCCGGGGATGTCGTGGAGGTCCGCAACACGACCGGACCGCCGCTTCCCACCTGGAACAACGGCGACTGGCTGGTGCCGTGGGATCAGTGGCTGGCGGGCGGCGCGCGGGACTGAGCACCTGCCCCGGGCCCGGCCGTTCTCGCACGTGGCGGGCCCGAATACGCTGAGCCGCAACCGGATACCCGAAGTCGGCTGTCGCATGCCCGGGCCCGACGTTACGATGCGCGCTGCATGCCGTACGCGTTTCGATGGGCAGGTGGTGCCGAATGGCCAGACGGAAGAAACTCGACGAGCATCCCACCGTCCTCCGGGTCCGGGAGCGATCCGGCCGGCCCGTCCGGCCGTCGACGCCACTGGATGCGGAATGGTTGCGTGACCTGGCGCTGCGGTCGGGCGCCGACGATGTCGGGTTCGTAGAGATCGAGCGCCCGGAGCTCGCCGACGAACGCGCCGAGATCGACGCCGCACTCCCGGGCGCCCGCGCGCTGATCAGCTTCGTGTGCCGGCTCAACCGGGACAGCATCCGCAGTCCCGCGCGATCGGTGGCAAACCTCGAGTTCCACCACGGCAACGACGACACCAACGATGTGGCCCGCCGGATCGTTACGGCCCTCGAGCGGCAGGGTGTCCGCGCGCTGAACCCCTCCGTCGGCTTCCCGATGGAGATGGACCGGTTCCCGGACCGGATGTGGGTGGTCTCGCACAAACCCGTGGCCGTCGCGGCGGGACTGGGCCGGATGGGCATCCACCGCAACGTCATTCATCCGCAGTTCGGCAATTTCGTGCTGCTGGGCACCGTCGTGATCGACACCGAGATCGGCGAGTACTCCCGGCCGATCGACTTCGATCCGTGCCTGGAATGCAAGCTGTGCGTCTCGGCCTGCCCCACCGGCGCGATCTCCCCCGACGGGCATTTCGACTTCTCCGCCTGCTACACCCACAACTATCGCGAGTTCCTCGGCGGTTTCGGCGACTGGGTGGAGCAGGTCGCCGACAGTCGCAGCGCGGGCGATTACCGATCGAAGGTCGCCGACAACGAGACCGCCTCGATGTGGCAGAGCCTGTCCTTCGGCGCCAATTACAAAGCCGCGTACTGCATGTCGGTCTGCCCGGCGGGCGAGGACGTCATCGGCCGCTATCTCGACAACAGCAAGGAACATCTCAACGACGTCGTGCGCCCGCTGCAGAACAAGGCGGAGACCGTCTACGTCGTGCGCGGGTCGGACGCGGAACAGCATGTCGCCCAGCGGTTTCCGAATAAACAGGCCAAATTGGTGGCGCGCGGGTTGCGCCCGGCCAGCATCGACGGATTCGTGACCGGGCTGCCGCTGCTGTTCCAGCGCGGACAGGCCCGCGGCATGACGGCCACCTATCACTTCACCTTCACCGGCGCGGAGCAGCGCCGCATCACGGTGGCGATCCACGACGGCGACCTCGACGTCACCGACGGGCACCAGGGCGAGCCGGACATGCGGATCACCGCCGACTCCCGGACCTGGCTGCGCTTCCTGGCCAAGAGGTCGGTGCTGCCACGGGCAATCCTGCTGGGCCGCCTCAGGATCCACGGCTCGCCGAAGCTGCTGCTGGCCTTCGCCCGCTGCTTCCCCACCTGAGCAGCGGGCCGCGGTGCGCATCGCATCGTTCGCGAGGGGACGTGTGCGGCTGCTCACGACCGTGCTTGCTCGGCGGAGACCGCGCTAGCCTGGCCGGGTGGTACTGGCGTATTTCGGCGAGCCGACGGGTCAGGGCCTCACCCAGGTGGCAGAGTTGGCCATCGCCCTGCTCCTGGCGTCGGCGATCGGCCTGGAACGGGAGGTCCGGCAGAAGAGTGCCGGATTGCGCACGCACACCCTGGTGGGTTTCGGCGCCGCATTGATCATGCTCGTGTCCAAGTACGGGTTCACCGATGTGCTCGGCGACCACGTGGAGCTGGATCCGTCGCGAGTGGCCGCGCAGATCGTCTCCGGACTCGGATTCATCGGTGGCGGATTGATTTTCGTGCGGCGGGACACTGTCCGCGGCCTCACCACCGCGGCGAGTATCTGGCTCACCGCCGCCGTCGGCATGGCCGCCGGGGCGGGGCTGTGGCTACTGGCGATCCTGGCCACCCTGGGTCACTTCTTCGTCGTATTCGCCCTCAGCCCGCTGGCGGCACGGCTGCCCGGCTCGAAGTACGCCCCGTCCCGGCTGCGGCTGAGCTACCTGGACGGGCGCGGTGTGCTGCGGCGAGCGCTCGTCGAATGCGCGGACCACGAGTTCGTGGTCGGCAATGTGTCGATCGAACAACCCGATCTCGAGGACTCGGCCCGAACTGTCTCGGTGTGGCTGTCGGTGCAGGGCCGGGGCTCACTCGGAGAGCTGACCGCGTCACTCGCCGAAATCGAGGGCGTCCTCACGATTTCCACCGAGAACGGCGGCGTGACGACCGTGTGACGAGGCCCCGGGCCGCCCGTGCGGACGGCCCGGAACGCATCAGGAGCCGCAGTGCTCCCCTGCCTTGTCGCCCTTCACACTCGTGGCCTTCCAGCCATTGTTTTCGCCGATGTAGCCGCCCCAGTCGACGCACAGGCCCTTCGCCTGGATGCGCACGGGGCCCGCGTACCAGGTGAAGTCGCCGTTCTGGTTCTCCGCGGGATTCGCCTTACCGTCGAACACCTGCACACCGGCGCCCATCGGCATCCGGTCGCCCTGGTGGTCCCGCACGGTGACCACGCAGTTCTGCTCGCCGTTGTAGGTCAGGAAGATGGTGCCGCCTGTCAGCTCGTGCTTGTCGATGACCTCGTACCCGGCACCGCACATATCCTTGTCGTAGCTTGCCGCCGACGCTGTCGCCGGCAGGAAAACCGTTGCCGCTGCGGCAATTCCGAGCGCGCCCATCCCCGTGGCGACGGTCTTCTTGATCATGCAGAACTTCCCTTCTCGATGTACGAATTGCGGTCCGCTTTGTACCATTTCGCGGGCGGTGCCGCGGTTTGCGTTCCCTCCGTTGGGGATATCGACACCGGGCGAGTCGTCGGTCACGGCCACCACATCGCAGGTCGTAGCGATTTCGTGAAGAGGTACGCCGAAAGCCGCAACGTCCCGTAAAGGCGGCAGCCACGACGCGATGATCGCCCTAGCGTCGATCGCGGAATATCCAGCGCGCAGAAGGTACGAGGTGACGTCCGTCCCATGCACATTCATTCCGATCTGACGGCACTGTCGGACCTGGTCAGCCAGCGATACGCGGTGGAGGTGCTCGACGCCCTGGCGCAGCGCCCGCGGACGTCGGCCGAACTCGCGACCTTCGCCCCGCAATCATCGGTCCTGGACCGGACGCTGCGCGAACTCGCGGCCCGCGGAATCATCCGGACCGACGGCACCTGGGACGACACCCGCACCCTGCCCGGCACCATCACCCTCACCGCGGCGGGTTTCGCCCTCATCGGCGCGCTGTCCCGCTTCGACGTGTGGGCGGCGCTGTACGCACACGCGGGCCCGGCACGGTACCGCCGAGGCTCCATCCGGCGCCGCGATTCGGGTCACTGACTTGACCTTCACCCCGGCGTCAAGGTTTAGCGTCGCGGTATGAGCGAATCGAGTTCGTTGCGGGGCCGGGCCGTGGTGGTCACCGGTGCGGGGACCGGGATCGGGCGGGCGGCGGCCCGCCGGTTCGCAGCGGCGGGAGCGGACGTGCTGGCGGTGGGCCGCACCGCGCAGACGCTACGAGAAACCGCTGCCGACAGCACAATTCGTGTTCAGAACGCCGATGTCGCCACGGTCGAGGGGAGGTCCGCCGTGGTGGCCGCGGCACTGCGGGAGTTCGGACGGATCGATGTGCTGGTGAACAATGCGGGCATCACGCGGCCCGCCCCGCTCGGCGAGATCGATCCCCTTGTCGCACAACAGCAGTTCGATACCAATCTGAGCGGCCCGCTGTTCCTGACCCAGGCCGCGCTGCCGCATATCGGCTCCGGTGGCGTCATCGTCAATGTCACGTCGAACTCGCCGCACCGAGGCTGGCCGGGGGCCTCGGTCTACGGGGCGACGAAGGTGGCGCTGGACTTCCTCACCAAGACGTGGGCGCTGGAGCTGGCCGAGCGCGGCATTCGCGTCGTCTCCGTCGCCCCCGGGATCACCCGGACGCCGATTCTCGACAATGCCGGTCTCACACCGGAACAGCTGGAATCGGCCGAGCAGTTCGTGGGCCGAGTGCCGCTGTCCCGGATCGCCGATCCGGACGAGATAGCCTGGTGGATGGTGGCGGTGACCCATCCCGAGGCCGGTTACCTGACCGGTCAGGTCATCCGCGTGGACGGCGGCCTGGACGCGGCGTGAGGTGAGGCATGCGAATCGGTGAACTGGCCCGGCGCACGGGAGCGACCCGCCGGGCGCTGCGCTACTACGAGGAGCAGGGCCTGCTTCCGGATCGCCGCTCGCCCAACGGATATCGAGAGTACGACGAGCACGCCGTGCGACTGGTGGACAATATCCGCCGGCTGCTGTCGGTGGGTTTCACCGCCGAGGAGATCGTCGGCTTCCTCCCCTGCATGAACACCGATACCCCGCTGCACGACCTCTGTCCCGCCGGCGCCGAGGCCGTGGCCCGCAAGCTGGCCTCCGTCCAATCCACCATCGACGACCTCACCCTCACCCGCGACCGCCTCACCGACCTACTCGCCGCCCACCGCGGACCACCACCACTGTCCGGTTGCGCGCCAACCTATCCGGTGACGACCTCGGTCATGGCCGGGGAAGCTGTCGGACGGACGGGGTGATTGGCGCGGAGCAGACCGTGTGGGTCGCATCGCGATGCGATCGCGGCGAGCCGTTCGAAATCCCCTGGCGCGAAGGCGGATCGGATCTCCTCCTCGCCGACCGGGCCGAAGGTGAAGTTCAGCGACGTGCCGATCGCGTTGCGGGAGAAGGGTTTCAGCGCCGCGCGGTGGGTCGATCGCACCAGTTCCCGCTCACCGTCGTCGACCGGGGACAGGACCGACACCGAGTAGGCCGCTTCGCGGTGGCCGACGGCATTGGGGATGCGCGGCGGCCGGGCTAGCGCACCACCGAGGTGACGCAGTCCGGCCACGACCATGATCGGGGCCTCGGGCCCGGATGCCGTTGCCAGACCGGCCAGGTCGTTGCCATCCAGCTCGGACACCAGCACGTTGCGGGAGCGGTAGGCGTGCGGCTGATCCGGTTCGTCGAAGATCGCCCCGGATTCGGTGAACGGGCGCTCTCGGAGCGTGTCGAGCAGGATCGGCCCCGCCGACCGCAGCGGATCCACCACCGCGGCGCCGTCCCTCGGCGAGCCGAGATATGACACCTGGACCTGGGCAACATGCCTGCCGCGCAACGGTTCCGGCAGCATCGGCAGGTCCGGGAACGACATCATCGTCACCGCCGAGGTCATCTCCTCGGGGACCCCGGCCGTCCAGCGGTGCCAGGCCGCGGGCAGGTCGGTAACCTGCGTCAGATCGAAATACAGACTGCCGCCGTAGATTTCGGCCACCGGCAGCAGATCGATCTCCATGCCGGTGACCACGCCGAAATTGCCGCCGCCCCCGCGCAGGGCCCAGAACAGGTCCGGATCGGATTCGGCCGTGACGTGGTGCGACCGGCCGTCGAGGGTCACCAGATCGATGCGGCGCACGTGATCGGCCGCGAATCCGTACCGCCGCGCGAGCAGGCCGACACCGCCACCGAGCGTGTAGGAGATCGCGCCCACACCGGGGAAGCTGCCCGACAAGGGCGCCAAGCCGTGCGGGGCCGCCGCGTCGATCACGTGCTGCCAGGTCGCGCCCGCTTGCACCCAGGCCGTGCGGGCCCGCGGATCCACCCGCACACCGGACATGTCGCGCGTGCTGATCAGCACGCCGTCGGTGGGGGCGGCCAGGCCGTGCCCGGTCGCCTGCACCGCCAGCGGCAAGCCGCGCTCGGCCGCCACCTCCACCGCCGCGCGGATATCGCGCTCACCCGTCGCGGCGACGACCACGCCGGGGCGGTGCTGGTCCAGGAGCTGGAAGCCGCTCCGTTCCCGGTCGTATCCGTCGGTCTCGGGCAGATGAATCCGGCCGTCCACGCGCCCGGCAAATTCCTTCTCGATTTCGTTCATGAGAGCCACGCTATGAACCCTTGCGGACACATGTTGTCCGCAAGGTCGGGCATTCTGTCTGTGTGATCGACGACTCGGAATCCGTGCGGAAGAACATGCCGGGGCGGCTGCTGCGGCTGCTGTCGCTGCTGCAGAGCCGTCGCGAGTGGCAGGGCGCCGAACTCACCGACCGGCTCGGGATCAGCGCGCGGACCCTGCGCCGCGACATCGATCGGTTGCGGGCGCTCGACTATCCGGTGGACAGCACCTCGGGCACGGCGGGCGGCTACCGCCTGACCTCGGGCCGGAATCTGCCGCCACTGCTGCTGGACGACGAGGAGGCGATCGCCGTCGCGATCGGCCTGATCACCGCGGCCGATGTGGGCGGGATCGAGGAGAGTTCGATGCGTGCGCTGGCGAAGCTGGACCAGGTCCTGCCGGTGCGGCTGCGCCCCAGGCTGGCGGCCCTGGCCGATACCGCCGTGGCCCTCCCCGCACGGCCCGGCGTCGCCCCGGATCCCGCGACGCTGGCCACGCTCGCCTCCTGCTGCCGGGAAAGCCGGGTGGTGAACTTCGATTACCGCGGCCGCGGCGAGGCTCCCGGTGCGCGCCGAGCCGAGCCGCATCACCTGGTGGTCATCGAGCGCCGCTGGTACCTGATAGCGCACGATATCGACCGCGCCGACTGGCGCATTTTCCGAGTCGACCGGATCGACCGTCCGGTCCCGGCACATGCCCGGTTCGTCCCGCGCCCTCTCCCCGCACGCGATCCGGCCGACTATCTGACCCGCTCCCTCGCCCGCGCAACCTACCGCCACACCGCCCGCCTCGCCGTACCCCTCGACGTGGATACGTTGCGCGCCAAGCTTTTCGCCCCCGTCCCCGGCTCGGTCGACCCCGACGGCCCGAACGCCTGCACCGTCCGACTGAGCGCCGACTCCGCAGAACTGGTCACCCAGTACGTGGCAGCGATCGCGGCACTGGACACGGCCGTAGAACTACTGGACGCCTCCGACGAGGTAGCCGAAGGCCTTCGCAGATCGGCCGAACGCACCACACGACTGCCGTAGACGTCCCGGTTGTGGAGATCCCGTCGTCGCGGCCCCAGGGGGCCGCGACGACGGGAATGGGGATATGGCAAGGCGACTGGAATGAGGACACGGCAAGACGACTGGAATGAGGACACGGCGCGACGACAGGAATGAGGACAAGACGACACGGGATGAGGACAAGACGACACGGGATGGGGACAAGACGACACGGGAACGAGGACAACAGAAACGGGGCGGCGGGGATGAGAGACACTGCCACTCCCCCTCGGTGATGAGAAGGCACCCACGTCAGTGTTGGAAAGCTCCACCCTATAGTATAGTGATCGCTATACTTCCGGGCGTGGCTGCCGGGGAGTGGGAAATCTACGTCATAGACGAGGTTCGAGAATGGATCACACAGCTCGACGAAGCGAACTACCGAAGGGTCGTGCAGGCCATCGATGTTCTGGCCGACATCGGCCCGAGTCTCGGACGCTCCCTTGGCCGATACGATCGCCGGCTCGTCGATACCCAACTTGAAGGAACTTCGGCCGGGCACGGTTCGCATCCTGTTTGCATTCGACCCTTGGCGAGCTTGCGTACTGCTGGTCGCGGGTGACAAGGCCAACCAGTGGGCGTCGTGGTACCGATGTGCAATCCCATTGGCAGAGCAGCGATACGAGCTATATCTGAAGAAGCGAGAGGAAGAAGAGGACCGACGATGAGCGGATTCTCCCGGTGGAAGGACATCCGTGCCGAATTCGTCGAGCACGCCGGTGGTGAGACAGCGGTCGCCGCGGGAAAGGAAGAGCTTCTTGCGCAGGTGGTCGGGCACCGCTTGGCTGAGATACGTAAGGCGCGCGGATTCACCCAGCAGGACATCGCGGACCGAATGGGCGTCACGAAAGGCCGGATCTCCCAGATCGAACAGGGCAAGGTGTCCGGCCAAGAGGTGATTGCCAGGTTCGCCGAGGCGCTCGGGGGGCGGCTGCATCAAGCGATCTACTTCGATGACGGGGATATCGCAGCCATCGCCTGACGGCTGTCGGGTGGGGACGCTGAAAAAGGCCGCCTTCGTCTGGAAGACGAAGGCGGCCTTGGGGTTTGGGTGGGTTAGCTCTTGGTGGGGTGTTGCTTGTCCAGGGCGAGGTTGAGTTTCAGGACGTTTACTCGGGGCTCGCCGAGGAAGCCCAGGTCGCGGCCGGTGGTGTGGGCGGCGACCGCGGCGCGGACCTCGTCTTCGGAGATGTTGCGCGCCTTGGCGATCCGGGGGACCTGGATGGCCGCGTAGGCCGGGGAGATGTCCGGGTCCAGGCCGGAGGCCGAGGTGACGACCGCGTCCGACGGTACGGGGGTGTCGCGGGAAGCGTCGCCCTCGATGGGGACGATCAGCCCGGCCGAGTAGTCCTCGCCGACCTGCGCGCACTCCACCTTCACACCCTTGTAGGTGTCGAGAAACGGTGTGGCGGGGCAGGCTTCGTTCACGCTGACCACCTTGGTGGGATGCTCCACACCACCGCGAGAATCGCGGGGGCCGAGCACCGACAGCACCGCACCGGCGCCGCTGGGCGCGCAGAACGGCCGGCTACCGTCCACGCCCTCGCGCTCACCGATCTCCTTGCTGCGCGTGCACACCTGGGTCAGCAGGCTCTGCTTGGCATCGTCCGGATTGTCGGCGAGGGTGTCGACGATGCTCTCCGGACCGAGGTTGGTGAAGCTGGTCGAGGTCGGGTCGTAGCCGTCGCCCTTGCCCGACGACGACGGGCGGCTCTGGAAATACTGTGCCAGCGCGGTGCCGTTGCCGTCGGTGAACGCCTGCCCGATCAGCGACGAGCCGACGACCCTGCCGTCCCGCTCGATCAGCGAGCCGTCCGCCTTGTCGTTCAAGCCCGGCAGCTGAGCGACCACGAAAACCGCTACGGGATAGACGATTCCGGTGATCACGGTGAGCACCAGCAGCGCACGCAACGCAGCGAGGTGTTGCCGGATCCAGGTTGACATACGCATATCAGGACATCCCAGGGAGGAATTGGACGACAAGGTCGATGATCTTGATGCCGATGAACGGCGCGATGATGCCGCCGACACCGTAGATCGCCAGGTTGCGGCTCAACAGCTTCGACGCACTCGACGGCGTGTACTTCACGCCCCGCAGCGCGAGCGGAATCAACGCCACGATCACCAGAGCGTTGAGCACCACCGCGGACAGGATCGCCGACTGCGGACTGTGCAGCCGCATGATGTTGAGCACGTCCAGGCCGGGGAACAGCGCCACGAACAGCGCGGGAATGATCGCGAAGTACTTGGCGATGTCGTTGGCGATGGAGAACGTGGTCAGCGCGCCGCGCGTGATCAGCAACTGCTTGCCGATCTCCACGATCTCGATCAGCTTGGTCGGATCCGAATCCAGATCGACCATGTTCCCGGCCTCCTTGGCGGCCGAGGTGCCGGTGTTCATCGCGACACCGACGTCGGCCTGCGCCAGGGCGGGTGCGTCGTTGGTGCCGTCACCGGTCATCGCGACCAGCCGGCCGCCGTCCTGTTCGGTCTTGATCAGCGCCAGCTTGTCCTCGGGCGTAGCTTCCGCGAGGAAGTCGTCGACGCCCGCTTCGTCGGCAATGGCCTTGGCGGTCAACGGATTATCGCCGGTGATCATGACCGTGCGAATACCCATGCGGCGCATCTCGTCGAAACGCTCACGCATGCCCTGCTTCACGACGTCCTTGAGGTGAATCACGCCGAGCAGCCGGGCATTCCCGTCCTGGATCTCGCCGACCACCAGCGGGGTGCCGCCGGAGGCGGAGATGCCGTCCACGGTCACACCGACCTCGGTCGGCACCTCGCCGCCGTTGCCGCGCACCCACTCGGTGACCGCGCTGGCCGCACCCTTGCGCAGCTGATGGCCGTCGTGCAGATCCACGCCCGACATGCGGGTCTGGGCGGTGAATTCCACCCAGTGCGCGCCGGTCAGCTCGCCCGGGGTGCGCTCGCGCTTGTTGTAGGCCTGCTTGGCGTACACCACGATCGAGCGCCCCTCGGGGGTCTCGTCCGCGAGGCTGGAAAGCTGTGCGGCATCGGCGATTTCGTCCTCGGTGACGCCGGGCATCGGCACGAACTCCGAGGCCTGGCGGTTACCGAGGGTGATGGTGCCGGTCTTGTCCAGCAGCAGCGTGTTCACGTCGCCCGCGGCCTCGACCGCGCGCCCCGACATGGCCAGCACATTGCGCTGCACCAGCCGGTCCATGCCCGCGATACCGATCGCCGACAGCAGCGCCCCGATGGTGGTCGGAATCAGGCACACCAGCAGCGACACCATGACGATCCCGGTGACACCGTTGACGTCCAGCGCCAACGTGTCCGCGACACCCGGATTGTTCGACTTGGAGAAGATCGCCATCGGCTGCAGCGTCACCACCGCGAACACGAAGATGATGGTGAGCGCGGCGAGCAGGATGTTCAGCGCGATCTCGTTCGGCGTCTTCTGCCGCGCCGCACCCTCGACGAGCGCGATCATCTTGTCGATGAAAGAGCCGCCGGGCTCCTGGGTGATCTTGACGACGATCCGGTCCGACAGCACCGTGGTGCCGCCGGTGACGGCCGAGCGGTCGCCGCCGGATTCGCGGATCACGGGCGCGGACTCGCCGGTGATGGCCGATTCGTCCACGGAGGCAATGCCTTCCACGACATCGCCGTCACCCGGGATGACCTGGCCCGCCTCCACCACGACGTGGTCGCCGCGCTGCAGCTCCGGCGCCGCGACCTGCTCCTCTGTGATTCGTTCCTGCCCGGGGTGCCATTCGACGAGTCGCCGCGCGACGGTGTCGGTCTTGGCCTTGCGCAGGGTGTCGGCCTGTGCCTTGCCGCGCCCCTCGGCGACGGCCTCGGCCAGATTGGCGAAAAGCACTGTGAGCCACAGCCAGACGACGATCGCCCAGGCGAAGAACGTGGGCTCGGCAATGGCCAGGATGGTCGACCACACGGCGCCGATCTCGACGATCAGCATCACGGGATTGCGCCACAGCGTGCGCGGATCCAGCTTCTTGAAAGCGTCCGGCAGCGACTTCACCAGCATCTGCGGATTGAACAGGCCGCTTCCCGCGCCGCCCTTGGAATGGGAACTGGATTCGGGTGTCTTCTCGGTCTCGAGGGTGGGGGCGGTCATGAGTGGATTCCTTCGGCGAGCGGCCCGAGCGCCAGCGCGGGCAGGAAGGTGAGGGCGACCAGGATCAGCGTCACGCCGACGACCATGCCGACGAACTGCGGGCGATGGGTCGGCAGCGTGCCGATCGATTCGGGCGTATGACCTTGCGCGGCAAGCGATCCGGCCAGCGCGAGTGCCAGGATGATGGGCACGAATCGGCCGAATACCATCGCCAGGCCCAGCGCCGTGTTGAACCAGTCGGTATTGCCGGACAGTCCCGCGAAGGCTGAGCCGTTGTTGTTGGCCGCGGATGTGAATGCGTACAGCACCTCCGACAGGCCGTGCGGGCCGGTGTTCGCCATGCTCGCGCGCTGGCCCGGCATCGCCATCGCCGACGCCGTACCCACCAGCACGATCAGCGGACTCACCAGGAAATACGTTGCGGCCAGCTTGATTTCGCGCGGTGTGATCTTCTTGCCCAGGTACTCGGGCGTGCGGCCGACCATGAGCCCGGCGACGAAGACCGTGATCACCGCGAGGATCAGCATGCCGTACATACCGGCGCCCACACCGCCGGGCGCGACCTCACCGAGCTGCATATTGAACAGCGGCCACAGGCCGCCGAGGCTGGTGTACGAGTCGTGCGCGGAGTCGACGGACCCGGTGGAGGTGAGCGTCGTGGCGGCCGCGTAGGTTGCCGAATTCGAGACGCCGAACCGGGTTTCCACATCGGCCATCGCCGAACCGACCGCGGTCGGCACGGTGCCGTGGTGCATCAGCTGGAAGACGTTGGTGAGCGTCACGCTGATGATCGCCAGCGTGGCCATCACCGCCGTGATCGCGTAACCCTGTTTCGGGCTGCCGACCATGCGGCCGAAGGTGCGCGGCAGCGAGAAACTGATCATCAGGATCAGGAAGATCTCGAGCCAGTTCGTCCAGGTGGTCGGGTTCTCGAACGGATGCGAGGCGTTCACGTTGAAGAAGCCGCCGCCGTTGGTGCCCAGCTCCTTGATGACCTCCTGGCTGGCAACCGGACCACCCGGCAGGGTCTGTGTCCCGGTGCCCGCCACGGTCTGCGCGACCTGGTCGTACACGTGGAAGTTCTGGATCATGCCCGCGGCGACGAACACGATGGCGAAAACGAACGCGATCGGCAGCAGGATTCGGATGGTTCCCCTCACCAGATCCACCCAGAAGTTGCCCAGATCGCTGGTGTTGCGGCGGGCGAACCCGCGCACCAGCGCGATCGCCACGGCGATGCCGACGGCGGCGGACACGAAGTTCTGCACCGCCAGCCCGACCATCTGCACGGTGTGGCCCATCGTGGACTCACCGGCGTAGTTCTGCCAGTTCGTATTCGTGACGAAGCTGATCGCGGTGTTCCAGGCCAGGCCGCCGGTCATCTCCGTGCCCGGCTCGCTCAGATGCCAGGGCAGGTGCCCCTGCAGCAGCTGCAGGAAGAACAGGAACAGCACGCTGATCGCCGAGAAGGCCAGCACGCTGCGGGCGTACACGCCCCAGTTCTGCTCGACCCCCGGCTGCACGCCGATCAGCTTGTAGATGCCGCGCTCGACCCGCGAGTGCTTCTCACCCGAATACACCCGGTACATGTAGTCGCCGAGCGGGATGTGAATCACGGCGAGCGCGATGACCAGGGATACGACGAACAATATCCCCGCAGTAGTCGTGTTCACCTAGAACCTTTCCGGAAACAGCAGCGCCGCAACCACATACAGCGCGACACCGACGGCCAGAACCAGACCGATGATGTTCTCCGTCACAGCCGCTCCACACCCCGTTGGATCAGGCCGAGCAGCGCGAAGACCGCCACGGTCAGCAGCGTGAACACCACGACAGACATGTCGAAACCTCTCTCGGATCAGCGGCGCACAGCAAGATGCGCCGCACAGAGTCAAGCGGTCGTCCAGGTCTTTTTCGACATCGTTAACGAGTTCTTTGCGCCGTAAACGTCCGCATTGACGGGCCGCTTACGGATTTCCCGATTCGTCGCCAGGATGACGTCAAGGTAGCCGAACACGCCGTCAAGAAGTCGTAAGGAACTGTCCGTCAGCGATTCACGGAGGTACACAGTGTTGTGTTCGGCTGCGGAACGAGCCCGGTCGGCGCAACACAGTGATGTAAGGAGATGACTGTGCCGGATTTCGCGGTCACCGCGGCGGTGCTCCTCGGCTTCCTGACCTGCGCACTGGTCCTGCGGATACTCGCCACGGGCACCCCGATCCGCGCGCGCGTGCCGCGGCGGCCACGCGGAGCGTCACGCGCGATGATGGACGAGTGAAGCCCGGTCAGTTACGGATCTACCTCGGCGCCGCTCCCGGTGTGGGCAAGACGTACGCCATGCTCGGCGAGGCCCATCGGCGCCTGGAGCGCGGCCGCGACGTCGTGGCGGCGGTGGTGGAGACGCACGGCCGTAAGCGAACCGCGGAGCTGCTGGAGGGGATCGAGCGGATCCCGCCCAGACAGGTCGAGTACCGCGGAGCCACGCTGCCGGAACTCGACGTCGAAGCGGTGCTGCTCCGCAACCCCGCCGTGGTGCTGATCGACGAGCTCGCCCACACCAATGCGCCCGGCTCCGACAACGAGAAGCGCTGGCAGGACGTGCACGAACTGCTCGCCGCCGGGATCGACGTGATCTCCACCGTCAACGTCCAGCACCTGGAGAGCCTCAACGACGTCGTGCAGCAGATCACCGGCGTGGTGCAGCGCGAGACCGTGCCCGACTGGGTGGTACGCGGCGCCGAGCAGGTGGAACTGGTCGACATCACCCCGGAAGCGCTGCGGCGCAGGATGTCCCACGGCAATGTCTACGCAGCCGAGAAGGTCGACGCCGCCCTGCGCAACTACTTCCGCCCCGGAAATCTCACGGCGCTGCGAGAGCTGGCGCTGCTGTGGCTGGCCGATCAGGTGGACGCCGCACTCGCCAAATACCGCGACGACCACAAGATCACCGATACCTGGGAGGCCCGCGAGCGCGTCGTCGTCGCGGTCACCGGCGGCCCGGAGTCGGAGACCATCGTGCGACGCGCCAGCCGCATCGCCACCAAGTCCAGCGCCGACCTGATCGTGGTGCACGTGGTTCGCGGCGACGGGCTGGCGGGCGTATCCACGCAGCGCCTGAACCGGCTCCGGGATCTGGCCAACGGTCTCGGCGCCAGCCTGCACACCGTCACCGGCGAGGACGTTCCCGGCGCACTGCTGGGATTCGCCCGCCAGGTCAACGCCACGCAACTGGTGGTGGGCACCTCACGGCGTTCCCGCTGGGCCCGGATGCTCGACGAGGGCATCGGCTCGGCCGTGGTCCAGTCGTCCGGAAAGATCGACGTGCACATGGTCACCCACGAGGAGTCCAACCGCGGCTTCCGCTGGTCGTCGGTGACTCCGCGGGAGCGAAAACTGTCCTCCTGGCTCGCGGCGGTCCTCGTGCCCTCGATGATCACCGTCGGCGTCCATTTCTGGCTGGACGCGCATCTGGATCTGGCCGGTAAGAGCGCGCTGTACTTCATCGGCGTCATCGCAGTGTCACTGCTGGGCGGCGTCGCCCCGGCCGCACTGTCGGCCCTGCTGGGCGGCATGCTGCTGAACTGGTTCTTTGTTTCTCCCCGGTACAGCGTCACGATTGCCCAGCTCAACAACTTCCTCACCATCGTCGTGATGCTGATGGTGGCGGTGGCCGTGGCCGCCCTGGTGGACGTCTCCGCCAAACGCGCGCGCGAGGCGCGCCGGGCATCGCAGCAGGCCGAACTGCTCACGGTGTTCGCCGGGGCCGTCCTGCATGGCGCCGACCTGCACGATCTGCTGGAACGCGCCCGGGAGACCTTCGGCCAGCGCGCGGTCAGCTTCGTCTCCGACGACGACGTGATCGCGTGTGTCGGCGAGGATCCGCCGCGCCGGGTCGCCGACGCCGACGTCGCGATCGAGGCGGGCGACGATATGCACTGGCTGCTACTCACCGGCCGTTCCCTCACCCCCGGCGACCGGCTGGTGCTCGGCGCGGTCGCCAATCAGGCCGCCGGGCTGCAGCAACGGCGGCGACTGGCCGACGAGGCGCAGGCGGCGGCGAGCGTGATCGCGGCTGACCGGCTGCGGCGGGCACTGCTGTCGGCAGTCAGCCACGACCTGCGCACCCCGCTGGCGGCGGCCAAGGCCGCCGTGTCGAGCTTGCGCAGCGACGACGTCGAATTCTCGCCCGAGGACACCGCCGAACTTCTCGAAACCATCGAGGAATCCACCGATCAGCTCACCAGCCTGGTCGGCAATCTGCTCGATTCCTCCCGGCTGGCCGCGGGGGTGGTGCAGCCGCACCTCAAGCGGGTGTATCTGGAGGAGGTCGTCAATCGGGCGGTCGTCGGGGTCGGGATGGGCACCCGCGGATTGCGCCGGGCGGCGATGGAGCGGATCAAGGTGGAGGTGGGCAATGTGTCGGTGCGGGCCGACAGCGGCCTGCTCGACCGGGTGCTCGCCAACCTGATCGATAACGCGCTGCGCTACTCCCCCGGCGACACTCCGGTCCGGGTGACCGCCGAACACACCGGCGACCGCGTGTCGATCACGGTGGTCGACTACGGTCCCGGAGTGCCGACGGGGATGGAAGACCCGATGTTCGAGCCATTCCAGCGTCTCGGCGATCGCGACAACTCCACCGGCGTCGGATTGGGACTGTCGGTGGTGCGCGGATTCGTCGAGGCGATGGGCGGCACCGTCCACGCCGAGCCGACGCCCGGCGGCGGTCTCACCATGGTGATCGACCTGCCGTCGGACGAATGAGGATGCACTGCCACACCCCGAGACCCATTGGACAGCACGAGAACAGGAGAACCGGTGACGACACCGAGCGCGAGCGACGGGCCCGCGGCGCGAGCGAGTGAGCAGCACAGCGCCGTGCGCTCGCCGATGCCCGTGGCGAACGCCGCACGGGCGGGAGCGACGGGTCCCGACGACGCGGCCCGCGCGGCCAAGGAGAGTCCCGGGAACGCCGCGCTCGGACGCAGCGGCGGAACCGCGCGCAACCCCGGCGGGACCCGCGAGCGCGACCAGTCGGTGCCGCCGACCAAGGTGCTGGTGGTCGACGACGAACCGCAGATCCTGCGCGCGCTGCGCATCAACCTGTCGGTCCGCGGCTACGAGGTGATCACCGCCGCCACCGGCGCCGCGGCGCTGCGCGCGGCGGCGGAGAAGCATCCCGAGGTCGTGGTGCTGGACCTCGGGCTGCCGGATATGGACGGCATCGACGTGCTGGCGGGCCTGCGCGGCTGGACGCAGGCGCCGGTGATCGTGCTCTCGGCCCGGACCGACTCCGCCGACAAGGTGGAGGCGCTCGACGCCGGCGCCGACGACTACGTGACCAAACCGTTCGGCATGGACGAACTGCTCGCCCGGCTGCGCGCGGCGGTGCGCCGCGCGGCGGCCATCGGCGAGGGCTCCGACCCGGTCGTAGAGACGTCCTCCTTCGTCGTCGACCTGGCTGCGAAGAAGGTCACCAAGCACGACACCGACGTGCACCTGACCCCGACCGAGTGGGGCGTGCTGGAGATGCTGGTCCGCAACCAGGGCAAACTCGTCGGACGGCGGGAGCTGCTGCGGGAGGTGTGGGGGCCGTCGTACGCAACCGAGACGCATTATCTGCGTGTGTATCTGGCGCAGTTGCGGAGGAAGTTGGAGGACGATCCGTCGCACCCCAAGCACCTGTTGACCGAGGCCGGGATGGGGTATCGGTTCCAGTCCTGAGGTACCCGTGGTTGCCGGTGGGGCCGAGAGGACAAAGATTGTGCGGTCTGCGCGCGGGTTCGCGGGGATGGCAGGATCGAGTCATGGCTGAACAGACCGCTGCAAGTGCTCCCGCCGCGCCCGCGAAGGCGGCGACCGAACTCTGGGTCGAGCGGACCGGGACCCGGCGGTACACCGGGCGCAGTTCGCGGGGGGCGGAGGTGCTGATCGGGTCGGAGGGGGTCGAGGGCGTGTTCTCGCCCGGCGAGCTGCTGAAGATCGCGCTGGCGGCCTGTACCGGTCTGAGCTCGGACTTTCCGCTGTCGAATCGGCTGGGCGAGAACTATGACGTCACCATCCGGGTGTCCGGAGCCGCCGATCGGGAGAACGAGGTCTACCCGGAACTCGACGAGGTGGTGGAGCTGGACCTGTCCGAGCTCGACGAGGCGGGACGGGAGCGGCTGATGGTCACCGTGCAGCGGGCCATCGACAAGGTGTGCACGGTGGGCCGGACCCTGAAGGCGGGGACCAAGGTGAATCTGTCGTTCCGGGTGGACGCGTGATCCGCGCCGCCGCTCCGGCTCGGGCGGGCACATGACGGACTCCGTGCGGCTGAGTGTGTGGGTGCACGGCCGGGTACAGGGCGTCGGGTTCCGGTGGTGGACCCGTTCCCGCGCACTCGAACTCGGCCTCACCGGCTTCGCGCGTAACACTCGCGACGGCCGAGTCCATGTCATAGCAGAGGGTCCGCGGGACCGATGTGACAAACTGCTGGCGTTGTTGCGGTCCGGCAACACTCCTGGCCGCGTCGATCTGGTTGTGGAAGACTGGGGCGCCGCACAGGGCGAATTGACCGGATTCGAAGAACGGTAGAGGCGGGGAACAGGGAGTCGATCGTTGGCAACTGAAGAATCCGGCAACCGGTCAGGCAATACCGGAGACCCTGGAAAAGACCCTGGCAGACCCGATCCGAACGAGACGGCCGCCAACCAGAACGAACCGCGCCCCGCAGACCGGGACGACGCGGAACCCACCGTGCGCTTGGATCGGCCGGGCGCCGCGGAAGTCACGCGCCCGCCCGAGCAGCACACGGCGCCCTTCGCCGAACCGGGCCCCACCGCGCCATTGCCGGGCATGCCGAATCTGTTCCCCGGCGCACCGGAAACCGGCGGCATCGGTGTACCGCCCGCCCAACCGCCCGGCGGCGCAACCGAACCCGGGCCGCCGCGCTCGATGCGCGGCAGCGTCAGCCGTCAGGAGGCGGGCGTCACGCAGCCGCGCCCGCCGACGGTGGCCGAGGCGCGCGCCCGCGACAAGGCCCGTCAACGCGCCGAGGAGGCCCAGCGCGCCGCCGAGCAGGCCTTGGCGGACAAGAAGAAGCAGCGCAAACGACTGCTGATCGGCGGCGTGGCCGTGGTCGGCATCGCCGCGGTGGTCGGTGCGGGTTATCTCACCTATCGGGCGGTCTCCGCTCCCGACGAGGTCACCGCCTCCTGCGTCATGGAAAAGGACGGCCAGCAGATCGTCGTCCCCGACGAGGATTGCGAACGGGCGCAGAACGCCTCGTCCACCTCCGGGTATCACGGCGGCGGTTTCCCGGGCATCTTCATCCTCGGCGGCAATCAGTATCGCTACTACTACGGCGGCAACCAGACCGTCGGGCGCCCACCCGTCGGCGGCAGCACGGTCGAGCCGAAGAACGCCACGGTGAAGACCAAGAGCGGCACCGTCGTTCGCGGCGGTCTGGGTTCCAAGGCCGGCAGCTCGAGCGGAGGTTCCTAGTGCGGCGAGTGCACAGCCAACCCAGGCCGGGCTGGCAGCGGATCACTCAGGATCAGGGCCTGGTCTTCGGCTCGCCCGGCCGCGATGTCAACGGGCATCCGCGGCCGTACTGGGACGAATCGGTGCACTACGAGTTCGACCTCGACGAAATCCTCGCCCTGGAGGCGCAGGTCGAGGTGCTGCATTCGATGTGCCTGCATGCCGCGGAACAGATCATCCTCACCGAGCGGTTCGCCGATTTCGGTCTGCCGCAATGGAGTTGGGAACCGATCAAGCAGTCCTGGCAGCGGTCGGACCCCTACGTCTACGGCCGCTTCGATCTGCGTTACGACGGCCGCGGTCCGGCAAAGCTGCTGGAGTACAACGCCGATACCCCGACCTCGCTGCTCGAGGCGGGAATCGTGCAGTGGCACTGGCTGACCGACACCCACCCGGACGACGATCAGTGGAATTCGCTGCACGAGAAGCTCGTCGAGCGCTGGGCCGAACTGCGTGAGTCCCTGCCGACCGGCGACCTGCACTTCACCTGGTCGGGCGCGGACGCCTCCGGCGAGGACAACGTCACCACCGCCTATATGCAGGAGACCGCCGCCGAGGCCGGATTCCACACCGTGGCACTGCCGATCGAGGAGATCGGCTACGACACGGAGCTGGAGCGTTTCGTCGATCTGGCGGAGGCGCCGATCGAGTCGCTGTTCAAGCTGTATCCGTGGGAGTGGGCCCTGGACGACGAGTTCGGCAAGCGCGTGGTCGACTCGCTGCCGGAGACGATGTGGGTAGAGCCGCTGTGGAAGGCGGTGCTGTCGAACAAGGCGCTGTTGGCGGTGCTGTGGGAGATGTATCCGGGCCACCCCAACCTGCTGCCCGCCTACATCGATGATCCGCACGAGCTCACCGAATACATCAAGAAACCCAAGCTCGGCCGCGAGGGCGCGAATATGACCATCGTCGGCGCCGGGATGGAGACCGCGACCGGCGGCGTGTACGGCGAGGAGGGCTTCGTCTACCAGTTGCTCGATCCACTACCGGATTTCGACGGCATGCGCCCCGTGCTGGGCGCCTGGATCGTCGGCGACACCTCGGCGGGGCTGGGCATCCGGGAGACCCCGGGCCTGATCACCGACGACAGTTCCACCTTCGTCCCACACCGCATCCCGCAGCACTGACACGCACCGAACCACACCTGGAGGACAATCCATGACCACACTTGCGCTCGAACCGGGGTATTGGGGGAATATCGGCCACGGCATCGGCTCCATCATCGCTTTCGCCGTCCTCGGCCTCGTCCTCATGCTGATCGGCTTCTTCGCCATCGACATCACCACGCCCGGCCCGCTGCGCCGGCTGGTCGCCTCCGGGAATCCGAACGCCGTCGTGGTCACCGCCTCCGGCATGGTGAGCATGGCGCTGATCGTGGTACTGGCCATCTACTCCTCGGCCGGAAAGCTGGCCGAGGGGCTCATCGCAGCAGCCTGCTGGGGCCTGGTCGGCATTGTCGCGCAGGTGATTTCGGTGCGCGCTCTGGAATGGGTCGTCGGCCTGGACATCGACGACCTGCTGCACGCCGACACCTACAAGGTGCAGTCGTTGCTGGTGGCCGCCGCCCACCTCGGCATCGGCATGGTCGTCGCGGTCGCCGTCCTGTACTGAGTTCAGGCGCCCGCGAACTCCAGCAGCTCGTCCACCGGCCAGGTGTTGATGATGCGTTCCGCCGCAACACCATTGGCCAGCGCGCGCTCGCATCCGTAACCCTGCCAATCCAATTGGCCGGGGGCGTGGGCGTCGGTGTCGACGGCGAAGTAGCAATCCATCTCCACCGCCAGGCGCATCAGTCGGCTCGGCGGATCGCGGCGCTCCGGACGGCTGTTGATCTCCACCGCGGTGCCGTAGCGGCGGCACGCCTCGAACACCACCTCGGCGTCGAACTGCGATTCCGGCCGGATGCCGCGTTCGCCGGTCACCAACCGGCCGGTGCAGTGGCCCAGGACGTCCACGTTCGGGTCGGCCACCGCGTACACCATGCGCCGCGTCATCGTGGCACTGTCGGCGCGCAGCTTGGAATGCACACTGGCGACGACGATATCGAGCCGCGCCAGCAGGTCGGCCCGCTGGTCCAGGGTGCCGTCGTCGAGGATGTCGACCTCGATGCCGGTGAGGATGCGGAACGGCGCCAGCTCCTCGTTCAGCCTCGCCACCACGTCGAGCTGGCGGCGCAGCCGGTCGGCGGACAGCCCGTTGGCGACGGTCAGCCGCGGCGAATGATCGGTCAGCGCGCAGTACTCGTGGCCCAGTGCGGCGGCCGTGCGCATCATCTCCTCGATCGGGCTGCCGCCATCGGACCAGTCCGAATGGGTGTGTAGATCACCCCGCAGCAGCTTGCGCAGCGGTGCCCCGTCCGGCGCGATCGGCTTTGCCGCCGTACGCAATTCGGCCAGCTTGTCCGGCAACTGTCCGGCGGAAGCCTGCGTGATCACGTCTGCGGTCTTCGGGCCGATTCCCGAAATCTCTTGCCAGCCACCGTTTCTCCGGTAGCCGTCGTACTGTTCCGGCGACAGGTCGGCCACGATGTCGGCCGCCCGCCGGTAGGCCTTCACCCGATGCGTCTGCGCCCGGGAGCGCTCCATCCAGAAGGCGATCTCCCGCAGCAGGTAGGAGACCTGCTCCTGTTGGGCCACTAGCGAATCCGAACGTATTTCACGAAGGCCACACCGTCCTCGAAGACCCGGCTGGTCAGCACTCGGAACCGGGCCGGTTCGGGCAGCTGCGCGCCCGCGCCGAACAGCGGGCGGCCGCGCCCCAGCACGATCGGGTACAGCTTGAGGAACACCTGGTCGATCTCCGGCAGCAGTGCCTGGGCGAGCTCGCCGCCGCCGCACAGCCAGATGCCGAGCCCGGTCTCGCGCTTGAGTTCCCGCACCCGCTCGAGCGGATCGCCGGAGACGAGTTCGACGTCGGGGTCCGGGCGCTCGGGCAGGGTCGTGGACACCACCACCTGCCGCAGATGCGCGTATGGACTCGACGTCCCGGTCCGGACGCCGAAGTCGTGGGTCTTGCGGCCCATCAGCACGGTGTCGAAGTAGCTGCCGACCTTGTCGATGCCCAGCGACTCGCGCACCTTCGTCGGCAGGGTCTCCGGGTACTGCGCCGTGATCGCCGGGCCGTGGTCGCCTCCGACCGGGAAGAAATCGACCGAACCGTCCTCGGTGGCGATGAAGCCATCGATGGTCGATGCGACGTAGTAGGTCAGCTTGCGCATGCCCCCGCCTCTCCGCGTGTCCTGCCGGTAGTGAGTGCTATCGACGTTACCGCGAATTCTGTTGTCACCGTGGTCAGCCGCGCGGCCTGGGCTGGCAGCGCGGGCAGGAGAACGACGAGCGGTTCATGAACTTCTCGCGCCGCATCGGCGCCCCGCAGCGGCGGCACGGCTCGTCCTCGCGGCCGTAGGCGGCCAGGGCGCGCTCGAAGTAGCCGGATTGACCGTTGACGTTGACATACAGCGCGTCGAAGGAGGTGCCGCCCGCCTGCAGCGCCTCGCTCATCACCGCCCGCACCTCGGTCAGCAGGCCGTGCAGGGCGGGCTTGGTGAGCTTGGCGGCGACCCGTTCACCGTGGATGCGGGCGCGCCACAGCGCCTCGTCGGCATAGATGTTGCCGATGCCGGACACCACGGTCTGATCCAGCAGCACCCGCTT
Organism: Nocardia mexicana NBRC 108244; assembly: GCF_001613165.1. Classification (GTDB taxonomy): domain Bacteria; phylum Actinomycetota; class Actinomycetes; order Mycobacteriales; family Mycobacteriaceae; genus Nocardia; species Nocardia mexicana. The sequence goes on from NZ_BDBV01000006.1 coordinate 136,087, forward strand.
GATCTCGGACTGCTTCGCCTTCAGCGCCCGGACCACCGCATCGGCGTCGAAGCGGGGATCGAGCGGGTCCCGGCCGATGTGGGCCACCGCCTCCGGCACCGCGGTGCCGTCGACCTCGACGAGCCGGTGCAGCGCCCAGCCGCCGAAGGTGCGCTGATCGATGAACCGCAGCTGCGCGCCCGAATCAAGGACTGCGACGATATGCGCGTGCTTCTCCAGCGGCGCATCGGCGGGCTGCACCAGCATCTGACCGCTCATTCCGAGATGCACGACCAGCGACGTCTCCGGGTCGTCGAAGGTCAGCCACAGGAATTTGCCTCGGCGCTGGGCGGATTCGACCCGCAGCCCGGCCAGCTGCGCCGCGAGATGGTCGCCACCGAGCGGGTGGCGGCGCACCGAACGCGGATGCTTGACGGTGACGGATTCGATGACACTGCCGACCACATGCTCGGCAAGGCCGCGTCGGACGACCTCGACCTCGGGAAGCTCAGGCACCGCGATACTCCTTAGAATCGCTCACCAGTGTAGAAACGGCCACCGACAGAAATGGCCGAGCGCGCCGAGGCGCGGACGAATCAGACGCCGCCGTTCAGCGACTGCCAGGCGGCCCCCGCGGCCTTCTGCTCCGCTTCCTTCTTCGACCTGCCGACGCCCGTGCCGTACGCCTGGCCGCCGACCACGGCGGTCGCGGTGAATTCCTTGTCGTGATCCGGGCCGGTCGAGGTGATCTCGTAGCTGGGCACGCCGATACCGCGCTCGGCGGTCAGCTCCTGCAGGCTCGTCTTCCAGTCGAGCCCGGCGCCCATGCGGGGACCGCGCTCGAGCAGATCGGCGAACAGGCGCAGCACCACACTGCGCGCGACGTCGATTCCGTGCTCCAGGTGCACCGCACCCAGCAGCGACTCCATGCCGTCGGCGAGAATGCTCGGCTTGTCGCGGCCCCCGGTCAGCTCCTCGCCCTTGCCGAGCAGCAGGTGGCGACCCAGGCCGCCGGGGCCGAGATCGCGGGCGACCTCCGCCAGGGCGTGCATGTTCACCACGCTCGCGCGGAGCTTGGCCAGCTCGCCCTCGGACTTCTCCGGATGCTCCAGGTACAGGCGCTCGGTGATGCTCAGGCCGAGCACCGAGTCGCCGAGGAACTCCAGTCGTTCGTTGGTCGGCAGGCCGCCGTTCTCGTAGGCGTAAGACCGGTGGGTGAGCGCGAGCCGGAGCAGATCCGGGCGCACGTCGACGCCGAGTGCCTCGAGCAGAGGGCTGTGATCAGCGGCTTCGCCTACGGCGAGAGCGTCTGCTCCGTCCTTGCTGGCGGTCACGTTCGGCTACCGGGCTATGCGATCAGACAGCGGAGGTGACCTGGCGGCCCTTGTACGTGCCGCAGTTGGGGCACGCGATGTGCGGCAGCGTCTTCTGACCGCAAGCCCGGTTCGGGCAGGTGATCAGGGTCGGCGCGGTGGCCTTCCACTGGCTGCGCCGCGAGCGGGTGTTGGCACGAGACATCCGGCGCTTCGGAACGGCCACGACTACTTCTCCTCTGTTCTGGAACTTGCCGAGCCGTTGCGGCCCGCAAGAGATCGGTCTTCGTCTGATTCTGCGGCGGTGCCCTCGGCACCGGTGCCGGGTGCCTCGGCCGCGAAATTCGCGAGCCCGGCCCAGCGGGGGTCCAGTATCTCATGCTTGTGATCCGGACCTGCAATCGCCATCCGCACACCGCATTCCGGGCACAGTCCGGCGCAGTCGGGCTCGCACAGCGGCTGCAGCGGCAGCGCCAGGCCGACGGCGTCGACGACCACCGGTTTCAGATCGATCATGTCGTCGATCAGCCGGTAGACCTCGTCGTCCTCGGTGGTCTGCTCGGTGGCGCTGTCCGGGTAGGCGAACAGCTCCGTCAGCTGCAGTTCGATCTCGTCGGTGAACGGCTCCAGACAGCGCGAGCACTCGCCCGACACCGGCGCGAACACCGCACCGGTGACAAGGACGCCCTCGGAGACGGCCTGCAGCGTCAGGTCGAGCTCGACCTCGCCGCCGACGGGGACGGCGACCATGTCCAGGCCGATCCGCTCCGTCACGGGCACGGTGCGCTGCACCTGCCGTATCGAACCGGGTGCGCGTCCGAGGCTGCGCGTGTCCAGCACGAAGCCCGCGTCGGTCTGACGACGACGCGAACCGGAACCGGATTCGGCGGGCATCACGAACTCACTCACGATCGGGTGTGGGATTTGGGCAACCAGTCAACAGTACGCGACCGGGTGGTGCGGACCCAAACCGGCCGGGATCAGCGGCGGAACTCCGTGGCGTAGTCCGGGACGCCCGCGCCGGAGCGCAGCTGCTGGCGGCCGCGGCCTACCGTCCGCAGGGCGCCGTGCAGCGTCTCCTCGAAGTCGGCCAGCTGGCCGTCGACGTAGTGGTCGCACTCCTCGCGCAGCCGGTCCGATTCGGCCTGCGCGGAGTCGATGAGGCGGGCCGATTCCACATGCGCGGCGCGCACCACCTCGGTCTGCGATACCAGGCGCTCCTGTTCGGCGCGGCCGTCGGCGACCGACCGGTCGTAGGACGACTGCCCGGCCGCGATCATCCGCTCGGATTCGGTCCGCGCCCGGCCGGTGACCGCCTCGAATTCGGCCTTGCCGTCGGCGACCACCCGATCGGCCTCGGCCTGCGCGGTCGCGACCAGGTGGTCGGCGTGGGCGCCGGCCTCGGCCACCATCCGGTCGGCGTGCGCCTTGGCGTCGGCCAGGATCCGGTCGGCCTCCTCGCGGGCCGCGGTGACGGTCTGCTTGGCCTCGTCGTCGGCGGTGGTGACGGTGGTCTCAGCGGTCGAGCGGGCATCCGAGACGATCTTGTCGCGATGATCCAGCACGTCCTGGGCGTCGTCGAGTTCGCCGGGCAGCGCGTCACGTACGTCGTCGAGCAGCTCGAGGACCTCGCCGCGCGGGACGATGCAGTTGCGCGTCGGCGGGATGCCGCGCGCCTCCTCCACGATCGCGACCAGTTCGTCGAGTGCTTCGAATACGCGGTACATCCTGCTGACCCCACTCTCCTACCGAACTCTCACGACGGAGACCGCCGTCTGGCCTTCTTGCAGCCTGGGCCCAGTGTGCCCCTCGTCACGATCATCTGCCCAGTTCACCCGCGGTGTGTCGTGGGTGTGTTTCCAACGCCACAGAAATCAAGTGGAGGATTTCCCTCCACTTGGTGTTATCTTTTTACTGAGCGGTAGACCAGTCGGGCCGCGGAACAATCTGCGCCCGGCGATGTTGGATCGGAAATGACAATGGCTGTCCTGTATCCGGTACTGAAGGGCCCGGGGGCGAACACCCCGCCCGGCCCTGGCATACCCGTGCAGTCCGACGGCAAAACCGCTGGACAGTCCGCCGATTCCGGCCGTTCTCCCTATCATTGGCTCATCTGGTTGGGCATGGGTTTGACCGTGCCACCGCCCGACGTCTTCCGGATGCCGTTGCGTCCGGCGGATTCTCCCGCCGCGAGTGACAGCCGCAAGCCGTCCCTGCTGTCCCGGCTGGTGACCGGGCAGTTGTCTCGCGGCCGGGCCAGGCATCTGCCCACGGGATCCGAGCCCATCATCTCCGGCGCGACCGCCGAGACGCCGCGCACCGGGTCCGTCACCGTCCTGCTGCCGGAGGAATCGACCGCCGACGGCCCGCGCACGGCGCGACGGGCGCTCGGGCAGCTGGGCGCCTACCTGCGCGGCGACAAGTGGCTGCCGCAGCTGATCCGGTTCGCGCTGGTGGGCGGCCTCAGCAATATCGGCTACTTCCTGCTGTTCCTCGCCTTCTACGGCGGCGGTGCGCAGCTGGCCAACCTCGCCGGTTCCATCGTGAGTACCGCACTGGCCAACGAGCTGCACCGGCGACTCACCTTCCACGCCGCCGACCGCGTCGGCTGGATCACCGCCCAGCTCGAGGGCGGCGGCCTGGCGCTGGCCGGTCTCGCGATCACCTCGGCCGCCCTCGCCGTGCTCGACTTCGTCGCGCCCGGCATGAGCGATATCGCCGAGGCCCTTGCCGTCATCGCCATCGCGGCCGCCGTCGGCACCCTCCGCTTCCTCACCCTGCGCCTCTGGGTCTTCTGAGCACCAGCCTTCCCGCACCCCTTGCGCGTTCCCGCACCGCCTACAGAGCCCTGCAACCTGTGCGGGAACAGACAAGGGGTGCGGGAAAAAGCTGGTCAAGCGAGTAAGGAACCGGGTGGGAGTACCCCGCGTCCAATCTGAGCAAACGCTGTTTGCCGAGGATTCGATGTGGAGGTTGCGCAATGAAGCATTGCAGGGGATGTCGCACGTCGTGGCGGAACGGGCTCAGCCCGGATATCTCACGGACCCGGCCGACGGCCCGGCCCGTCGAATTGTGTGAAGGCTTCACCTCGCTGCGAACGCGGCGGCCGCGGACCGATCGCGAGCCCGAATGACGGCCCCGGACGAATCACCTCGCGACGAGGTGTTCCCCGGGCCGTGGACGCGGTGCGTCTCCGCCGAGGACGGGTGCGACAACACCCGCATCCGGCGACGGAAAGAGATCGTCCGGAACGGCGTCACCGACGGCGAGATCCGCCGGCGCTGCGCCGGTGGACAGTGGCGGCGGGTCCGGCGCGGCGCCTACACCGATGAGGAGGCATTCGCGGGACTGGATGCGATGGCTCGACACCGGATACTCGCGGATGCCGTGCTGCCCGGCCTGTCCGCCGACGCCATCCTCAGCCACCAGTCGGCGGCGGTGATGTATGGGGCGCCCGTATGGGTAGCGCTGCTGCGGCGCGTCGACGTCACGCGGAACCGACGCAACGGCGGCCGGATCCGGCCGGACGTCAAGGTGCACTGCGCGCCGATCGACATGGTGGCCGAGCTGGACGGATTCGTCCTGACCACCCCCGCCCGCACCATCGTCGACCTGGCCCGCACCGCACCCTTCGAGGCAGCCGTTGTCGCGGGCGACGCGCTGGCCCGCGAATACGGTGTTGTCGCAAGCGATCTGGCGATGGAACTGGAACTGGCAAAACGTCGGCACGGGATGGCCGCGGCGCGCCGAGTGGTGCAGTTCCTCGATCCGCACAGCGAGAGCGTGGGCGAGTCTCGCAGCCGGGTGATGCTGCGGCGGCTCGACCTGCCCATGCCGCAGTCGCAGGGTGACGTCTACAGCGGTGGCGGCCGGATGCTGGGCCGAGTCGACTTCTATTACGGCGAGACGGGCGTGGTCGGCGAGTTCGACGGACGCATCAAGTACGGACGCCTGCTCCAGCCCGGCGAGGCCCCCGGCGACGCGGTCTTCGCCGAAAAGAAGCGAGAGGATGCCTTGCGCAGCAACGGCTTCCAGGTGGTGCGCTGGACCTGGGACGAGCTCCCCACCGGCGAGGTCGCCACCCGCCTCCGCGCCGCCCACACCCGAGCCCAGCACATCCGCCCCGACGGCTTCATCTGCCAGGCCCCTCTCCCGAAACCCAAACCCCTATCCCTCAGGAGGCTCTGAACCTCTCCCCCGCGGGCACGGAAACTCGCGCACCCCGTGTCGATTCACGCACCCGCTACAACACACGCACGGGGTGCGGGAAGAGGCACGGGGTGCGGGAAGGGCGGCTCCCTGCCCCAACACGCCGTCGGTCGCCCGGGTCAGGCTGCACCTGTTAGCGTTCGGGAATGGCTGGAGCACTGTGCCCCGGGTCGTTCGATCCGGTGACGAACGGGCATCTCGACGTGATCACGCGGGCGGCCGCGCAGTTCGACGAGGTCGTGGTGACCGTGAACGTGAACAAGAGCAAGCAGGGCATGTTCACCGTCGAGGAGCGGATGGAGATGCTGCGCGAGGCCACCGCCGAGCTGCCGAACGTCCGCGTCGCGTCGTGGTACGGGCTGACGGTGGAATTCGCTCGGGAGCAGGGCATCACGGCGATCGTCAAGGGCCTGCGCGATGCCACCGACTTCGGCTACGAGCTGCAGATGGCGCAGATGAACAAGAAGCTGTCCGGCGTCGACACCTACTTCCTCGCCACCAACCCGGCCTACGGCTACCTGTCCAGTTCGCTGGTCAAGGAGGTCGCCACCTTCGGCGGCGACGTCGTCGACATGCTCCCGCCCGCCGTCCACAAGCGCCTGCTGGCCCGCATCGCCGAGCGCAAGGGCTGAGCACACCGGAACGACATACCTCGTCGGGTCCGCGTCGTTCACAGTCCGTGCCGGTTGCCTGTCACCAGCTCGCTGACCTGGGATTCCGACGCTGCTGAGAACGGGGCGCGCGCCGCCTCGACCGCCCGGCGGGTCTCCTCGGTCACCAGGTCCATGTTGATCTGGGCGCCGGCGTTCGCGCCTGCCGCCGCGGCGGGGCCGACCTGGGCGGACGGGTCGGTGACGTTGCCCGCCAACCAGACTCCGGGGATCGACGTGCGTCCGGACGGGTCTGCGGGAATGTGGTCGCCCATCCCGCTCGGGTGCGCCACCGGGTGCAGGCCGAGGTCCGACAGGAATCCCGCGCGGGCCACCATGCGCGACGGAGCCGCCAGGATCTGCCGGGCGATCAGCGTTCCGTCGGCCAGCCGCACTCCGACCAGCCGATCGTCGACAACCTCGACCGATGCGACCTCGCCGGGCACCACGCGAATGCCGCGAGCCGCCAGTTGTTCGGCCTGCTCGCCGGTCGGTTCGGCCATGGTGTGGGTGAACAGCGTGACGTCGTCGGTCCACTGCCGCCACAGCAGCGCGCCGTGCACCGTCATCGGACCGTTGGCGAGCACGCCGACGGCCTGGTCGCGGACCTCCCAGCCGTGGCAGTAGGGACAGTGCACGACATCGCGGCCCCAACGATCCCGCAGCCCGGCGACGTCCGGCAGCTCGTCGGTCAATCCGCTGGCCACCAGCACACGTCGCGCTCGCACGGTGCGCCCGTCGGCCAGGGCCACCGTCAGCCCGGCGTCGTCGCGGGTGACGGTCTCGACGGTTCCGGCGACCACCTGACCGCCGTAGCCGCGGACCTCCTCGCGGCCCCGTTCGAGCAGTTCGGCCGGGGGCATGCCCTCGCGAGCCAGCAGACCGTGCACCCCGTCGGCCGGTGCGTTGCGCGGACTCCCCGCATCGATCACCACCACCGACCGGCGCGCCCGGGCCAGCATCAGGGCCCCGTTCAAGCCCGCGGCGCCGCCGCCGATCACCACCACGTCGTAGCCGTCCATCAACTGATCGGTCATATGACCACCTCCTGCCATCGAGAATGCGGGCGGATCGGCGGGCTCGGCAAACTTCTTTGCCGAAATGGCAAACTGGCGGCATGGACGACATCGATCAGGCGCTGGATGCGGTCGGCCCTCGGTTGCGGGCGCTACGCAAGCAGCGCGAGACCACGCTCGCGGATCTGTCGACGGCGACCGGCATCTCGGTCAGCACCCTGTCACGCCTGGAATCCGGCGCCCGGCGGCCGACCCTCGAGCAGCTCCTCCCGCTGGCCCGGGCGCACGGCGTCACCCTCGACGAGCTCGTCGACGCCCCGGCGACCGGTGATCCGCGCGTGCACATGCGCCCCGTCACCCACCACGGCATGACGATGGTGCCGCTGACCCGCCGCCCCGGGGGTATCCAGGCCTACAAGATGGTGCTGACGCCCGAGGATCGCGCCGGGGATCCGCAGCCACAGACACACGAGGGCTACGACTGGGTCTATGTGCTCAACGGACGCCTACGCCTGGTCCTCGGCGAGCACGATCTGGTGCTTTCCCCAGGCGAGGCAGCGGAATTCGATACCCGGGTGCCGCATTGGTTCGGCGCTGCGGGCGGGGAGCCGGTCGAACTCCTCAGCCTCTTCGGCAAGCAGGGCGAGCGCGCGCACCTGCGCGCCCGCCCCAAAGAGCAAAGCGGGTAGGGCTTTTCGCATCCGAGAGGGTGGCTCACCACGCTCAGGGATCGAGTACGGATTGCCACGCCCAGCGGCCCGAGTGCGGATTGCCGCGTTGCGAGGCGGTTGGGCTCAGGGCTCGAATTCGGCCAGCTCTATGCGGGTTTCGCCGTAGCGGCGCGGCTTCGATGCCGAAAACACCGGCGGCCAGTCGATTTCGGGTGACCGGGTCGGCCGCTCGACAATCACCAACGCGTCCTCACGCAACCAACCGTTGGCAGCCAAGGCATTCAGGTCGGCGACCACAGCGGTACCGTCCACGGCGTAGGGCGGATCCGAGAAGACCAGGTCGTAGGGTGTGCCGGGCGTGCTGGAGAGCACGGAACCCACTGTGCCCACCCGTAATTCGGCACCGGGCAGGCCCAGATCGGCGATATTTCCGCGCACGACGGCCGCCGCCTTACGATCGGACTCCACGAGCAGCGCATGAGAAGCCCCGCGCGACAACGCCTCCAGACCGAGCGCCCCGGAACCCGCATACAGATCCAGTACCCGCGCCCCATCGAAATCGCGCCGCGCGGCCAACATACTGAACAGCGCCTCCCGCACCCGATCCGACGTCGGCCGCGTACCGGCGGGCGGAACCCGCAGCCGACGCCCTCCGGCCACCCCCGCCACGATCCGCGTCATAGAGCCACCCCCGAGGACACCGCCCCACTCGATGCCCCCGCTCCGCACAACAGGCGGGCGCCACCGCGCACGGCGCGGACCGCACCCGAACGGCGGCGTCCCCGCGAGGCTGACCCGCTCTCGCACCCCGTGTTCGTTCCCGCACCCCATTCAGGGGCGTGCAGGGGGTGCGGGAACACGTAAGGGGTGCGGCGGGGGGTGGTGGGCCTGGGGAGGCTCACTCTGCCGCGGCCTCGTTCAGGCGCAGGTCGACGAGGAGGTCGCCGCCTTCTACCTGCTGGACCTTGCCGATGGCGACGCGTCGCACCACACCCGCGCGGGGGGCGGTGATGGCGGCCTCCATCTTCATGGCCTCGATGGTGCCGATGGTGTCGCCGGCGGCGATGGTGTCGCCCTCGGAGACGACCAGGGTGACGACGCCCGCGAAGGGGGCGGCGACGTGGCCCGGATCGGTCTTGTCCGCCTTCTCGGCGGCCGGGACGTCGCTGGCGACGGAGCGGTCACGCACCAGGACGGGACGCAGCTGCCCGTTGAGAATGCACATCACCGTGCGCATCCCGCGCTCGTCGGGCTCGGAGATGGCCTCCAGGCCGATGAGCAGCGTGACGCCCTTCTCCAACTGCACCCGATGCTCCTCGCCGTGCCGCAGCCCGTAGAAGAACTGGTTGGCCGACAACCCCGAGGTATCGCCGAATTTCTCACGGTGCGCGAGGAATTCGCCCGCCGGGCCCGGGAACAGCAGCCGGTTCAACGTCGCCCGGCGCTCCTCCGAGGTGCCGCCGAGCCCGGCCTCGTCGGCCGCGGTCAGCTCCGTCTCGGGCTTGGCGGGCCCGCGCCCGGCCAGGGCCCGGCTGCGGAACGGTTCCGGCCAGCCACCGGCGGGGGTACCGAGTTCCCCACGCAGGAAGCCGATTACGGAATCGGGGATGTCGTAGCGGCCCGGATCGGCGGCGAAGTCCTCGACATCGATGCCCGAGCCGACCAGCGACAGGGCCAGATCGCCGACCACCTTCGACGACGGCGTCACCTTCACCAGGCGGCCCAGCAGCCGGTCCGCCGCGGCGTATTTCGCCTCGACCTCCTCGAACCGGTCGCCGAGGCCGAGCGCGATCGCCTGCTGACGCAGGTTCGACAGCTGCCCGCCCGGAATCTCGTGGGTGTAGACGCGCCCGGTCGGACCGGGCAGCCCGGACTCGAAGGGCCCGTATACCTTTCGCAGGGCCTCCCAGTACGGCTCCAGATCGCACACGCTGCCCAGGTTCAGCCCGCTGTCGTACTCCGAATTCGCCGCGGCCGCAACGATTGCCGACAGCGGCGGCTGGCTGGTGGTGCCCGCCATCGGCGCGCTGGCGCCGTCGACGGCATCGGCACCGGCCTGCCATGCGGCCAGATACGTCGCCAGCTGACCACCCGGTGTGTCGTGGGTGTGCACGTGCACCGGCAGGTCGAAATTGCTGCGCAGCGCCGTGACCAGGGTGTGGGCGGCGGGTGCGCGCAGCAGTCCGGCCATATCCTTGATGCCGATGACGTGCGCCCCGGCATCCACGATCTGCTCGGCCAGCTTGAGGTAATAGTCGAGCGTGTAGAGGTTTTCGTCCGGATCCGACAGGTCGCCGGTGTAGCTCATCGCGACTTCCGCGAGGGCCGTGCCGGTTTCGCGCACCGCGTCGATGGCCGGGCGCATCTGGTCGACATTGTTCAGCGCGTCGAAGATCCGGAAGATGTCGATCCCGGTCGCGGTGGCCTCGGAAACGAAAGCGCGCGTGACCTTCTCCGGATACGGCGTGTACCCGACGGTGTTGCGCCCACGCAGCAGCATCTGCAGGCAGATGTTGGGGATCGCCTCGCGCAGCGCCGCCAACCGCTCCCACGGATCCTCGTACAGGAACCGCAGCGCCACATCGTAGGTCGCGCCGCCCCAGCATTCGATCGACAGCAGTTCCGGCGTCAGCCGCGCCACGTGCCCGGCCACCTGGATCAGGCTGTTGGTGCGCACGCGGGTCGCCAGCAGCGACTGATGCGCGTCACGGAAGGTGGTGTCGGTCACCGCGATTCCCCGCTGCTCGCGCAGCGCCTGCGCGAAACCTTCGGGCCCCAGCCGCAACAGCCGCTGCCGCGACCCGTCCGGCGGCGGCACCGTGGTGTCGATGGGCGGCAGTTTGTCGTGCGGGTACACCGCGGTCGGACGCTCACCGTGCGGCTTGTTGACGGTGATGTCGGCCAGGTAGGTCAGGATCTTGGTGCCGCGGTCGGCGGACCCGCGCTGGGTCAGCAGGTAGGGCCGCTCGTCGATGAAGGACGTGGTCACCCGCCCGGCCCGGAAGTCGGGATCGTCGAGCACCGCCTGCAGGAACGGAATGTTGGTCGCCACACCGCGAATCCGGAATTCGGCGACCGCCCGCCGGGCCCGCGCCACCGCCTGACCGAAGTCGCGCCCGCGGCAGGTGAGCTTCACCAGCATCGAATCGAAGTGCGCGCCGACCTCGGCGCCCAGGTTGGCGCCGCCGTCGAGGCGGATGCCGCCGCCGCCCGGACTGCGGTAGGCGGTGATGCGCCCGGTGTCGGGCCGGAAGCCGTTGGCCGGGTCCTCGGTGGTGATGCGGCACTGCAGCGCGGCGCCGCGAATACCGATCGCATCCTGGCTCAGCCCCAGGTCGTCGAGGGTTTCCCCGGCGGCGATCCGCAGCTGCGACGCCACCAGGTCGACGTCGGTGATCTCCTCGGTGACGGTGTGCTCGACCTGGATGCGCGGGTTCATCTCGATGAACACGTGATTGCCGCGCTCGTCGAGCAGGAACTCCACGGTGCCGGCGCAGCTGTAGCCGATCTGCCGGGCGAAGGCCACGGCATCGGCGCAGATGCGTTCGCGCAGTGCGGGATCCAGGTTCGGCGCGGGTGCCAGCTCGATCACCTTCTGGTGGCGCCGCTGCAGCGAACAGTCTCGCTCGAACAGATGCATGACGTTGCCCTGCTCGTCGGCGAGGATCTGGACCTCGATGTGGCGGGGGTTGATCACCGCCTGCTCGAGAAACACCGTCGGGTCGCCGAAGGCCGATTCGGCCTCCCGCATCGCGGCCTCCACGAACTCGCGCAACTGCGCCCGGTCCGCGACCCGGCGCATACCGCGCCCGCCACCACCGGCGACGGCCTTGACGAACACCGGGAACTGCATGGACTCCGCGGCCGTCAGCAGCTCCTCCACATCGGCCGACGGCGCGGTGGAGGCGAGCACGGGCAACCCGGCGGCCTTCGCGGCGGCGATCGCGCGGGCCTTGTTACCGGTCAGCTCCAACACCTCGGCCGAGGGGCCGATGAAGGTGATGCCCTCCCGCGCGCACGCCGCGGCCAGGTCCGGGTTCTCCGACAGAAAACCGTAACCGGGGTAGACGGCATCGGCGCCGGCGGTCTTGGCCGCCTTGATGATCTCCTCGATCGAGAGGTAGGCCCGCACCGGGTGACCGGGTACCCCGATCTGGTACGACTCGTCGGCCTTCAGCCGGTGCACCGAATTGCGGTCCTCGTAGGGAAATACCGCGACGGTGCCGATGCCGAGTTCGTAAGCGGCGCGGAACGCCCGAATGGCGATTTCCCCGCGGTTGGCGACCAGCACTTTGGAGAACATTGGCTTAAGGTACCTGGCCCGTCGGCGAGTCCGGACATCGAATACACCTTCGCAGCCAACCTCACAACCGAACCGTGCTCATTTGCGAAGTTGCGTAATCCGCTGGTAATCACCGTTGGCGCCGCCTTCGCAGCGAGGCCACACCGAGTGCAGGCGTCGACCCCGCACGTGACCGCCAGGAATAAACCATTGGCCCCCGTGCCTTATCCTTCTCTACGCAGCTGGTTCGCTGCGCCGGCGAGTTGGAGCCCCGAGCGCCGGGCGGCAGCGTCGAAACCGGTCCGTAGGGATCGGCCAGAGGGAACCCGGTGGGAATCCGGGACTGTCCCGCAGCGGTATGCAGGAACGACCGCCGTCACCAGCACTGGGTGCACGCACCTGGGAAGCGACGGCCACTAGGACCACCCCGACGGGGAACGCCTGCGAGTCCGAAGACCTGCCGGCTGTGCCGGGTACGCCGTATCCGGCGGCCACCGCCTCGTGGAATCGGGCGGGCGGACACCAGTGCAAGAGGCATCTCGGGCTCCGTCTGCTCTGTATGGCGGTGACCTGTGGCTTCCAGCACTGGAGAGAGACCGTGACTGTTCACAACCCTTTCACCGCAACGGTTCTCGGCATTCCGCGGATCGGGCCGCGGCGCGAGCTCAAACGCGCGACCGAGAGTTACTGGGCCGGCCGAATCGACGCCGGCGAACTGCACGCCGTCGGGCGTGAGCTGCGGAGCACGCAGCTGACCGCGCTGACGGCCGCCGGACTGGACTCCGTTCCGGTCGGCACCTTTTCCTATTACGACCAGATGCTCGACACCGCGGAGATGTTCGGCGCGCTGCCCCTGCGGGTCGCCGGGATCACCGATCCGCTGGACCGCTATTTCGCCGCGGCCCGGGGCACCGACGAGGTCGAGCCGCTGGAGATGACCAAGTGGTTCGACACCAACTACCACTACCTCGTCCCCGAGATCGGCCCGGGCACCGCCTTCGCGCTGCATCCGGACAAGCTCCTCGGCGAGCTCCGGGAGGCCCGTGAGCTGGGCGTACCTGTTCGTCCGGTCGTCATCGGACCGCTGACGTTCCTGACGCTGTCCAAGGGCATCGACGGCATCTCGCCGCTGGATCGGCTGAACGACCTGCTCCCCCACTACCGCGAACTGCTGGGGCTGCTGGCCGCCGAGGGCGCCGACTGGGTGCAGATCGACGAGCCGGTGCTGGTCACCGATCTCACCGATGCCGAGCTGTCGCTGATGCGGCGCACCTATGCGGAGCTGTCCGGGCTGACGCGGCGACCGGCCATTCTGGTGGCGACCTACTTCGGCCGCCCGGGTGCGGCGCTACCTGCCTTGGCGGACATGGGAATCGAAGGTGTCGCGCTCGATTTCGCCTCGGGCACAACGGTCGACGATGTCGCCGCCGTACCGGCACTGGCCGACAAGCTCGTGGTGGCCGGCGTGGTCGACGGGCGCAACATCTGGCGGACCGACCTCGACGGGGCGCTGGCATCGCTCGGCACGTTGTTGGGCAGCACCGGCGCGCTCGCGGTGTCGAGCTCCAGTTCGCTTCTGCACGTGCCGTATTCGCTGGACCACGAGACGGAGCTGGATCCGGCGCTGCGGTCGTGGCTGGCGTTCGGCGCGGAGAAGGTCGGCGAGGTCCGGCTGCTCTCGACCGCGCTGCACGAGGGCACGGGCGGCATCGCCGACGAGCTGGCCGCGGCGCGCGCGGCACAGGCGAGCCGGACCGCCGATCCGCGCCTGCGCAACGACGCGGTGCGTGCCCGGCTGTCCGCGCTCGGCGAGGACGCCACCCGCCGCGCTCCCGCGACGGAACGCCGTGCGCTGCAGCGGGAACGGCTGCAGCTGCCGCTGCTGCCCACCACCACGATCGGCTCGTACCCACAGACCACCGCGATCCGCAAGGCGCGGGCCGAGCTGCGCAAGGGTGAGATCACCGGCGAGCAGTACCACGAGCGGATGCGCGCCGAGATCGCCGATGTCGTTGCGCTGCAGGAGAAACTGGGCCTCGACGTGCTGGTGCACGGCGAACCCGAACGCAACGACATGGTGCAGTACTTCGCCGAACAGCTGGACGGCTTCTTCGCCACCGCCAACGGCTGGGTCCAGTCCTACGGCACCCGCTGCGTGCGACCGCCGATCCTGTACGGCGACGTGGTGCGGCGCGCGCCGATGACCGTCGAGTGGATCGGGTACGCGCAGTCGCTGACCGCCAAGCCGGTCAAGGGCATGCTCACCGGGCCGGTGACGATCCTGGCGTGGTCGTTCGTGCGCGACGACCAGCCGCTGGCGGATACGGCCCGGCAGGTCGCGCTCGCGATCCGGGACGAGACGGTGGACCTGCAGTCCTCCGGGATCCGCATCGTCCAGGTCGACGAGCCGGCGCTGCGGGAGCTGCTGCCGCTGCGCGCCCAGGCCAAGCAGGCGTACCTGGACTGGGCGGTGACGGCGTTCCGGCTGGCGACCAGCGGCGTGGCCGACGCCACCCAGATCCACACCCACCTGTGCTACTCGGAGTTCGGTGAGATCATCGGCGCCATCGCCGATCTGGATGCCGACGTCACCTCGATCGAGGCGGCCCGCTCGCACATGGAGGTGCTGGACGACCTCAACGCGGCCGGATTCCATCTCGGTGTCGGGCCGGGCGTCTACGACATCCACTCGCCCCGGGTGCCGAGCGTGGAGGAGATCACCACCTCGCTCCTGGCGGCGCTCAAAGCCGTTCCCGCCGAACGGCTCTGGGTCAACCCGGACTGCGGGCTGAAGACCCGCGGACCGGCCGAGGTCGAGGCGTCGCTGCGGAACCTGGTGACCGCGGCACAAGCCGTACGCTGAACACGCTGTGGCCCCGGCCGTCTCACGACGGCCGGGGCCACGGGTGTCACCGACGCGACGTGCGTCAGGCTGCTCCCACAACTCTTTGCGGCACACCCACATACTCCGAGAGTGGGCGGATGAGCGCGTTGGACTGGGACTGTTCGATGATGTGGGCGGTCCAGCCGGTGATGCGGCTCATGACGAAGATCGGCGTGAACATGTCGATGTCGAAGCCCATCAGGTAGTAGGCGGGCCCGGCGGGGAAGTCCAGATTCGGTTCTATGCCGGTCGATTCCGCCATGGCCGCCTCGAGTTCGGCGTACATGCGCAGCCATTCGTGGCCGCCGGTCACCTCCGCGACCTGCTCCAGGGCCGCCCTCATGGTGGGCACCCGGGAGTCGCCGTTCTTGTAGACGCGGTGACCGAAGCCCATCACCTTCTCCTTGCGGGACAGCCTGTCCCGCAACCACTCCCGCGCCCGCTCCGGCTTGCCGATGTCCAGCATCGCGTGCATGACGGCCTCGTTGGCGCCGCCGTGTAGCGGGCCCTTCAGCGTGCCGATGGCCGCGGTGACCGCGCTGTACATATCGGACTGCGTGGAGGTGACCACGCGGGCGGCGAAGGTCGAGGCGTTGAAACTGTGCTCCGCGTAGAGGATCAGCGACGTCTCGAACGCCGCGACGATCCGCGGGTCCAGGTGCCGGTCGGCGTCCGACGGTTCACCGAAGCACATGTAGAGGAAGTTCTCGGCGAAACCCCGCTGTTCGTCCGGGGCGATCGGATCCAGCCCGCGGCGGCGGCGCATATCGGCCGCGATCACCGTGGGCAGGATCGCGGTCATCCGTAATGCCTTGGCCAGCAGCGCCTGCGGGCTCGTTCCCCGGTCCTCGAGTGGATCCTCGGCCCCGAGGTAGCTGACGACGGTGCGCACGACATCCATCGGATGGCAGGTCTCGGGCAGCTTGTCGATCAGCGCCAGCAGGGAGCGATCGAGGTGCCGCAGTGCGCGTTCGCGGTAGCGGAGCGCCTGCAGTTGGTCGGCGTCGGGCAGTTCGCCGTACCAGAGCAGATGGGCCACCTCCTCGAAGCTGCAGTGCCGCGCCAGATCCTGGACCGCGTAGCCGCGGTAGGTCAGGGAGTTGGTTTCCGGGACGACCTTCGAGATGGCGGTGGTGTCCACCACCACGCCGGCCAGCCCCTTCTTGATCTCGGTCATGGAATCACTCGCTCACGGTGAAATTGAAGATGCCGGAATCGAATTCGTTGTAGCGCTGATAGCCGAGCAGCTCGTACAGCCGCGCCCGGTGCTGCATGGTGTCGAGCAGGCCGGATTGTGTTCCGGTGGCGGCGATCTCGCGCAGCCCGGCCTCGACGGCGAACATCGCCAGGCGCAGGGTGGTGACCGGGTAGATGACCGCGTTGTAGCCGAGCCCCTCGAGCGCCTCCGCCGACAGCAGGTCGGACTTGCCGAATTCGGTCATATTGGCCAGCAGCGGAACATCCACGGCGGCACGGAACTTCGCGAACTCGCTCGCATCGGCCAGGGCCTCGGTGAAGATCAGATCGGCACCGGCATCGGCGTAGGCCCTGACCCGGTCGATCGCCGCGTCCAACCCCTCGATGCCGCGGGCGTCGGTGCGGGCGCAGATCACGAAGTCCGGATCGCGCCGGGCCGATACCGCCGCCCGGATCCGCCGCACCATCTCCTCGGAAGGTACGACGGCCTTCCCGTCGAGATGCCCGCACCGCTTGGGATTGACCTGGTCCTCGATATGGCAGCCGGCCAGGCCCGCGTCCTCGAGCAGGGTGATCGTGCGGGCCGCGCTCATCGGCTCGCCGAATCCGGTGTCGGCGTCGATCAGCGTCGGCAGATCGGTGACCCGCGCGATAGTCCGGCCGCGCTCGGTGACCTCGCTCAGCGTGGTCAGCCCGATATCGGGCAGCGCGAGCTCGGCGGAGATCACCGCCCCGGACACGTACACGCCCTCGAACCCGAGCTCCTGAACCAGCTTGGCCACCAAGGGGTTGAACGCCCCGGGCATCCGCTGAATCCGGCCGGCGGCCAGACCCGCCCGGAATGCCTTTCGCTTGTCGCTCGCCGACGTCGCCGCCGCCATCAGCCCCGTCACAGCGACCACCGCCCCGTACCCGATGCGGCGCACCTTAGGCTCGTGCCATGACCGAACCGCTGCGTTATCGCCTGATCACCGGCCAGGATGATGTGTCGTTCTGCGAGCGCATCAGCGCGTTGCTCGCCGAGGGCTACCGACTGCACGGCTCGCCGTCGGTCACGTTCAACGGCATTCACGTGATCGCGGCTCAGGCCGTGGTGTGGGACGAGGACTGAGAGGCAACCTGACGACATCCGGCTGACGGAGCGACCGGCGTATCCGCCAGGAGATCCCGAGCGAGGGTCACCGTCGACCATCGAAGAGATGTTTTCCAGCATCAGAAGATCCCCTTTCCGGTAGACGGCGCCGTCGCCGGCACATCGGGAGATACGGTGAACGTCAGCTGGTCCAGCTCGTCCGACCGCAGTTGTGGAACTCGTTGCGCCGCATCGAGAAAGCGGTCCTGTTCGGCGGGTTCGAGTACGCCCTCGGCGAGGGTGCGGAACTTCGCGATGTACTGCTCGCGCCCGAAGGGCCGCTCCCCCAGCGGATGGGCGTCGGCCACCGCCAGCTCGTCCACGATGGTCTCGCCGTCGGCCAGCGTCACCACCGCCCGTGCGCCGAAGGCCTTTTCGCTCGGATCCGTGGAGTGGTAGCGCCGGGTCCACTCCGGATCCTCGACCGTGCGAATCTTCTGCCACAGCTCCACGGTGTCGGGCCGCCGCGCCCGCTCCGGCGCGTAGGAGCGCTCGTGGTGCCAGGTTCCGTCCTGCAGGGCCACCGCGAAGATGTAGGGCACGGAATGGTCGAGCGTCTCCCGGCTGGCGTGCGGGTCGTACTTCTGCGGATCGCCGGACCCGCTGCCGATCACCACGTGCGTGTGGTGGCTGGTGTGCAGCACGATCGAGGCGATCTTGTCGAGATCGCCGATGCGCGACCGCATGCGCCGCGCCAGATCGATCGGCGCCTGGCTCTGGTACTCGGCCGAATGCTCCTTGGTGTAGCTGTCCAGGATCGCCCGCTTCGGCTCGCCCGGGACCGGCAGCGGCACGGCGTATTCCGCGTCCTTGCCGCCCAGCAGCCGGGCGATCACGCCGTCCTCGCCCTCCCAGATCGGCGCCGGGGCGCCCTCGCCGCGCATGGCCCGGTCCACCGCCTCCACGGCCATCTTCCCCGCGAACGCGGGTGCGAAGGCCTTCCAGCTGGAGATCTCCCCCTTGCGCGACTGCCGGGTCGCGGTCGTGGTGTGCAGGGCCTGGCCGACGGCCTGATAGATGGTCTCGGCGTCCAGGCCCAGCAGGGTGCCGATACCGGCCGCCGCCGACGGGCCGAGGTGGGCGACATGGTCGATCTTGTGCTCGTGCAGGCAGATTCCGCGCACCAGGTCGATCTGGATCTCGTAACCCGTTGCGAGACCGCGGATCAGGTCCGCTCCGCTGCGGCCGGTGTGCTGCGCGACGGCGAGGATCGGCGGGATGTTGTCGCCCGGATGCGAGTACTCGGCGGCCAGGAAGGTGTCGTGGAAGTCCAGCTCCCGCACCGCGACACCGTTGGCCCATGCCGCCCACTCGGGCGAAAACCGCTGCGCGGCGGGCAAGCCGAATACGGTGGCGCCCGGAGCGTACGGGTGCGCCTGCGCCTGGCGCCGCGCGGTCGTCGGCGGGCGCCTGCGCAGCGCGGCCGCGGCCACCCCGGCGTTGTCGATGATCCGGTTGACGATCATCTCCGCTACCTCGGTCGGCACCGGCACGGGGTCGGTGGCCACCTCCGCGATCCGGGTCGCCAGGTGGTCCGAGCGGGGGAAGTCCTCGGCCGAGGCATGGGGACGTGCGATATGACGCTTCATACTTCGCACGCTACGCAGCGACACATCGCGACAAAACACCTTGCAACAGCAGATTTTTGTCGGCGAGTACCGCCAATATTGCAATGTTTGCGAAGCCAGTGGGTAGCATCGGCGGCGTGCGCAAGATGTATGCGGGTGCCCGACTACGGCGGTTGCGCGAGGAAAGGCGGATGACCCAGGCCGCGTTGGCCAAGTCCCTGGAATTATCCCCCAGCTACCTCAACCAGCTCGAGCGCGACCAGCGACCGCTCACCATTCCGGTACTGCTGAAACTGAACTCGACCTTCGACCTGGATGTGCAGTTCTTCGCCGCCGACTCCGATGCGCGGCTGGTCTCGGACCTGCACGAGGTGCTGGTCGAGGCCGCCGGCGGCACGGCCCCGCCCGCCGCCGAGGTCGAGGACCTGGCCGGCCGCCTGCCCGAGGTCGCCAAGACCATCGTCGCCATGCACCGCCGACTACGCGCGGCGACCGACCAGCTGGACCTGCTGTCCTCCAAGGTCGCGACCCCGACCGGCGCGCCCGGCGTGCCGATGCCCTACGAGGACGTCCGCGACTTCTTCTACGACCACCACAACCACATCGCCCAGCTGGACCTGGCCGCCGAGCGGCTGTTCGACGAGTGCGGGCTGTCCATCGGATCGCTGGACCGGCAGTTGGCCCGCGTCGCCGAGGAGAAGGCGGGCGTCACGGTGCTGGTGCGCGGCGACGGCGCCGATCCGGCCATCCCCAAGCGCCACTTCGATTCCGAGAGCCGCACGCTGACCCTGGCCCGGCGGCTGCGTCCCGGCCAGCGCGCCTTCCAGATCGCCACCACCCTCGCATTCCTGCTGTACGGACCGCTGCTGGACGAGGTGCTCAGCGATACGCCCTCGCTGACCGGGGAATCCCGGGCGCTGGCCCGGGTGGGCCTGGCCAACTACTTCGCCGGGGCACTGGTGCTGCCGTACGGGAAGTTCCTGCGCTCCGCCGAGGAGCTGCACTACGACATCGATCTGCTGGGCCTGCGGTTCGAGGTGGGTTTCGAGACGGTCTGCCATCGGCTGAGCACGCTGCAGCGGCAGGGGCAGCGTGGGGTGCCGTTCTTCTTCGTGCGCACCGACCGCGCCGGGAATATCTCGAAGCGTCAGTCCGCCACGGCATTTCACTTCTCCCGGGTCGGCGGCAGCTGCCCGCTGTGGGTGGTGCACGAGGCGTTCGCGCATCCGGGGCGCGTGCTCACCCAGGTGGCATCGATGCCCGACGGGCGCCGCTATCTGTGGGTGGCCCGCACCGCCCATTCGACCCCGCGTGGATTCGGCACGGCGGCAAAGGAATTCGCCATCGGGCTGGGCTGCGATATCGAATATGCCGACCGGCTGGCGTATTCGAAGGGCCTACAGCTCGACGACCCGTCCGCGGCGATCCCCATCGGGGCCGGTTGCAAGGTGTGCGAGCGGTCGGCCTGCCCGCAGCGCGCCTTCCCGCAGATCGGGCGACCGCTGGCCGTCACCGAGACCACCTCGATCGACCTACCCTATCCACGCGCGGTGCGCTGAGGGATAGGCGGCGACGCCGGAATACGAGCGGGCGGGCATATTCGGCGCTAGGGGCGGGCGCTCGCCAGGGAAGCTGCGCTGCTTCGCCCCGCGAGGACCCGGTCGATACCGAGGACGTACGCCCGCGTGGGAGCCAGCGCCAGCAGCCCCGCTGCCGCCGCGGCACCGAATACCGAGAAGGTCAGCGGTGCCTGCCAGCCCAGGGCGAAGAACATCGAGAGGCCGAAGATCAGGAGCAGTCCCAGGCTGCCCAGCGCGGCCCAGCGGGTCGCGAGGCCGAGCAGCAGCGCGAATCCGAGGACGATCTCGACGACCGTGCCGCCCCAGCCCGCGACATCGGCGAGTCCGCCGGGGAGATACGGCGTGAGCGAATGCGAGTACGCCATGAAGTTGTCCATATTTCCCCACGCCACATCGCCGGTGCCCTTCGCCCCCAGCAGCCCGAACCGGTCGGCGACGGCGGCCAGGAATCCGGCGGCGAGCGCTATCCGCGCGAAAACCGTTGCCGCGGGCCATGTTCGGCGTCGAATATCGTCCAGGGTCGCATCCGTGTTCATGGCTGCGACAGTACGAGGAAAATGGACCCCCGGTAAGCTCCACTTCCGTGTCTGCTTCAGGTACCAATTCGGGTCCGGAGATCCACCTGACCCTGACTGCCGACGGCGGTGCGCCGCTGCGTGCGCAGGTGGAGGCCGCGCTGCGCGATGCGGTGCGGGACGGTCGGTTGCGGCCGGGCCAGCGCCTCCCGGCGAGCCGGGTACTCGCGGCCGATCTCGGGGTGTCGCGGCGGCTGGTCGTGGAGGCGTACACGCAACTGGTGGCCGAGGGGTATCTGACGGCGCGCCAGGGTTCGGCCACCCGGGTCTCCGACGTCGCCGCCACCACCGCCGCGCCGATCACCCCCGGTCCGGCCGTTCCGGTTCCGCGACGCTGGGATATGCGGCCCGGGCAGCCCGCGATCTCACATTTTCCGCGACGAGCCTGGCGGCGGGCATGGCTCACCGCCCTCGCCGAGGCCGGTAACGCCGACTTCGGGTATCCGCATGCCGCAGGCCATCCCAGGCTGCGCGCCGTGCTCGCGGCCTACCTGGGCCGAGTGCGCGGTGTCGCCGCCACCCCCGAATCCACGCTCGTGTGCGCCGGAGTCATGCACGCCCTGGATCTGCTGTGCCGGGTCCTGGGCCGGCGTGGCGCCCGGGTGATCGCATTGGAGGATCCCGGCCTGCACCAGCGCGCGCCGCTGATCGCTCACGCCGGGCTGAGGCCGCTGCCGATCCCCGTCGACGGCGATGGGCTCGTGGTCGACGCCCTGCCCGAGCACGGTGTCGACGCCGTCATCGTGAACCCGGCCCACCAGTTCCCGACCGGTGTGGTGCTGGCGCCTCATCGTCGGGAAGCGTTGGTAGCGTGGGCATCTCGCACCGGCGCCCTGGTGATCGAGGACGACTACGACGGCGAGTTCCGCTTCGACCGCCGTGCCGTGGGATCACTGCAGGGCAGGGCCTCGGCGTCGGTGGTGTACCTCGGCTCGGTGAGCAAGACGCTCGCTCCGGCGCTGCGGCTGGGGTGGATCGTCTGCGAGCCCCGCCTGGCAGACGAGCTGCGCCACAGCAGATTCCTCATCGACAGGGGCAACCCCACGCTGGAACAGCTGGCACTCGCCGAGCTCATCGACAGCGGCGCCTACGACCGGCACATCCGCCACAGCAGGGCCCGCTACCGGGAGAACCGGCAGGCTCTCGACGCCGCGATCACCCGGTACCGGCTCCCGCTGCACCTGAGCGGAATTCCCGCCGGTGTACAGACTTTGGCGACCCTGACCGATGATCACGACGCGGATCTGGTGCGCGAACGAGCGGCCCGGGTGGGAGTCCACCTCGAATCGCTCACGACATTTCAGGCCGCACCGGCACATCCGGCGCGAGACCTGGTCCTCGGTTACGGCAACATCACCCCGGGCGGTATCGACCAGGCGATGGCGGCACTGGCCGAACTGCTGCGTCCCCGAACCTTCGATAGCCACTGATTGGCACCCTGGATTGCGCGGCAACTGGAACTGTCCAGGGAGCCAATAACGGCTTAACGTCCGGTCATGACCCGAAACACGAAGCTCTGGAAGCGGTTCCGACTACTGGTAGGACTCGTCGTCGGCGGCGCGGCGGTGGCCGCACCCGCCGCGGCCGGACCGGGTGACTCGCCCGCCGAACCGGGCGGCTCACACTCCGGCACCGGCGCACACCCGACCGGCTCCGCGACCGTCCTGACGCCCCTGCTCACCGTGACCCCGCCCGTCATACCCGAGGGCGCCGAGATAACAACCGCGACAATCGAATTGCAGCCCGGCGATCCCGGCACTCCACCGCACCGCCACCCCGGACCGGTTTTCGGCTACATGCTCGAGGGCGAGATGGTGTTCGAGCTGGAGGGCGAACCGGAACGAATCATCCGGGCGGGGGAGGCGTTCTGGGAGCCCGGCGGCGACCTGATCCACTACCAGACCCGGGACAACCTGCCCGACCGCAAGAGCCGATTCGTCGTCGCCATGGTCTGTCTCCCCGGTCAACCGATGCTGACCCTCGTCTCCCCCGAGGAACTCGAAGCCCGCAAGGACCGCCGCGCACCCCGCCCTCGATGAAAGGGCGCCGCCCGGAAGGTCCGCGGCCTACTCCGAGGTCTGCTCATCCGCCGGGCGGCCGGGGAGCGGGTGAGCGAGATAGCCATCGGCGAAGAACTGCATGGAACCGCACCGACCGCATCGATAGGCATGTTGTTTCAGGACCTCCTGACCCCAGTCGCTCGGATGATCGGTCAGCAGCCCGCTGTGCCCCGTGAGGAATCCGAGCACGCCGATGTAGGTCCGCTGTTGGTCACACCACGGGCAGGTGAGATCGACGGCCTCGCGCCGACGGCGGATCTCGTTCTCCTGCAGCGTTATACGCTGCTGCACCTGAGTCAGGTAATGCGCGGCATCGGCCAAGGACAGTTGGGTCACCGCACCCCACGAACCTTCATACCCGCCGTTGCCGATGGTCCGGAGATGCGCGAACCCGGCCTCGGAGCGCCGCACCACCCGGGTGCCCCTGATCCCGCCCTCGATACGGAAGGTGATCTCCGCGCGCGACAGTCCGCTCGGCAGGCCCCTGGCCACCGTCACCCGCTTCGGGTCATCCGCATCCGGCTTGAACTCGATCCCCCGGTCCCGCACGACATCCACCATACCGCCCGAGCGGTATGCCGGTGCGTGGCGGCACAACAGACGGGAGGCTGGACGTCACACCTTTGCACTGCGTGTGGCGCCGATGGAGGCGGCGACGACGCAGGCTATGCCGCCCCACTGCTGAATGTTCATCAGCTGGCCGAGGACCGCCAGGCCGGCGAAGGCGGCCACGGCGGGTTCCAGGCTCATCAGGACGCCGAAGACGCGGGGCGGGATGCGGCGCAGGGCCTCGAGTTCCACCGAATACGGGAGCACCGAGGACAGGATGGCGACGCCGAATCCGGCGGCGAGCACGGACGGCTGGAGCAGCGCGGTTCCGGCCTCGGCGATGCCGACCGGGGCCATCAGCACGCCGCCGAAGGCCATCGCGAGCGCCAATCCCCCACCGCCGCTGGTCCTCTCGCCGAGCTTGGCGCTGAGCAGGATGTAGCCCGCCCAGCACGCGGCGGCCGCCAACGCGAACGCGATGCCCGCCCAGACCACCGGACCGTCGGCGTGGGTGAGCAGCAGGACACCGCCGCCGGCCAGCACCGCCCACACCGGGTCGGTCCAGCGACGCGACCCGGCCAGCGCCACCGCGAGCGGGCCCAGGAATTCGATGGTGACCGCCATGCCGAGCGGGATGCGGTCGATCGCCTCGTAGAAGAACAGGTTCATCGCGGCGAGCACGGTGCCGTACGCGACGACCACCGGCAGGGCGCGACGCTCGATGCGCAGCGCGGAGCGCCAGAAGATCAGCAGCACGATGCCTGCGAAGAACAACCGGAGGCTGACCGCACCGCCCGGTCCGGTGGCCGCGAACAGCCGATTGGCCAGCGCGGCGCCGATCTGGACACTGACGATGCCGAGCAGCACCAGCACGGTCGGCGGGACGCCGCCGATGCCCTGACGCGGCCGCAACCGGGAAAGCACCTGCGGCAGAGAGGGTTTGCGCCCCCATTCGAGATCGATCGCTACCACCGGCGCTCCCTCCTGCCTCGCAGCCTCCAGAAAATCGACCCTGGCAGCATCTCACCGACCACCGACAAGTTTCCACCCGGTAGATTCCGGGCGGGTTATGACTTGGCCAGGTATTCCAGGCGTTCGGCGTCTACCGCGGCGCGCATCATGCTCGCCAGGCCGGGGTGGTTTTTCAGGCCCGGGTCGGCCTCGACCAGTTCCCGCGCCAGTTGCTGCGCCGTGGTGATGACCTCGAGGTCGTCCAGTAGGGACAGCAGGCGCAGGCTGCGGGCGGTGCCCGACTGCGCGGAACCGAGCACGTCGCCCTCGCGGCGCTGACGCAGGTCGAGCACCGACAGCTCGAAGCCGTCGAGGGTGCCCGCGACCGCATCCAGCCGGACCATGGCGCCGCCCATCGGCGAGGTCTCGGTGATCAGCAGGCACAGGCCCGGATGCTTGCCGCGGCCGACGCGCCCGCGCAGCTGGTGCAGCTGGCTGACCCCGAACCGGTCGGCGTCGACGATCACCATCACCGTCGCGTTCGGCACGTCCACGCCGACCTCGACGACGGTGGTGCACACCAGCACGTCCACGTCGCCGTCGTTGAACGACCGCATCACACGGTCCTTCTCGTCGGTGGGCAGGCGGCCGTGCAGCAGGCCCACTCGCAGATCCGCGAACGGACCGCCGCGCAGCGTCTCGAAGACATCGGTCGCCGCGTGCGTGGTCGGGGCCTCTTTCTCCTCGTCCGACTTCTTCTTGCGCCCCTTGCCGTTTCCGTTCTCGTCCTCGTCGCCGATGCGCGAGCACACCACGTATGCCTGACGGCCCGCGGCCACCTCCTCGCGAATGCGTTCCCAGGCCCGCTCCACCCAGGCCGGATGCGCCTTGGCGGGAACGACTTTGGTGGTGATGGGCGAGCGCCCGCGCGGCAGCTCGGTCAGCGTGGAGGTCTCCAGGTCGCCCAGCGTCGTCATGGCGATGGTCCGCGGGATCGGCGTCGCCGTCATCACCAGCAGGTGCGGGCTGATCCCGTTCTTGGCCTTGGCGCGCAGCGCATCCCGCTGTTCGACACCGAAGCGATGCTGCTCGTCGACGATCACCATGCCGAGATCGTGGAACTCGACCGCGTCCTGGATCAGCGCGTGGGTGCCGATGACGATGCCCGCCGCACCGGTCATCGCGTCCAGCAGCGCCGCCTTCTTCGCGGCCGTCGGCATCGAGCCCGTCACCAGCGTCACCTTCGTGGCGTTCTCCGCGGCACCGAGCTCACCCGCGGTGCCGAGATCGCCGAGCATCGCGCGCAGCGACCGATAGTGCTGAGCGGCAAGCACTTCCGTCGGCGCCAGCAGCGCGCACTGCGACCCGGCGTCGACCACCTGCAGCATCGCGTGCAGGGCCACGATCGTCTTGCCCGAGCCGACCTCACCCTGCAGCAGCCGGTGCATCGGATGGTCGCGGGACAGGTCGTCGGAGATCTCGGCGATCACCTTCTGCTGCCCGGCGGTCAGCTCGAACGGCAGGCGCTGCTCGAAAGCCGTTGCGATGCCGTCGGTGCGGGGCGGGCACGACTTCGCGGCTCGGCCCTCGGCATCGTGGCGGCGCTCCGCCAGCACCAGCTGCAGGGCCAGCGCCTCGTCGAAACGCAAACGCTCCCTGGCCTGTTCGATATCGGATTTGCGCTCCGGCAGATGGATCAGCCGCAGCGCATCGGTCACGGCCATCAGGCCGCGGTCCTCCCGAATGTCCTGGGGCAGCGGGTCGTCGATCGGATCCAGTTGATCGAGCACCTGCCGGACACAGGCCAGCAGGTCCCAGCTCTGCACCTTGGCGGTGGCGGCGTACACGGGGATGTACTCGCGTTCGAAGAACGAGACATCCACTCCCCCTGCGCCCTTCGCGCTCTGCGCCAGCCCGCGCAGGTTGCCGCTGCCGCGCACCGAGGTGAGGTTCTCCACCGACTCCCCGGCCTCGGGCAGGATCAGATACGACGGGTGCGACAGGTTCCACCGGTCGGGGCGCCAGTAGTGCACGGTGCCCGACATCATCGCCCGAACGCCCTGTTTGACAAGGTAATTCACCTTGTCGCCGTTGAAGAAGGTGATCTCCACGGGGCGGCTGGAGCCGGCGTCGAGCTCGACCTTCAGCAGATTCCCCCGCCGCTGGCGCATCGGGCGCTTCTCGGTCTTGGTCACCCGGCCGACCACGGTGAGGTGCGCGCCCTCCTCCGGCGCCTCCTCCGTGAGCGGCTGCCCCTGCGTCGCGTAACGCAGCGGGTAGTGCCGCAGCAGGTCCTCCACGGTGTGCATATCGAAGGCGTCGGCCAGCGGCTCGGCCGCCTTCACGCCCAGCACGTGATCGAGCCTGTCGCGCAGCGTCGTCATCTATTCCACCCCGATCTGCACCAGGTCACCGGATTGCCCGCCGTCGTAGGTGATGACCTCGACGCCCGGGAAGTTGGCGATGATGTGCCCGGTCAGCGCCTCGCTCAGGCCGGCCGGGGCCTCGGCGCCCAGCAGCAGCGTGACCAGTTCGCCGCCGAGGCCGAGCATCCGATCCAGCAGCGTGCGGGCGGCCACCCCGACGACCGGATCGATCACGACGACGTCGTGCCCGACCAGCCCGAGGCCGTCACCCCGCTCGCAGGTGCCGACGATGGTCAGCGCCCGCTCCGCGGCCACCCGCAGGGCGCCCCACCGGGTCGCGGCGGCCGCCTCGGACATGGCGAATACGTCGTCGGCGGCGGTGCGGCCGCCGTCGTGCAGGGCCAGCGCCGCCAGCCCCTGCACCATCGACCCGCTCGGCAGCATCAGCACCTCGCGCTGTCCGTCCCGCGCGGCGACGCTCACCGCGACCAGTTCGTGGGCGGGCAGCGCGCCGTTGGGCAGCACCACCACCTCGCGGTGCGGCATGTCCCGGATCGCGGTCAGCAGCGCCTCGGCGGTCACCTCGCCGTCCAGCACGACCGCCCCGGCGTCCTCGAACAGCCGGGCCGCGCCCGCACCCGCGGCGACGGCGAGGATCCCGCGGTCGGCCGGGCCGAACCCCTGGTGTTCGTCCACCACGAGACCCTCGATGCGGATGCGGCTCACGGCGCCCGCGTTCAGGCCCGCCTCCACGGCCGCGCCCGCATCGGCGCAGTGCACGTGTGCCGACCAGGTACCGCTGCCGTCACCGACGACGACGACCGAATCGCCCAGGCGCGCAAGGGAGTCGCGCAGGTCCGCGATGCGGTTCTCGTCGGTGCCGGACAGGAGGTACATCACCTCGTACTGCGGTCGCGCCACACCGTCATCGTCGTCCGTACCGTCCGGGGCCGCTGCCGTTTCCGCCGCACGGAACGAACTCGCCGCCGTTCCGGCACAGGACGGACCGGCGGTTCCGAGCAGAGCCGCCAGGTCCCGGCTCGCACCCGGGGTCGAGCCGCCGCCGGAAGCAGACGCCCCCGAACGACCGCGCGGCCGAGAGCGCGCGGCCGCGGCGCGGACCGCGGGCACCGGCTCGAACTCCTTGTATTCCGGCCGGAACGGAACCTGCCCGGTGACCACCGTGACCAGGCCGTCCAGCAGGATCAGCAGCCCCCGCGCCCCCGCGTCCACCACCCCGGCGGCACGCAGCACGTCCAGCTGCGACGGGGTATCGCCCAGCGCCTTCGCCGCCCCGTCGGCCGCGGTCTGGGCCACCGCCGCGAGGGTGTCGTCCGCGCAGTCCTCGGCCCGGTCCGCCGCCGCCTCCAGCACGGTCAGCATGGTGCCCTCGACGGGTTCGCTCAGCGACTCCCGCACCAGAACGGCGGACCGCCGCAACGCCTTCGGCAGCGTGGCGGCCGTAAGCGGACCTGCCGCAACGCCTTCGGCGATCCCACGCAACACCTGAGACAGGATGATGCCCGAGTTCCCCCGCGCCCCAGCGGTCGCCGCTCGCGCCATGGCTCCCGCCACCGCACGGACAGCGGTGGGATCCGCTACCGGCGCACTCTCACGCGCCCGCCGCCCGGCGCCGCCGTCGGCCCCCGGATCCATCGCGGCCGCGTCGAGCGCCCGGCTCATGCCCGCGCTCTCCGCACGTGCAGCTGGATCGCCGCCAGAAGCAGGCCGCGCCGACGGCTCGCTGTCGTTGCCGGGTCCCGACACCTCGGCCTCGACCGCCCGCACCGCGGCTCGCATGGTGACCAGCATGTTGGTGCCGGTGTCGGCATCGGCGACCGGGAAGACGTTCAGCGCATTGATCTCGTCGCGGCACCGCTCGAATCCGTCCAGGCAGAGCCGAGCCCACCGCGCGAGTGCAGCACCATCCAGCTCCTCCCGGACCCCGGGCACGCCACCGTCCTTTCGCCGCAGCTGCGATCCGCCAAACCCCGACCGCCAGCCTAGTCTCCCGCTCCGACACGCGAGGAGGCGCAGTCGAGCATCGCGGGTGCGACCCCGCCGATGCCCCACTGTGCGGTACGCCACAGACCCCCGCGGGCGTCGAAGACCCTGATTGGACATCGATCACCGGCCCCGGCTAGTCTTGCAGGGTTGCCTCACGCAGCCGTGGATCGGCCGCGTTCGCCAGCGGGTCTCCGCGGGCAGGCATGACGACAAAGTTTCCGGACAGGCTGTCCCGCGAAGACAGCAGTCCCCACATGACATGAAGGAGCTCGCGACTATGGCTGCCGTCTGCGACGTCTGCGCCAAGGGCCCCGGCTTCGGTAAGTCGGTTTCGCACTCGCACCGGCGCACCAACCGTCGCTGGAACCCGAACATCCAGACCGTCCGCGCGCAGGTTGCCCCGGGCAACACCCGCCGGATGAACGTGTGCACCTCCTGCCTGAAGGCGGGCAAGGTGGTCCGCGGCTGAGCTGCGCGAAACTGTCGAACGGCGCCCCGGCGCACCCGCGAGGGTGACCGGGGCGCCGTCGTCGTTCCGCGGGTAGCCTCGCACGGCAAGGGGGATCAGTGACCGAGCGCAACTGGCGAATCGTGCCGCTGGCGGCCGAGCACACCCGCAGCCTGGCCGAATGCCATATCGCCTGCTGGCGTGAGGCCTATCGGGACCTGGTGTCGCAGCACGTGCTCGCCGCGTTCGACGTCGACCGCCGCGCCGAGCAGTGGGAGCGGGTGCGCCTGCGGTACCCGGACTCCACGACGGTCGCCCTCACCGGAGACACCGTCATCGGATTCGCCAGCGGCGGCCCGTCGCGGGACCGCCCGCCGGTGGCCGCCCGCGAGGTGAACGCGATATACGTGCGAGCCGCCTGGTACGGCACCGGCGTCGCCCACGACCTGATGCGCGCGGTCCTGCGCCCCGACGCAGACACCTCGCTATGGGTGTTCGAGGAGAACCCGCGCGCCCAAGCCTTCTATCGGAAATACGGTTTCGAACTCGATGGCACGTTCCGGACGGAGGCGTTCACACCCACCATCGAGGTTCGCATGATTCGCCGGGTCAGTTCGCTCCGCCGAGGCACTGCACCTCGGCACTGATGCTCTGCAGCGCGCACAGTCCGAAGGCGTTCACGTTCGACGACAGCGAGGCCGAGCCGGTCTGCGGGTCCCACAGCGCCAGCACCGGTGCGGCCTGTTCGGTGGTCGTCGTTTCCTGCGGGGCCGCCTGCTCCAGCGGCAGCGGTGCGGCCTGGGCGGCCGCGGGCGCGCCCAGAATGGCCGCTCCGGCGGCGACGGTGACGACGGCGCCACGCACGGACTTGATCTGCATGCAACTTCTCCTGTTTCGATCCAGCGTCAGCGCCCCGGTCAGGGCAGACGCCAGTCGACCGGAGCGGCACCCAATGTACCCAGCAATTCGTTGGTTCGCGTGAATGGCCTCGATCCGAAGAATCCTCGCGAAGCGGACAGCGGTGAGGGATGGGCGGATTCGATGTACGGAACGCCGTCCAGCATCGGCTTGAGCGTCGACGCGTCGCGCCCCCACAGGATCGCGACCATCGGCTGTTGACGTGCGACGAGCGCCCGAATCGCCTGCTCCGTCACCGCTTCCCAGCCCTTGCCGCGGTGCGAGGCGGGCTGGCCGGGCTGCACGGTCAGCACCCTGTTCAGCATCAGCACGCCCTGGTCCGACCACGGTGACAGGTCACCACAGGACGGCGTGGGGTGGCCGAGGTCCTTGGAGTACTCCGAGAAGATATTGCCCAGGCTGCGCGGGACCGGCGAAACATCCGGCGCCACCGAGAAACTCAGCCCCATCGCGTGCCCGGGGGTCGGATAGGGGTCCTGGCCCACGATCAGCACGCGCACCTTGTCGAAGGGCCGCTGGAACGCGCGTAGCACGTTCTCGCCCTTCGGGAAGTAGCCGCGGCCCGCGCTGTTCTCCTCGCGGAGGAATTCGCCCATCGCCGCTATCCGGTCGGCAACCGGTTCCAGCGCTTCGGCCCAGCCCGTATCGATGATCTCCGACAGTGGTTTTGCGCCCATGTCGGGACAACATAGCGTGGCGAGTTTCACGACGGTAGCTCACCCACCTTCCGCGAACGATTCCCAGCCGACCGGTCCGGTCCACGGCGTGCCGTCGACGGTCACGCCGGAGCCGGTGCCGACCCGTCCCACGGGGGCCCATCCGGCGGGAAGTGGTTGTCCGGCGCGGAAAGTGGCGGCGAAGGCGTGGTCCTCGCCGCCGGTGAGGATCCAGGCGGTGAGGTCGGCGCCGAGCAGGTCGGCCGCGGGCCGCAGGGCCGGATCGGTGAGCGCGTCCGAGTCCACATCGATGGCGATGCCGGAGGATTCGGCGATATGCCCGAGGTCGGCGAGCAGGCCGTCGGACACGTCGGCCATGGCCGTGATCGGGGCGTCGGCGGGCATGCCCAGCACGGTCCCGTACGGCGGCTGCGGGACTCGGTGCGCGGCAACGATTTCCGGAAACTTCGCGGGGTCGATGCCCGCGGCCAGCACCGCGAGCCCGGCGGCCGACCAGCCCAGTCGCCCGGCCACCGCGACGATGTCGCCCGGGTGGGCCCCCGAGCGCAGCACGGGACGGTCGGGCGGATCCCCGAACGCTGTCACCGAGATCACGAGCAGGGGGCTGCGGACCACATCGCCCCCGGCGATCGAGCCGCCCGCGCGGTGCGCCTCGCGCCACAGGCCCTCGACGAACCGGTCGACGAATTCGACGGGGGTGTCGGCGGGGCAGCCCAGCGATACCACGAACGCGCTCGGAGCCGCGCCCATCGCGACCACGTCGGCGGCGTTCTGCGCGATGGCCTTGCGCCCGATGTCCTCGGGTGACGACCAGTCGAGCCGGAAATGCCGGTCCTGCACCAGCATGTCGGTGCTCACCATGTACCGCCCGGCGGGCGCCGCCACGATCGCGGCATCGTCGCCGGGGCCGAGCAGCACACCGGCGCTCTGGCTGCGGCCGCCGTTCATGCGCGCGATGAGCGCGAACTCTCCCAGTTCGCGGACCGTGCGCGGGGTGCTGTCGGTGATGACGCTCTCCTTCCCGATGAGCCGAACCGCCGTCGGCCGGATCGACAGTACTGGCGCGGCCGGGCGCGCACGCGACGCACCGCCGCGGGACACGCTCGGCGCACCTACGGCCCGACTACCCACATCCACGGCCGCCGCACATCCCGGCCGCGCCCCTCCTCCTCGAGCCGCGTTATCCGGTTCGCTACGCTCGGGACCGGAATCCATCCCAGCAGCGGCACGCCGGACCCGCGGCGCGATATCAGGACGAGCGGAGACGAATCCCCGGATGAGCAGCGAGACGGAACGGTCCGAAGGCACCACGCCCGAGCACCCGGATCGAGCACCCGGCGCGACATCGGGTGACGCTGCCGACGGCGAGACTCCCCGGTTCTCCCCCGCGCTCATCGCGACGGTCGTGGCGCTGCCGGTCGCGCTGATCGTCGCCGTGCTGGTGATCGCCGTGATGTCTCGGCAGAACCCGGTGCGGGAGCCGCTGGCCCTCGGTTCCATTCCGGCTCCCGGAGCCACCGGCGAGGCCTGTGCGGCGCTGCTGCCCGCGCTGCCGAACGAGCTGGGCGACTACACCAAGGCCGAACTGGCGCAACCGGCGCCGCCCGCCACCGCCGCCTGGCAGCTGCCCGACGGGGGTGAGCCGATCGTGCTGCGCTGCGGTCTGGACCGCCCGCTGGAATTCAACAAGGCGTCGTCGCTGCAGGTGGTCGACGGGGTGAATTGGTTCGAGCTGCGCGACCAGACCTCGGGCGTCACCTCCGGCACGTGGTTCGCCGTCGACCGCGGCACCTACATCGCCGTGACCATGCCCAACAGCGCGGGACCGACACCGCTGCAAGATATCTCGGACACCATCGTCAAGACGATGCCCGCCCGGCCGATCGATCCGGGCCCGGTTCCGAGCTAGCGTTCAGGAGGGGCGGAGTCGTGCCTTGCCGGAGTTCAGGTCCAGGTCGAAACCGCCCGGCGTGCCGTCGCCCGGGTTCTCGCGGTGCATGAGCACCGACTGGCGCTGCTCGAACTCGTGGCGCTTGGCCGAGGTGAACAGGGCGTCGAACTGTTCGAATCCGATCGCCGAGGCGCGCTCGCCCTCCTCGCCTCGCATCCAGGGCAGGGCCGCGCGGCCGGTCACCTTCCGATAGGTCACCTCGGCGAAGGCGATGGCGATAATCAGCAGCGCCAAGCCGGGGATGGTCATCGCGACGAGCACCTCGTCGAGGATACGCGTCAGCGCAGCCCGGTGCCCCTGGCCACGGCGGTATCGACGAGCGTGGTGATCAACGACCGGTTGTCGATGCCGGTCGCCTCCCACATGCGCGGGTACATCGAGATGGAGGTCATGCCGGGCATGGTGTTGATCTCGTTGAGCACCGGACCGTCGGCGGTGACGAAGAAGTCGACCCGGGCCAGGCCCTGGCAGTCCAGCGCCCGGAACGCCCGCACCGCCAGCTCCCGGATCTGTTGGGTCACATCGTCGTTCAGCTTGGCCGGGATATCGAACTCGCACACGTCGTCGAGGTACTTGGTGTCGAAGTCGTAGAACTCGGGAGCCGCCGCGCCGGGGTCGGCGTCGGGCATCCGAATCTCCGCCGGCACACTGCCTTCCACCCGGCCGTCCGGGAATTCCAGGACGCCGCACTCGACTTCGCGGCCGACGACGGCCGCCTCCACGATCACCTTCGGATCGTGTTGCCTCGCAACCGCGACGGCCGCGTCCAGCCCGTCCCAATCGTCGACCTTGGTGATGCCGATGGACGAACCACCCCGTGCGGGCTTGACGAATACCGGCAGCCCGAGCCGGTGCCGGTCCGTCTCGGACAGCGTTGCGGCGCCCGGCCGCAGCACCACGTGGTCTCCGACCGGAAGTCCCTCGGCCACAAGGAGTTTCTTCATGTACTCCTTGTCCATGCCGGTGGCGCTCGCCAGCACCCCGGGCCCGACGTAGGGCAGGCCCGCCAGCTCCAGCAGACCCTGGATCGTGCCGTCCTCGCCGAACGGGCCGTGCAGCACCGGGAACACGACATCGACCGCGCCGAGGCCGGACCCCGTGTCGCCCAGCGCCAGCAGCTTGCCGGAGCGGGTCGGATCCGCCGCCAGCACCAACTCGGCGCCGGACGAATCCACCGCGGGAAGCGACCGGTCGGCGATCGCGAGCGCGCGGGCGTCGGAATCACCCAGCACCCAGGTGCCCTCGCGGGTGATGCCGATCGGCACCGCGTCGAACCGCTCGGGGTCCAGGCTGCGCAGGACGAAGCCTGCCGACACGCACGACACGGCGTGTTCGTTGCTGCGTCCGCCGAAGACCACCGCGACCCTGATCCGGTTGCTCATAGAGCGAACCGTACCCGGGACGGGCGGTGATCAATCATTCCGGCTTCATCCGCCGCCCGAGCAACTGACCGACCGCCTCCGCCACCGACAGGCCCTCGTGGCAGACCCGGTGCACCGCGGTGGTCAACGGCATCTCCACCCCTTGACGCTCGGCCAGCGCGCGAATCGACGTGCACGACTTGACGCCCTCGGCGACCTGCCCGTGCGTGGCCTCCTGCGCCGCCTGCATGGACCCGCCCTCGCCCAGCACATACCCGAACGACCGGTTTCGTGACAACGGCGAGGTGCAGGTCGCCACCAGATCACCGATCCCCGCCAGCCCGGCCAGCGTGACCGGATTCGCGCCCAGCGCCACCCCCAGCCGGATGATCTCCGCCAGGCCGCGGGTGATGAGGCTGGCGATCGAGTTGTCGCCCAGACCCATTCCCGCGGCGATACCGCAGGCCAGGGCGATGACGTTTTTGCTGGCGCCGCCGATCTCGCAGCCCACGACATCGGTGTTCGTGTACGGGCGGAAGTAACCGGTGGCGCACGCGTGCTGCACCGCCTCCGCCCGTGCGGCGTCGGTGCAGGCCACGACGGAGGCGGCGGGCTGCTGGGCGGCGATCTCGCGCGCCAGATTCGGCCCCGACAGCACCGCGATGCGGCTGGTCCCGGCGCCGGTCACCGACGCGATCACCTCGCTCATCCGCAGCAGCGTGCCGGTCTCGATCCCCTTCGCCAGGCTGAGCAGCGTGGCGTCGGGCCCGATCGCGTCCTTCCAGACCTCGAGATTGGCGCGCAGCGATTGCGACGGGACGGCCAGCACGACCGTGTCCGCACCGTCCAGCGCCACCCGGAAGTCGTCGGTGGCCGAGATCCCGGGCAGCTCCACATCGGGCAGATAGGACGGGTTGCGATGCTCGGTGGCCAAGACCTTGGCCACCTCGGGCCGCCGCGCCCACACCGTCACCTCGGTGCCCGCATCGTTCAACACCTTCGCGAACGCGGTGCCCCACGACCCCGCACCCATCACTGCCGCCCTAGTCATGACAGCCAATATGCCATCCGCCACACCCCACCGCCCCGACTACGGAACGAAAGGGAAACCCTCCGGGAAGCGATAGCCAGCCGTTACTTCGGGGCGCCGAAAACCCCGCGACGGCGGAGGCGGCGCCATCAAACACCTCGTGGGACGATTGGCACATGCGTCCGGATGCAGTGCACGCCGTGATCGCGGTGAAACACCTCGATCGCGCCAAGAGCCGACTCGCCGACCGGTTGCCACCCGGCCAGCGGTCGCGATTGGTGCTGGCGATGCTGTCGGACACCGTTACCGCCGCGATAGCCGCGGGCCTCGGTTCGGTCACGGTGGTGACCCCGGACGACGAGGTGGCCACCACCGTGCGGGGGTTGGGCGCAGCGGTCCATCCGGACCCGGTGGGCGATGCGGATCCGGGGCGGCAGCCGAACGGACACGACGGCCCGACCCCGCACTCCGCCGTCGACTCGCCGGACATCCCGAGCGATGGGCTCAACGCCGCGCTCACCGCCGCCGCCACCGCGGTGCGAAACCGGCGCGGCGCGGTCGATCTACTGGCGCTGCAGGCCGATCTGCCCGCGCTGTGCCCCGGCGAGCTGGCCGACATGCTGGCCTCCGCCCCGCCCGGCCGCGCGATCGTCGCCGATCACGCCGGTCACGGCACCGCCGCCCTGCTGGTGCGCGACGGCCTGGCCCCGCTGGACCCGCTGTTCGGCCCCGATTCGGCCCGCCGCCACATCGCTTCGGGTGCAAAGGATCTGGAGGGCGACTGGCCGGGCCTGCGGCTGGATGTCGACACCGAGGACGACCTGCACCGGGCGGCCGCGCTGGGGGTCGGCCCGGCCACCGCCGCGGTGCTGCGCGCCATCGGGTGGCCCGAACCTGTTCACCGAAAACTCACACGGAGGTATGCGGCGAATCACATGTGTGCCAGATGATCGCCGGAACGGCGTCGTACATTGTCGAAATCGGTGGTGCCGGACACCGCGCCGCCCGACCGGTAAGGAATGATCGTCATCGTGAGGGAGCTTGCGAGTGAACCATCGGCACAGCGCGCACCGCGCACGATGACGCCGAGCGCTAGCGAGGCGTCATCGTGAGCGATACGGATACAGGGCAGCAGCCGCGCCTGCCCGCGGCGCCCCCGGCGGCGACGCCGCCGCCCTCCGCCTCCGCGACGCCGCAGTTGCCAGCAGATCGCTACCTCAACCGAGAGCTGAGCTGGCTGGACTTCAACGCCCGGGTGCTGGCCCTGGCCGAGGACACCTCCGAGCCGCTGCTGGAGCGGGCCAAGTTCCTCGCCATCTTCGCCTCGAACCTCGACGAGTTCTATATGGTTCGGGTCGCGGGCCTGAAGCGCCGCGCCGAGGCCGGTCTGTCGGTGCGCTCGGCGGACGGCCTGACGCCCAGCGAGCAGTTGGAGATGATCGCCAAGCGCACGCAGGATCTGGCGGCCCGCCACGCCCGGGTGTTCCTGGACCAGGTGCAGCCGGCGCTGGTGGAGCAGGGCATCGCCATCATCGGCTGGTCGGACCTGGACGACGATGAGCGACAGCGACTTTCGGGATACTTCCAGGATCAGGTGTTCCCGGTGCTCACTCCGCTGGCCGTGGATCCGGCGCACCCGTTCCCCTACATCAGCGGCCTGAGTCTCAATCTCGCTGTGACGGTGAAGGATTCCGAGACCGGCGGCGAACATTTCGCCCGCGTCAAGGTGCCCGACAATGTCGACCGCTTCGTGCGGGTGCGCCGCTCGGTCCCCGACGCCGCCGCCCCCACCCGGCTCGCGGCCTTCCTGCCGATGGAGGACCTGATCGCCGCGCACCTGGATCAACTCTTCCCCGGAATGGATGTGGTGGAACAACATTCGTTCCGCATCACCCGCAACGCCGACTTCGAGGTCGACGAGGACCGCGATGAGGATCTGCTGCAGGCGCTGGAGCGCGAGCTGGCGCGGCGGCGCTTCGGTTCGCCGGTCCGCCTGGAAGTGTCCGACGATATGACCGAGCACATGCTCGATCTGCTGCTGCGCGAGCTCGACGTCGATCCCGGTGACGTGATCCAGGTGCCGGGCCTGCTGGACCTGTCGTGCCTGTGGCAGGCCTACGGGGTGGACCGGCCGCAGCTCAAGGACGCACCCTACGTCCCGGCCACGCCGTCGGCCTTCGGCGAAAGAGAGACGCCCAGAAACGTTTTCGCGGCCCTGCGCGAGGGCGACGTGCTGGTGCACCACCCGTACGACTCGTTCTCCACCAGCGTGCAGCGCTTCATCGAGCAGGCCGCCGCCGACCCGCAGGTGCTGGCGATCAAGCAGACCCTGTACCGCACCTCCGGCGACTCCCCCATCGTCAACGCGCTCATCGACGCCGCCGAGGCCGGTAAGCAGGTGGTGGCGCTGGTGGAGATCAAGGCCCGCTTCGACGAGCAGGCCAACATCAAATGGGCACGCCAGCTGGAACAGGCGGGCGTGCACGTCGTCTACGGCCTGATCGGGCTCAAGACGCACTGCAAGACGTGCCTGGTCGTGCGCCGCGAGGGCGCCACCATCCGCCGCTACTGCCATATCGGCACCGGCAACTACAATCCGAAGACCGCGCGGCTGTACGAAGATGTCGGATTGCTCACCGCCGCACCGGAAATCGGCGCCGACCTGACCGACCTGTTCAACTCGCTGACCGGGTACTCGCGCAAGGCGAACTACCGCAATCTGCTGGTGGCCCCGTCCAGCGTGCGCTCCGGCATCGTCGAGCGGATCCGCCGCGAAACCGAGCTCGCACAGCAGGGCCTGCCCGCCCGGATCCGCTTGAAGGCCAACGCGATCGTCGACGAGCAGATCATCGACGCGCTGTATCGGGCCTCGCAGGCCGGGGTGCCGGTGCAGATCGTGGTGCGCGGCATCTGCGGGCTGCGCCCCGGCGTGCGGGGCATGAGCGAGAACATCGAGGTGCGCTCGATTCTCGGTCGCTTCCTGGAACATTCGCGCGTTCTGCACTTCCAGGCGCAGGACGAGTACTGGATCGGCAGCGCCGACATGATGCACCGCAATCTGGACCGGCGGGTCGAGGTCATGGCGCAGGTGAAGGACACCAAGTCGTGCAAGCAGCTGGAGGCGGTGTTCGATTCGGCGCTGCATCCTTCGACGCGCTGCTGGGTACTCGAACCCGACGGCAGCTGGCAGGCCCAGCCCGATCCCGATACCGACCACGCCGAACCGGTGCGCGACCACCAGGAGTTCCTCATGCGGCTGCGACGACCGGATCAGCAGTGAATCACGCGACGGCACAGGATTTCGAGGAGACCTCGTTCTCCGACCCGCGCGTGACCGCCAATATTCTCGCCGCCGGCGCCGTGGTGTGGCGCCACGCCCCCGGCACCGGCCTGGTCGAGGTCGCCGTGGTGCACCGGCCGAAATACGACGACTGGTCGCTGCCGAAGGGAAAGCTCGACCCGGGCGAGACCCCGATCGTCGCCGCGGTGCGCGAGGTGGCCGAGGAAACGGGCCTGCGATGCCGCCTGGGCCGCTATCTCGGACATGTGACCTATCCGGTGACCGGGCATCGCAAACTCAAGCGCGTCGACTATTGGGCCGCCGCGGTCACCGAGGGTGCCTTCGAGCCCAATTCGGAAGTGGACCAGCTGCGGTGGCATCGCGTCGACCGGGTGATGGATCAGCTGTCCTATCCGATGGACCGCACCATGATCCGCAATTTTCTGCGCCTGCCGCCGGATACGGGCACGCTGCTCGTGGTGCGGCATGCCAAGGCCGGACGCCGCGACCGTTTCAAGGGCCCCGACGACGATCGTCCCCTGGAGAAGGCGGGACGGCACCAGGCGGAGACGCTGACCCCTAATCTGCTGGCGTTCGGGGCCACCGAGATCTACTCCGCGCCGCCGGTGCGCTGTGTGGAGACCGTGGCTCCGCTTGCGGACGCGCTCGACATCGAGATCGGCCGCGAGCCGCTGCTGTCCGAAACCGGTTATGCCGCAGCGCCGGACGATGCGCTGGACCGCGTGCGCGAGCTGGCTTCCGCCCCGGTCGTGCGCGTGATCTGCAGTCAGGGCAAGGTAATTCCGCCACTGCTGGAACGCTGGGCCGAAATCGACGGTGTCACACTGCCACCCGCGCGAAATCGCAAGGGCACCGTCTGGGTGCTATCGGTGGCCGACGGGCGGCTGCTGGCCGCCGATCACCTCGATCGCGCCCTGCGGGTGGACGCCCGCTCCCCCGACGCGGATCCCAAGGGCGCGTACTCCGCCGACGGACGTCGATAGCCCTTACCGCACAACACGAAGCGGCCCCGGCCGAAAGGCCGGGGCCGCTTTCGCGATGCCGTCAGCGACGCGTGGTCCGCTTGGCAGCGGTACGCTTCGCGGCAGTCTTCTTGGCCGGGGCCTTCTTGGCCGCGGTCTTCTTGGCGGTGGCCTTGGCCGCGGTCTTCTTGGCCGTGACCTTCTTGGCCGGAGCCTTCTTGACCGTGGTCTTCTTGGCAGCCGTCTTCTTGGCCGTGGTCTTCTTGGCCGTGGTCTTCTTCGCGGTTGCCTTCTTGGCCGGAGCCTTCTTGGCGGCGGTCTTCTTGGCCGTCGTCTTCTTGGCGGCGGTCTTCTTGGCCGTCGTCTTCTTGGCAGCGGCCTTCTTGGCCGTCTTCTTGGCCGCACCCGATACCGGCGCTGCCACACCGCGTTTCACGGCCGGACCGGCCGCGGCGATCTTCTGCTTGCCCGCAATGATCGCCTTGAACTGCGCACCCGGACGGAAGGCCGGCACCGAAGTGGGCCGCACCTTGACGGTTTCGCCGGTGCGGGGGTTACGCGCCACCCGCGCCGCACGCTTACGCTGTTCGAACACACCGAATCCGGTGATGGTGACACTCTGACCCTT
This sequence comes from Nocardia mexicana NBRC 108244, assembly GCF_001613165.1. Lineage (GTDB taxonomy): Bacteria > Actinomycetota > Actinomycetes > Mycobacteriales > Mycobacteriaceae > Nocardia > Nocardia mexicana. The sequence continues at coordinate 176,352 of NZ_BDBV01000006.1, forward strand.
GTTCACAGCGCGCACGATCGTGTCGACAATCTGCTCGACTGCCGCAGTGGCCGTGCGCCTGTCAGTACCCAACTTTTCGGTCAGAACGTCGATCAGTTCCGCCTTGTTCATTGAATCCTCCGCAGACTAATGGCCCGTCGTCGGACCGACTAGGTACCACGGTAAACCCTCAATGGGCAAGAGTCTATGTGCCACGCCAAATTTCATGTGGCGTGGCACACGCGCAGCAACTGCGATTGGTAGCTCCCAGCTAACACCCAGGACTGTTTACGCCTGCGAAATAGCGTCCGGAATGGTGGTGGGTTTCCAAGCTGGCCTTGCCTTTTCGAAGGCGTCGATGGCGCCTTCCTGGCGCAGTGTCAGCCCGATGTCGTCCAGACCCTCGAGCAGGCGCCACCTGGTGTAGTCGTCAATATCGAAGGGCAACACGGTGGTTCCAGCGGTCACCGTGCGCGCCTCGAGGTCCACGATCAATTCCAGGCCGGGCCGTTCCTCGAGCAACTTCCAGAGCAATTCGACATCATGTTGTGACATCTGGGCCGCGACCAGGCCACCCTTGCCGGAGTTGCCCCGGAAGATGTCGGCGAAGCGCGACGAGATCACGACCCGGAAGCCGTAGTCCATGAGCGCCCAAACCGCGTGCTCTCGTGAGGAACCCGTGCCGAAATCCGGACCGGCCACCAGGACAGACCCCCGGTTGAAGGGCTCGGTGTTCAGAATGAACGTCGGATCCGAGCGCCAGGCCGAGAACAGCCCGTCCTCGAATCCCGTTCGTGTAACGCGCTTCAGATAGACGGCGGGGATGATCTGGTCGGTATCGACGTTGGATCGGCGCAGCGGGACGCCGATCCCCTTGTGTACCTTGAACGGTTCCATCAGTTCTCCTGGCTGGTGAAGGTTTATAGGTGCGGAGTCCGGCTTTCGCCGGGACTGCTACTACTCTTTCCCGGATCTACTCGTGCCTGCCGCACTACGCCTTCCCGGTGCCAGCCGGGACCAGATCCGCAGGTGAGGCCAGCGTTCCGCGCACCGCGGTGGCCGCGGCGACCAGCGGCGAAACCAGATGTGTGCGGCCACCTTTGCCCTGCCGGCCCTCGAAGTTGCGATTGGATGTCGAAGCACACCGCTGACCGGGCGAAAGCTGATCGGGATTCATCCCCAGGCACATCGAGCACCCGGCCTGACGCCATTCCGCGCCGGCGGCGGTGAAAATCTCGCCCAGCCCCTCGGATTCGGCCTGGGCCCGCACGCGCATCGACCCCGGCACGATCAACATCCGCACGCCGTCGGCCACCCTGCGGCCGTCCAAAATCCCGGCCACGGCACGCAGATCCTCGATGCGGCCGTTGGTGCACGAGCCCACGAATACCGTGTCGACCTTGACCTCCCGAAGCGGAGTTCCGGGCTCCAAATCCATGTATCGCAGTGCCTTCTCGGCCGATTCGCGCGCCGTTTCGTCGGAGATATCGGCCGGATTCGGCACCGATTCGCCCAGCGGCAGTCCCTGTCCCGGATTGGTGCCCCAGGTGACGAACGGGGTCAGCGTGGACGCGTCGATGTGCACCTCGGCATCGAATTCGGCGCCCTCGTCGGTCTTCAGCGCCTCCCACGCCTCGACGGCCGCATCCCAGTCCGCACCCTGCGGCGCGTGCGGGCGGCCCTTCAGGAATTCGTAGGTGACCTCGTCGGGGGCCACCATTCCCGCGCGGGCACCGGCCTCGATGGACATGTTGCACATGGTCATCCGCGCCTCCATGGACATGGCGCGCACGGCCTCGCCGCGGTATTCGAGCACATAGCCCTGACCGCCGCCGGTGCCGATCTGCGCGATCACGGCCAGGATCACGTCCTTGCTCGTCACACCGTCCGGCAGTTGGCCGTCGATATTGATCGCCATGGTCTTGAACGGCCGCAGCGACAGCGTCTGCGTGGCCAGCACGTGCTCGACCTCGCTGGTGCCGATACCCATCGCGATCGCGCCGAACGCGCCGTGCGTCGAGGTGTGCGAATCGCCGCACACCACGGTCGTGCCCGGCTGGGTCAGGCCCAGCTGCGGGCCGACCACGTGCACGATGCCCTGGTCGATATCGCCCATCGGGTACAGCCGGACACCGAACTCCTCGCAATTGCGCCGCAGCGTGTCCACCTGGGTGCGGGAAACGGGGTCGGCGATCGGCTTGTCGATGTCGACGGTCGGGACGTTGTGATCCTCGGTGGCGATGGTGAGATCGGGCCGGCGGACCGGGCGGCCGGCCGCGCGCAGGCCGTCGAAGGCCTGCGGGCTGGTCACCTCGTGCACCAGGTGCAGGTCGATGTAGATGAGATCGGGTTCGCGCGCGTCGCCCTCGCCGGCGCCGCGGGCGACGACGTGCTGGTCCCAGACCTTCTCCGCCAGGGTGCGTGGCCGCTCGGCCATCTTCATCTCGCTTTCACTCGGATCCCGCGCCGTTATGGGCTGTCGACACGGGGCTGCATTTGCATATCTCAGTATTCGAGACGCTAATATCGTTCTATGAGACAGCATAGCGGTATCGGGGTGCTCGACAAAGCCATGGCCGTGCTCTACGCCGCGGCCGAGCAGCCCTGCGGCCTCAACGACCTGTGCACCCGCACCGGCCTGCCCCGCGCGACCGCGCACCGGCTGGCCGTGGGGCTGGAGGTGCATCGCATGCTCGCACGCGACGCCAACGGGCTGTGGCGCCCGGGCCCGGCCCTGTCCGAGCTGGCCACCACCGCCGAGGATCCGCTGCTGGACGCGGCCGCCACTATCCTGCCGCGGCTGCGCGAGATCACCGGCGAGAGCGTGCAGCTCTACCGCCTCGACGGCCATTCCCGCATCTGCGTCGCCGCGCTCGAGCCCGCGCAGGGCCTGCGCGACACCGTGCCGGTGGGCGCCCGGCTCCCGCTCACCGCGGGTTCGGCGGCCAAGGTGCTGCTGGCCTGGTCGGATCCCGAACTGCAGCGCGGTGTGCTGACCGACGCGGTCTTCGGCGACCGCGCCCTGGCCGAGGTGCGCCGCCGCGGCTGGGCGCAGAGTGCCGCCGAACGCGCGGCCGGGGTGGCCAGCGTCTCGGCCCCGGTCCGGGATTCGGCGGGGACGGTGGTGGCTGCGGTATCCGTATCGGGCCCCATCGACCGAATGGGACGACGGCCGGGGGCGCGGTGGGCCGCGGACCTGGTGGCAGCGGCCGACGCCCTGCACAAGCGCCTGTAGCGGCGCCCATGCGAGATCCCGGCCAAGAGCAGGCCGGGAAAGCTGGGCGAGCCAGGAGGACGCCGGGTAAGCGAGGGCACGTCATGGCGGCCGCACACTGTGACCCTCGCCATACGCCGTAAAGTACAGTCGGCGCATGGGAGTTAATCAACGCGCGCAGATCGTGATGTCCGACGCGGAGATCACCGGATTCCTCGAGCACAGCCGCGTCGCCACGCTGGCCACGCTCGGCAAGACGGGCCTGCCGCACCTGACCGCCATGTGGTACGGGCTGGTGGACGGCGAGATCTGGTTCGAGACCAAGCTCAAGTCGCAGAAGGCGGTCAACATCCGCCGCGATCCGCGGGTGACGGTGCTGGTGGAGGCCGGCGACACCTACGACCAGCTGCGCGGGCTCTCGATCGAGGGCCGCGCGGAGATCGTCGAGGACCCGGACGCCCTGTTCAAGGTAGGAATCAGCGTCTGGGAGCGCTACACGGGCCCGTACAGCGAAGACCTCCGCCCGATGGTCGAGGCGATGCTGAACAAGCGAGTAGCGGTCCGCGTAGTCCCCGAACGCACCCGCAGCTGGGACCACCGCAAACTGGGCCTCCCCGAGATGCCCCTCGGCGGCAGCACCTGGCCCCCGCAGAACTAGGCATGAAAAAACCCTCCAGCTGGTGAGCTGGAGGGTTTCAGTAGCCCCGACGGGATTTGAACCCGCGCTACCGCCTTGAGAGGGCGGCGTCCTAGGCCGCTAGACGACGGGGCCAGGAAGGATGTTCTCCGGGATCGGAGGTCTCCCGCTAGAGGAGGCTCGGCCAGCTTAACCGGCCGGAACCCCGGCGATCAAATCGCCAGGAGGTTGACCGCTCGACCGCGAACCGAGGCGGATCAACACTCTCCGCTGGGGTACCAGGACTCGAACCTAGAATGGCTGAACCAGAATCAGCTGTGTTGCCAATTACACCATACCCCAATGACCTGGGCTTTCGACCTCCGCCCCGTCGGGCCGAGGGCCTCGTTCCGGGCCGAGAGAAAGATTACCAAACCCTGCCCTGAAAACTACAAATCGGCTGGTCAGAGCGGGGTTCTCGAGTCGAATTACATAGTTCGAAGCCGACGGCGGGTCACCCGGACGTGACGTTCGGCCGGGCGAGCGTCACGTCCGGGTGGCCAGGCTCAGGCGGTCTCGACCGCCCGCAGGCGCTGCATCGTCGACTCCCGCCCCAGCAACTCCAGCGACTCGTACAGCGGCGGGCTGATGTGCGAACCGGTGACCGCGACCCGAACCGGCGCGAAGGCCTTGCGCGGTTTGAGGCCCAGATCGTCCACCAGCGCCGTTTTCAGCGCATTCTCCAGCGTGGCCGCCGTCCACTCGGAAACACCCTCGAGCGCGGCAATGGCGGCCTGCAACACCGGTGCGGCATCGGGCCCGAGGTTCTTTTGCGCCGCGGCGGGATCGACAGCGAACTCCTGCGACGGCACGAACAGGAACTTCAGCAGATCCCAGGCGTCGCCGAGCACGACGATCCGGGTCTGCACCAACTCGGCCGCCGTTGCGAAAAGGGTCTCGTCCACTTCGGCGCCGATGTTGTTGTGCGCCGTCAGGTACTCGCGCAGCCGGTGGGCGAAATCACCCGGAGCCAGCAAACGAATGTGCTCGGCGTTGATCGCGTCCGCCTTCTTCTGATCGAAGCGGGCCGGATTCGAATTTACTTTCGATATGTCGAACGCCTCGACCATCTCGGTCATCGAGAAGACGTCGCGGTCGTCGGTGAGACTCCAACCGAGCAAAGCCAGGTAATTCAGCAAACCCTCCGGGATGAATCCGCGGTCGCGATGGACGAACAGATTCGACTCGGGATCGCGCTTGGACAACTTCTTGTTGCCCTGGCCCATCACGAACGGCAGATGTCCGAACTGCGGGGTGAACTCCGCCACACCGATCCGCTGCAATGCCTCATACAACGCAATCTGCCGCGGAGTGGACGAGAGGAGATCTTCTCCACGCAACACATGGGTGATCTTCATCAGCGCGTCGTCGAGCGGATTCACCAGCGTGTACAGCGGATCACCGGTTCCCCGGGTCAGCGCGAAATCGGGTACCGACCCCACCTTGAACGTGGTCTCGCCGCGCACCAGATCGTGCCACGTGATGTCGTGGCCGGGCATGCGCAGCCGGACCACCGCCGGGCGGCCCTCGGCCTTGTAGGCGGCGATCTGCTCCGCCGTCAGGTCGCGGTCGAAGTTGTCGTAGCCCAGTTTCGGATCGCGTCCGGCCGCCCGGTGCCGCGCCTCCACTTCGTCTGGGGTGGAGAAGGATTCGTAGGCCTCCCCCGCCTCCAGCAAACGCCGCACCACATCGAAATGGAGGTCTCGCCGCTGCGACTGCCGGTACGGTTCGTAGGGCCCGCCGACCTCCGGCCCCTCGTCCCAGGTGAGCCCGAGCCACCGCAGTGCGTCCAGCAGCGCGCCGTAGGATTCCTCGGAATCGCGTGCGGCGTCGGTATCTTCGATGCGGAACACGAAGGTGCCGCCGTGGTGGCGGGCGTACGCCCAGTTGAACAGCGCGGTCCGGATGAGGCCGACATGCGGCGTGCCGGTCGGTGACGGGCAGAAACGGACCCGTACGTCAGACATGTTCCTTCTCTCGATCAGCGTTTGGCGGCAACGGGATTGGTGAGGGTGCCGATGCCCTCGACCGTCACGGAGACGGATTGCCCATCCTTCATCGGTCCCACACCTTCCGGTGTGCCGGTGAGGATTACGTCACCCGGCAGCAGCGTCATCACCGTGGTGACCCATTCGATCAGCTTCGGAATATCGTGCAGCAGAAGCGAAGTCCGGCTGCGCTGACGGACCTCGCCGTCGAGCTCGGTGGTGATCTCCAGATCGGCCGGGTCCAGCGCGGTCTCGATCCAGGGCCCCAGCGGGCAGAAGGTGTCGTAGCCCTTGCCGCGGGTCCACTGGCCGTCGTGGCGCTGCTGATCGCGGGCGGTGACGTCGTTGGCCGCGGTGTAGCCCAGGATCACGTCCCGGGCCCGGGCGGCGGGCACGTCCTTGCAGGGGCGGCCGATCACGATGGCCAGTTCGCCCTCGTAGTCGACCTGGGACGAGCTGGGCGGCAGCACAATTGGCACATTGGGCCCGACGATGGCGGTGTTCGGCTTGAGGAAGATCACCGGATCCTCCGGCGCCTCGCCGCCCATCTCCTGCGCGTGCGCGGCGTAGTTCTTGCCGACGCACACCACCTTGCTGGCGAGGATCGGGGCCAGCAGCCGCACATCGGGCAGCGGCCAGCTGCGGCCGGTGAACGTGGGGGTACCGAACGGGTGTTCGGCGATTTCCCGGGCCACTTCGCCGGAGCTCGATTCCTCGATGCTGACGAACGCGACTCCATCGGGACTGGCAACTCGACCTAGGCGCATGGCTCGACAGTCTATCCATCTGGTGGTATGCGCCCGACCGGGTGGTCTGCAGTGAGGGCGGAAAACCACCGGTACGTGGCGGGGTGCGCGAGTTCGGCTCGAGCACAGCGTGTACCGTGAGGGCGAGTTCACAGAGTAAGACTCTGTTCCCAATATATGAGATTGAGGTGAGGATGTGTCCACCGTGACTCCCATGCACGCCACCCGCCGGTGGGTCATGCTCGCCCTCGGCGTGTTCGCGCAGAGCTCGAGCGCGGTCATCGTGCACGGCACACCGTTCCTGCTGCCCGCCCTGACCGACCGCGGAATGCCTTTGGCGACAGCGGGTCTGCTGGTCGCGATGCCGACGGTCGGCCTGGTGTGCACGCTGATCGCGTGGGGCTACGCGGTGGACCGGATCGGCGAGCGCGCCGTCCTGGTGGCGGGCCCGCTGGTGATGTTCGCGGCCGGCGCGGCCGCGGCGTTCGTCACCGATTACGTCCTGCTGGGTGTGCTGTTGTTCCTGGCGGGATTGGGCGCGGGCTCCACCAACGGCGCCAGCGGCCGGGTGATCGTCGGCTGGTTCCCGCCGGATCAGCGCGGGCTGGCCATGGGAATACGGCAGTCCGCACAACCGCTGGGCGTGGGGATCGCCGCGCTGACGATCCCGACCATCGCTGCGGCGCACGGGTTTTCCACCGCGATCCTGGTTCCGGCTGTGATGGCGGGGCTGGCCGCCGTCGGGTGCGGCATCGGGATCATCGATCCGCCGCGCCCCGCGGTGTCGGCCGACTCCCGCCCGGCCAATCCGTATCGCGGCGACCGCACGCTGTGGCGAATCCACGGGGTGTCGGTGCTGCTGGTGATCCCGCAGGCCACGGTGTGGACCTTCGCGCTGCTGTGGCTGCACCGCGATGTCGGGCTGTCGCTGGCGGTGGCCGGGGTTCTGGTCACCGGCACCCAGCTCCTGGGCGCCGCGGGCCGCATCGGCGCCGGCTTCTGGTCGGACCGGGTCGGCAGCCGCCTGCGCCCGCTGCGCACGGTGGCCGTCGCGGCCGCGATCTCCATGTGCGCCTTGGCCGTTGCCTCCTGGCTGCACTGGTGGTGGGCCGCCATACCCATCCTGGTCGCCGCCTCGGTCATCACCGTCGCCGACAACGGACTGGCCTTCACCGCCGTCGCCGAGATCGCCGGACCCTATTGGAGCGGAAGAGGTCTGGGCATCCAGAACACCGGCCAGAACCTGGCCTCCGCCGCCATCGCCCCACTCTTCGGCGCCTTGATCACCGCCTCCGGCTTCCCCGCCACCTATCTCGTAGCCGCGGTAATCGCCACCGCCGCAATCCCCTTGGTCCCCCTCCCCCGCCACATCAAGCCCGCCCCCTGACAACCCCGGAGTCACACCAGCTCTCGACGCGCCAGTCACCCGTCTCCGCGCCCTCTATGGGGCCTGCACAGTGCAGGTCCCGTAGAGGGTACGTCGAACCACTGCACCGCAGGATCACTCATGGCCCCGAGTTCGATCGGACCGACACCGAGGTTCGGCGCGGGCCGCCGCCACCAAGTTCAGAACTCCAGCAGCGCACCAGGATCGAACGTGACCCGGAACGTCTTGTCGGCCTCGACGTCCGCGGCGAATTCGGTGCCCTCCGCAACGACTGGTTGCCAGTCGTAGTCCCCGCCGTTCAGAACGGCACGATGAATCCGGGTGGCCGATTGGTGTTCGATCAGCCAGTACTGCGGAATGCCAAGCGCTGCATACTCTCTGACCTTACGCACACGATCCGTACGCTCACTCGCGCTGCCTGGGGAGATGACTTCGACTACCAGCAGCAGTTCGGCGCCCGGGATGAGCTTCGGCGACTCATCGATAATGGCCGCGCGCGCGACGTCCTTGGGAATAACGAATACGTCCGGTTTACGAACGCCTGAGGGGGTGCTGACCTCCCACTCACCCCCATCGCACACGAAGACATCCGTGTCCGAGGCCGCAGAACGAAGAATCCCGGCGAGCGACCAGCCGATGTAGTTGTGCCGGGCCCCCGCCGCCATCTCGATCAACCACCCGTCCTCGAGTTCGTAGCCCTTGCCGTCCTCCGGAAGATCGTGCAGATCGAGGACAGTGTACGGGCCGAAGCCAGCGGCACAGGGCAGGTTCTCCGCTGTCATGCTGCCTCCAGTTGCTAGCGCTCAGATGATGATGACGGCATCCAGATGATGACGGCATCCGGGTGTGTCCTCATGCTATAGCGCCTGGCGAGAAGAGTCCGAGAAGAACCCGTTGGAAGCGGATCTCAGACGGCGGCGGCGATGCGGTCGCCGATCTCGACGGTGGAGGCGGGGCCGGTGCGGGAGGCGAGGTCCTTGGCTACGGCGGATTCGATGCGGGTGGCTTCGTCGGTCTTGCCGAGGTGGTTGAGCAGCATCGAGACCGAGAGGATGGCGGCGGTGGGGTCGGCCTTGGACTGGCCCGCGATGTCGGGGGCGCTGCCGTGCACCGGCTCGAACATGCTCGGGTTGGTGCCCGAGGCGTCGATGTTGCCGGAGGCGGCGAGGCCGATGCCGCCCGAGACGGCGGCCGCCAGGTCGGTGATGATGTCGCCGAACAGGTTGTCGGTGACGATCACGTCGAAGCGGCCCGGATCGGTGACCATGTGGATGGTCGCGGCATCGATGTGCTGGTAGGCGATCTCGACATCGGGGAATTCCGTGCCGACCTCGTTCACGGTGCGCTGCCACAGCGAGCCCGCGAAGCTGAGCACGTTCGTCTTGTGCACCAAGGTGAGGTGCTTGCGCCGATGCTGCGCCTTGTCGAACGCGTAGCGCACCACGCGCTCGATGCCGAAGCGGGTATTGGTGCTGACCTCGGTGGCGACCTCGTGCGGCGTCTCCACGCGGATGGCGCCGCCGGTGCCGGTGTAGGGGCCCTCGGTGCCCTCGCGCACCACCACGAAGTCGATGTCCGGATTGCCCGACAGCGGGCTGGTCACGCCGGGGAACAGCTTGGAGGGGCGCAGGTTCACGTGATGGTCGAGCGCAAAACGCGTGTGCAGCAACAGACCTCGCTCCAGCAGGCCGCTCGGCACCGACGGGTCACCGATCGCGCCCAACAGGATGGCGTCGTGCTGCTTCAGCTCGGGCAGCACCGAATCCGGCAGCACCTCTCCCGTGGCGTGGTAGCGCTTGGCGCCGAGGTCGTACTGGGTCTTCTCGACCCCGGGCACGACCACGTCGAGCACCTTCAGCGCCTCGGCGATGACCTCGGGCCCGATCCCGTCACCGGGGATGACAGCCAGCTTCATATGACAACGCTCCGTTCCTTCGGGCCTCGGCCAAGACGCTGGCCACCCTATCCGGTCCCCGAAAACCACCCGCGACCAGGGCAAGTCCATCCCGCATACTGGAATCGATCGTTCCGGCGAGCAGTGTGCCTACCGTCATTTCCGGCTGCTTTCGGCCGGAATCCACCGCGGACCCCGGCCAAAAGCGTGCCGGGGATAGGGATTGAGGCGCGCTGGGAACGACAGGGCGCACCAGGAACGACAGGGCACACCGGGAACGACAGAGGCACGCCGAGTCCGGCGTGCCTCATCGTCATTCCGGCATGCTCTTGGCCGGAATCAGCTCAGGTCGACCTGGGCGACCTTGGCGGCGCCGACAGCCTCGGCGATGGCGGTCTGGACATCGGCGGGGACCTCGCTGCTGATGCGCAGGACGACGGTGGCGCCTTCCTTGTCGACGTCCTGGCTCAGCTGGGCGGCGTGGATGTCGATCCCGGCCTCGCCGAGCTTGGTGCCGATCTTGCCCAGCGCGCCCGGCTTGTCGCCGTAGTTGAGCACCGCCAGGTTCAGGCCCTCGGCGCGCATGTCGTAGTTGCGGCCGTTGATGTTGACGATCTTCTGCACCTGCTGCGGCTCGGTCAGGGTGCCCGCGACATTGAGCGTGCGGCCGTCGCCGAACACCGCGCGCAGGTCGACCAGGCTGCGATGCGAGGGGCTCTCCGAGGCGGTGGTGACCGACGACTCGAGGCCGCGATCCTTGGCCAGCGACGGGGCGTTCACGAAGGTGACCGCATCCTCGATCAGTGCGGAGAAGACCCCGCGCAACGCCGAAAGCTCCAGCACCGCAACGTCTTCCGAAGACAGCTCGCCACGCACCTGAACCTCCAGGCTGACCGGGAGCTCGCTGGCGAGCGCACCGAGCAGGGCGCCCTGCTTGCGCACGATCTCCAGCCACGGGGCGACGATCTCGTTCACGGCGCCGCCGGTCACATTGACCGCGCCGGGCACGAACTCACCGGCGAGGGCCAGCTGCACGGACTTGGCGACATCGGTGCCCGCGCGGTCCTGCGCCTCGGCGGTGGAGGCGCCCAGGTGCGGGGTCACGACGACCTGCGGCAGCTCGAACAGCGGGCTGTCGGTGCACGGCTCGGTCTCGAACACGTCGATGCCCGCGGCGCGCACGTGGCCCGAGGTGATGGCGTCGGCGAGCGCCTGCTCGTCGATCAGGCCACCGCGGGCGGCGTTGACGATGACGACGCCCTTCTTGGTCTTGGCGATCGTCTCGGCGTTCAGCATGCCCTTGGTCTCGGGCGTCTTCGGCAGGTGGATGGAGATGAAGTCGGCGCGCTCGAGCACCTCGTCCAGGCTCAGCAGCTCGATGCCCAGCTGGGCGGCGCGGGCCGGGGACGTGTAGGGGTCGTACGCGACGATCTTGGTCTCGAACGCGGCCAGGCGCTGGGCGAACAGCTGGCCGATGCGACCCAGGCCGATCACACCGACGGTCTTGCCGAAGATCTCGACACCGTTGAACTTGCTGCGCTTCCAGGTGTGTTCGCGCAGGGTGGCGTCGGCGGCCGGGATCTGGCGGGCGGCGGACAGCAGCAGCGTGACGGCGTGCTCGGCGGCGGTGTGGATGTTGGAGGTCGGCGCGTTGACGACCATGACACCGCGCTCGGTGGCCGCGGGCACGTCGACATTGTCGAGGCCGACGCCGGCGCGGGCGACGATCTTCAGGTTCTTACCGGCGTCGAGGACATCCGCGTCGACCGTGGTCGCCGAGCGCACCAGCAGCGCATCCGCGTCGGGGACGGCGGCGAGCAGTTCGGGTTTGTTCGGGCCGTCGACCCAGCGAACCTCGACACCGTCACCGAGCGCCTCGACGGTCGACTGGGCGAGCTTGTCGGCGATCAGAACAACAGGACGGCCATTAGGGCTCACTGTGGGGAACTCCTGGGGAAGGGGGTCGGCATTTACCGCCGACCAGCTTAATGGGCCGGGTTCGGCGTCGGGGTACCGCCCGGTAGGCGGCCGCCGTCAGACGGCTCCGCGTCGGCGGGAACCGGGCATAACCGTCATGCGTCGGATGCGTGAACACGGTGAACCCGGCCCGTCGCGCGCGTGAGGTTTGCGCGAAGGCTTGGCGAAGTCGGTCATTTCCGCTGGATAGACGCTATTTTCGACGTCACAGTGTGATCATGGCCATCACCCGGCGCACGTGTTCGGCACTGCTGGTGACCTCATTCGCCGCGCTCGTCACCGGCACCGCGCTGCCGCGGGCCGCCGCGGCATCCGGAATCGGCAAGGTCGCGGTCATCGGGATCGACGGCTGCCTCTACAGCGAGCTGCTGGCGGCGGTGACACCCAATCTGCAGCGCCTGGCGGCCGAGGGCACGCTCAGCCGCTACTCGATCGCGCCGCACACCACGGTGTCCTGCCCGTCCTGGTCGGCGGTGCTGACCGGGGTGTGGGACACCCGCACGGGCATCTGCGACAACGGCGACACCTGCGACCCCGCCCATCTGGGCCGCTTCCCGACGGTGTTCAACCGCATCAAACGCGCGGCGCCGCAGCGGAAGACGGCGTCGATCGCCACCTGGGACACGATCTCCGCCATCGCCCGCACCGGCGATCCGCACGCGGACACGATCGTCACCGCAGGTTCCAATCCGCTCGGCACCTACGGCTGCGAGGCCGATATCGACACCGCGACCGCGGCGGCCACGGTTACCGCGATCGACGCGGGAACCGACTTCGTCTTCACCCACTTCGACCAGGTCGACATCGCCGGGCATCGCCTGCGCGCCAGTAACCCGCAGGCCTATCGGGACGCGATCAGCCGGGTCGACGTGCTGGTCGGGCGGATCGCCGACGCGGTGGGACGACGTGCCGCGGACCATCCCGAGGAACAGTGGACGATCCTGGTGACCACCGACCACGGGCATAAACCCGAGGGCGGCCACGGCGGTCAAAGCCCTTACGAGGTGGCCAGTTTCGTGATCGCCCACGGCCCGGACTTCGCGGCGGGCCGGACGTACAACGGCTACTCGCTGGTCGATATCACCCCTACCGTGCTCGACCTGCTCGGGCTGGCGCCGGTGGCCGATCTGGACGGAAAGTCGTTGCGCTCGGGCGGATCCGGGAATCCGAGCGCCCCGCCACCGTCGACCCCCGTGATCGGGCATCCCACCGACCCGGCGACGACCCGCCTTGCGGCCCTGCCCTTTCCGGCCGATGCGCGCTGCAAGGTGGGCGAGGCGCAGGCCGGAGATCAGCACACCGCAGTGGCCGCGCCACGGCCCGGCGGGACGCCCTGACACGCACGAAGGCCCCGCACCGTCCGGTGCGGGGCCCTCGGCAAGTCTGGGATCAGAGCACGCGAACGTCCTGAGCCTGCGGGCCCTTCTGACCCTGGCCCACCTCGAACTCCACGCGCTGACCTTCATCGAGGGAGCGGAAGCCCGACCCCGACACGGCCGAGTAATGCACGAACACGTCGGGACCGCCGTTGTCCTGTGCGATGAACCCGAAGCCCTTCTCGCTGTTGAACCACTTCACTACGCCTTGCGCCATTTCATACCTTCTGTAGACGAGCCGGGTCGGCCAACCAACGGCAGCACCGGTCTCGATCGTCCACATTGCCATGCCGCGCGCGGAGGCCGCCACCGGGGTTGACGTGGACGAGATTTGCGGAGAGTCAGCTCGAAATCATTCGAGACTGTAGATTACGTGCCTGTAATTGATTCGTGATAGTCCGCTGACCGGGCGTTTGCGGCACTCGTCCTCAGTTCGGAACATCGACATCGAATGCCCTCGGACAAAAATAGGTCGGCCTCGGACAGTTACTGCCCGAGGCCGACCCAGGGTCGATCAACACGACCATCTAGCGAGCTCAGCCGCCGAAGGAGCCGGTCCACAGCGTGTCGAACAGGCCGTGGAACGCGGCGCTGCCGGTGCTCAGGATGCCGTTCAGGGCGGCGCTACCGGTGTCGATGATAACGGGGATCATGGAATACCTCTCCTTTATTCAATCCCAGCCGGACTGGCTGACTACACGCATATCGACACGTCAGAAATAGCCGTTAGCCAGATTTGCTGAAAAGTGACGTGGGCGACACGTTTATGAGGAGGTGATGCAGAACACACCCGCTCAGTCGCGCACCACACGCACGCTCCTGGCCTCGGGGCCCGCCTTGGCCCGGCGCACCTCGAACTCCACCCGCTGGCCCTCCACGAGAGAACGGAAGCCCGCGCCCTCGACCTCGGTGTAGTCGACGAAGACGTCCGGTCCGCCGCCGTCGGCGGTGATGAAACCGAACCCCTTCTTGCTGTCGAACCACTTGACCGTGCCGTGCGCCATCTCTCTCTTACCTTCTCCCCTTCGAGCCAGGCAGACGATAACGAGGCGATCCGCGACAGTCCAGGCGGGTACGGCGTGCCGTCGGCAGTTCGCCTCCGGCGCGGCCCCGGTCAGCGGGTGTAGCGCACCTGCCGGGGCTTCGCGTCGTCGTACGCGGCCCGGCCGGGCAGATGCGCGGGCACGCCGACCTCCCACCAGGCGCCGGATTCGGTCCAGGCGGCGGGCTGGGTGGGCACGACCACGACCGCGGGGCGCGACTCGGCCAGGGCGGCCGCCCGCGCGCCCGCGTAGGCGGCCCGGAACTCGGCCAGGTCGGTCGCGACGAACGCCGCGCAGCCGAGCGATCTCGCGTGAGCGGCGAAATCGACCCGCGGCGGGCGGCCGTGGTTGGTGCGGCACTGCCGGTAGAAGTTGTTGAATGCGTTGCCGCCCTGGCCTTCCTGCAGCCGCGCGATGACGGCGTATCCGTCGTTGTCGCACACCACGGCGACCAGCGGATGTCCGGCGAAGGCCGCGGAGAACAGCTCGGAATTGAGCATCAGGTAGGAGCCGTCGCCCAGCATCGTCGTCACCAGGCCGCGCCGGTGCGCCATCGCCGCGCCCCAGGCGCCGGAGAGTTCGTAGCCCATGCAGGAGAAGCCGTATTCGACGTCCATGGTCGGTTCCCCGCCGACGGCCCGCCACCCCCCGACCAGTTCGCCGGGCATGCCGCCGGAGGAGGTCATGACGTAGTCGGCCGGATCGCTGAGATCGTTGACGACACCGACGATCTGGGCGTAGCTGGGGATCCCGGCCGCGGGTGCGCGCAGCTTGTCGACGTAGGCGTCCCACTCGCCGCGCACCGCGCTCGCCCGCGCACTCCACGCCTGGTCCACTCGCCAGTCCGACAGGTGCGGGGCCAGATCCTCCAGTGCCGCACCGGCATCCGCGACGACCGACAGCGCGCCGTGCTTGACCGCGTCGTACCGTGCGGCGTTGATGGCGACGATCCGGACGCCGGGGTCGAACACCGTCCACGACGCGGTCGTGAAGTCCTGCAGTCGGGTTCCCACCGCCAGCACCAGATCAGCCTCGGCGGCAACGGTATTCGCCGATCCCGAACCGGTGATGCCCAGCGGCCCCGCGTACAGCGGGTGGTCGTGCGGTACCAGGGTGCGTCCGGCGGTGGTCTCGGCGATCGGAATGCCGTGGCGCTCGGCCAGTTCCACCGCCCGGCCGCCCGCGCCCGAATAGCGCACTCCCCCGCCCAGCACCAGCAGCGGCCGGTGCGCCGCCCGCAGTGCCCGCGCCGCCTCCCCGAGACTCTCGCGATCGGGGCGCGGCCGGTCGATCCGGTGAACGACCGGCTGGAACAGGGCCGTGGGGAAATCGGAGGTTTCCGCCTGCACGTCCTGCGGCAGGGCCAGCGTCACCGGGCCCGCCTCGGCGGCATCGGTGAGCACCCGAGCCACCTGCGGCAGCGTGGCGAGCAGCTGCTCCGGCCGGGTGATGCGATCGAAGTAGCGGCTGACCGAGCGGAACGCGTCGTTCACGGTGACGGTCGCATCGCCGAAGTGCTCCACCTGCTGCAGCACCGGATCGGGGGCGCGATTGACGAAGGTGTCGCCCGGAAGCAACAGCAGCGGAAGACGATTCGCGTGGGCGACGCCCGCCGCGGTCACCATGTTGAGGGCGCCCGGGCCGATGGAGGAGGTCGCCACGCCCACCTGGCGGCGATGGGTCGCCTTCGCGAGACCGACCGCGGCCAGTGCCATGCCCTGTTCGGTGTGCCCGCGCCACACCGGAATCACGTCCCGTCGCTCCTCCAGAGCCGTGCCGAGCCCGAGCACGTTGCCGTGCCCGAAAATCGCGAAAACCGCTGGGAACAGCGGGACCTCGCGGCCGTCGAGCGTCTCCGAGTGCTGGGCGATCATCCACGCCACCAGGGCTTGCGCGGTTGTCAGTCTCATGTCGACGGCCCCTTACTTCCTCTGGATCTCGATCATTCACTCCGGCGCGACGGCGACCGCCCCACGTGGCTGGTGACCGGACAGCGCGGGTCGACGGGCGTGCCCTCCCAGCTGCCGCGGATCCAGCTGTGCGCCGGGTCGTCGCAGAAGGCCATGGACCGCTCGGGCGCGGGTCCGGCCAGGACGTTCAGGTAGTACATGGGGTATCCGGGGGCGGCGATGCACGGGCCGTGATAACCGTGCGGGACCAGGAAGACATCGCCGTCGCGCACGGCGACGTTCTCGTCCAGCGAGCCGTCCGCGGTGTAGGTCCGGTGCAGGCCGAACCCCTCCGGGGACGGGGTGGTGCCGTCGCGTCCGGCGATGCGGAAGTAGTAGATCTCCTCGTTGACGACCTCGCACTCGGTCGCCTCGTCGTGCTTGTGCGGCGGATACGACGACCAGTTGCCCGACGGGGTGATCAGCTCGCAGGCGTTGAGCTTGTCGGCGTGATCCCAGATCCCCGGCGTGCCGAAGTTGGTGACCTGCCGGGTCGCCTGTCCCGCTCCCCGAACCTCCACCGGAACGTCTTCGGCGGGACCGTATTTCGGATCGAGCCGCCGCGTGCAGCGGGCCATCGGCAGTGCGATCTCGGCGTCCCGCTCGGCCGACAGTTCGATCGTCGCATCGCGGGGTACGTAGGCGAAGTCGGTAACGCGGGTGAAAACCGAATCCCGCCCGGACAATTCGAAGGTCGCGCCGTCCACGCGGAGGGTGCATCCGCCGGACAGGGGAAGAACGAACGCCTCGTATTCACCGGTGTGAACTACGCGGGAGACACCTGCCGCCAGGCGAAGGACGCGCAGTCCCGTGTGTGCCCATCCGGCGCCCGCGGCGGTGAGCAGCACGGGATCGCTTGCATCGCTCAGCGATCCGGCGGGATGGTGCAGCTTCGAGGATGTCATCGCACCTCCCGCAGCACCTCTGCCGCGGCTTCGACCGCGCCCGCGACGTCCCCGTCCGGCGGATACAGCAGGCTGCGCCCGACCACCAGCCCGCGGGCGACGTCATGGCCGAGTGCCTTGCCCCAGGACGCGATATCCGCGGCGATATCGCCCGACGGAGCGCCACCGAGCAGCAGCACCGGCAGCGTGGTCGCGTCGAGGACCGAAACATCGTCCGGCGCAGGCATCTTCAGCCACGTGTGGGCGGAGGTGACACCCAGGCCGGAGGCGATGGTGACGGCCCGCTGCAGCGAGAAGGAGTCCTTCTGCATGGTCAGCGAGCCGGACTCGTCACGGTGGAACGGCAGCGGTTCCACCATCGCCATGAGCCCGTGCTCGGACAGCTCCGAGACCGCGCGGGCGCAGGCGTGCAGGGTCGGGATGGTGCCGCGGTCCGAATCCACCAGCCGCAGGAGCATTTTGCCGCCGTCGAGCCCCCACTTGACCAGCGACTGCGCGTCGTACCCGGTGAAGCGGTCGTCGATCTCCCAGTCGGCTCCCGCCAGCCCGCCGCGGTTCATCGACCCGATGACGACCTTGTCGTGCAGCGCGTCCAGCAACAGCAGTTCCTCGACGATGTCCGGAGAGCCCAGCACGCCGTCGACCGAGGGGTTGTCCAGCGCGATGAGCAGGCGCTCCAGCAGCATTCGGCGGTCGGCCATCGCGTTGCGGTCCGAGCCGACGCCGAGCGCGCCGCGGGCCGGGTGGTCGGCCGCCACCAGGAACAGCGTCCCGCGCTCGGACAAGAGCGTCGGCCGGCGGCGCCGCGCGGCATAGGCGCGCGCGATCGCGTCGGGCTGGGCGACACGCACCTGCAGCAGCTCGTGCCAGCGTTCATCGGTCAAATACACGATGCCTCCGTCGAATACAGGCTTGCTACGCGCACAGCATCTCCTCGATCTCGGCGTTCGTGGGCATCGCATCGGCGCAGGCCAGCCGCGAAGCCACCAGTGCCCCGGCCGCATTCGCGTAGGTCGCGAGGCGACGCGGGTCCCAGCCGGACAGCAGGCCGTGGACGAGGGCGCCGCCGAAACCGTCGCCCGCGCCGAGTCCGCACACCACGTCCACGCGGCAGGGCGGCACGGTCCATCGCTCGGAGTCGGTGGCCACCAGCACGCCCTCGGCACCGCGCTTGATCACCGCCAGCCGCACGCCGCACGCCAGCAGTCGATCGGCGGCCTCGTCCGGATCGGCGCTGCCCACCGCGACCTGGACCTCGGTGCGGTTGCCCACCACGACATTCACGTGATCGAGCATCCAGCCGATCTCCCGGCCCGCGGTCTCGATATCCGGCCAGAACATCGGCCGGTAGTCCAGATCGAGCACCGTGTGCCCGGCTCGCCGCCGCCGTTCCAGCACGGCGCGCTGCGTCGTGCGCCCGGGCTCGGCGCTCACACCCGTTCCCGTGACCCAGAGCAGCGGTACGGATTCGACCACCTCCCAGGGGACTTCGTCCTGGGTCAGCGTGAGGTCGGGTGCGATCGGCGACCGGTAGAACAGCAGTGGAGGATCGGCGGGCGGGTTCAGCTCGCAGAACACCACGGGCGTCTGCAGATCCGGCGCGGTCGACACGTACCGCGACGAAACGCCGAAGTCCGTCAGGGCCGTTCGCACGAAGTCGCCGAATCCGTCCGGGCCGACCTTGGTCAGCACCGCACTGCGCCGCCCCAGCCGGGCCGCCGCGACGGCCACATTGGTGGCGGTGCCGCCCAGGAACTTCGCGAACGTCTGCACCCGTGCCAGCGGCACGCCGCTCTGCTGCGGATACAGGTCCACCCCGACCCGCCCCACGGTCAGCGCCTCCACTTTCACGGCACCACCCGCTCCAGTTCGTGTTGCAGCGCTTCGAGTTCCGCGCCGCCCGCCATCTGACGGGTCAGCTCCGGCAGGTCGATCTCGGACTTCTCGTAGGAGCCGAGCATGCTGCCGCGCTTGAGCAGCAGGAACCGGTCGCCGACCGGATAGGCGTGATGCGGATTGTGGGTGATGAGGATGACGCCGAGCCCCCGGTCCCGGGCCTGCACGACATAGCGCAGCACCACCCCGGACTGCTTCACCCCCAGGGCCGCGGTCGGCTCGTCGAGGATCAGCACCTTCGCCCCGTAGTGCACCGCGCGGGCGATGGCGACGCACTGGCGCTGGCCGCCGGACAGCGTGCCCACGGGCTGCTCCATATCGCGCAGCTCGATCCCCATGTCCGCCAGCGCCTTCCGGGTGATGTCCCGACCTCGCCGACGGTCCAGCAGCTGGAACGGACCGAAGTTGAAGGTGGGTTCCGAGCCGAGCACGAAGTTGCGCCACACGCTCATCAACGGGACCACCGCCAGGTCCTGGTACACCGTGGCGATGCCGCGGTCCAAAGCCGCACGCGGGGAATCGAACCGGGTGGGCTCGCCCGCGACCTTCAGCACGCCCGCGTCGTGCTGGTGCACCCCGGCCAGGATCTTGATCAGGGTGGACTTGCCCGCGCCGTTGTCGCCGAGCACGCAGGTGACCTCGCCCGCGTTGACGACGGTGGACACGTCGCGCAGCGCCACCACGCCGCCGTAACTCTTTCCGATGCCGAGGGTTTCGATCAGCGGAACCGTCATCGCCGTACCCTTTCCGCGCGCTTCTTGAATGCGTTGTTGACCAGCACCGCCGCCAGCAGCAGCACGCCGAGGAACAACATGAACCAGTCACTGTCCCAGCGGGCGAACACGATGCCCTGTCGCGCCATGCCGAAGATCAGCGCACCGATCGCCGCGCCCACCACCGACCCGAACCCGCCGGTGAGCAGGCAGCCCCCGACCACGGCCGCGATGATGTACTGAAACTCCAGTCCCACACCCTGATTCGCCTGGACGCTCGCGAACCGCAGGATGTTGCAGGACCCGACGACCCACCCGGCGAACGCCGTCGTCATGAAGAGGATGATCTTCGTCCGCACCGCGGGGACACCCACCGCGCGGGCGCTCGCGAGTGACCCGCCGACGGCGAAGATCCAGTTGCCGAACCGGGTGCGCACCAGCACCAGTCCCGCGAGGGCGGTGAGCACGATCCACCACACCACCGAGGCCTGGATGCGCGCGTCGCCGAGATCGGTCGTGGACGCGAACACCCAACCGGCCGAGGCGTATCCGTCCGCCGAGCGCACACCCGACACCTGGACGGTGTCGGTGATCAGCCGGGTGACACCGAGATTGAGGCCCTGCAGCGCCAGGAAGCTGCCGAGCGTGACGATGAAGCTCGGCAGCCCGGTCCGCATCACCAGCCAGCCGTTGAGCGCGCCGACCGCCAGGGCGAACAGCAGCGACACCAGCAGCGCGGGCCACACGTTCCACCCGGCCTCCACCGCCAGCAACGCGGTGACCAGCGCGGTGGAGGCCGTCATCACACCGGCCGACAGGTCGAATTCCCCGCCGATCATCAGCAGCGCCACCGCGACCGCCATGATGCCGAGCGTGGAGGCGTCGTCGAGCCAGGTCGCGACGCCGAGCGGGCTGAGGAACTTCTCGGTGATCACCGAGAAGAACACGAACACCAGCACCGCCCCGAGCGCGGAGCCGATCTCCGGCCGCACGATCAACCGGTTGAGCAGCGAGGCGCGTACTTCGGACCCGGCCGGATCCTCCGTGGAAACGGTTGTGGTAACACTCATTTCATCCGCTCCTGTCTCACCGGGTGCCCTGCGCCACGAGCTTGGCGATGGCATCGACGTTGCCGGAGTCGACGAAGGCCGGGCCCGTCTGCACCGGCCGTCCGCCGCCGACGGTGTTCAGGTTGGTCCGGTACAGCTGCAGCATCACCACCGGGAGATAGCCCTGCTCGTACTGCTGCTGGTCGACGGCGAACAGCAGCTTTCCGGCCCGGATCGCGTCCACCACATCGGGATTCAGGTCGAAGGTGGCCACCGTCGCATTCGACCGCAGCTCCCCGGCCGCCGCGACCGCGCGCGCCGCGATCTGCGAATTCAGCGTCAGCACCGCGTCGATGGAGCGATCGGCCTCCAGGGCGCCCCTGATGCGGGCCTGCGCGTCGGTCGGGTTGTTGATGTCGACCTGCAGCGTCCCCGCGTTGCCGAAGCCCTGGATGGCGCCGCCGCAGCGCTCGGCGGCGCTGACATTGCCCGCCTCGTGAATCACGCAGAGCATCTTGCTCTTTCCGGCGTCTCGCAGCCTCCTGCCCGCGGCCTCACCCGCGGAGCGCTCGCTCTGGCCGACGTGCCCGATCGCCCCGGAGGCCGCGCTGTCGGCCTCGCCGGAGTTGATGGTCACCACCGGGATGCCCGCCGCGACAGCGCGTTCCACCGAGGGGCGCAACGCCTCCGGGTTCGCCATCGACACCACCAGCCCGCCGACGCCCTGCGCCACCGCGTTGTCGACCAGCTTGGCCTGCTGCCCCGGGTCACCGTCGGAGTTGTATTCGACTCGGATGCCCAGCTTCTCGCCCGCGGCCTGGGCGCCGTTCTTCACCACGTTCCAGAACGCGTCGCCGGGCGTGCCGTGCGTGACGACCGCAACGGAGTCGAGTGTGCCTGCGGCGACCGGGGTCTGGGTCTCGGAGACCGGCGCGTCGGCGCCCGGCCCGCTGCACGCGGCCAGCGCCAGCCCCGCGGCGAGCCAGGGCAGCAAGCGCCGCCACCGGCCATGGTGTCGGTTGGGTCGCGACCTCGTTGTCATGGGCTCCTACCTATATTCGAGCGGATGTGCGCGCGGCGCCCAGGCCCGCCAGATAGTGCAGGCTGCGGGCGGTGTCGCGGCTGGGTCCGTCGGCGGTATCCCCCGGCTCCAGCGCCGTGTCCTGCTCGATCACATACCAACCCCGGTAGCCCGCCGCCTGTGCGCAGCGCACCAGGGTCTCGATATCGACGTCCCCCTCCCCCAGCGGGGCATACAGCCCCCGCCGCACGGCCTGGCTGTATTCCATTGTTCCGCTGCGGATCTCGTCGGCGAGGGCGTTTCGCACATCCTTGAGGTGAATGTGGCCGATCCGGTCGGCGTGACGGCGTGCCAACCGGACCGGATCGGTGCCACCCACCAGGAGATGCCCGGTGTCCAGGCAGAGGTCGAGATCGGAGTCGGCGAGGAAGCGCTCCACCTCGGGCTCGGTCTCCACATGCGTGCCGACATGCGGGTGCAGCACCGCGCGCAGCCCGTGTTCGGCGGCGATATCGCCGAGGGTGGCGGCGGTGTCGACGAGGGTGCGCCATTCGTAATCGCTGAGCGGCGAGCGCGTGTCGTAGCCCCGGTCGCCGGTGGCCGCGGCGAGTACCAGCACCTCGGCGCCGGTGGCCGCGAGCAGCGCGGCGCCGGTGCGCGCGGCGGCAATGGCGCGGCCGGGCTCGCGATGCAGCGGCAGCGCCAGGAAGCCGCCGATCACGTCGATGCCGAAGGGGCCGAGCAGTGCGCGCACCGCCGCGGGCTCGCGCGGCAGATAGCCGGGCGGGCCGAATTCGGTTGCGGTCAGACCCAGTGCGGCCATCTCGGCCAGGACGGTGCCCGCATCGAGCACGTGGCCCCAGCCCGGGACTTCGCAGACTCCCCAGGAGATCGGTGCGGCGGCGACGCGGAGCGGGTGCAGCGGTTCGGTCATCGGAACTTCTCCGGCGGGTCGATGTGCGAAGGGAGCGCTCCGAAAGATTGGAGCGCTCCAACTATGTAACCGTGGATCACGGTAATGTCAAGGGCCCGGCACCGTGTCGAAAAAATGGCTCTACCTCGATAAATATTCGAAGTTCGAGGCAAAACACCTGCCCGCGCAGTGTCGAAATTCGGCAATTAGAGCGCTCTATTGATCCGCCCGCGTCGACGCTGTAACGTCCAACACGCGCGCCCCGCTCGCCGCGTTCGATGCACCCCAGGAGGCCACCCGCGATGACGCGACCGACGATGGAAGATGTTGCCGCGCAAGCGGGCGTCTCCCGCGCGCTGGTCTCGCTCGTCATGCGCGGGTCGCCGAAGGTGAGCGAACATCGCCGCCGCGCGGTGCTGCAGGCGGCGAAGGATCTCGGCTACCAACCCCATGCGATGGCGCGATCGCTGGCCAGCCGCACCTCCAACATCGTCGGCGTGATGGTCTCCGACCTGCGCAACGCCTTCTTCGCCGACGTGGTCGAGGGTATGGACACCGCGGCGCAGCAGGCCGGGCTGGAGCTCATCCTGAACACCGGCCGCCGCAGCGCCGCCCGCGAGCGCACCGCGCTGGACAGCCTGCAGGCGTTCCGGCCCGGCGGGGTCATCCTGCTGTCACCGGTACTGCCCGCGGCGGCGATCCGGGAGGCCGCCTATCAGTGCCCGGTGGTCCTGGTGTCGCGGAGCTCGACGGTCGCCAATATCGACACCGTCAACGACGACGGCGAGGTCGGCGTCGCACTGGCCGTCGATCACCTGGTGGCGCTGGGGCATCGGCGGATCGTGCACTTCGACGGCGGCGCGGCCTTCTCGGCCACACCGCGGCGCAAGGGATACCTGGCGGCGATGGACGGTCACGGCCTGGAACCCATGGTCATCCCGAGCGAACATACCGACGCGGCCGGTATGGCCGCGGTGCGCAAACTGCTGAAGGTGTTCTCGCCCGGCCACTTTCCCACCGCGCTGGTCTGCGGGAACGACTTCAACGCGGTCGGTGCGATGTCCGCGCTGGAGGAGGCGGGGCTGCGGGTCCCGCAGGACGTCTCCATCGTCGGCTACGACAACACGTCGCTGGCCGCACTGCGGCACGTGGCGCTGACCACCATCGATCAGCCTCGCATCGATATCGGCCGGTTGGCCGTGGAGGCACTGGTCGAGCGCCTGCGCGACGGCCGCACCGAGCCGGTCCGCCGGCGCGTGCAGCCATCGCTGGTCGTCCGCGCGACCACGGCGGCACCCAGAAGTTGAAAACCAGTACGCCGCACCGCTTTCGGTAATAGCGGTGCCCTCGACGCCGCACCGACAGGAGCCACGCATGACGATCAGGTTGGGACTCGCCGGCACCGGCCGCATCGGCACCGCGCATGCCGAGACCCTGAAGGCCCTCCCGGGCATCTCGGGTGTCGTCGTGACCGACGCCGATACCGAGCGCGCCCGCACCACCGCGACCAAGCTCGGCGTGGAGTTCGCCCCGGATATCGAGGCCGTGCTCGGGGCCGATATCGCGGGTTTGGTGATCGCCACCGCCACCGACTCGCATCCCGAACTCATCCTCGCGGCCGTCGACCGGGGCATTCCCGTCTTCTGTGAGAAGCCCGTCGCCGCCGATATCGCGGGCACGCTCGAGGTGATCGACCACGTCGAAACCTCCACGGTGCCGGTGCAGATCGGCTTTCAGCGGCGCTTCGACGCCGGATACGTCGCGGCCCGCGCGGCGGCGTCCTCCGGGGAGCTGGGCTGGCTGCACACCCTGCGCGCCACCACCCTCGATCCCGCTCCGCCGCCCGCGGAGTACATTCCGCGTTCCGGTGGCCTGTTCCGCGACTGCGGGGTGCACGATTTCGACATCATCCGCTGGGTCACCGGGCGGGAGGTGACCGAGGTGTTCGTGCTCGGGGGCAACCGGGGCGAGCGGTTCTTCGCCGACGCCGGGGACGTCGACACGGCCGCGGTGCTGCTGCGCATGGACGACGGTGCGCTGGCGACGGTTTCGCTGAGCCGCTACAACGGCGCCGGGTACGACGTCCGGCTGGAGGTGCTGGGCAGCAAGGGCAATGCCGTTGTCGGACTGGACGATCGCGCTCCGCTGCGCTCGGTCGAGCCCGATTACCCGGCTTCGCCGTTCCCTGCCTACCCGGGTTTCATGGATCGGTTCCGCCGCGCCTATACCGAAGAGCTGACGGTGTTCACCGACGTCGCCACGGGCAGGATCGAAAACCCTTGCACACCACGAGATGCGCTGGAGGCGTTCTACATCGCCGAGGCCTGCGAGCTGTCGCGGCGGGAGCGGCGGCCGATCCCCGTCGACGAGGTGCGCCGCTGATCGAGCCGGGGGTCCTCGGCGCGGCGCCCCCGTTGCGATCGGACCTATCCCTCATCCGCGGCGGCACCCCCTACCGGAGGGTGAGGGCCGATCGTCCTCTGCGGTGATGTCCGCGGGGGTCCGGGCGGGAGATGCTCCGCGCATGCAGTTACGCCGCAGCGTATTTCCCCTCGTCCTGGCCCTGGTGAGCGCGTCCGCCGCGCTGGCCGCGTGCACCACCACCGCCGAGAGCCGGGCGCCGAGTCCGGATTGGCGGCCGTGTGCCGAGAACGCACAGGTGGAGTGCGCGACGATCGCCGTGCCGGTGGACTGGTCGGACCCCGGCGGACCGACCATCGATATGGCGGTGGCGCGGAAGCGGACTCAGGAGCCGGGCCGGATCGGCACGCTGATCCACCTGCCCGGCGGTCCCGGAACCTCCGGTGTGGACGAACTACTGAACGACGACCGCTTCAGCCCGGAGCTGCACCGGCGGTTCGATATCGTCACCCTCGACCCGCGCGGCGTGAAGCGCAGCCACCCGGTCCGGTGCGATATCGGCCTGGCCTCGGCGCGGCCCAACCTCGAGCCCGATACCGGTGCCCGGTTCTCCGAGGTCATCTCCTACGCACGCGATCTCGCCGACAGCTGTCGGCAGTACACCGGTCCCCTGTTCGACCATCTCGACGGAGTGAGCGTGGCACGAGACGTCGACGCGCTGCGAAATGCCCTGGGCGAGAACACGGTCAGCCTGTACGGCCCGTCCTACGGGACCATGTCCGGGCAGGCGTATCTGGAACTGTTCCCGCAGCGCGTCCGCGCCATGGTTCTCGACAGCGTCGACGACCACAGCCTGAACGGGCCCGAGTTCCTTGCCAGCGAGGCCCGGGCGGCCGGGGACTCGTTTGCCGGATTCGTGTCGTGGTGTGACCGGGAGACCAGTTGCGCGCTGCACGGCAAGGACGTTCCCGCACTGTTCGACGCGTTGTACGAACGCGCGGTCCGCGGCGAGCTGTCGGGACCGGACGGCACGGCGCTGGGTCCGCTGGCGCTGAGCAGGTTCGCCCTCGGATATCTCGAAGAACCCGAATGGTCGCGCCTGGCAGCCGATTTGAACGAGCTGAGCAATCGCCCGCCGACACCGGTGACCGAGCCGGTACCGCAGCGGCGGGGTCAACCGGTGCAGGCACCGGAGCTGATCGCCTGTTCCGACTGGCCGTCCGGCATCCGCGATCAGGCGCAGTGGGAGCGACTGTGGGTCGAGCAGAAGCAGAACGCCGGCACCCTACGCTCCCACTTCGCCTGGGTCGCGGGGAGTATCTGCTCGGGCTGGCCGCCGCCACCGAATGCGCCGCACCGCCCCCGGATCACCGATGCGCCAACCGTTCTCCTGATGAACTCGCGCCACGACCCGGCCACGCCGTACGAATGGGCCATCGGCGTCGCCGCGAACACCCCGCGGTCGGTGCTGCTCACCTACGACGGCTGGGGCCACGGCGTCTACCGCCGAAACGCCTGCACCAGAGGCGCCGCCGACCGATACCTCATCGAACTCACTGCTCCCCAACCTAATACGGTGTGCTCCATGGGTAGCTAGGGCCGAAAGGATCGCTGCCGCACCTCTCAGTGCGCCGACTGCCACGCACCGCGCCGGCGCCTCGCCTGATCGTCGAGCCGGTCGCGAATCCGGCCCACTCGTTCGTCGGGCGAGGTGCCCAGCACCACGGCCGAGACGGACAGGCGGCTCGGCGACGCCTCTTCGTCCTCCGGGATTTCCCGGTACCGCAGCACGGCGCAGAGGTCGGGCCCGTACCCCAGGTCCACGGCCACCGCGTCGGCGCGGTGTTCGGCTCGGTGCACGATCGGGACCAGCGCCAATGCCGCCAGCTCCGGCGCAAGCCGCAGGAGCAGGGCCACCGGTAGCCCGACGATCAGCGTCGACATCGCCACGACCGGGCAGGCCACCAGCACCCTGCTCACCGCGGTCCAGACCAGGAGGAAGGGGCGGGAGCTGCGGGGCGGCACCCGGTCGGCGAGCCAGTCCCCGACGGCCACGGGACCCGCGAGCAAGGCCCGCTCGCCCAGCACAACCGGCGCGTTGTAGCAGCGGAATACGAACTGCCACAACGCCGCCCGGCCCTGCCGGCGATGGCCGAGCTCGTGAATGAGCACCGCCTCGAGTTCCCGCCGTTCCAGCCCCTCGACCGATCCGGCGTCCACCGCGATCATCCGGTCCGGCAGGACGCCGTCGCGGCGGCCCGTCCGCACCCACAGCGAATAGGACGAAGCGGAGACGCCGGACTCGTGCGCGACCCGGTGCCACGCCTTGGTCAGGACGAGTCGTTCATCGTCCGTCGGGGAGCGCAGACCGAACAGCGGCAACAACACGCCGCGCTCCGCGCCCAGGAAACACGCCACGCTCCAGGCCGCACACACGAGGAACCACCCCACCGGAACGGCGGCGGGAGTACCGAGCCCCACCGCCATGCCCAGCCCGTAGAGCAGCACCGTCATCAACGCCGCGGACGGCACCGCGGCCAGCAGCGTCGCGGACCACGCCCGTGCACGGCCCGTCAGCGCGCGCCGGGTAACCGCTGTCACATCGGCGTGGTTCGCCTTCGCGATTACTTCGGAGGTCACATGCGACGGTACAGCGAATAGCGGTCAGCTCGCCGATTCGCTCCGCCGCCGACCGCGCCACTGTGAACATATTCACGCCGCCGCAGGCTTTCGAGCTGCGGCGACGCGCATCACACGGCCGCCGGGGCGGCGCCACCGATACCCCTATTTCTCGATGTTCTCGAAGTCGAAAAGTCCGTTCCAGGCCAGCGGTGCCTGCGTGACCTTTTCCGATCGGCCCGCGTTCGAGATGTAGTTGAGAATCGGAATGTCGGCCATATCGCGAATCAGCACGGTCTGCGCCTGGGCGATCTGCTGGTAGGACTCCTCCGGCGTGGGCGCGGCCAGGGCCGCGTTGAGGAACCGGTCGAACTCGGGATCCGCGTAGTCGACGTCGTTGGTCTCCGAGCCCGAGAGGAAATTCGAGGTCAGGAACTGCAGCATCGAGGGATAGTCGCCCTGCCAGCCGTACCGGAACGCCTTGCCGATGGTGCGGGAGTGCACGAGGTCCCGGATCTGTTTGAAGGTCGGATACGGCACCGCGACCGCCTCGATTCCCAGCGTGTTCTTGATGCTGTTCGCGACCGCCTCGAGCCACGCCTGATGGCCGCCGTCGGTGTTGTAGGCGATCTCGAACCGCCCCGACCAGAGCGCCATCGAATCGGCCTGGGCCCACAGCTTTTTGGCCTCGGCCGGGTTGTACTCGAGGGTCTGGACACCGGGCAGGTCGGGGCGGAACCCCTGCAGCGTGGTGGCGGTGTAGTCGCGCGCCGGGGTCTTCGTCCCGCTCCAGATGGTGTCGCAGATCTGCTGCCGATTGATGGCCATGGACAGCGCTTTACGCCGGAGCAGACCCTCCTCGCCACCGAAGTGCGGCAGGTTCGGCTGGATGCCGATGCGCTCGTTCTGCGCCGTCGGCTTGCTGATGGCCCGGTCGCCCAGGTCGTCCTTGTACGTGGTCAGCGCGCTCGACGGCATGGTGTCCAGCGCGTCGAGATTACCGGCCAGCAGGTCGGAGTAGGCGGTGTCGTAGGACTGGTACGTCACGAACCGCAGGCCCTTGTTCTTCGGCGCCCGGCCGCCGTGATAGTCGGGATTCGGGACCAGGTCGATCTTGACGTTGTGCTGCCAGGCACCGGGCTCCGCGAACTTGTACGGGCCGTTGCCGATCGGGTTCTCGCCGTACGCCTTCATATCCCGGTACGCGGACTCCGGCATCGGGTAGAACGGGGCGAATCCCATCGAGAGTTCGAAGTCGCCCGACGGCTGCTTCAGGTCCACGGTGAAGGTGCGGTCGTCGACGACCTTCAGACCCGACATCGTCTGCGCCTTGGGCGGATCCGCCGAAACGTCGTCGTAGCCCGCGATCGAGGAGAACGCCCAGTTCTGATTCTGGCCGTTGGTGGCGAGCGCGCCGTAATTCCACGCGTCGACAAAGGATTTCGCCGTCACCGCGGTGCCGTCGGTGAACTTCTCGTCCGGTTTGATCGTGATCCTGTAGTGCTGGCGGTCGGTCGACTCGATCGACTGCGCCAACTCGTTGTGCGCCTTGCCGTTCGCGTCGTAGTACTTCAGTCCGGCAAACAACCGGTCCACCACCCGGCCGCCCATGTTCTCGTTGGTATTGGTCGGCACCAGCGGATTCTGCGGTTCGGCGCCGTTCACGGTGACCAGGTCGGTATCACCGCCGCCCGACGAGCATCCGGTCAGCGCCAGGCTTGTGGCCAGCACCGCCGCCGTCGTTATCGCACCAAGTCGTAGATACCTCAACGCGCTCTCCTGTCCTCGAGGTATACGAGTGATCCGGTGCGGACTTCGGGTTCGCCGATGCGCCGCCCTATCACCTCGGAATGTGTTCGGACAGTAGCGCTGTGCAGGGGTGTTGTCAGCGGATCGGTATCCCCCGTCGCACTGTCATGCCCCCGCCAGTTCCGCGACCGCCTGCTTCGCGGGCACGACTCGCGAGATGCGGAGCGCGGATTCGCCTGCGTAGAGCGCGGATCGGTCGGCCCAGTCCGCGGGCATACCGGCGAGGGGTGAGGCCGGGCTGAACAGCGGCAGGCGGGGGTGCTGCAGCCGCACCAATGCCCGTTCGCTGCCCTGGGGCGAGTATCGGGCCGCGGCGGCGCTGGGCGCGTTGAGCAGCGCCGGAATTCGGCGCGGCGTGCCGTCCGCGCGACACCAGCGTTCGGTCGCCGCATTCGGTATCACGCGATGGCGCGCGGGCCAGCCGAAGCCGAACAGCGTGGTCTCCACGGTTTCTCGCGCCGCGATGACGCGGCGCCGGTATTCGGCGTGCGCGCCGGATTCGTCCGTCAGCAGAAACCGTGTTCCCGCAACGACTCCCGCCGCCCCGGCCGATACCGCGGCGAGCGTGTCCGCGCCGGTCGCGATGCCCCCGGCCAGCAGCACCGGGCGGCCGCGGGCGATCGATAGCGCCTGGGGTAGAAAGTCCAGCGCCGCAACGGTTCCCACCAGATGTCCACCGGCCTCCCGGCCCTGGGCGATCAGGCAGTCGGCACCCCACACCACGGCCTGGCGGGCCTCGTCGCCGGTGCCGACCATGACGACGACGAAGATCCCGGCGTCGCGCAGCTCCCGCACGAGCGCCTCGTCGCCGCCGAACGCGACCACCGCCACGTCGACCCGCTCATCGATGCACAGCCGCACATGACCGCGGCGCACGAACGGCATCAGCAGGTTCACCGCGACCGCTCGGCCCGGAGCCTCCTCGCGGACCCGGGCGATCGCCGCCCGCAGTCGCGCGGGCGACATCAGCCCGATGGTTCCCAGTCCCCCCGCCGCGGCCACGGCCGCCGCCAGGTCGGCGCCCGCGAGCTGCCCGCCCATTCCCGCCTGGGCCACCGGTACGTCCAGATGCAGTCTGTCCAGAAGGTCCACGGCCACAACCTTATTCCCCCGCCCGCAGCGGAGGGGGCGGCCGAAGTGGCGCGGGTCATGCCGCCGGAGCCTTTCTTCAGATATGGAACATATGCTCTAATTCGTTCTAGAGCGAACATTTCAGAACCTCGAAGGAAGGTGACGAGGATGGCCGTGGTCAATATCCACTCCCGGCAGCTGCCGGTGGCCGAGGACGAGGTCGGCGGGCTGATCGACTCGCTCGCGGGCGTTGACGACCGGCTCTGGCCGCAGGACAGCTGGCCACCGATGCGCTTCGACCGCCCGCTCGGCGTCGGCGCGGTCGGCGGGCACGGGCCCGTGCGCTACACCGTCGAGGGGTACCAGCCGGGGCGCTGGATCCGGTTCCGGTTCACCGGCCCGCGCGGCTTCGACGGATTCCACGAATTCACCGTCCACCCCGGCGGCGATGGAACGGCCGAGCTGCGGCATCTGCTGGCCATGCGCGCACGGGGCCCCGCGCGGTTCACCTGGCCGCTGGTGTTCCGCCGCATGCACGACGCCTGCCTCGAGGACTCCCTCGACCGGGCGGAGCGCGAGGTGACCGGCACGGTCCGCACACCGGCGCGGTGGAGCCCCCTCGTCCGCGCGCTGCGGGCGGGTATCGAGCGGTTCGCGGCCCGCTGATCGATCGGGCGAGCGAAAACCATTGCTGCACAACTGTTATCCGGGAGACGGCTCCCGGACCGAGAAGAGGAGAAGAAGATGTCCGTAGGTTTCGTCGCATTCCACTACCCCGGACCGGCGCACTTCGAGGAGTTCGTCGGCCGCGTCCACGAGGTCCGGGACTTCCTGATTCGGACCGAGGGATGCCTGGGGGTCGACTGCTGGGCGACCGAGGACGGCACCGCCGTCGTCTCGGCCGCGCACTGGGAGTCGGAGGAGCTGTACTCGGCGGCCTTCGCGTCGGTCGGCGGCAAACCCGATGTGGACGCCGACTTCGACGAGCGCGAGGTGCGTCCCCGCGAGTTCTTCAAGCTGTATTCGAGGTAGCCGCCGTCAGAGCGCCGAGACCTCGCGGCGCGGCCCGCCCCGGAAGTTCTCCTCGTCGAACAGCACCCAGCTCTCGACGTCGATTTCGTACATCCGGGACGCGCCCTCGGGCATGGCGTCGAGCACCCCGGCCGCGTTCGGCCAGCGCGCCACGAACGCGCGGACCTCGGCGTCGACCCCGGTGCCGGGCAGCTGCGTGGCGCGGCCGGTGAACGAGACGCCGCGGGCCGTCCGACCGAGTTCGGACGGCGGGTTGTCGAGTATCGCCCCGGCGACGGCCGGATCGCGCCGGATGTTGTTCGAGTGCACCCGATCGGTGCGGGAGACGAAGTGCAGGCGGTCGGGGCGGAAGGTGGGCACGTACCAGACGGTGCACACCACCGGCGTGCCGTCCGCGCAGAGTGTCGACAGCTGCATCAGCCCGGCCGCGGCGACGTAGGCCTCCAGAAGTTCTCGTTCACCCACGGTGGAAACCCTAGACGCCCGGGCGTCACCGCAGGCGAGCCACGCGGCCGCGGGCGGTGGCCAGCACGGTGATCAGCAGCACCGCCATCAGGATCGTGATACTCCACGCGCGGTGATGTTCGGGCAGGGCGGCGGTGTCCGGCGGGTCGCGCGGACGGGGCGGTGCGGGGGTATCCGGAGCCGTGGCGGGCAGCGCCGCGGGTGGTGGGGCGGCTGGGGCGGACGCGGCGGGTGGCGCCATGCGCGGAGCATCCGGGAGCGCCGGCGGGCGGAGCGGTATCTCGAGTTCGGGCGGGCGCGGCAGCAACAGCAGGCAGGTCAGCAGGGCGCTGCCCGTGACGGCGCTGCCGACGGCAGCGCTCCCGATTCCCGAACCGCCGGAGCCCGTGCCGATCACCCCGGGCACGAGACTGCTGCCCGTGAGCAATCCGGACAGCGTCATCGAGCTGCCGACGACGGCGCTTCCGGCACAGGCGGTTCCGACACTTCCGGAATCCGGGGCGAAGGACTCGGCTGGTGTGGTCGTTTCGGCCACGACGCGGTGCACCGTTGTGGAAAGGCTCTCGCCGGAGTCCGGGGTCGGCACTTCGACCCGTGAACCCGCGTCGGTGATGGTGTCGGAGGCAGAGCCGACGATGGTGGAATAGCCGCTGCCGGAGCTGCTTCCGAGGGCGAAGCCACTCGACGACTGTGGTACCGGCCCGAGACTCAGCGAACTCTCCGTATCCACACTGTCGGCAGGTCCGGGAGCCGCACTGCCGCTGACGATTTCACCGATCGGCGGCCATGAAGTTTCGGCCGGATCCGCTGCGGACGGACCGGCCAGCACGACCGCCGACACGGCTGCGACGACGAATCCGACTGCGGCCCCTCGTGTTACGGGATAGACGAATCTCATCCGTATACCTCTCGGCTACTCGATCTGCTGATAACGCGCCAGGGCGTACTCGTAGGCGTCGCGAGGTACGACGGTGGAGCCCGAGAACGGCCGATCCAGATTGCGGATCTCCAGCAGCGTGAGACCGACCACCACACCGAGCAGCGCGATCATCAGGATGCTGCTCGCCGACACCTTGATCCCGGAGAACACGGGGCTCAGCAACAGCAGGATCGTCCCGAAAATCAGTGCTATGTCCAGGAATCCGGGTACGGTGCGCCGGACGTCGATCTCACGTTCGTGGCGGGCGTCGGCGACCTGATCCAGCTGCTCCAGCGCCTTGGTGCGTAGATCGGCGACATCCGGGTCGGCGGACTGCATCGATTGCACGGAGTCGCGCAGGGCATCGAGGGTTGCCTGCGCCGACCGGCTGAGCGTGCCCTCCTTGTTCATCGACGCCCACTCGTCGCCGACGACCTGCTGGGTGTAGTCCCGGACCAGTCCCTGAATCTTCCCGTGATCCGGCTCCGGCAGTGCGTGGGCGATCCAATACGTGTTCACCAGCGCCTTCGCCTCGGCCACGGTGTGGGTCTGGGCATTGTCGTACTGCTGCCAGCACAGCACCACGATGAAGGCGACGACCGCGATGAAGAAGTTCTTCACGACGTCGAGGACCAGCTCCCCGGCGGCGTCCTCGCCCGTCGTCTGCCACGACCTGGGGCGCAGCCGGGCGCCTGCCACCAGCACGACCACCGCCACGGCCGCGGCCGCCACGGAAACGACCAGTTCCTGAACCATGTGCTCCGCCTTCCGGCACGAGGCCACCCTCTGATGTTCGAAAGCAGGTGTGGTCGAAGGGTATTCGTGGCACATACGGGCCGGGATGGCCTCGATTCGGCCCGTGCCGGTCAGCCGTTCGCCGCGTCTTCCCGGCGCGGCGTGTTGCCCACCGTTGAGAACATGTCGCGACAGATGTGCACGGAAGTCGTTACCCTTGCAAGGGAGTCCGGACGGGCAGCCGATGCCGAAGGGGCAATGACAATGACTGCACCGAATGAACCCGCCCCACAGCGATACCGGCATGCACCCGGATCCCGTTCCCACAGGGACGGTTTCGCCTGCGCCGGTAATCCCGCCGAGACGGCGCACCGCTGCTGCGAACGTCCCGCCGTCCGCCGGTCCACCACACGCCGCCGCCCCCACCCGCCGCAGCCGGTTCCACCACAACCGTCACGAGATTCCCGGATAGGCGCCCTGATCGGCATCGGCCTCACCGTCGCCAGCGTCCTGCTCCTCGCCGCGGCCTGCGTCGTCACCAACTCCTCCGACCGCACTCCCCTGCACATCTCGGCCGGCATGGATTTCATCGCCGCCCCCGAAACAGCCACCGCCGCAGGACCTGACGTCGAGGCCCCGTAGCACCAGCGATCAATTCGCTTGTCGCGCGTGATTTTCGCGACGAGCATGACGGCATGAAGCGTCCGGAAGAAGTTCTCGTATCCGGCAACGTGCGGCTGCGGCGGCTGCGGAGCGCCGACACGGAAGCGCTGTACCGCGTCGTGAACCAGTCGCTGGACCACCTGCGGCCGTGGATGGGCTGGGTCTCACCGGACGGCGAGCACCCACGATCGGCGCTCGCGAAGTTCGTCGCGGAGACGCACCGGAACTGGGAGTCGGGAGACGCGTATTCCTACGCCGTCACGGTTTCCGGCGAGGTGGTCGGGATGTGCGGCTTGGAGAAGCGGCTCGGCCCCGACAGCCTGGAGATCGGCTACTGGCTGCATCCCGCGCACACCGGCCGCGGATACGCCACCTCCGCCGCCGCGGCGCTCGTGCATCAGGCCCTCGCCCTGCCCGGTGTCGACCTCGTGCAGATCTGGCACGACCGGGCGAATACCGCCAGCGGGCGGGTTCCGCGCCGCCTCGGCTTCACCGAAATCGGCCGCCGCACACCGCCTCGCGATCCGTTGACGCCCGGCGAGGTAGGTGTCGATGTGGTGTGGGAGCTCCGCCGCTCCGATCGATGAGGCATGGCCGGGTGAGTGCACCCACCGGCTATCGACGCACCACGATGGTGGTGCCCTGGGACAGGAGGGTTGTTGCGGTGAGGCCGAACATGGCGCGGAAGGTGTCGCTGAAGTGGCTGGGGGAGGCGAAACCGGCGTCGGTGGCGGCGCGGGTGAGGTCGCTGCCCGCGGCGATGGCGGCGGCTACCGAGAGCATCCGGGCCCACAGGCGGTAGCGGCGGAAGCTGGTGCCGGCACCGGCGGCGAACAGGTGCAGGAAACGCGAGGTGGACAGTCCGGCCGCGGCGGCCAGGTCCGCGGCGGCGAGATCCGCGCCCGGGTTGTCGACGATCGCGTTCATGGCCCGCCGGATCCGCTCGTCGACGATGCTCGAATCGCCGCCGCCCAGCAGGATCCGGTGCAGTTCGTCCGGGTCGGCACCGCGGTGCAACTCGGCGAGCAACTCGGCCTCGGCACGATGGGTTGTGGCGATCGGCTCCGACGCGTCGCTCATCGCGGCGCGCAGGCGATCGGCGTGGGCGGATCGCGGGTCCACGTAGAAGAACAGCATGCGCCCGTCGCCGGCATCGATCCGGTGGGTGGTGCGCGCCGGGACCAGCACGCTCCGTCTGCGGCGCGCACCGCCTTCCGGCGTCGCGACGGTGAACGGGCCGTCGACGCCGAGCGCGAAGCAATGCACCGGGGTCGAATGCGTGTCGAGATGAAAAGACGGGCCCAGATATGCCGCGTGACCGGCCCACAGCCACACCGTCCGAGCGGTGCGAGCGGGCAGGGTCGCGGACATGGACGCCATGGTCGCACGCTCACGCGACGGCCAGGACGGCCGCCGCGCCGACCGCCTCGACGAGGCAGTAGAACCAGATCGGATAGAACGACGTGGCGCTGTCGGCCAACCGGGACAGCACCCGCCCGGCCGCCATCCCCGCCAGCGCCACACCCACCGTTATCGCGGCGCCGCTCCGCAGATCATCGGTGCCGGACGCCGACCATCCCAGGAGTGCGGCCATCGCGAGCCCGAATCCGCCGTAGACCGCGCGGATCTCCGACCGGCTCACGGCGGTGTCGACGGTGAGGCGAAACGGCTTCGCCAGGGCCGCGGGTACCGCCAGGGCGTAGATTCCCATGCCCGCGAAGAACATTCCGGCCGCGGCCAGCACCAGACTCCTCATTTCGCGACCTCCTCGACGTCACTCCCCTTGCGCACCAGGACAATTCCGGCCGCCAGCGCCACCGCACCCACGACGTCGAACATCGCCACCCGCTCCAGTTCCGTGTTCACCGGGCGCTCGGCGAGGACGATCGCCAAGAATCCGGCGAAACTGACGGCATTCGCACCCACCGCCGCCGCCCGCAGACGCGGCCGGAAGGCGCCGACGACCAGCGCGATCCCCACGATGGCGAACAGCACCGCACGATGCCGCAGCAGCACCGCCACTTCCGGGTCGGTCGGCGAAATTCCGTATGCCGCATAGGCTTTCTGTGCCGACAGTGCGCCGAGCCCAGGCACGGTATTGATCAGTCCGGCCAGCACGAGCAGCCCCTGCCCGCAACGTCGGATCCACATGGTTCTCCTCGGGTCGAGTTGCCGAAATACTCGCCCGGTCGTGACCTCGGCGCTTCCGAAAACCTGCTACGCGCCGGACCCGAACTCAGTACGCGCTGCCGGTGATCGTCGTGCACAGACCGCTGACCGGGTTCTCGGGATCGAGTGCCGTCGCGATCATGGCCACCGCGGTCGGGGAATACTGCTGGGAGAAGTGTTCGGAGCGATCCGTGGGGCACACGCCGTCGATGTAGCGGGTGGTCGCATTGGCCGCTCCCGCGGGTGCGGGCATGCCGCCCAGCAGCCCGAAGGCGTCGGCCGAATTGGTGATCTGAATGTATTCGACACCGGGCTGCAGCGGTTCGATGAATTCCCACGCCCAGGGATCGGCGACGTTCGCACCGAACAGCGCCACCGGCGGGACGACACCGTTGTAGAGCATCGCCTCGTAGACCGGCGCCGGGATCGAATCACGTGCCCGCGCAGTGAGATCGGGCGACCCGGTCAACCGGTACGGCGAGGACAGCAGCACCATGCGGTCGACCTTGCCCGCCCCGCCCAGCGCGTTGATGTAGTAGCGGGCCACCATGCCGCCCTGCGAATGTCCCACCAGGTCGACGCTTTCGGCGCCCGTCGCGGCAAGGACGCGATCCACCGTCGCGGCCACCGTTCGGGCGGACGACTCCATCGGATCCATGCCGTTCAAACCCGGTGGGACGTCATAGATCTCCCGGCCGTAGTCGAAGGTGAACACGCAGTACCCCAGGTTGTGCAGGTACGGCGCGAGCGTGGTCCAGGCGACCGCGTCGGAGAAGAACGTGGAAGTAACGAGGACAACGGGTTTCGGATGCTCGTCACTCGGCCTGCAGGAGTAGTCGTTGGCGCCCGCGACCGGGCCGTCCCACTCGGTGACGGCCTGATCGATCATGGCCCGGTTCCCGTACGGAACCGGTAGTGGCGCAGCGCCCGTGGGCGGCGACAGTCCGATCAGCAGCACCGCGAGTGTGATACCCGGCGCTACCCACCGAGACGACCCGAACCGGCCACGACGCCGAAACCCCTTGTCGGCGACCATCGAACGCCCGCGTACACCAGCCATGACCTCACCCCGCTCGCCCGGCCGAGTACATCCTCGGCACTCCGATGAATCAGGTTGCGCTGCAATGCTTTACGTCAGCACGGGGACTGTATCAGCGGCGCTCCGGCCCGGGATACCCCTACGGCGGCTACAGGCCGAATCGTTCGGCGAATTCCGACATCTGATCGTGCTGCTGCTCGGCGTCGGGGGCCATGAAGTTGACCACGAGGCGGGTTACGCCGTGGCCTGCGAGTTCGTCGACGCGTTCGGTGGTCAGGTCGCTCGAACCCCAGCGCGTGTATTCCAGGGCGGCGGGGTCGCGTCCGGCGTCCGCCGCGGTCTTGCGGGCCAGTTCCATCTGCAGGTCGCGTTCCTGTTCGGTCAGCAGCCCGCCCGCGAAGTAGCCGTCGCCGCGCAGACCGGTCCGCCGCGCCGCCGCGCGACTGGAACCCCCTACGTGAATGGGCAATTCGGTCACACCGAGCGGCTTCGGGAAGCTGCACAGGTTGTCGAAGTCGAAGAACTCACCGTGATAGCCGACGCCCTCGGCGCCACCCGACCACAGCAGCCGCAGCACGTCGATCGCCTCGTCGGCGCGACGCCCGCGGGTGCGGAAGTCCACGCCCGCCGCCTGCGCCTCGCCCGGCAGCGCACCGACCCCGATGGTGAGCAGCCGCATCCGACCCTTGGACAGCAGATCCACGGTCGCAAGGCGTTTGGCCAGGATCACCGGGTGCCGATACGGCAGCAGCAGGACTCCTGTGCCGAGCAAGATCCGATCCGTCTCCGCCGCAACGAAACTCAAGCAGTCCAGCGGATCGAGGAACGGCATCGTCGGGGGCAGCTGCCCGCCTCCGTAGTCGGCGCCCGGATACAGCGCGATGTGATCCTGCACGTACAGCGCCTCGAAACCACAGTTCTCGGCGTGCGCGGCGAACGCGGCGAGCCGGTCGGGGTCGGTGCCGTTCAGGGCGGCGCTGTAGCTGATGGCGAATTTCACGGATATCTCCTGGGCCAGCGGTTGTCAGTACCGGTGCGAGAGTTCGCATTTCGGCGGCGCCGCGGGGATGTCGAGCGCGTCGGCGAGCTGTTCGTGCAGCTGCCGCCGGACGACGGCGAGCCTGTCCATCGCCTCGTCGACCTCGTCGAGCTTGTGGCGCAAGGATTCCACCGAGTCGGGGCACTCGTCGCCGTTGCGGTTGCCCGCGCGCAGGCACGTGACGAACGGGCGGGTATCGGCCAGGTCGAAGCCCAGCTCGAGCAGTTCCCGGATCTTGCGGACGATGGGCACCTCCGCCTCGTCGTACACCCGGTATCCGCTGCTCGACCGCCGCGCCCGCACCAGTCCGTGCTGCTCGTAGTACCGCAGCGTGCGCGCACTCGTCCCGGCGCGTTCGGCCAGCTCCCCGATCAGCATCCAACCTCCTCATCCGGTACCACGACGCTAAACGTTGACACCGGCGTCAAGGCAAACCTGGGGTCACGATCACAGTCGGCGGCGTCCGGGTCGCGCGGCGAACGATCATGCGAACAGCGCGTGCAGTCGTCCGGTCGCCTCGGGGCCGTAACCGACCGCGCCGACGGGGACCGCCGAGCCGATGCGCTCGATCACCCGCGCGGCCCAGACCGGCCCGAAGGCGCCGCACAGTTCGATCAGTTGCACACCGTCGCCAACCAATCCCGCCGCCGCCTCCGGCGCCTGGTCCGGTGTGCCGAGCCCGATCAGAACGGTTCGGCACGTCCCGGT
This sequence comes from Nocardia mexicana NBRC 108244, assembly GCF_001613165.1. GTDB lineage: Bacteria > Actinomycetota > Actinomycetes > Mycobacteriales > Mycobacteriaceae > Nocardia > Nocardia mexicana. Next base: position 215,707 of record NZ_BDBV01000006.1, read on the forward strand.
ATCGACCACGGAGATGTCGCGATTCGGGTCGCAGCCGTCCGCGACGTAGAGGAAACCCCAGTGTGTGAGCGCCATGGTCGTGCCTTTCGTGAGCCGTGCGGTATGCCCGACCAGCTAAGCGCGACAAGGGATCCCACGTCCACGAGGCAATTCCGCACGCGGGTGCGGCTATGCCTCATCCGCCAGGTGGACGGTCAGATCCGCCAACCGGCCGGCGTCCCGATGCGCGGGATCCCATGCCAGCGCATGACACAACCGGGGTGCGTCGGCCAGCTCCCGCCAGACGACGGCGCCGCTGGTCTCGTCCCAGCGGGGCCGGATGGCCACCACGTCGCCGTCGGCCAGTTCAGCGAGGAACGGCCCGCGGCGCGGTGGGCCACGGCGTATTCGACGCGGCCGCCAGCCGGCCCGTCGGAACGTGTCGAGCATGGCGTCGTGGTAGCCGGGCGCCAGCTCGCGGTCGAACCACAGCAGGTCCAGGCCGTCCAGATCGGTCCAGCCGATCGATGCGCGGGCGGCGAGCGGATGGGTGGCGGAGACGAGAACTCCCAGCGGCGCCTCGCTGACCGTGCGGACCCGCAGACCGCCGGTGTCGGCGGGCAGCACGATCAGTGCCGCGTCGAGTTCGCCCCGGGGCAGCATCCGCAGTTGCTCACTCACCGGCAGATCCCGCACGTCCAGGGCGCCGGCGGCATTCCGCAGTGCGGCGACGACCTGGGCGGAGGCTCCGGGTGTGACACCGATTCGCCACGGCCGAACGGCGCCGCTCAGTCGGACCGCCTGCTCCCCCGCGCTCACGGCGTCGAGCGCGCGGCACGCGTGGGGCAGCAGCGCGTCGGCGGCGGCGGTCGGGATCATGCCGCCGGGGGTTCGGCTGAACAGCGCCGTGCCGAGTTCGTTCTCCAGGGCGATGATCTGCTGGCTGAGCGATGTGGCCCGAATTCCGAGTTCCTCCGCGGCGCGGGTGAGGTGCCGCCGCTCCGCCACGGCGCGGAAGTACCGCAGTTGACGCAGCTCCACTGGTGCTCCTTCACTCCGTCCCGGACTGTCGACCGTCCGGGCCAACTCTTCCAGCAACCGGGGACACGGTCCGCTGCCGAATCGCTCGACGGACTTCGGTACCTATTCCGGGCCGGACTGCTGTAGTCCGGCGGCGGTGCGCATCGCGGCCCGGCCGCGGCGGGCGGCGGACCGGTCGTCGAGGAGCTGGATCTCCTGGTTGACCGCCATCGAGATGCCGATCAGGGCCGTGGCTATTTCCGCCGGGGGGCGGTCCGCGGTGGCGGTTTCCGCTTGTGCGGCAGTGATTTCCGCGATCAGCAGGGTGCGCCAGTCGATGACGGCTTTGCGTAGCCGATCACGCAGTGGCCCCGGCCGCCCGTCGAGTTCGGTCGATGCCGCGGTGACGAAACATCCACCGGGGAAAGGGCATTCGGCCAGATAGTCGATCCATCCGTCGATCAGCCGAGTCAGCCGGGCCACGCCCAGCGGCATATCGGCCAACGGGTCGATGACGGTTGCCCGGAAAACCCGCCCGGCCCGCTCCAATGTGGCGTACTGCAGGTCTTCCCGAGATCCGAACGGGCCGACCACGCCCGCCTTGCTCATGGCGAGCCGGTCGGCGAGCGCACCGATCGTCAACCCCTCCAAGCCGATTCGCGACGCCTCGTCGACGGCCATCGCCACGATCCGCTCCCGGGTGTGGGCGGCCTCGGCGCGTGAATTTCGAGGAGACATGTCTCGAACTATAGCGTACGGTCGTTTGCCATACTACTGTTAGCGAACGACCGTACGTTATATTGGAAGTGGACACATGACTGACCTGCTGCAGCTGGACGCGATGGCCCTGGCGCTCATCGGCCACGACGTGACCGTGCTCGACGATGCCGACCTCGATCGGCCGACACCGTGCACCGGCTGGACGGTCGCCGACCTGATCCGGCACATGAACGAACGCCATGAGGCGATCATCGAATCGGTCCTCGCACCGATCCCCGCCCCCACCGACGACCCCCGCGGCGGCTTCGCCCGCACCGCCGCACGATGGGTGGTGGCCATGGAGCAGACCGGCGACATCGTGAACCTGCCACAACTGGGCCCGATGCCCACCGAGGAGGTCCTGTCGATCCACTACGTCGACATGCTCGTACACCGCTGGGACCTCACCCGCGCCCTCGACCGAACCTATTCCATCCCAGCCGAATTCACCGCCCGCGCCCTCCCCATCGCCCGAAAGATCACCGCCCCGGGAAGCCCCCTCAACGCCCCCGGCGGCGCCTACAACCCCCCACTGACAGAAGACCGAACCCTCTCCGCAATAGACAACATCGCAGCCCTCCTCGGCCGAGACCCCCACTGGCACACAGCAACGCATGCCGATCGCGTGGCCGACTGATGTACTGGCGGGCGCGCTGCTGTGGCGGCGCGGCTCGGACAGTCGGGCACTTACAACGGCCCGAGTGAGTGGGTGGGGGTTATGGTGCGGATTCGGAGGAGGATGTCGAACCAATCTGCCAGCCCGGCGCCCGCGATGTAGTGGGCGGGGTCGCGGGCGGGGTCGTAGGTTCCGATCACGAGGCGGAACTTGGCCGGTTGGTGCAGCCACTGGCGCACCACGCCCGGTGGTGCGTCTCGCAGGTCGAGCAGATAGTCGTCCCGTCCCGGGACGTCGATCACGGTGTCCGCGAAGTCTTCTGGGGGCGCGGGGACGGACAGGTCGGCGCGCAGCTTGCCGTCCCGGAAGGCGACGGCCATCGACAGATAGCCGGTACCGAACCGCTCCCTGAGCAGGAATCCCGTGGTCGGAAACTCCTGCGCCATCGCAGCCAAGGTCAGGCGGTCGGCCACTGCCGTGTTCGATACGCCTTCCCAGTAGGCGATCCGATGCCCGGTACGGTTGTGCCACTCGGCGATCCGGTCCGCGGCAGCGGCAGCCTCGGCCGCGAAATCACGCCGCCCGGATGCGGTGCTGAACTCGTGATATCGCAGAATCAGGCGGGCGGCATCCAGCACGCAGGCGGAGCCAGGCAACGACTCGACAAGTGCCAGTGCGTCTCTCGCGTGCTCGACGAACGGCCGACCCGGATGCGTACCGTTGGCCAGCTGAATATGTTCGCCCAGCCGATGCGCGGTAGCGATCGGCCCGTAGTGCGAGTTCAGCTCCTCGAGGCGGTGCGGGGCAACAGCTTCCACGAACTCAGCCACCTGCGCATAGTGCCCGGCCCTGGCCGCCTCGGGCGTCAACCCGAACAGGCGCAGGGGATCGTCCGGATGCTCGCTGTTGAAGGCGCGTGCCCACTCCAGCACCGCGAGAGTCTCGGCATTCCGCCACGGGGCCCAGGCCTCCTGCAACAGTTTTCGCGGATCACCCGCACCCGTGCGCACGAACTCGTCCATGGCCGCGACGACGACTTCGTCATCGAGCAACGCCAGCGCCCGAAAGCCTTTCTGCTCCACCAGCACTCGCAACACCCGATGCGCGAGCACGGACAGCTCGTGTCCGGCGCGGGTCGTCATGCCGATTCCGACCACTGCGGCGTCACCGATTCGATCGGCCAGCGAACCCGGATCGGACAGCGGTGCGTCGGCACCGGCCACGTCCAGGGGCCGCGCCGAATCGTGAATCCACCGCGTGATTTCGTCGGCGTGCGACACGATGCCTCCTAAAGCAAGCAACCGCGAAACGGCGATAAAATACCTTTGTCATCAAAGCAAATTACCTTTGATGACAAAGATAAATGGAGGCGATGCCGATGTCAACGACGGAGTCCGGACCGGACACCGACGACGCGATCCGGGCGATGCTGCTGCTGATGCCCCGGCTGGTCGGCCGGGCCAAGCGGATGCGCCCACCTGCGGAACTCGGGTCGCTGGCGCTCGCACCGCGACACCTGTCACTGCTGTCGTATCTGCTGTTCGACGGCGCGATGACGGTCAACGAACTCGCGGCCCGCCTGGACGTCGCGCCGACCACCGTCAGCCTGATGGTCAGCGACCTCACCCAGCAGGGCGTTCTCGAACGCCGGGAGGACGACACCGATCGCCGACGCAAGATCATCAGCATCGCCGACAAGGCCCTGCCCGCGATTCGGCAGTGGCTGGCACGTGGCGCGGACGCCTGGCGCGTGGCGCTCGAGCCGCTCACCCCCGGCCAGCGAGAGCTGTTCATCGAGACGCTGCGCAACTACGAACGCGCGGTCACAGGGCAGCCGGACGGTAACGAGACGGCAGCTCAGGCCGGGTTCGAATAGATGCGGGTGGGTGACACGAGGACGGCGGTGCGGCGCTCCTCGCGCATCACTCGGTCGTAGGTATCCCAATCGTCGTGCGTCCCACCGGCGGCCGTGAAGATCTCGCGGAGCAGAAGGCGCAGACGCTCGCCATCGATATCCGGGTGCGGATCGTCGGGCCCGATCAACTGCGCCGAGCCCTCGACGGTGGTCCACTGCCAGCCGCCCCGGACGGTCACCGCGACAGTCGAATTCCGGCGCAGGTGAGCGAGTTTCGCGGTGCCGCCCCGCGCTACGAACCCGACGACGTCGGAATCGCCCAGCGGATGGGGCAGGACGCCCGCGTTGACGACGGTGGCCTGCGGTGAGCCGTCGGCACGGAGGGTGGCGACGACGCAGAGACCGTGATCGAGGGCCACCAGGTCGGCGAAGGTCTTCAGGTCGGTCATGGTCATATCCCCGCTGTCCGTTCGATTGTCGCGAACCACGCCGCCCCGCCGTTCTCGTCGTGGAATCTGGTCTGAATCCGGTCCGGTTCGAGGGAGACGATATTCCATCCGGTGGTGGGAGCGAACGCCGCCGACAGCTCCGCACGGCTGACGGGATGCGGTCCGATATCGGGACCTTCGTCGCTGAAGCACAGCACGTACAGCGTGCCACCGGGTTCGGTGACCGATGCCAGGCTCGCCACGTATCCCGGCCGCTCGTCCCCGTCGAACGTGTGGAACAGCCCGCAGTCCAGCACCGTGTCGAACCGGCGTCCCAATCGCTCCAGTTCGAAGGCATCGGCCGTGGCGAATTCCGCCTCGACCCCCTGCTCCACCGCCTTCTTGCGGGCGATCGCCAGCGCCGTCTCGGCGATATCGACGCCCAGCACGGGCAGACCGAGCGCGGCGATGTGCAGCGCGTTTTCGCCTGTGCCACAACCGGCGTCGAGCACCGCGCCGGAGAATCCGCCCGCAGACGCCACCCGCACCACCGCCGGTTGCGGGCGACCGATATCCCATGGCGCGGGACCATCCCGGTAGGACGCATCCCAGGGTCGGCCCGTCATGCGTTCATGACTCGTCGGGTGGCGACCATCGAATGGATCGTCACCGGCATTGCCCGGTTCTGACACGATCGTGACCTCCCATGCGGCCTACGGTGCCCTTCATCGTGGCACGCCGACCGACGGATATCGGCTGTATCCGAGCTGCCGCTTCAACCGCGGGCGCCGAAGGGCCGCCGCAGGCCGATGGTCGCGGCGGCGACGCGCGGTTCCATCATGTGCACCGGGGATTTGTCCATATTCAGCACGTCCAGGAATGTCGCCGCGGTCGCCGGATCGTCCGCCGCGGCTCGGAAAACCCTGCTCATGCCGGAATGCAGCAGCGATTTCGCACCCGATGAGCCGAGGGGCACCGGTGGCAGCGCGATATCGCTGAACTTCGTCAGCCACCACGGTGTCCGCAGCATGCGGCCCACGCGTCGGTAGTAGCGGCGGGGCAGATCCCTGGTCCCCCGCTTCAGTACCTCGTCGAGCAGGTCCGCGGTAATGGCCGCGACGGTCATTCCATTGCCGTAGATGGGATTGAAACAGCACACCGCGTCACCGATGGACAGCATTCCCGCGGGCAGGCGATCGAGCAGTTCGTATCGGCGCCAGACCGCCGTCTTGAACCGATATGTCGCCACCTCGTCGATGGGACTTGCGCGGCGCAGTACGGCGGCCACATCGTCGTGGGCGAATTCCGCGGCGAAGGTCAGCAGTTCGCCGGGAGTCGCCGGTGGGTGATTGTCCTTCCCGACGCCGAACGCCGACAGCACCCATATATCCCCCTCCTGGGCCGCGAACCCGAATCCGCGCGGGCGGGCGGGCGTCGGACCGACCAGGATCACCCGGTCGCCGCCGACGGCATCCAGCGGCAGGCGGAAATGGCAAGTGGCATAACCGATATCGACGGGAACCTGGTCCTCGCGTGGCCGCGGATAGCCCATCGATTCGAGCCAGGCGCCGGCTCGCGAACCCCGGCCCATGGCATCGACCACCAGATCGGCGCGTATCGGTTCCTCGTCCGCCTCCCGGCGCATCACCCGGACCCCGCCGATGCCGCCGTCGACCGCGATGAGTCCGGCGACGGCCGCGTCGTCGCGCACCGTCACATTCGGCAGCGCCGCTACCCGCGCTCGCACATGCGATTCCAGGAATGGACGACTGGCAGCGACCGAACTTCTGCCCAGCGCCGATCGGTGCAGAACGTTGCCGAAGAAGACGGCCCGGAAATCGTCGAACGCGCTGAATGCCTTGGCACCGTCGGTGATCAGCTCGTCGGTCAGACCGGGAAACCGCGCCTCGGCAATGTCCGCGGCCCGCATCAGCAGCCCGTGGGAATGCTGTCCTTGCGGAACCCCGCGCCGCTTCACCACCTCGCGCGGCAGCCGATCCCGTTCGACAATGGTCACCGCCGCATAATGGTCGGCCAGCGCCCGGGCCGCGAACAGACCGGCGATTCCGCCGCCGAGAACCACCGCGTGCTCGCCCGCGCGGCGATTATCCCGTCGACTCACCATTCCCGCTCCGCCCGTAATCGGGTAATCGCGGGCTCATGCCGTGGGCCTGTTGTCGATATCGTGCGCACTGGTCCCTCACTGGAGTCGAACAAACCACGGCGACGGTAACTCCGATAAGTGCGGGCCCGCAGTGCGAACACCCCGTGCTGGGAAGGGGTGACCGGCCTGCGTCGGCGCTGTCACCTCCGGCTCCTCGAGCCACACAGGTGGTTGAATCACACCAACCGACCGGTAGAGGAGAGTGCGTGACCGACCTGAAGGACTTCGCCGACCTCGTTCCTCTCGATTACGGCCTCAGCGTCGCCGTCACCCTGCGCGCCGACGGTACGCCGCACGCCACCGTCGTCAACGCCGGTGTGCTGCCGCATCCGATCACCGGGACCGACACCCTCGCCTTCGTATCCCCCAGCGCCACAGTGAAACTGGCGAACCTGCGCGCGAATCCCACTGTCGCCCTGACTGTCCGCGGCGGCTGGCGGTGGATCACGGCCGAGGGATCGGCCCAGCTGATCGGCCCCGACGACCCACATCCGGAGATCGACGACGAGCGCCGGCGGCTCCTGGTCCGCGAGATCTTCGCCGCGGCGGGCGTCACCCATGACTGGGACACCTACGGCCCGGTGATAGAGGAAAAACGTGGGACCGCGGTTCTCGTCGCACCGGTCCGCATCTACTCGAATCCCTTGTGACCCAACCGTTTCGACCTCGGGCGCCCCTCCCGCCAGAGATCTGAGCCTACGAGCCGCCGTCTCGTGTATCGACGACGAGGGTGCCGATCTCACGCATCCGCTCGACGGCGTCGGCTGGGTCCAATATCGCCTCGGGGGTATGGATTCCGGGTGCCACCGGGTCGCCGCGAAGACCGATCAGCCGTTCGATGCCCAGGGCGACGCCGAGCGCGGTCAGCGGGCGCTGGCCCTCCGGGTGGATCAGATGGCGCTCGGTGCGCAGCGGTGCGCCCGCCGGGTCCAGTCCCTCGATCTCGATCCGCACCTCGGCGGACGGCTGCGCGCCGCGGCGACGGCCCGCCGACTCGCCCACCGCGAAGTCGACGCGAACGTTCGACGCGCCCGTCGCGAGGCCGAGGCTCGGCACATCGGGGATGGCAATGCTCTGGCCGGGCACCGAAATGCCGTCGGCGCTGCGCACCTCCGCCTGCGCGTCGGCACCCGCGATCCAGGTGAAGACCCCGTCGCGGCGGATCAGCCCCGCCGTGGTGACGGCCGCCAGGCGATCCAGATCCGCCATCCCCGCGGGGCCCCCGGCGTCCGTCTCGTCCAGCACGGTGCCGACACGAATGGAGTCGACGCTCCCGAATTGCTTCGCCGAGTCCAGTGCCGCGAGGACGACGAGACCGGCAAAGTAGTGGCTGGCCAACAGAATCGGCGCGGCGTGCGCCCGCTGCGCACCCGCGATGACCTCCGGCGCGATCTCCACGAGCCCGTTCGAGATGCTCAGGTACGGCACGCCGTGCCGCTGCGCGTACCCGAGGCCGTGCAGCCCGCGGTCCCACAGCGCCGCGACCACCGCCGAGTGACCATCGCCCGGCGGGAGGCCGAGATCGCCGCGATCCAGGTCGACGACCACGGCCGTCGCGGCACCGAGTTCGTCGGCCACCCGCTGCGCGCGGCCGAGATCGCGGGCCGCGATCGTCAGTGGCAGCGCCGGGTACCAGCGGCGCAGCAAGGCCGCCGTTCCCGCGCCCGCCTGCCCCGACCCGCCCATTACCAGGACCGATTTCCTTGGCTCGACCATTGCTTTCACTCCCATTCAACTAAGCTACATTTTGTAACCTACACTTTGTAGCTAAACTGAGGCGAGACCGCAAGGGAGGTTCGATGACTCGCCTGTCCAAACAGGCCCGGCGCGAGCAATTGCTCGACACCGCCCTGGCGATCGTGCGCACCCAGGGCGCCGACGGCCTGACCCTGGTCACCCTCGCGGAGGCCGCGGGCGTGAGCAGGCCGATCGTCTACGACCATTTCGCCACCCGTCCCGGTCTCCTGATCGCCCTGTACCGGCAACTCGAGGAACGCCACCGCACGACCGCGGCACAGGCGTTGCAGTCCGCCGCGCCCACCCTCGCGGAGACGGCCCGCGCCGCCAGCACCGTCTACTTCGCGTGCGCCACCGACATGCCGGAATTCGCCGCCATTTCCGCTGCGCTGAAAGGAGATCCGGAGATGGAGGCGGCACAGCGCGAGATCTCCGACGCCTACGTCGACCTGATGGCCGACTCCCTCCAGCCACACTCCGACCTCGCCCCCGCCCTGATCCGGTTGCGCTGCATCGGAATTCTGGGCGCGGCCGAGGCGATAGCGAGCGAACTGAACGGCGCCCGAACGACATCCACCGACGCCGTCGCCGCACTTGCCGATCTGATCGCGAGCAGCCTCGGCCATCGCTGACAACCCGATCCGGTACCGCAACAGCATTCGGTCGGTCCGGTGGCCGTTCGCCGCATCAGGGCAGAGGCGCAGTCATCGGTCATCAGAAGCGGATTGGCGGATGCCGTCCAGGAGGTACGTGGTGCGGCGGTCGTAATCGTCTCGGGGAGGGCGCTCGCCGTGTTTGAGGGCGAGGGCGTTGTCTACGACGAGTGCGTGCAGGTCGCTCGCCGTGAACTCCGGGCGCAGCGCACCGCAGTCCCGCGCCGCCGCGACGAGTTCATCGTTGACCTCGCTCCCGACTCGACAGATCTCCATGAGCTGCTGCGAGTGCGGATACGTCTGCAACAGAACGTCGTTGACCGCGGGCTGGCGGTATTGGAGGTCGCGGATCGCGGTGAGGTAGTAGGTGATCCGCTCGCCGGCGGCATCGATCGTCCGCGTGTGTTCGATGACGGCGAACAGCTCCGTCGCGACGACTTCTTCGATGACGGCCTCGATGAGGCCGACCCGGCCGCCGAACCGGTTGAAGATCGTGGCCTTACTCACCCCGGCGGCCTTCGCGACCTCCTCGAGCGGCACCGTCAGGCCCCGTCCCTGGAACGCGCCGATCGCGGCGGACCGGATCTGTTCGGAGTTACGCCTGGCATCGGCGCGCAGCCGTGGTTCCGATGGCGCCGCACCGGTCAAGGTCCTCACCGACTCTCATTGCCGCTAGGAATCGAAATTTGACTACCCGAGTCAGTTTACCTACCGTCGATAGGACATAAGTTGACCCATCTGGTCAACTTATGCTGCCGCCGAGGAGGCGACCTCCTCCACCAGGGCGGATACGGAGTGAGCAGACAAGGAAGAGGTCCCGAGCATGATCGTCGTCACCGGCGCCACCGGTGGGCTGGGCAGCGCCACCGTCGAAAAACTCCTCGAGCGCGTACCCGCGGACCGGATCGGTGTCAGCGTCCGTGACGTCGCCGGGGCGCGGCATTTCGCCGATCGCGGCGTCCGCGTGCGGCAGGGCTCCTACGAGGATCCGGCCGCGCTGCGCAACGCGTTCGCCGGCGCCGAGCAGGTGCTCCTGGTGTCGGGCAACGATCCGGCGGCCGATCTGGTCGGCCTGCATCGCGATGCCATCGCGGCCGCCGTCGCCGCGGGCGCCCAGCGGATCCTCTACACGAGCCAGCACGCCGCCGTCCCCGGCAATCCGTACCCGCCGTCGAGGATCCACGCGGCCACCGAGGCCGCCCTCGCCGAATCCGGAGTGGCCTGGACCGCGCTGCGCAACGGCGCCTACGGCACACTGGACCAGGTGCTCGGCCCGTGGCAGCAGACCGGGCAGATCGCCCGACCGGAAGACGGCCCCGTCCCGTACACCGACCGTGCGGACGTCGCCGAGGCCACCGCGATCATCCTCGCCGGTGACCACCACTTCGACGGCCCGATCACCCTCACCGCGCCAACCGCCGTCACCTTCGCCGATTTCGCCACGATCGCCTCCGACCTGACCGGCCGCACCATCGACCGCACAGTCCTGAACGACGATCAGTGGATCGCCGCCCAGACCGCGACCGGAGTCCCCGAACAGGCGGCCCGATTCACGCTCACCTGGTACCAGGCCACCCGCGCCGGCCACTTCGCCACACCCGACCCCCTACTGTCCAACCTCCTCGGCCGCAAGCCTTCCAGCGCCGCCGACCGCCTCGCGGCCCAGGTCGCCGCCTGACGCGCTTGTCGATCGGCTTCACGCAGGCATATTCGGTGTAGGTCACACCATCGACGCAGGTAGTTCATCGACGGAGTCACCAACCGGCCCAGGACTTTTCAAAGTCGTCGTGACCGGTCCAGCATGAGCCTGCCAGCGTCTTCCAGCACCCGCATCGCCGCAGCCTATCGCAGGCAATCGTTGGGGTGGATTCGAAGTGCCACTGCATGTCCTGGTGCGCTTCGGCGGGAGTCGGTGCGGAGGCGGGAGCTTCGTGGATCCATTGTCGCGGCCACAGATATTGCCGGACAACCGGTTCCGTGTCGACCGATGATCGCGCGTTGGCTGCGAGGCGGGGAGCCAGCGTCGAGGCGAATCGACTTCTGATGCAGGCATATCGAGCTGCCGACGCGCTCGCGGACACCTCACGGAGGCCGAGAACGTCACAGCTGCAGTTCGCGAGTCCGCGTATCTGAGAACGGCATTCGGACAATCATCGGTTCGGATCGACAAGGTGTCGCTCGCAGTCGAACTCGGGGACCGGGAGCAGCCCCTTGCAGCGGCGATCACCGACAAACCCAAACGCGTCACGGGCACCAGGCGCGAAGCCGGCGACCTTGTCGAAGAACGCCAGGCTCGGCTTTGCCCTACCCCACTCGCCGAATGTCGCGATGGCATCGCACGGAAGCTCCAGAGCGCCCAGCAATTCGGCCGCTCAAGCAGCTCTATTGTCAGCTATACTGACCCGCCGCCCACGCTCTTGCCATGCCGACACCGCCGATCGCACATCCGGGCACAGAGCTGGCTCCTCGATTATCTCACCGCAGCCCGACTCCTCCCGGAGCCGACGCTCGCGTGCCAGATCGAAGCCAGACCGCAAGTACTGAAACGTCTCGGCGTTGTCACGCCCAACCGCAGTCAAAGCACCGAGCACAGCGGAGATTGTGCGCCGAGGTACGTCGATCCAGGCCGCCCAGGCGCCAAACTCACGGGCGTCATCGAGCAGGGCGGCTCCCCCCACATCGAACACAACCGATCGAATCACGATGCCCTCGAAGGCTGACCCGACACGCAACTATAACCGACATCCAACGTAGCTGGACAAGATGCCTCAGCGCCAACTTGCCGAGCTTCGAACCATGTGCCCGCCTTGGAATGGTCTCATTGAAGCAGGAGTCCCGGCGATCGCTCTGCTGTCCCACCCACGCATGCTTGCCGCCAAGTTGTCATTGCAGTCTGGCAGTATGCCAGGTACAGCACCGACAGAAGGTTCAACCCGAATGAGGAGCAGGCCCGAGGAGTTACGGATGTTGATCGCGACCAGCCAACTCTCTGAATCCAATCTCCGTGGCAGACAAGCTCTGTCGCTCGTCGATGTATGTGCGGGGGGCGGCGGCCTTGCTCTTGGCCTGCACACGGCGGGGTTCCAGCCGGTTCTGCTTCTGGACGACCTCGAGGTAGCGTCAAATACTTTGCGAATAAATCAGCCTGACTGGAATGTATTTCACGGCAACTTGCTGAAATTCGACCCTGCCGACCATTCCTATACATACGATGCGAGTCTCCTGTCAGCTGGCCTACCCCGAGTGAAGGCCAGCGCTACAACCGCTCGTTCGCGCGGCAGTGACGTGGAACTGGAGTTACTCAAGGCCACCGTCATGCTCGTCCACGGCATACAACCAAAATGCTTACTCATTGAGAACCTCGCCGATCTAGTTGTCAAAGAAACCTATAGATCAATACGAACATTCATCGAAGAGGAATTGATCCATCTTGGCTATCGATGGAAATGGTTCGTGCTCGACGCGGCCGATTTCGGGGTACCGCAGGAACGAAAGCAAGGGTTCCTAATCGCATTCAAAGACAACGTGATCGACCAGTTCCAGATACCCCAACCTGCTCCTGAAACCGAGCGGATGACAGTAGGCCGAGCTTTGTACGAGTCTATGGCGTCGAGAGGATGGCAGGATGCCGCCACGTGGGCTGCATACGCCGATCGCGTTGCCCCGACACTTGTAGGTGGTTCGATGGACCGAGGCGGTGCCGACCTCGGCCCTTCAGGCACCAAACGAGCTTGGGCGCGAATGGGGGTCTTCGGCGGAAGCTTGGCAGACGAAACGCCTCCGGAACACTTCCGGTGGAGACCTGAACTCGGTCGTGAAGGCATGGTACGACTCACGGTGCCGCAGACGGCCATTCTGCAAGGCTTCCCGAAAACATGGCGATTTGCCGGACGGAAGACCATTCAATACCGGCAGATCGGCCAGGCAACACCACCGCCTGTCGGCAAGGCGCTAGGTTCCGCCATACGTTCCGCACTCACCAATCAGTGAGTTGTGTTGTTGCCAGCCATCTTCGCCGGATAGGATCCGCCATCGTGCCTGCCGAACTGTCATCAGCGAACCGCCAGTGGATCCAGATGGTCGACCTCTTCGCCGGGCCGGGCGGGCTAGATGTTGCTGCACATTGGCTGGGGATTGACGCTCACGGGATCGAGTGGGACAACGACGCAGTCGCCACCCGCGATCTCGCAGGTCTACTCACAAAGCCCGGCGATGTTCGAGATTTCAGTCCATCAACCTTCTTTGAGGAGGACAACGACTCGAAAACCTCGAACTCGCGCCCTGACCTCACGATTCTAGCAGGGGGCCCACCCTGCCAGACATATACTGTGGCTGGGAACGGGTCTGGTCGTAAGGCCTTGCACAAGGTTCTCGACATGGTCGATCACATGATCGAACGCAAGAACGTCAAGGACGCGTTGGACGAACTTCACAAACAAACCGGTGACGAGCGCACAGGCTTGGTCCTTGAGCCCCTCCGATGGGCGCTCGAAGCGATTGAAGAGGAGATGCCGTATGACGCCATTGTCCTTGAGCAGGTCCCGGCGGTTCTTCCGGTGTGGGCGAAGGTCCGTCACGCGCTAGAAAAGGTTGGGTACGGTTGTGATCATGGTATTTTGCGTACAGAAGAATACGGAGTACCGCAGACGAGACGACGGGCTATTCTGATTGCGCGCCGCATCATCGGGACCAACAAGCAAAGTAAGGTCAAGCTCCCTACTGCAACGCATCATCGCTACATCAAGGGCGCCGAACCGAATGATTCCGAATCGGAGCTCCTGCACTGGAAGTCGATGGGCGAAACGCTCGATCGCGAGCATAATTTCATTGTGGTATCAAACTATGGCACGGGCGGTGACCCAAAGGTTCGCGGAAGTAGAAAATGGAATGAACCTTCTGCAACTGTAACCGGAAAAATATCAAGGAATCGTGTCAAACACATTGTCAACAAAAGGGATCTACCACGATTCGATAGCAAAGAGGCGGGCCAACTGCAAACATTTCCACGAGACTATCCCTGGTCGAATAGAAACACAGCACAGCAGATCGGCAACGCTATTCCACCACGACTTGCGGTGCATGTTCTCGCAGCAGCGTTAGAAATGACATTCGATCCCACCGATCTCGAAAATGCAGTCAAAGGCAAGTGGTCCGAGACCAGGAGCGGAACAATACCGCTATTACCGCGGATTGACGGAATCGCCACCGAAGATTTCGGGCAGGTCGCCCCCCAGGATGACAGCTATCTCCCTTTTGACTAGGTCGCGGGGCTGCGATCGTCCGGTGACCCACGCAGAGACAGCAGCTGGAGTGACAGCGAGCTTTGCAGCAAGGCCTAAACGTGACATGTCGGCGCGCTCAAGCTCACTGGAAAGCCATTGGCTAAATGTCGGAGCCGGTGGCTCGATAGCCGCGGAGCTTTGTGTCGATCGGTGAGAAAATCTCATCGTAGCCTTACGGGCGCGTTCGGAAGCTTCAGCGTCTGTGGCGCCCGAACTGGTCTGCATACCGAAGACGGTCTCGTACGCGACAACGTACAACTCCGCGTCGAGGTCATCGTCATGGAGTCCATCAAACACTACGAATGGCGCCAAACGTAACAGCCGTTTGAGAAACTCACGAAGTACGATACGGTCCGCCAGCCCTGACAGGTCAAGGTTGTTCCATACTCTTAGAATGGATTTGATCAGGTGAGGGCTGCCGCCTAATGCCGAGCGGCGTGCATATATTTGATCGAAAGCCGACTCTCCCAACACAGTCAAGGCTTGATAGGGATTCGGATCGCCCGGCGTATGAACAAGCTGGGCGCGCCACCACAGCCGGCCGAATACGTGTCTCGTCAGGTCAGTGCCCCGCACGCGGTCACCAGGCGGCAACGGGAAACGCCAGTGGGCCACATCCGGCATAAGCACGAGCGCGAGGAATGCCCAAACATCACCCGACGCGGCTTCTACTGGAGCCAAATGCATTTCGCGATGTAGTGATTCAGCCAGGGTCAGGTCGAATGAAGTCTTCTGATCCTGCGATGGTACAGTCGGATAACCCGAGGTCTCCGCCAGATCCAGAACAGTTCTGCGTAGCGTGGCCAGTTGATCTAGTTGAACCCGCGTACCACCAGTTGCCACGTAAACCGCCGACTCGTCGGTGACTGCCCATCGTGCGGATAGGGAATTGAGGTCCAGCTCGCGATATTCTGCAGCCAGATCCTTCGCTCGCGCCCGCAGAAGCCGAGGAAATAGAAGACTCATTCGATTCCTCCGAACAAGTTTAGGGAAGCTTGAACCTCGGTCGACAGCCAGTTTGGCGACCGCTCCGCCTGCGCTCGAACGTCCCGTACGGAGCGTTGAGGGAAGATCCGGGAAAATAGCGATTGGATTGTCGCCCCCAAAGATTCGTCAGGGAATATCGACTCGTCATCGAAATCAGGACTCCGCAATGCATATTCGATCATCGTCCGGGCGACCTCGGCATAAAGAACGGCAAGGACCACCGCGTCTCTAGGACCGGGTTGCGCAGCATTCTTCAGCGCATTGGCGATGACAGGCTTCTTTTCGTTTACTAACAGGAGCAGCGAACCCATAGTTGCCGAGTCGAGTGAATCAAGTTCTAGGTGCCAGGCTGCGTCTGATGGGTATATGGTCTTAGCGAAATCAAGGATCGCCATGGGGAACTGGGGCGAGTCACCCTGTAGCCGCAGCTGATGGCGGTCACTCCAAAGTACCGATCCGGCACGGCGCGGAGCTGCTGGCCTGTCGTCGCCTTGACGACGCTGTCCGAGTATCAAAACCGTGTCGAGAATCAGGACACCGCCAAGATCTGAGCCGGGCAACCGAACCTGCAACCGAACTGGACCAGATATCCGCAGTGCCCGACGCCCGGCGACTCCCTTCAACTTGGAGCCGGTCGATGTCCAAACAACCGCCAGAGTTAGCGGCGCGTCTAACGACAATCCAGCTTCACTGCGGACGCGCTCGAGATCGATGGACACCGTCCGTCCCAACTCCACCGTGGTCTGATAGTCCCAGTGGGGATATGCCTCTGGCAATGGCAGTCCGTCGCCGTCGAGTATGAGCTGCCACTGCTCGGGTTGAACCACTCCCCGGGTGGGGACTCGGTACGGCAGAACACGCATTAATTGTTCACCGCCGTGACACGAATCTTAATGTCGGTCATGGTATCCGGGGCAGGGTTCACAATGGCCTTCCAAACCCGTCCATCACCGCCATCAGCCGTAAGGCTCTCCGCCCTGCGCACCCGACCATCATCGTCCTCCCAGCCGATCAAGTCTGGGCGCGATGCCCCCTGAGGCGCCTCGGTCTCACGCCCTCCGTCAGTGGTGAGTGCTACAGCTAGATCTGCTGTTACTCGGTGGACTACTGAGACTGGTAGCCGAAATTCCTGCACGACAATGGCCAGGCCATCACGCTCATCAAGATAGGGAGAACCGACATAGTCTACCCTTGGACGCCGCACAGGACGTGTGTCATTTGATCGTCCGGAGGCATCGCCCGACGTCTTGGAGCCTCGCGGCCTCCATTGGTCTGGCGATGCACCACCGGCCGCATCACCTTCCCGGCCTTCATCATTCGTGTTGGCTTCGTCCTCTACCCGGCGGTTGCGCGGCCCGATCGGTGAGCGTGTCTCTCCCGGTCGACCGTAATCCGTTGCACCCCCGACCCCCCAGACTCCACCGATTAGCGGCGAGAACCTGTCGCTAGCGGCTCCCAACGAGAAATTGGCAACCGGAGTGCGCTCGCCCGCCCTCATTCCGACGATGGCTTCGGTCTCTTCCTTCAGTCGGGTGAATGTGGTCCTTACGAAAACGCGGTGATCTCGATCCTCAAGGGACTGATAGTTCCACGTATCGTGCGTTGGCGGTTCTGCCGCGGCATATACAAGGTCCATCCCCGGGTCCGCACAAAAAACGCCCGCATACGAAATGAGTTCACTTTGGGGCTTTGGAGCCGGCCAGTAGGTTACCACAAGTTCGGCTGGCCTCATTAGGCAAACATGATGAATGTGTCCGTCAATACCAGCGATCGCCGCAGCATCCGTCTGCTCGATGGGTGGCATGGTCCGTTTCTCGAGTCCCAACCGTCCGAGCAACCGTTTCGGACGGAGACACCGTAGCTCGCGCCCGCCCACACCAATCATCTGCTGGTATGCAGCTACAAACAACCGCAGTGGATGGCGTCCGGTCGGGTCGGGGATCGGGTACTCAAGACCGTCGCAGGTGACGGTGAACCGCATCGGCGGTACCCCACTAGTGTTTCTTGGAAGCATCTTCGGCCAGAGCTGCCACGCAATGGTGTCAGCGAGATATGCCGCCACCGTCGCTGGTTCTCGGTCGTCGAACTCTGGATCGACGATTATTATTGTTGTACCAGTCTCCGACTGTTTGAATGGCTTCAGGCCAAACTGGCGCGCCATGTCTTCAGCTGCCTCACCAACCAATGGCTCGATTACGTCCCCCGAATCGTCGCCCCACCAATGCCTTCCCGTGTACCGATGATGACGAGCCGAAGGCGGCGCCTGGTAGCTCCTCCACAGTGCAGCACCCATCAGCCTTGTCTCCAACCTCCCCATATACTTGCACCTCGTGTACACCAGGATGACGCCTGGTTTCGACACAAGATAGAGAATTCCCTTGCCGAACCCGTAAGTACCACCGCCGAGAGCCTTGTCCCGCGGTTCACCTATATTTCGAAGAAAAGAAACAAAGTCGCGATCCTTGTTGTCAACAATATCGTCCGCACGGGTAGGCCCGCCAAGACCATCAGTACCACGATCGGAGATCGACAACACGCGAACAATGGGCTGTCGCAGCGACTTTGCTAATGGCAGGTACGACTCGGCTGGCGCAGCCCGCAAGAAGTGTTGCCGCCAGGCCGCAGCTTCGGCGGGGCCAACCGTTTGGAGATCCATACGAAAATCGACTGCTACATTGTCATCGACACGAGCATCCCAACTGTTCTGAGCAGACTCGCGGACCAGTATCGTCATATAGTCCAGCTCCGGCTTGCCCAGCTGATTTCTGATACCCTCGGCTGCGCTAGCTCCTTCTGGCGGAAATGGCTGTGAATACCATCTCGGCTTCACTCGGACTCCCGCGCCATCCTTTGTAGACACTGCGTTACCTCGCCCTCCGACAGAGGCGTTGGCGCCTCACCGCTGAGATCGATTGTGTACTCGACCTCCTGAACCGCAACCGCAACCCCTGCTTCGTTCAGCATGTCGGATGTAAGCCTCGGAAAGTTACCGTCTACTGCGTACCAACGCTCGTCTACGACCCGGAGCCGCTTGTCTCGATACTGATCCGCATCGGCTGGTCGATACCCGACCAGCGACAGGAGCCCACAGACTGGTCCTTCGTCGTCGATCAACTCGAGAATCTCGCTGATCAGACCTGGCAAAGAAGCACCCTCCTCCGCTGGCTCTAAGCAGAACCACGGCAGCAGAAGTTCTCCGCCTGCTGGAGGGTCGAGTTGATCCAGACCATGCACACGGACCCGGCGCCGATCGGAGCGCAACGACGCCTTGACCTCCAGCGCTACAGCATCGGACGCAAAATCATGCCGATACCCCGTTGGGCCGGTCCACCATTGGTGCGCGCTCGGGTTAACCTCCAGCAGTCGGCGAAGGACCAACAGTTCGGCATACAGTCCTGCAAGCTGTTCAGGACCAAGCAAAGTCCCTGACCTCTGGAACAGCGCCTTCCATCTGTCCAGGGCCCGATATAGACCCTTCACCGGGCGGCGTTGAGAAACCCCGATCTCCTCGAGCGCCGCAGCGCAGAAGGTGGCAAAGACATCGTCGAACTCGGGATCCAGGCATGTAAGGTCGGCGTACACCTGATATGAGACCGCCGTCTCCAGTGGCCTTCTTGCGAGGCGTATGACCGGGCCGTCGAAGCCCCTCCGCACAGACTGGCGCGGATCTATGGGTACCAGAAGATGCCGATGACCTTCAGGATCCACGCCTGCTGCAACAAGTCCATATACGGTCGAGACTGGCAGATCAGCGACGCGCATCGCCGTTGGCGATGAAAGACGCGCAATAGCGAGCATCGACCAATTTTCCTCAAGTGTTCGGCGGAAGTCTCGGGTCACACCAATTCCTCTGCGTTGAGGAGACTCAGATCGTCGTCCTCAAGTTCCGCCCCGCCAGGAACCTCCGACAGGTTGGCAGAGATGTAGTCCAATTCCCAGGGCACCGTCGACTCTTCATTAATGGGCTTGGGGAACATGAAGCCGACGCCGATGACGTGTTCCGGCGCATCCAACGCATGGCGCCGGCTCTGCGCATTGCTTGGCTCTGACTCTTTGTCGATTGGATATAGAACGAGCAATCCACTGTCAGGCATCTGCATCGCCCTTTCATTACGAATTTGTTTTTCCGACCATTGCTGAATGGCACCGGTCAAGTCGATAGCCGCATCCTTGCGGCTCATTAGTGTCTTTATATCCGCAAAATTGGAATCACTAGTAATGGCCGAACGGATCACCCGCCCGACGGTTACCTCTTCAGCAAATTCAAACCCACGACTGTCGTCAACTAACGAATTCCCCATGATCACTACGTTCCATCGACCTAGCGCCGCAGCGTTTCGAATTCGAGCCTTGATGTAATGCGACATCATAGCCGCATTACATTCTTGCGAATTCTTATGGAACTGATAGATCTCCAGGAATTCGAGGATATAATCGCTCGGCACGCCACGAAATATGAAACGTCCTGATTCGGCGGATCCCTCCACCGACCGCCGGGATCTGACAGCCGCGGATATCAACTTACGAGCCGCCTCCTGATTGCCAAGGAGCCACTCACGATCCTTGTAGAAGTATCGCGTCTGGACGCGCTGGCCGCCGTATCCCGCCGACGTGATCACCGCATCCTGCATCTTTGCTGCGGCGGTCACACGCAGCGCAGGATGGGTTCGAAGCCGTACAGCGAACGTCATCGGAGTCTTGTCCTCGGTCATGTATATGTCGATGTCGCGCCGCATCTCCGCTTCAACTGTCGCCAGATGCCGGAACCAATCTTCCAATTCCCGGGTCATCCAGATACGCGGCAAGTCCTGGTAGCCGTATCGGTATCCGAACCATCGTCCCATTTGCAGCAAAGTGTCATAGACAGTCACCGCGCGTACGAAGTAGCTGACCAGGAGGCCTTCTAGCGTCAAACCGCGTGAAAGTGTGTTTCCACCGACTGCAATAGCGACCACAGGGCCATTCTCATAGTCCAGACGATCGGTGCTTCCCGAGTTGTCCATGATTACCCGGCAGTCCTGCAGTACGCCCGGCAATTCCTCAAACACCTCGTCAAATCTGACCTCTGGTTCCTCGAAGCCAGTGACCGGTACGCGCGCAGTCTCGGCAGCCCACAACACTCGTAGCTCGGCCCGCAGCGTTGGATCGTCCAGATTCCTGGCAACTTGCTCTCGAAGGTTCTCCAGCGGAGGCCGAAAACTGTTATGCACGGAGGTACGGACACTGGTGTGGATCAGCATGGTGGAGTGCGGATTTCCCGTTCCTCTAACTCGCCGTGCTGCAGTTGCTAGCCAGAAATACTTGAGCGCTCGTTGTAGGGACGCGGTAAGTACCGGAGTAAAATCTTCCGCCTCGGCTTTGGTTCTAGGTCTGACCAGCGGCACATCCTCGTCCGGCACCGTACGGATCATGTCGTGTCCATCGAAGACGTCGTTTGGGTCCTCACCATCAAGGGCGTACCGACCGAAAAGCACCTCTGTCCCGAAATGCCCGGGCGGCTTCGGCAGGTTGACGATGAAATCTCTCGGGTAGAGATCGTTCTCCTCAGCGGGGTTAATCAACAGGTTCGCAAATGGTGATGCCGTATACCCGACGTAGGCTGCCTTAGGCAACGAGTTGATCATCCCCATGATTAGGGGATTGATCGTTTCAGTGGCCACCGTCGCTTGGTCGGCCTCGTCATCGATAATCAGGGCTGGCGTGTCGCCAAGATAGTCCTGCGCATCCTGCAACCATTGCACCAACTTCCTTAGCACCGCCGCGTTCTTTTTGACAACGCACAGCAAATGCGTCCTATTCGCGCCACCGAAGAAGCTCGCCGGGTTCTCTGGAGGTACAAAGTCGTGTTCGAGCTTGGTAATCAAAGTCCATGATGCCGGGTTTGGTCGAACCAACTGCTCAACAAGACGCGCCTGGGTTTGTCGCCGCAGACCGTTGTGAATACCAGCGAGCACGATGAACAGCTTGTAGCCACGATCGGCGGCCTTCGCCGTCACCGCTGTGAAGTTCGTGGTCTTCCCCGATTGAACATGACCGACAACGAGTCCCCTCGCCGAGAACTGCGACTCCAGAGGATGATTGAGCAGTGACACAATCCGCGTCGACGACTTTTCTAGACTTGTAACCGACGCGTCATTCCACCCCTGCCGTCCCAATATCCGAAGAAGTGCTGGCCAAAACTTGTCCCCTGGTTGCGGCCCCGTATACCACGTGAATCGGTTACCTAGAACGACAGAATGCGGCTCCTCCATCTCTCGAATCGCTAAAAGACGCTGCTCATGACGTTCACGTACTTTTTGAACGATTTCGGCTGATGTACCGAGACGCACGAGCCGTTTTACTGCTTCCTCAGGCGTGTTGCGGTCGAGAAGCATCTCGAACGTTTCGTACGCATCGTCCACAGGTTCGACCATCTACCCCTCCTGGGTTCTTCGAACAGGGTGCAGAATCTTTGATCGAGATCGCCATATAGCCACCGGCGTGACCTCGAAGCCTGAAACAACGGCATATGTCGACACCGACGAACTCAGGGACAGTTCGATACCCATGCGCCGCCTGCAAGAGCACCTCGCTGGCGCCGCGATCCACGGCGACTGCCGATGGCGGTCTCATTGATCAGTCCGATCAACGGTGACCGAGCCGTGGGGTTTACATGTCGCCTCGTGTTCTGTCGGATTCTGTCGGTCGAGCACGGTCGCTTCCGACAGCCGCCCTTCCGATTTGTAGGCGCTACTCAGGAAGTTGCGAGTGGTGACCGTATCGGGGTGCTCGGAGCCGAGGATACGTTCGCAGTCAGCAAGATTCTGTTCAAGACCCGTGATCGCCGCGAGCGACCATCCTCCCGCACTGTAAGCCATAGCAAGATCGTTCCGCGATGCCAGGGTGTCGGGGTGGACGGCGCCGAGGAGGCGCTCGTGAGCAGTTACCGAGCGGTGAGCAACGCCGATAGCCCTAGGTAGGTCAGAAGAGCTAACCAGTTGCGCTATGGCCCAGCGCCGAGCCGGAAGCATTCGAAGTTGAAGGTCTGGTATTGCTTGGTCCGAGAGACTGCTGGCGGTCAGTGAATCGATCTGATCGACAAGATGGACGCCTTCGAGTCGGCGGCCCCCCAGGCCGGGCTCATCGAACAATCGTGGCTCAAGAAGTTCCAACGCATTGCTGATTATCGAATCAGCTACTTGGTTATCGAGCGCTCGCTCCTGGAGGACTCGGGCCACGAGACGGTGCACAGTCAACGCGTCCTTCTCGGTGGACCACGATATGAGGGACTGCTGCACACAGAGGTGTATTGCGTCATCAACCAAGTCATCGAGCTTGGGATCAGGATAGACGAGAAGGATTCGGGAGACGCCCGACGGGGCAAGTACAGCGAACAGCCCTAGCAGCCACTCTGTCACCTTGTCCAGATCTGGATCGTCGGTCGGTGCCAGCGCTGCTTCAACCGACAGCAAGATCGCTTTGTCAGCCCGCAACGGATGGCTTAGGCCTTCCCGAAACCGCAAGGCACCCTGCAGCGGCTGCTTACGCAGCCGCTGCAGGTAACGGTCATAGCCTTGCCCAGGAGTTGCTGCGACTGCAGCAGCTGCCGCGGCCAGAGCCAGAGGCAGGTCGCCCAACTCATCCGCCAACCTGTCGGCACCCCCTGGGTCCTCGCGGATTCCGGTCATAGCGGTCAAGAAGGCTACCGATTCCGATCGGGTAAAGCCTGTGCCAACATCAATAATGGTTTTTGTGAGCATGGTGAATGCTCGATTGATGCTGGTAATCAGCACGCGCGTCGTTCCGACAGTCGGCAGCAAAGGCTGCACTGACTCGACCGCAGCAGCGTTGTCGAGTACCAGGAGTCCCGACTCATTGCAGCTGTTGAGGTGATCCCGGAGCCGGTGCGCGCACTTCAGAGGGTCTCCCTCGTGATCGGCGACACCCAGTCGGTAGGCAATCTCGGCCAGTCCGTTCTGGAGAGTGTCAGCACATTCTGCATTCACCCAACCTACGAACCCTGCGCCCGCACCTAGCATTTGCCGCGTGTAGGCCGCCGCGATATGGGTCTTACCAGCTCCCGGCATCCCGAGGACGACCGCGACCCGGGTGGTAGCAAGCCCCCGTTCAAGGTTACTGAGCTGGCCGCGGACAACGTAGTGCTGTGGTTCATCGGGGACACGCCCTACTACAACTCGGTTCGGTGTTCTGGAGAACCCGTCGGGCAGCGAGCTAAGGTTGACGGTAATACCACCGCCAGAATGTACTCCCGCGAACGACACAGAAGGGCCCCCTACTTTCTGAATCGGCGCGGCGGAGACGGGGGCTACCGGCGCGCCACTGGAGGGTCCTGATGGTGGTCTACCCCTCCCGCTCGCACCTGACCAATCTCGATCGTCTCGTCGAAGACACCTTCGAATATCTTCACCCCGGTCCCAGTCGAGTCCACGCTGCCAATCCGTAACGCAGCAGCGTGTACTCGCTCCAGATCCACACCGACGACGGCAGCAGCCGCAGCTTCGTGGTCGCGAACCACTGCGATCACCGCCTGCGCCGCGGTTAACAGCTCTCGGTCATCACGGGCACCAGCCCGCTCTAGGTCCTCAGCCAACACCGCGCGACGAGCCTCCGATGTTGGGAGCTGTTCCACCGGTTCCACACTGATCTGCCTATATCGTTCAGAAGCAAGGCTCTTCAACCGCTGATATGCGTCGACCACTGTTTGTTGGGCGGTATCCGTCAAACCTGCGGCAGCACCTGCAGCTAACGCTTCGGCCACGATCTGCGGCACAGTCTCCAGCATGGAGGAACCCTCTCCCCACCCCACGCTGCTCGGGTGGACCAAGCGTCGTTATTGACTGCAGTAATGTACCCTCGCTACCAGGTCACCGCTAGCGCCGAGGCTATGGAATCATTGGCTGACACGTCTGCTCTAACGCGGGCAACGTCGACCAGCGCTCCCAATTATCCGAGATCCCGATTCCAGATTCGACATAGCCTGTGGTTGACCTCAGCCACGCTCAAGGTTCTACCGTCACTCCCATGACCTTCACCGCCCCCGAACTGGCCTACCTCCAGACCCAGCGCCTCGGCCGCCTGGCTACCATCACCCCCTCCAACCACCCCAACCAGGTCCCTGTCGGCTTCCGCCTCAACCCCGACAACACGATCGACATCGGTGGGCCGAATGCGAATGCGCAGCGGTACCGCAACATCCGGAAGAATCCGAATGTGAGTTTTGTGGTCGATGACATGACACCGGATGATCCGAGTGAGGTGAAGCCCGGGTGGGGGCGAGGGGTGGAGGTCAGGGGGATCGCGGAGATTGTGACTGTCGAGGACATCCCTGTTGCGCCGGAGTGGTTTTCGAACGAGGTGATTCGGATCCATCCTCGGCGGATCCATAGTTGGCACATCGATCCGGACAATCCGGATGGGGAGTCGCGTAACGTCCAGGGTGGGTAGGCGGCGCACTCAGGGTGTTCACCCAGTCGCCCTCATCCTCGAGGGGGATTTGTTCCCGGTACTGGTGCCAACACCCGTGACCTTCCGACTGCGATGCGCGAGAGTGGGTGCGGTGCAGTTGAGTTGGAAGGATTCACCTTGTTCTCGATGAATAAACATGCCGCCGCGCGCACCATGGCGCGGGTGGCCGTGGCGGGGGCCATTGTGGCTGCTCCGCTTGCTGTTCTTGCGATTCCGGCGCAGGCCGATACGGTCAGCGATCAGATCACCACAGAGGTTCGGGACCGGCACGGGAAGCCGTGGGACCGCGACGACATCTGGGACAACAAATGGAATCGCCACGACCGCTGGGACGATGACTGCGATCCGTGGGACCGCCGCCACCATCATCCGGGTAATGGCTGGCGACAGGCCTTCCCCCCGGGGTTGTTCGGAAGCAGCTGATCCCAGCTCTGCGACGGCCCGGCACCGCACGGGGTGCCGGGCCGTTGTCATGTCATCGAGGGCCTCTCCGATGAATTCGGCAGTTGCGCGCGGTCTATACCTGTGAACCGCTGACTCATCAGGGAGGACCATATGAGCACCAATGCACTGCCGCCCGTCGTCGACGCCGAGACCTGGCGAAAGGAGCTCGACGCGCTGCGTGTTCGGGAGAAGGCGGCGACCAGAGAGCTCGATGCGATCGCTGCCCAGCGGCGCCGGCTGCCTATGGTCGAGATGCCCGACTACACGCTCGAGGGCGAGGAGGGGCCGGTCCGGCTGGCGGAGATCTTCGGCGACAAGCCGCAGCTGATCGTCTACAACCACATGTGGTTCCCGGGCAAGACTTGGCAGTGCCCCGGCTGCACGGGGCTCACCTCGCAGTACACGCGGTTGGAATTCCTGGACAACTACGACGCCCGGTTCGTCAT
Source organism: Nocardia mexicana NBRC 108244 (assembly GCF_001613165.1). GTDB lineage: Bacteria > Actinomycetota > Actinomycetes > Mycobacteriales > Mycobacteriaceae > Nocardia > Nocardia mexicana. The sequence goes on from NZ_BDBV01000006.1 coordinate 241,542, forward strand.
CGTCACCCAGGGGCCGATCGACGAGGCGCTCGAATACAAGAAGCGGGTCGGGAACACGATGACGTGGTACTCCACGGCGAACAGCCCGTTCGGCACCGACGTCGGCGCCCCGCCCGGAGAAGGCTTCGCCCTCAACGTATTCCTGCGCGACGGCGATACCGTGTACCGCACCTGGCACACCGATGGCCGTGGGACGGAACAGATCAGCTACACGTTCCCGCTCATCGACCTGCTGCCGTACGGACGGCAGGAGGAATGGCAGGACTCCCCCGAAGGCTGGCCGCAGTCCCCCACCTACAGCCGCTGGAGCAACTCCGAAACCATCGCCGCGCTCTACGGCCCGGACGCGTGAGGTAGCCGGCACGCCCGCGGAACCGGCGAACACGACCCGGGGAATCCCTGATCTACCTCATCCTCCGGGTTGAATCCTCCCCCGAACTCGTGCCGAGACTCGTGATCTTTCGCGAAAGACCGACAAGAGTGATTGCGGGGCAACTGAATTGGAAGGATTCGCCGTGTTCTCCAGAAGCAGACAGACGATGGTGCGGGTGGTTGTGGCGGGAGCCGTTGCGGCGGCCCCGCTTGCGGCACTTGCGCACCCGATCCGAGCAGACGCCGCCGGGCCCGTCACAGCCACGAGTCCGACCAGCATCGGCACGTCGACCGGGACGATCGACAAGCACTCGACAACGACCGCCCCGCTCGAGGTGAAATCGACAGCCACCGGGCCCATCACAGTCGATTCCAGCCCGATCAAGACCGACAGCCCGTCGATACCCAAACCGCCCACGCCGAGCCCCACGCACAAACCCACGACGCCGAGCCCCACGCATAAACCGACGACACCGAGCCCCACCTCGGAACCGACCACACCTCGTCCCACCACGCCCCGGCCGACCACCACTCCCCCGCCTCCCATCGATCACAACTGGCCCAAACCCACTGACCCGTGGGATGACTGGGACGAGGAGCGCCGCCGACGCGACCGCATGCGGGACGACGACTGGTTCGACAACACGCCCACACGACCGCTGCCTCCGGGGACGTTCGGCAGCAGCTGACGGGCGGCGCCGTACCTACCGCGACACCGGTACCCGGAAGTGGTTGGGTTCGGCATCGTCTGGAACCGCGCTCGCCGAGGTGAAAGGCTCCACCAGCGTGCGCAATTCGATGAGGTGGCGGGCGTGTGCGTCGAGCGTGCGATCCTCCTCGGACACCGGAACCCACGGCTGAACGGGCTGGGCCTTCCCCTCCGGCCCGACGGCGACAACGACGGCCAAACCGTGTGCGGCGAGCACCGTTTCGTCGGAATGGGCGTCCGTGGCCGTGACGTGCACGCTGATATGCATGCTGCGCGGGCCCGTATGGATCAGCCGCGCGGTCACCTCCACGGCGTGGCCGATGACGATCGGGCGGTAGAAGCGAATCCCGCCGAAATAGGACGTCAGCACATGCTGTCCGGCCCAATCCGCGCCGCAGACGTAGGCGGCCTCGTCGATCCACTGCATGGTGCGGCCGCCGTGCACCTTGCCGCCCCAGTTGATATCCGAGGGTGCGGCCAGGAATCGCAGCGTGACGCTCGGAGCCGTTCCGGCGGCGGTATAGCGCTGGGCGGCCATCGCCTCCTCGATGCGGCTGCGCACCGCGACGCGGGCCCGGGCCTGCCGGTGCCGCTGCTGCTCCAGGATCGTGGACGGATTCCACTGCGGCACTTCGACAGTGCGCCTGTCGTCGTCCACCGCGACGAAAATGGTCAGGCACTGGGCGCTCTGGACCGGCTTCACGCGGGTGGGATCGGTCGAGTACACCGTGACGAGGATGTGCATGCTGGTGCGGCCGGTGTGGACGAGCTTCGCGTGCAGCTCGACCAGTTCACCGGCGGCGATCGGCCGGTCGAGATGGATGTTGCCGACGTAGGCGGTGACGCAGTAGTGGCCGCTCCACTGGGCCGCCGCGGCGTAGGCGACCTTATCGATCCATTCGAGCAGTTTGCCGCCGTCCACCGAACCGACGATGCCCGCGTCCGCGGGTTTGACGAGGAACCGGTGAATCGCCTCGGGTCGGCGACCGGCCGTGGCCGGGCTCGGGACAGACCGGGATGAGTTGGACAAGGTTCGCATTCCGTTCGGGCAGAGAAGCTTCGGACATTCGTTTCCCTGACTCCGTTGTCCCGCAGCACAGTAGGCGTCCGCGAGGGTTACGGGCGAGTAGCGGGCTTCCCGGTGCCGGTGGTATTCGACACATCGGCGTTACGGGCGAAATGCGAGCCTTCCGAGCCGGATTCGGTGCGGTCTCCGAGGCTTTCTACCCGGCGGCGGCCAGTTTGCTGCACAATCGTCGGGTGACTGCGGCCATGGAACAACTCCGTCAGCTTGTCCCGCCACCCGCGCCCGCACCGGATACCGACTGGAACAGCGTGGAGAGTGCGATCGGCCTCCGGTTGCCGGCCGATTACAAGGAGTTCATCGACACCTACGGAGGAAGCCGCTGGGAGAACTACCTCTACGTGCTCGCGCCCGGCTGCCCGAACGACAGCTACGACCTGTTCGAGTGGAAGGACTGGCAGACCGAGGCGCTGGAGGGCCTCTGGGAGTTCGAGCCCAGGCCCGCCGAGCTGACCGAGAAGGGAACTCGCGTCATCCCCTGGGCCACCACCGACAACGGCGAGATGCTCTACTGGCTGATCCGACCCGGACAGGGGCCCGACGACTGGACCGTCCTGATCAACGAGGGCCGCGGACCCCGGTGGGAGCACGTCCCCCACACCTGCACCCAGTTCCTCGCCGCCGCCCTCACCGGCGACCTCCGCCCGGTCCTGTTGTCCGATAACTATTTCCCGCTGTCCAACCATAGAGTCGAGCAAGTCGCCTGAGAGGATTCCGGCCAAAAGCGCGCCGGAAAAGCTGGCGGAGCGCGCCGGAAAAGCTGGCGGAAACGTGGAGCACGCCGGAAAAGCTGGCGGAAACGTGGAACACGCCGGAAAGCTGGCGGGACGAGCTGGAAGTACGCGGAAGCCTTCCGACGCCGAGGGGCCTCCGTCGGATGACGGAGGCCCCTCGATCGGAATGACGCTGAGACTCAGGCGGTTTCGGTGATGGGACGGTCGACCCAGCTCATCAGGCCGCGGAGCTTGGCGCCGGTGACCTCGATGGGGTGCTCGGCGTTGGCCTTGCGCAGGCCCTCCAGCTCCTTGTTGCCACCCTCGACGTTGGCGACCAGGCGCTTGACGAAGGTGCCGTCCTGGATGTCCTTCAGGATCGCCTTCATGCGCTCCTTGGTGTCGGCGTCGATGACCCGCGGGCCCGACAGGTAGCCGCCGAACTCGGCGGTGTCGGAGACCGAGTAGTTCATGCGCGCGATGCCGCCCTCGTACATCAGGTCGACGATCAGCTTCAGCTCGTGCAGGACCTCGAAGTAGGCCATCTCCGGTGCGTAACCGGCCTCGACCATGACCTCGAAGCCGGTCTTGACCAGCTCCTCGGTGCCGCCGCAGAGCACGGCCTGCTCACCGAACAGGTCGGTCTCGGTCTCTTCCTTGAAGGTGGTCTTGATGACGCCGGCGCGGGTGCCGCCGATGCCCTTGGCCCAGGAAAGAGCCAGGGCTTGGCCCTCGCCCTTCGGGTCCTGGTCGATGGCGATCAGGGCCGGAACGCCCTTGCCGTCGATGAACTGGCGGCGGACCAGGTGGCCCGGGCCCTTCGGCGCGACCATGCCGACCGTGACGTTGCCCGGGGCCTTGATCAGGCCGAAGTGGATGTTCAGGCCGTGGCCGAAGAACAGCGCGTCGCCGTCCTTCAGGTTCGGCTCGATCTCCTCCTTGAAGATCGCCGCCTGCGCGGTGTCGGGGGCGAGCACCATGATGACGTCGGCCCACTCCGACACCTCGGCGGGCGTGCCGACGGTGAGACCGGCCTCCTGCGCCTTCTCCCGCGACTTCGAGCCTTCCTTCAGGCCGATGCGCACGTCGACGCCCGAGTCACGCAGGCTCAGCGAGTGCGCGTGGCCCTGGGAGCCGTAGCCGATGACGGCGACCTTGCGACCCTGGATGATCGACAGGTCGGCATCGTCGTCGTAGAACATCTCGACTGCCACTGTAATTGTGTCCCTTCTAATTTCGGTTACTTCAAGTCTTAGCGAGTGGCCGTGATGGACTTGGGTCCACGTCCCACGGCCACGACACCGGACTGCACGATCTCCCGGATCCCGTACGGTTCCAGCATCCGCAGCAGCGCGTCGAGTTTCGACCGGGTGCCGGTCGCCTCGATGGTGAGCGCGTCGGGCGACACGTCGATGACCTTAGCCCGGAACAGGTTCACCGATTCGATCACCTGGGTGCGCACGCTGGCGTCGGCGCGCACCTT
>NZ_BDBV01000007.1 GCF_001613165.1 Nocardia mexicana NBRC 108244
ACGATCTTGATGACGTTGACCAGCTTGTTGAGCTGCTTGGTGACCTGCTCGAGCGGCAGGTCCTCGACCGTCACGACGATCGTCATGCGCGAGATCTCCGGGACCTCGGTGCCGCCGACCGCGAGCGATTCGATATTGAACCCACGCCGGGAGAACAGGCTCGCCACGCGGGCGAGCACGCCCGGCTTGTCCTCCACCAGCACACTCAGGGTGTGGGTCGTACTCATTCTTCGGTCCCCTTCTGGGCGGCCTTCTCGTGGGCGGTCAGCGTGGCCTTCTCGTGCGACATCGCCTCGTGGATGACGGCGGGTTCGGCGACCGCCTCGTCGTCGTCGAACAGCGGGCGGATGCCGCGGGCGGCCATGATCTCGTCATTGGACGTACCGGCGGCGACCATCGGCCACACCTGGGCGTCCTTGCCGACGATGAAGTCGATCACCACGGGCCGGTCGTTGATGGACTGCGCCTCGCGGATGGCGGCCTCCACATCGGCCTCCTTCTCCACCCGAATTCCGTGGCAGCCCAACGCTTCCGCGAGCTTCACGAAGTCGGGGATGCGCAGGGTGTGGGTGCCCAGGTCGGTGTTGGAGTAGCGCTGCTCGTAGAACAGGGTCTGCCACTGGCGGACCATGCCCAGATTGCCGTTGTTGATCAGCGCGACCTTGATCGGCACGCCCTCGACGGCGCAGGTGGCCAGCTCCTGATTGGTCATCTGGAAGCAGCCGTCGCCGTCGACCGCCCAGACCTCCTTGTCGGGGGCACCCATCTTGGCGCCCATGGCCGCCGGGACGGCGTAGCCCATGGTGCCCAGGCCTCCGGAATTCAGCCAGGTGCGCGGCTTTTCGTACTTGACGAACTGCGCGGCCCACATCTGGTGCTGGCCGACGCCCGCGACGTAGACGGCGTCCGGACCGGCCAGCTCGCCCAGCTTCTCGATCACGAACTCCGGCGACAGCGAGCCGTCGGACGGCGGGGTCCAGCCCAGCGGGTACTGCTTGCGGACCCCGTCGAGGTAGGTCCACCAGGTCGAAAGGTCCAGCAGCGGAGCGCCCTTGGCGGCCGGGTCGGCCTTCAGGGTCTCGATCAGCTCGGCGATCACCTCGCGGCAGTCGCCGACGATCGGCACGTCGGCGTGCCGGTTCTTGCCGATCTCGGCCGGGTCGATATCGGCGTGGATCACCTTGGCCTTCGGCGCGAACGAGTCCAGCTGGCCGGTGACGCGGTCATCGAAGCGCGCCCCGAGGGTGACCAGCAGGTCCGAGCGCTGCAGTGCCGCAACGGCTCCCACGGTGCCGTGCATGCCGGGCATGCCCATGTTCAGCTGGTGGCTGTCGGGGAACGCGCCGCGCGCCATCAGGGTGGTGACCACCGGAATGCCGGTCAGCTCGGCGAGTTCCAGCAGTTCCTTGGACGCCTCGGCCTTGATCACGCCGCCGCCCACGTAGAGCACGGGCGACTTCGCCTCCATGATCATGCGGGCGGCCTCGCGCACCTGCTTGCCGTGCGGCTTGGTCACCGGGCGGTAGCCGGGCAGCCGCATCTCCGGCGGCCAGGTGAAGGTGGTCTGCGCCTGCAGCACGTCCTTGGGGATGTCGACCAGGACGGCGCCCGGACGGCCGGTGGACGCCAGGTGAAAGGCCTCCGCGATCACGCGCGGGATGTCGATCGCCTCGTTGACCAGGAAGTTGTGCTTGGTGATCGGCATGGTGATGCCGGAGATGTCGGCCTCCTGGAAGCCGTCCGTGCCGATCAGCGAGCGGGCGACCTGGCCGGTGATGGCGACCAGCGGCACCGAATCCATCTGCGCGTCGGCGATGGGGGTGACCAGGTTGGTCGCGCCCGGACCGGACGTGGCCATGCACACGCCGACCTTGCCGGTGGCCTGCGCGTATCCGGTGGCGGCGTGACCGGCGCCCTGCTCGTGCCGGACGAGGACGTGACGCACCTTGGTGGAATCGAACAGCGGGTCGTAGACCGGGAGTACCGCACCGCCCGGAATGCCGAAGACCGTGTCGACGCCGAGCTCCTCGAGGGAGCGGACGACGGACTGCGCGCCGGTCACCTTCTCGGGCGGGACCTGGCGGCGGGTTCCGGTCGCGGATGTCGGCTGGTTGGCCGAGGGCGCTGGCCTGCGAGCCGAGGGCCCGGGCCGTGCGGTAGGTGCGCTCACCGTCTTTTTCCTTTACTGCTTGTTGTCCTTGTCACAGAACATGCCTGAACATAAAAAAGCCCCCGACAGCCGATGGCTGATCGAGGGTGGCGCGTCGCAGCTGCGAGCTTGACGTTGTCAGGCTCAGCGCTGGACGCGCCGGCCGATTACGAGAAGCTCGATTCGATTCACGTGCACGACGGTATGCGCGCGAGAGTCGATGAGTCAAATTGCTTGACGTGTGGTGTCCCATTATGTGAGACGGGGCGGTTTCCGCTGTCTGTCCACCGTGATGCGAGGATGGGGGTGTGTCATCGCCGCAGCAATCCGTGCCACCTGCTCGATCGTCCCATACCGCCGTCGCGGGATCGGATACGGGTCATGTGATCAGAATCCCCCGGCTAGGTCATATCGGGGTGCTCATGCTGGCGTTCTGCGTGGCCTTCCCGTTCTTCGGGTGGCCGGCCGTGCTGTGGGTGCTGTTCGTGATCCCGGCCGTTGTCGCGGTGTGGATCGAGCGCACCCGCACGACCGTGTCCGAACGCGGGCTGGATCTGCGGACCCTGTTCGGCTCCCGGCACGTCGACTGGTCGCAGATCAAGGGCCTGCGCATCCCCAAGCGCGGATACGTGCGGGTGCACCTGCTCGACGACTCCGAGGTCGCGCTGCCCGCGGTGGGCTACGACCGCCTGCGCACGCTGGTCGAGGCATCGAACGGCCGCATCCCCGACCCGTTCGTACGGCCGGAGGCTGACGACACCGAACTCGACGCCACCCTCCCGGCGGACGAGTCGGGCTCGCCCCATGCCTCGAACGCCGAGGCCGACCAACCGACGCCGTCGGACGAGTCCGGCCCAACCCCGGAGGCCGACACCCCCGATTCGAAGGGCGATACCGAGCCCAACCGCAGCTGACGACACGCAGCACAGGCTCCCTCGCCTCGGTTCACGCACCCCGCATTGGTCCTCGCACCCCCTACAAGCGCTCGTAGGGGGTGCGGGAGCGTGCGCGGGGTGCGGGAATGTGTGGTCTGCCGACCGGTAGGGGCGCGGGGGTTCGGGGTTATGGCGCGCCGTATAACGAGCCACGCCGGATGATTTGGCGAAATCACGGGGGCGGGCCGGTGTGATGGGACAATCGAGTCAGCGCACGGTGTGTGCACGGCGTCCCATCGGCTACGGGGGCGTCGGCGCGCGGTGCGTGGCCGCCGGTCGGACGGGCGGAGAAGGTACGAGGACTGCCATGAAGACCAAAACGGGAACCGTACTTGTCCTCATCTGGCTGATCATCGGCTTCATAGCCGCGGCGCAGCGGCACTACTTCGACAGTGGGCCGATCACGTGCGCCTCCTTCGGCAATATCGCCCTGACGATCGTCTCGGGTCCGCTCAACTACATGGGCGTCAACCCGCATCTGGGCGATTGCCAACTCCCGCAACCCAGTCCGTGATCACCGGCGGTCACCGCAGCTTCCTGAACCCGTCATCGGCGGCCACCGGGCGCCACGAACGGTCACGGTCGGCCACCGTTCCGTTCGGCCGTGCACACCGGACAGATACTCCACCAGGTGGTCCGGCCCTGTTCATTCTCGTCGCCGCGGATGGACCCCACGATCTCGTGGCCGCCGAAGTGGTTGCCGCACAACGGGCACGGCAGCCAGAAGTAGCCGCAGCCGCGGGCGTGCTCCCGGTGCGGTTCGCGTGGCAGGTACGGCCATAGCGACGCCGGGTCGAATCGGCTCCTGGCCGTCGGCGGCGGCAGTCCCCGGCGGAGATACACCTCGGCGTATTCATCCGGCGTCTCGATCATGCCGTGCATGAGCCCAGGAGGCGACTCCACTCGGCCCGGCTCCCGGTGCGAGCCACCGAAGTCCGGAGGCCGAGGCGAGCCGATGAAATCCGGAGGCCTGTGCGGGCCGATGAAATCCGGAGCCGGGCACAGTATCGGCGAATCGTCCTCGCGGTACCGATAGCCGGGGTCCATGAAGCCACGGTGGTGCATGGCCTCGATGCGTTCCGTCACGTGCATCCCGTGCCAGTGTCGCCCGCAGCCGCGCGGACATGCCGGGAACGTCGGATCGTCGAAGTCGTAACCGGTTTCGGGCTCGTCGTCGGGCGAGAGATCCTCGAGCAGGGCGTCGATATCGTCGATCATGAGTGCACGGAGTTCTCGATATCCACCACTTCGATGCTAGGAGGTGCGGCCGGATTTCTCAGCCGTGTTTCCGACGCCCGCACTCATCACGAGTCGCGGCCTCCAGCTGGTCGACCGCAGCGTCTCGGGACAACGCGGCGCCCGCCCCGAAACTCTGCTCGTACGCGTTGTCCCCCAACTCTTTTCGCATTCTCTCAACCAGGTCGCGGAGTTCTGGATTGCCCAGGTCGAAGGCGCCGCGGAGGGCCTGGCTCATACCGAGGGCTCGGGCGGCGGCGTCCGGATTTCCCTCGGCGGCAAGCAATCCGGCCAAGAGTTCGGCGGTGGTCTCCGCGGCGCCCAACGCCTGGTTCGCGGCGACGACCCGGGGATAGATCGATCGGGCCCGCGATACCTGACCGGCGGTCAGCAGGTTCGCCATCCGGGCCCGCGCGACCAGGTCGCGGGCGATGCCGGGCGACGGAAACGATGCGGCCATGGTCGATTCCAGCCGATCGAGAACCTGGTCCGACTGCTTCGTGTCGCCACACCGGCGATACAGGTCGGCGGTGCACAGCAGCAGTTCGATATCGGCCTGCGACCAGCCGCGGCTACGGGAAAGTCGTTGGGCCACCTCGAGATCGCGCCAGGCCCCGGCGGTGTCCCCGGCTCGGACACGCTCGGCCGCCAGCCACGCGCGGTACGAGATCGCGTCCGCCGCATCGAGTTCGCTCGCCAGCGCGACGCTGCGCTCGTATCCCGCGATCGCCTCGTCGTGCTCCCCGCGCACGGAATAGGCACGGGCGCGGGCGGTCAGCGCCATCGACAATGCGATGCGGTCGCCGACGGCCTCGAAGCCGCGCAGGGCCTCGACCAGAGCCGGCTCCGTCGGGCGCCCGTCGCGATCCACACCGAGGAGCCCCCACACCAGATTCGCGGCCGCGCGCGTCCACGTATCCGAATGCTGCTGTGCCCGAGGCCATTCCCTGTCCCACACATCGTCGAATCCGTACACGTGCGCCGCCCCGAGCGTCACCAGCACCGGCATCGGATAGCGTTCCAGCGCACCGGTGCGCACGCACTCCTCGACCACCGAACGCGCCGCCGCGCCGTCGGCGACCGCGCCGCTGTTGCCGGCCAGCACATGCAGCGCGCGGATCGCCGCCCGCGGCTGTGCGGGGAGTGCGTCACCGAATTCGCACACCTCGGCCGTGAAGGCATCGGACCGCGAATCGAATCGCACCATGTGCCAGTAGTAGGTCAGCGGGATGAGCAACCGGTAGGCGGCCTCGACGTCCGAATCCGTTATGGCCGTTCGCAATGCGTCCACCAGGTTGGCGTACTCGGCCTCGATGAGCACCGCCGCCGCTCGTTGTTCGCGGGAGCGCAGCAGCGGCTCGTGCTGCTCGGCCAGGTCGGCGCAGTGGCGGCGGAAGCGGGCCGCGACGACCGCACGCTCCCCGGCCTGATCGAGCCGCTCCGACGCGTAGGCGCGGACGGTCTCCAGCATGCGGTACCGCGGATCGGCGTCCCCCGACCGTTCCACCAGCGACTTCTCGACCAACGACCCGAGCACGTAGACGGGGTCGGCGCCCGGGTCGGCGCACACCGCCGCCATCCCGGCGACGGTCGCCCCGCCCGGGAACAGCGACAGCCGCCGCGCCAGCACCTGCTCCGGTTCCGACAGCAGATCCCAGCTCCATTCGATCACCCCGTGCAGGGTGCGCTGCCGCGGCTGCGCGACGCGGCTTCCCGTGGTGAGCAGGCGGAATCGGTCGTCGAGCCGGCGCGCGATCTGTTCGGCGCTCATGGTGCGCAGGCGGGCGGCCGCCAGCTCGAGCGCCAGGGGCAACCCGTCCAGCCTGCGGCAGATTTCGACGACCGGACCGCTGGTCGACGCGTCGAGCACGAACCCCGGGCGCACCGCCTCGGCGCGGTCGAGGAACAGCCGGACCGCCTCCGATCCGGCCGCCTCAGCCATCGGCGCCCGCGCGGCGGGCAGTTCGAGCGCGCCGAGCGGGCAGAGCGTTTCGCCGATGAGGCCCAGGGGTTCCCGGCTCGTCGCCACGATCGTCAGCGCGGGTAGGCGCTCGAGTAGCCGGTCCACCAGGCGTGCGGCGGCTTCGACGAGATGCTCGCAATTGTCCACGACGAGGACGGCCGGATCACCGCTCAGCAGCACGACCACGCCATCGAGCGGATCCGGCGAACGGTCGGCGGGAACCAGGGTGCGGACGTCGCGGACACCGAGCGCGCCGAGCACCGCGTCGGCGATCCCGTCGGGTGCACGCACCTCCGCCAGCGAGACGAACCAGGCGCGCGCGGAATCACCGCGACGGCTCACCGCCTCCACCGCGAGCCGGGTCTTGCCGACGCCGCCGGGGCCGACCACGGTGCTCAGTCGCGCGGTATCCAGCAGTTCGGCAAGGCGTTTCAGCTCGGCGTCGCGGCCGACGAATCTGGTCAGCCGCACCGGCAGATTGCCCGCGGGCGCCGGGGGCGCGACGGGGTCACGCAATTCGCCGCGGAGCGCGGCGAGGTGCGTCCGCTGCAGTTCGGGGCCGGGGTCGACGCCCAGGCGCTCGCGCAGCGCGGTTCGGGTCGCCTCGTACGCCGCGAGCGCCTCGGCTTGCCTCCCCGCCGCACACAGTGCCCGAATGCGCAAGGCGACCAGGCGTTCTCGCAGCGGATCGGCGGCCGTGTCCAGGTCGGCCAGGATCGCGGCGTGCCTGCCCAGCCGCAGTTCGGCGTCGAACCGATCCTCGACCGTCGCCAGGCGCAGATCGTCCAGTCGTGCGGCCACGGGGTGGACGAACGGGGCGTCCCGAATATCGGCCAGAACGTCGCCGCGCCACAGCCGCAGCGCCGCGCCGAGGACGGCGGCGGCCTCGGCCACTCGCCCGGCGGCCAGCTCTCCCCGGCCACGCGTCACCAATTCTTCGAAACGATGCACGTCCACGTCGGAGCGCGGCACGGCCAACCGGTAGCCGCCCGCGACGGAGTCGATGAGTCCGGCGCCGACGACCTTGCGCAGCCGCGACACGGCCGCCTGCAGCGCGTTGGCGGAAGCCGGCTCGGCGTCCCACAGCCCGTCGACAAGGGTCCCGGCCGCCACCACCTCCCCCGGGACCAGAGCCAGGCGCGCGAGCAGCATCCGTTGCCGCGCACCGCCGATCGCGAGTTCGGCCCCGTCCCCGGAGAACGCCCGAACCGGCCCGAGCAGCTCTACCCGCACCACACCAGCCTCCCGCACACCTGCACCTCGATGCGAGGCACATACCGAGGCTATGCGAGCGACCTTGCGCGGTCACACGTCGAGCATTGTCATTCCTGGCATCCGCTCGACCGGTCTGTACGGTCACAAATCCCGGTGGCGCGGCGGTTTTCCCCGCGCCGAGGCGGATTGTGTCCGCGTAGGCCGGATTCACCACTTACCGGTCGTCCGTGGCGATCGCCGCCGCCGGGCAGTTCTCCACGGCTTCCCGGACCGGCCCGTGCAAGCCCGGCGAGGGCTCCGCGTCAAGCAGGACTACCGGGCCGTCGTCCTCGTCCTGGTCGAAGGCGGCGGGCGCGGTGAGCAGGCACATGCCCGCGCCGATGCAGCGCTGCCGGTCCACGGTGATCTTCACGGCGCTACCACTCGACCGGGAGTTCGTGCACGCCGTAGACGTCGTCCAGGCCGCCGCGCAGGGGCACCTCCGCGGCGGGCACCGCCAGCCGCAGCGTCGGGAACCGTTGCAGCAGAGCAGGAAACGCGATCCGCAGTTCGACCCGGGCCAGCTGCTGACCGAGGCACTGGTGGATGCCGTGGGAGAAGGTGAGGTGCCCGGTCGCCCGGCGGGCCAGGTCGAGGGTGTCGGGGTCGGGGAACTTGCGCGGGTCCCGATTGGCCGCCCCCGTGCAGACGGTGATGGTCTGGCCAGCCTTGATCAGCTGCCCCGCGATCTCGACATCCGCCAGCGCGGACCGAGTTCCGGTGTGCGGCGGGGTCAGGTACCGCAGCAGTTCCTCGACGGCGCCGTCGGTGAGGTCGGGATCGGCCAGCCATGCCGCCCACTGGTCCGGATTCTGCAGCAGCGCAAAGGTTCCCAGCGACACCATGGTCGCGGTGGTATCCAGGCCCGCTCCCAGCAGGAAGGCGCCGATGCCGGAGATCTCGTCGTCGGAGATGTCCGTCCGGGTCAGCGCGCTGAGGATGTCGTCGCCCGGGTCGGCACGCTTGACCGCTACCAGCGTGCCGATGTAGCTCATCATCGCCTGCCAGGCCGCGGCCACCTCCTCCGGTTGTCCAGAACCCGTGACCGCCGTCGCCGCGTTGTCGGCGAACTCCGCACGATCGGCGTAGGGGACGCCGAGCATTTCGCAGATGATGGTGGCCGGGACGGGAAAGGCGAAGGCCTGCACCAGATCCACCGGTGGGCCCTGCGCCGCCATGGCGTCGAGGTACTCCGCGGCGAGTTCCTCGACCCGGTCGGCGAGTTCCCGCACCCGTCGGACGCTGAACCACCCCGCCACCGGTTGGCGCAGCCGCGCGTGCGCGGCGCCGTCGACGTGGTCCATATCGCCCGGGGAGGCCGGGGGCAGCTCGATCCCGGCGTACATCGGGTTGTAGTGATGCACCAGTTCGGTCCGGTTGCTGATCCGCTCGTCGGCGAGTACCGCGCGCACCTCGGCGTGGCCGGTGGCCAGCCAGCCCTCGTGCCCGTCGGGATAGATCATCGGGCGCAGCGGGGCCTCGTCGCGCAGGGCGGCCAGCTCCGGGGGCGGGGCGAACGGATCCTCCGCGGCGCGGGCCGTCGGCAGCTGCGTCACGGGTGGCAGAGATCGGGTCACGACTGTCTCCTCTCGGCGGTTGAACCGTGCCGACGATCCGCCGAGGCGCTGACGAACCGCTGACGACCGCCTGACGACCGCCCGCGGCGCCTACCCGACCAGGCCCCAGACCTCGACGTCGCGCTGCTCGCCCTCCAGGCGGAACGCCCGGCGGTGGGTGCCTTCGTGTGTGAAGCCGAGCCGCTCGGCCGCCGCCCTGCTGGGCCCGTTCCGCGGGTCGCACAGCCACTCGACCCGGACCATGCCGCGCACGTTCATCGCCCAGTCGATGAGCACCCGGCAGCCGCGGGTGATCAGGCCCCGCCCGCGCGCCTCGGGAGCCAGCCACACGCCGATCTCACACACCCGCTGGTCGGCGTCGAAGCGACGAAAGATCAAGCCGCCCTGCAGGACTCCCGAGACATACAGGCCGAACAGGCGTCCGGTGTCGGCGGCCTGCCGGTCGGCGTAGCTCTGCAGGAACTCGCGTGCCGATGCCTCGTCGACGACGGTGTACACCCACGGAATCCAGGGCGTGAGCGAGTCCCGGACCCGGTCCGCGTAGGCGGCGAACTCGGCCGCCTGCCACGGCTCGAGTGGCCGCAGCTCGGCATCGTCCCCGAGCTGCCGGTACAGGAGGGTCTGGAGCATCCGTGGTCCTTTCTCGATGAGCGTCCGACTGTCGTACCCGAGCACCTCGGTGCCCCCGCACCCGCCCTTGGTTCCCGCACGCCTTACAAGTGCTGCAGCGGGTGCGGGAACCAGCAGGGGGTGCGGGAACAATGTCGGGGGTTTCAGCGCTGACCTTGAATACTGCGCGCTGCCGCGGCCCATCGGCTCAGGTCGGCAGCTGATCACGGACATCCACCCGGGATCCGCAAGCGAGGCGCCCACCGGCGCATCCGCCCACATCGCGCGGGAGTACCGTTGAATAGCCGCCGAGATACTCGGCATCGTCGCCGACCAGCCCCGGGCGACCCGAGTCACCGACCGACCTAGGACCCATACCCATGCCACCGCTTCGTTCACGCACCACCACCGCCGGACGCAATGCCGCGGGCGCTCGCGCCCTGTGGCGGGCGACCGGCCTCACCGATTCCGACTTCGGCAAGCCGATCGTCGCCATCGCGAACTCCTATACGCAGTTCGTGCCGGGACACGTGCACCTGAAGGACGTCGGCGAGATCGTGGCGGATGCGGTACGGGCCGCGGGCGGGGTGCCGCGCGAGTTCCACACCATCGCGGTCGACGACGGCATCGCGATGGGGCACGGCGGCATGCTGTACTCGCTGCCGTCCCGCGAGATCATCGCCGACTCCGTCGAGTACATGGCCAACGCCCACACCGCCGACGCGCTGGTGTGCATCTCCAACTGCGACAAGATCACACCGGGCATGCTGAACGCCGCGATGCGGCTCAACATCCCGGCGGTGTTCGTCTCCGGCGGCCCGATGGAGGCCGGGAAGGCCGTGGTGGTCGGCGGCGTCGCGCAGGCCCCGACCGACCTGATCACCGCCATCTCCGCCAGCGCCTCGGCCGCCGTGGACGACGAGGGTCTGTCCGAGGTCGAGCGCTCCGCGTGCCCGACCTGCGGCTCCTGCTCGGGCATGTTCACCGCCAACTCGATGAACTGCCTCACCGAGGCGCTCGGTCTGGCGCTGCCGGGCAACGGCTCCACCCTCGCCACCCATGCGGCGCGGCGCGCGCTGTTCGAGCGGGCGGGCACCACCATCGTCGACATCGCCACCCGCTGGTACCGCGACGACGACGAATCCGTGCTGCCGCGAAATGTGGCGAACGAGAAGGCCTTCCGCAATGCGATGGCCCTCGATGTGGCCATGGGCGGCTCCACCAACACCGTCCTGCACACCCTCGCCGCCGCGCAGGAGGGCGAGATCGACTTCGACCTCGACACCATCGATGAGATCTCCCGCCGCGTGCCGTGCCTGTCGAAGGTCTCCCCCAACTCCGACTACCACATGGAGGACGTGCACCGCGCCGGTGGCATCCCCGCCATCCTGGGCGAGCTGCGCCGCGCGGGGCTGCTGGAGACCGACGTCACCACCGTCCACACCCGCGGCATCGATGAGTGGCTGGATGCCTGGGATATCCGCTCCGGGAAGGCTTCTCAGGAGGCGATCGAGCTGTTCCACGCCGCGCCGGGCGGGGTGCGCACGACCGAGCCGTTCTCCACCAGCAACCGGTGGTCGTCACTGGACACCGATGCCGCGGGCGGATGCATCCGCGACCTGGAGCACGCCTACACCGTCGAGGGCGGGTTGTGCGTGCTCAAGGGCAATATCGCCCCCGACGGCGCCATCCTCAAGACCGCGGGCATCGATGAGGACCTGTTCACCTTCGAGGGCCCGGCCGTGGTGGTCGAATCCCAGGAGGAGGCGGTGTCGGCGATCCTCGGCAAGAAGATCCAGCCCGGCGACGTGGTCGTGGTCCGCTACGAGGGCCCCTCCGGCGGACCGGGCATGCAGGAGATGCTGCATCCCACCTCGTTCCTCAAGGGTCTCGGGCTCGGCAAGCAGTGCGCGCTGATCACCGACGGCCGCTTCTCCGGCGGCACCTCGGGCCTGTCGATCGGCCACATCTCCCCGGAGGCGGCCAGCGGCGGCACCATCGGCTTGATCGAGGACGGCGACCGCATCCGCGTGGACGTGCACACCCGCGCGCTCGAATTGCTGGTCCCCGACGAGGTTCTCGCGGAGCGCCGCGCGAAAATGGAAGCCTCCGAACGGCCTTGGCAGCCGATCGGCCGCGACCGGCCGGTGACGACCGCCCTGCGTGCCTACGCCGCGCTGGCGACATCCGCCGACAAGGGCGCCGTGCGCCGCGTGCCGTAGTCTCTGTCGAACAACGAAAGCCGGGACCCGTACGGGTCCCGGCTTTCGTTGTTCCGGCGGCTGGATCGCGGGCCGGTCAGTCGAAGATGCCTACGAACGGGTTGCCGCCGTGCAGGACCAGCCAGCCTCCGACGGCCGCTGCGAGCGCGAGGATCAGGACCAGGAACGAACCCCATGCCGGGCGGGACGACCAGCCGCGATTGCGGTCGAAGGACAGGCGGCCGGGGCCGACGAGAATGACCACGGCGGCCAGTCCGGCCAGGATCGCCTCCAATTCGATCACCTTGTACTGGAAGCCGGGCGCCATGCCCTCCTTCCACAGCAGGGCGTCGGCGATCGCGGCCAGCACCGCGCCCGCGGCCAGCGGCGTGGCCAGGCCCAGCACCAGCAGCGCGCCGCCGCCGACCTCGGCGACGGTGAGCATGGCGGTGGACAGCTCGATGTGCTTCCAGCCGCCCTGCTCCAGCATCTGCCGCGTGCCGTCCAGCCCCGGGCCGTGAAACCAGCCCGCCAGCTTCTGCGTGCCGTGGTAGAGGAAGGTCACGCCGAGGATCAGACGCAGGATCAGCAGGCCGAGATCCTGTGTCCCCCGGCGAGACTCGCGCCGCCTGCGCAGGGACTCGGTCGGGGCGGTCGTCGACGGCGGAATGGTGGCGAAGGCGTACGTGGGGGCCTCCGACTCGCCGGTCCGGGAGTCGGGCGCGGCGGCCGCTCCGGCGGGCGGGACATCCGGGTCCAGGCCCAGGTCGTCGTCGGTGCGCGGCACATCCTTGCCCGTCGCCGGCCGGACCGGGGGGAACTCGCCGGTCGGATTGTCGAAGGGGCTGGTGGCCGCGTGCTCGGTCGTCTCCTTGACCGGCTTCGCGGGTGGCTCGTTCGACTCCGGTGTCTCATTCGGCTTGTCCGTCACGGGCTCAGAGTATGACGGGTATCCAGTCTGGGCGCTGTCCGACGCGGCGTGTCCACCACACGCGCGCCAACCCCCGTGCAAGCATGCGCGACGGTATTTCCGTAACGTCTGAGCCATGAGTGTGGTTGTCACCGGCGTGGACGGTCAGGGCCCGGAGGCGGCAGCCTGCGTAACCACGCAGGGCCCCCGTCCACGCCGCAGTCGATACAGCCGTGTTGCCATGTGTCTGGCTGTCGCCGCCGGTCTGCTGGCCGGGTGTGCCCGCTTCGACGAATCGGCGAACGACCCGTTCACGCCCGCGCCGACCGTCCGCCCCGAGGGGGTCGAGCCGTCCACACCGCAACCGCCGCCCACGAAGAAGCGGCCGCCGGGACCCTGCGAGGATCCGGACCCGACGGTCGTGGCCAGCTGCGTGAACGAGGCGACGGGCGTAGTCGCCCTGCCGGACGGCACCACCGGGGTGGTCGGCGAGCGCGCCACCGGCAAGATCTTCCTGATCGACACCCAGGACCCGGGACCGTGGCCCTACTACCTCAAGCAGATCGGGCAGGTGGACGTGGACTCCTCCGGCGACGGCGGGCTGCTCGACGTCACGCTGTCGCCCACCTACAGCCAGGACCACCTGCTCTACGCCTACATCACCACCGGCAGCGACAATCGCGTGGTCCGGATCGGCTCCGACGGCACGCCCAAGCCGATCATCACCGGAATTCCCAAGAGCGACACCGGGAACCGGGGTTCCGTCGAGTTCGTCGCGGCCGACAAGATGGTCGTGCTGACCGGTGACGGCGGCGATCCCGGGGCCGCGGCCGATCAGGGTTCGCTGGCGGGCAAGCTGCTGCGGATCAACAACCCGATTCCGGGCAACAACTCACCGGATGTCCTGGCGTCCGGGATCGGGACCGCGGGCGGTGTCTGCCCGGATGCCCAGGGCGATATCTGGTTCACCGACCGCACTCCCGTCGCCGACCGGCTGCAGCGCCTGACGCCGGACGGGACGGTGACCACGGCGTGGAACTGGCCCGATCATCCGGGCGTGGCCGGTTGCGTCGCGGGCGGGGACTTCGTGGCGGTCGCCATGTCCGATGCGAAGGGCATGGCAATGGCCAAGGTGGAGAAGGACTCTCGCGCGATCACCACCGCCCCGGCCCTGCTGTACCAGGACAAGTGGGGCCGGTTGAACGACGCCGCACCCGGGCCGAACGGCCTGATCTGGGCCAGCACCTCCAATAAGTTCGGCGGCCAGCCCACGCCGACCGACGACCGCGTGGTCGTGATCTCGCCGACCGGCGGCGGCGGAGGCGGCCCGGACTAGAGGAGCGAACAACGAGGGCCCGCACTCCGTTCGTGGAGTGCGGGCCCTGTTGTTGTCTTCGACCTACGCCGCCCCGCAGGCGGCGAGGACCAGCTCGCGCACGCGGGCCGCGTCGGCCTGGCCGCGGGTGGCCTTCATGACGTCGCCGACGATCTTGCCCGCGGCTTGCACCTTGCCGGAGCGGATCTTGTCGGCGATATCGGGGTTGGCGGCCAGCGCCTTGTCGACCTCGGTCTGCAGTGCCGAATCGTCGGAGACCATGCCCAGGCCCTTGGCCTCGACGACCTGGCCCGGATCGCCCTCACCGGCGAGCACGAAGTCGACGACCTGCCGGGCCACCTTGCTGTTGATGGTCTTGGCGTCCACCAGCGCGACCACCTCGGCGACCTGCTTCGGGCTGATCGGCAGCTCGTCGAGGGAAACCTCGCGATCCTTCGCCTTCTCCGTCAGATAGTTGACCCACCAGGAGCGGGCGGCGTCCACCGTGGTGCCCGCGTCGACCGTCGCGATGATCAGGTCGAGGGCGTCGGCGTTGATCAGATCGCGGAAGACCTCGTCGGACAGGCCCCAGTCGGACTGGATGCGGGCGCGGCGCAGCCACGGGTACTCGGGGATGGTGCCGCGCAGTTCGTCCACCCAGGCGGCGTCGGGGGCGACGGGCTCGAGGTCGGGCTCCGGGAAGTAGCGGTAGTCCTCGGCGGTCTCCTTGGGGCGGCCGGGCGAGGTGGTGCCGTCGGTCTCGTGGAAGTGCCGGGTCTCCATGACGATGGTGCCGCCCGCGGCGAGCACCGCGGCCTGGCGGCGCATCTCGTAACGCACCGCGACCTCGACGCTGCGCAGCGAGTTGACGTTCTTGGTCTCGGTGCGGGTGCCGAATTCGCCGGCCCCCTTGGGCATCAGCGAGACGTTGGCATCGCAGCGCAGCGAGCCCTGCTCCATCTTGACGTCGGACACCTGCAGCGACTTCAGCAGATCGCGCAGCGCGGTGACGTAGGCGCGGGCCACCTCGGGCGCGCGGTCCCCGGCGCCGGTGATCGGCTTGGTGACGATCTCGATCAGCGGCACCCCGGCGCGGTTGTAGTCCAGCAGCGAGTGGCTGGCACCGTGGATGCGGCCGGTGGCGCCGCCCACGTGCACCGACTTGCCGGTGTCCTCCTCCATGTGCGCGCGCTCGATCTCGACCCGGAAGGTGGTGCCGTCGTCGAGCGGAACCTCCAGGTGGCCGTTGGTGGCGATCGGCTCGTCGTACTGGCTGATCTGGTAGTTCTTCGGCTGGTCCGGGTAGAAGTAGTTCTTGCGCGCGAACCGGCCCCACGGGGTGATCGAGCAGTTGAGCGCCAGGCCGATGCGGATGGCCGCCTCGACGCCCTGCTGGTTCACCACCGGCAGCGAGCCCGGCAGGCCGAGGCAGACCGGGCACACCTGGGTGTTCGGCTCGGCGCCGAACGTCGTCGGGCACCCGCAGAACATCTTCGTCTCGGTACCCAGTTCGACGTGGACCTCCATGCCCAGCACCGGCTCGTACCGGTCGACGACGTCGGCATAGTCCATCAAGTCCACCGTGGGTGCAGTCATGCCCAGAATCTTATTCTGCGACGCGGTGGGCCTACGTAAGGCCCCGAGGCTGGAGACCCTCATCCCCGAGCTCGGCACACTACCCGAAAGCTGGAGACCCTCACCCGCCCGAGCCGGGTGAGGGTTCCCCTCCTACTCCCGATCAGTCGGCCGCGATGGCGTCGACGATCGGCATGCGGGCCGCGCGGAAGGCCGGTGGGATGGAACCCAGCAAGGCCAGGAACAGCGCGGCGACGCCGTACACCAGCAGTATCGGGCTCGGCTCGTAAACCACGTCGATGGTCATGGCCTGGCCCATGGCGAGGCTGGCGAGATACTGGACCGCGGCACCGGTGGCCAGGCCGATGGCGGCGCCGGTCAATCCGATCCCCGCGGCCTCGGTGAGCACGGTGCGGAGCATGAAGCGGCGGCTGGTGCCCATGGCGCGCAGCACCCCCATCTCGCGGCGCCGCTCCAGCACCGACAGCATCAGGGTGTTGAGCAGCGCGGCGGTCGACACCAGCACCACGATCCACAGGATGGAGGCCGACAGCGACGTACCCTGTTGCACGCCCTGGGCTACCGCGGTCACCGCCTCCTGCCCGGTGTCGACGGCCAGGTCCGGTCCGGCGACGGCGCGGACCGCGTCCAGCACGGCGGCCTTGTCCGCGCCGGGCGCGACGTCCAGTCCCAGAATCGTCTCGCCCGGACGCTCGTACCACTGCCGCAGGATGTCGATATCCATCAGGACGATCCCGGAGATCGCCGAGAAGTACGGAATCACCTGCAGCACTTGAACCTTGTGAATGCCCGTGGGGGTGGGCATGTCCAGCTGCGAACCGTCCCGCACGCCCAGCGAACTCGCCACGTCGCGCGACAGCACGACGCCCTCGCCGGTCGACATCTTCTGTTGCGTAGTGGGATTCAGCTCGCCGATCAGCGAGGACCGCACCCCGTTCTCGTACGCCTGCAGCATCACCCGGTCGCGGCCGAGGGTGGCGAACGCCATCTGCGCCGCACCGACGCTCGCGACCCCCGGCACCGCGCTGATGCGATCCCTCAGATCGGCCGGAAGCAGTGGCCCGGTGGGGAATTCGGCCAGCGCGGACGGGCTCACATAGGCATCCCGGTCGCCGAGGTCCTGGAACGACGCGGTCGCCGAATCGACCAGGTTGCTGGAGGCGCCACCCATCGCGACGGTCGCGGTGACGCCGATCATCACGGTCATGACCGTGGCCCACACCCGGCGCGGGGATCGCTCGATCGTGGTGGCCCCCAACGCCCCCGGGGCCCCGAACAGCCGCGCGATACCCGCGGCCAGCCGGATGATGGGCCCGGTCGCGGCGAAGCACAGCGATACCGCACCGGCGATCGACAGCGAGATCGACGCGAGCGACAACCGGCCCAGTTTCGCCTCGGCGATGAACACCGCCGCCACGATCATCACGATGCCGTTGGCCAGGGCGAGCCACCGGATCAGCGGCCGCACCACATCCGCCTTCGACACCCCCACGGGCACCAGCGCCTCGATCGGCTCGACCTTGTAGATCTGCCGGGCGGCGATCGCCGCGGCCGCCACGCTGGCGAGCACACAGGCCGCGATCGCGGTCGGGACCGCGTACCAGGGCACCATGTACTCGGTGCGGGTCTCCACGGCCGCCATCATCGCCGACGGGATCTTGTCGATCGCCGAGCGCCCGGCGAACATTCCGACCACCGCGCCGATGGCCCCGCCGACCACGCCGAGTATCGCGGCCTCCGCGATCAGATCGCGGACCATGGGCCCGCGTTTACCGCCGATCGCGCGCAGCAGCGAGAGCGTCGGGCGACGCTGTGCCACGGCCATACTCATCGCGTTGTAGATGAGGAAGGCCGAAACGATCAGTGCGGCAGCCGATGCCATCGTGGTGGAGAAGCGCACCAGCTGGATCGCGCCGCCCGCCTGGGCGGATCGCAGGCTCGGATCGGCCACCACCGCGCGGCCGTTCACGGTATCGGTCAGCGCCGAACGCAGCTGTCCCACATCGGCGCCCGGGGCGGGCACGATCTGCACCGAGTCCAGCATGCCGGTGCGGTTCACCAGCTTCTGCGCCACCGGCAGCGCCGCGACCACGATATGTCCGCCGTTGATATCCTTCGAGGCGGCCTCGTCGATCACCCCGGCCACTGTGACCTCGGCCGCTCCCAGCCGGAACTTCTCCCCCTCCGCACGCCCCATCGCGGCGCCCACCAGTACGCCGTTGGGCACCGTCAGCAGCTTCGCGGCCTGCCCGCGCATCGGGGCGTCCAGGTCGCTGCCCAGCGCCGCCACGCTCGAATCCGCGCCGAGCAGCAGGGTCCGGTCGGCGGGGTTGCCGACGCGGGTCCGCAACATGGGCACGGCGGCCTCGACCCCCGGGACCGCGCGAATCTGTTGCAGCAGTTGCTGATCGAACCCCGATTCGGTGACCCCGGAGACCTCGAGAGCGGCCTTCCCGCCCAGCGCGTGGGTCAGCTTGTCGACCGAGCCCGTCACCGACCCGGCGATGCTCAGCACCGCCACCAGCAGCGCCGCCGAGACCGCCATCACCGCCATGGACATGGCGGTGCGGCCGCGATGGATCAGCAGCTCCCCGATATTGAACAGCCGCAACCGGTCCCAGCCCGCACCGATCACGCGCGCACCGCCTTGTCCGCGATCTCGGCGGCGTTCGCGCGCCCGCGCTCCACCTTGTCGTTCGAGCCGATCTGGCCGTCGCGCAACGTGATCACCCGGTCGCTGTACTGCACGGCCCCCATGTCGTGGGTGACCATGACGACCGAGCTGCCGGCGCCGGAGATCTCACCCAGCAGCTCCAGAATCGCCGCGCCGGTCTTGGAATCCAGGTTGCCCGTGGGCTCGTCGGCGAGGATCAGCGGGGGATCCATGATCAGCGCCCGCGCCACCGCCACCCGCTGCATCTGACCGCCCGACAGCTCGGCCGGGCGATGTTCGGCGCGGTCGCCGAGGCCGACCAGGTCCAGCAGTTCCAGCGCCCGCGGCTTGGCCTTGCGTAATCCGGTGCCGTCCAACAGCTTCGGGATCGCGACGTTCTCCCAGGCCGACAGCGTCGGCAGCAGGTTGAAGAACTGGAACACGAAACCGACTCGGTGCCGCCGGAATTCGGACTGTCGCTCGTCGTCGAGCGAGCCGATCTCCTCACCCTGGAAGGTGATGGAGCCGGAGTCCGGGGAGTCCAGCGCGCCGAGCATGTGCAGCAGGGTGCTCTTGCCGGAGCCGGACGGGCCGATGATCGCGGTGAATTCGCCCGCCTCGATGCGCAGGCTGACGCCGTCGAGGGCGCGCACCCGCTGCTCCCCCACCCGGTATTCCTTGATGACGTCGGTCAGTTCCAACACGGCGGTCCCCGCCTTCTCTCGTCGATGCTGTCGGTGGCGGCCGAAATCAGGAGGCCAGCACCCGGACGTCACGCCAGCGGCGGACGTCCTGGGCGTCGAGCACGGCCCGCAGCACGGGCTGCTCGGCCGCCAGTTCCAGATAGGCCTCGGCGGCCGATTGCCCCTCCACCTGGGCCTGGTCCAGCTTTGCGCGCAGGTGGTTGTCCCACTGGTACTGCAATGCGGCGAGCACTCCGGCGGGTCCGCCGAAGAGCCGGTCGCAGTCCGGCAGGCCGTAGAACAGTCCCGGACCGGCCGGATCGGCGGCCGCGCGGGCGAGTACCTCGTGCAGGATGTCGGTCCGAGCGTGCAGGTCCTTCCACGTCATCGCTCCCATCCCTTCCGTATGGGCGCCCGGTACCTCACCGCCGGGCACTGTGGAATTCACGCTACGGCCACCCGGGCCCGCTTACGTCGTGCCGCAGACGAGACTTGCGGTCCTACCGTGGTAGGAGCGGGGGTGCGTTCCGAGCACGATGCCGGGGCGCCGACCAGGGGGCTAGCCTTGCAGGATGGGTGCGGCACACGCCACTGAGCAGGGCATGAGGGAACCCGCGTCGCTGCGCGGGTGGCCCCGCCGGGTCCGCGCCCGATTCGGGGAGTTCGTGCGCGATCCCGTGGGTTCGGTGCGGCGCAAGATCGAAGACTCCTCCTACGACTATCCGCCGTCGGTGGTCTACACCGCCGACGCCGCCATGATCATCACCGCGATCACCGCGGCGGCGCTGCGCGGCGACTACTTCGCGACCACGCTGCCGTTCGTGGCGGTGGCCATCATCGCGCTGAGCTATCCGCTCATCTTCCTGCTCGATCTGGAACCGCACCCGGTACTGCTCGCCGGATCCTCGATGCTCGCGGCGGCGCTGTTCCTGGTCCAGCCGGTCTCGCCCGACTGCGCGCCGCTGGTGCTGACGGTGATGGCGGGCGAGATCGCCGCCATCGCACCGAAGAAGATCAGTATCGCCGTCACCGTCCTGGCGATATTGGAGCTGCTCGGCTTCGCCGCACTGGGGAACGCGGACGCGGGCCTGCCGATGTATCTGGTCGGCGTGGTGCTCGGCTGGATGGTCGGCCTCATGCTGCAGTTCCAGCGCCGCTTCCTCTATCAGGAGCGGGAGAATCAGGAGATCCGCGCCGCGCAGGCCGCCGACGAGGAGCGCCGCCGCATCGCCCGCGAGGTGCACGACGTGATCGCGCATTCGCTCAGCATCACCCTGCTGCACCTGACCGCGGCCCGGCACTCGCTGCAGACCGACCGCGACGTCGACGAGGCGGTGGACGCGCTCACCGACGCCGAGCGGCTCGGGCGCCAGGCCATGTCGGATATCCGCCGCACGGTCGGCCTGCTCGACCAGCGGCCCGCCAGCACCAGCCCGGAACCGGGGCTCGACGATATCGCGGGCCTGGTCGAGGACTTCGTCCGCGCGGGCCTGCCGGTCGGCTACGAGCTCACCGGCGACACCGCCGCGGTCTCGGCGACGACGGGTCTGGCGCTGTACCGGATCAGCCAGGAATCGCTGGCCAACGTCGCCAAGCACGCACCCGGCGCCGAGGTCGCGCTGCGCATCGAGGTGACCGAGGCGGAGGTGAACGCCGCGGTCACCAACACCCTGCCCGGCGGCGCCTCCCCGCGCCGCGGCCGCGGCATGGGCATCTCGGGGATGCGGCAGCGCGCCACGCTGCTCGGCGGTGCGTTGACCGCCGGACCGCAGGACGATGCCTGGCTGGTGCGCGCCCGCATCCCGATCGGCGGCACCAAGTCCGCGGGCGGATGCGCGGCCACCGGGGCGGAGGTTCCGCTGCGGGCGGTGCGCGACGCGTTCTCGTCGATGACCCGGAAACTGCAGGAGGGCATGTGATCTCGGGATCGAACATGGCAGACGATACGGCGAAATCCGATACCGGATCGGGACCGGACACCGGCACCATCGCCGTCCTCGTCGTCGACGACCAAGAGCTGGTGCGCGGCGGGCTGCGGCGAATCCTGCGCCGCCGCGACGGATTCCACGTCAGCGAATGCGCCGACGGCGACGAGGTGCCGTCGGCCGTGGCGGCGCAGCGCCCCGACATCGTGCTGATGGACCTGCGAATGAAACGCATCGGCGGCATCGACGCCACCCGGCTGCTGCGCGCCCGTGAGGACGCACCGCCCGTACTGGTGCTGACCACCTTCGACGACGACCAGCTGCTGTCGGGGGCGCTGCGCGCGGGCGCGGCCGGGTTCCTGCTCAAGGACTCCCCCGCCGAAGACCTCATCCGCGCCGTGCGCACGGTCGCCGCGGGCGGCTCCTGGCTCGACCCGTCGGTTACCGGGCGCGTGCTGTCGGCCTACCGATCGGTGCGTCCGCAACCGCCGCGCGCCCGCAACCGCCTCGACGAGCTGACCGCCCGCGAACTCGAGGTGCTGCGGCTGATCGGCCGAGGACGGGTCAACACCGAGATCGCCGGTGAGCTCGGAATCTCGGAGGTAACCGTAAAGAGCCACGTAGGGCACATTTTCGGGAAGCTCGGATTACGAGATCGGGCCGCGGCGATCGTGTACGCGTTTGACCACGGCGTGGTCGCACCCGGAGAATCGGCAGTCTGAGGGGCAGGCAAGACCCCGGTGACCAACCGGGTAGGGGTTCTCGCACACCCTGCCCAGGATGTGGAGGTTGCACCGGTGGACGCACCGCGGTCGCGGGCCGGCGGCAGATTCGGCCCGTACGAGCTGCGCTCGCTGCTGGGCAGAGGCGGCATGGGCGAGGTCTACGAGGCCTATGACACCAGCAAGGATCGTCTGGTCGCGCTCAAGTTGCTGGCGGAGGGGCTGGCGGACGATCCGGCGTATCAGGAGCGGTTCCAGCGCGAATCCCGAGCGGCGGCACGGTTGTCGGAGCCGCACATCATCCCGATCCACGACTGGGGTGAGATCGACGGCGTCCTCTACATCGATATGCGGCTGGTGCGCGGGGAGAATCTGCGCACCCGGCTGCGGCGGCACGGCGCGATGGATCCGGACCGCGCGGTCGACATCATCGAGCAGGCGGCGGCCGCGCTGGATGCCGCGCACACCGCCGGGCTGGTGCACCGCGACGTCAAGCCCGCCAATATCCTCGTCACCGCAGCCGATTTCGCCTATCTCGCCGATTTCGGCATCGCCCGCAGCGAGGGCGACAGCAGCCTGACCATGGTGGGCACGGCGCCCGGCACCTACACCTACATGGCGCCGGAGCGGTTCGACGCGGGTCCGGTCACCGGCCGCGCGGACACCTATTCGCTGGCCTGCGTGCTGCACGAATGCCTCACGGGGGCAACCCCGTTCCCGGTGCACAGCGTGAGCGTCCTGATCCGGGCGCACCTGTCGGACCCGCCGCCGCGGCCCAGCCTGAAGCGCTCGGATGTGCCGCCCGCCCTGGACGCGGTGATCGCGCACGCGATGGCGAAGACTCCCGACGGGCGGTACGGGACCGCGGGTGAATTCGCCGGAGCCGCCCGCGCCGCCCTCGGATTGTCCGTGGGTTACGGCTACGCGGCGGCCGAGACCGGCGTGGTCGGGGAGTCCCCCGACCCGCTCGACGCCGAGGACGATGTCGACGACTACGACCGGACGCCGATGGAGTCCGAGGCGTCGCCCGCCGCGTCGTACGAATACGGCGAGGCCGCAACCGAATCCGGCACGGCGGCCGGACCGCCCGCGGAGCCGACCACGGTCATGCCCTTCGCCCCCGATCCCCGGGCGGCGGAGACCGTCCGCGGATATCTCTCGGAGGACACCGATCCCGGCAAGGCCGCGGCGGCGCGCGCCGGGCAGTCGTCCGGACTTCCGCAGCGGGACAAGCGCACGCTGCTCGGGCAGCCGCCGGGCGGCGCCCCCGCACCGGCTCCGGAGCCGACCACCTTCCAGCCCTTCGGTCCGGAGGGCCCCACCATCCCGGCCCGGTTCCCACCGCGCACCCCGGCACCGCCGCCGGACTCCGACGACACCGCACCGCCCGCCGCACAGCCCACCACGGTGCTGCAGACCGGCGCGGGGACGGGCAGACCGTCCAACGCGGACGAGCCGACCAGCCTGGTGCCGCGCGGCCCGGAGCAGCCCGACGACGCCGACGCGCAGCGGCCGCGCGGCCACGACACCTCGGGGACGCTGCGGATCATCGCGCCCCGCGACCCCGACGAGGATCGCGACACATCCGGCGACCTGCCGGTGATCCGGCCGACGGATCCGACGCTGGTGCGGCCCGACGAATACCGGTTCGCCCCGCTACCGGAGTCCGGGGCACGCGCTCACGACGACTCCGAGGCACGGGCCTACGACGATTACGACCCCGCGGCACCGGCCTACGACAACGACCCCGCTACACGGGCTTACGACGACCCCGCGGCACGGGCTTACGACAACGACCCCGCAGCACGCGCCTACAACGACGAACCTGCGGCACGGGCTTACGACGACGATCCCGCCGCCCCGGCCTACGACGACCATCCCGGGACGCGCGCGTACGACGACTACGACCCAGCCGCACGGGCTTACGACGACTACGACCCAGCCGCACGCGCCTACGACAACGGCCCAGCGGCACGCGACTACGACGACGACCCCGCGGCACGGGCTTACGACGACGAATCCGCCGCACCGGCCTACGACGACCATCCCGGGACGCGCGCGTACGACGACTACGACCCTGCCGCACCGGCCTACGACAACGATCCCGCGGCACGCGGCTACGACGATGACCTCACAGCACGGGCTTACGATGACCATCCCGGGGCGCGTGAGTACGGTCCCTCGGCACGCGCGTACGACTCGGGACGCGAGGAGTACGACTACGCGTTCGGCGGGCAGTCCGAATACGACTCCGCCGCAACGGGTTACGAGGATCCCTACCCGAGTTCCCGGCGCCGCTCGATCGTTCTGCCGATCGTGCTGGGTGTGCTCGCCGTCGCGCTGGCCGCGGTGGCGGGCACGGTCGGGTGGCATGTGGTGAGCAAACCGGGCAGCACCGCGCCGTCGGTGGCGTCCGGCCCGGCCGGATCGAGCATCTCCGTGCCGCAGCAGTCCGCTCCGACCACAGCCACCACCGCGCCGACCACGACGGCCGCCGCGACGCCGCCGCCCGGCGCCACCGCGTGCCAGGGCAGTTCGGCCGCGCAGGGGCCCTTCTCGAAATCCGCCACGGGCTCGTCGGTCACCTCGTGCGCCTTCGCCGAGGAGGTTCGCAAGGCCTATGCCCAGGCAGCGGGCACTTCCGGCGGCTCGGCGTCGGTGGTCGCGGTCAGCCCGGTCACCGGCCGCTCCTACCCCATGGACTGCACCGCGGCGGGCAAGGTGGTCACCTGCACCGGCGGCGAAAACGCGGTGGTGTATGTCTATTGAGGTGAAGCCACTGCGGCGCAAGAACTTTCGATGGACCCTGCTGGTGGTGACGGCGGCGACCGTCACGGCGTGCACCGCGAACGCCGGCACCCCCGTTCCCGTCGAGGCCACACCCCCCGCCGCCCCCGCCCCGCCCGCGAATGCGGTGGCCATGCAGCCCGGGGTGCACGCCAGCGCCGAGACCCTCGGCGTCTCGAGTTCGCTGGCCACCGAATTCGCCGAGCTACAGCGCGAAATGCGGGGCAGCATGGGCATGGCCGTGATGCCGGTCGGCGGCGATCGCGCCATCACCCTGGGCACCTGGACCACCGGGATCGCGTGGTCCACCATCAAGGTGCCGCTGGCCCTGGCCGCGCTGCGCCAGGATCCCGCGGGCCAGGCCGACCTCGCGACGGCGGCCATCACCTCCTCCGACAACGATGCGGCGCAGGAGATGTGGGACGCGCTCGGCGGCGGCGAACGGGCGGCCGAGGCGGTCGAGACGGTGCTGCGCGAAACCGGGGACACCACAACCGATGTCGCGGACCGGCACAATGCGGAGGCCCGGGAGTCGGTCGACGACCCGATGGCGTTCGGCGCCACCGTGTGGACGCTGCTCAACCAGGTTCGCTTCGCCAGCAGGCTCCCGTGCCTGCACTACGCCGCGCGCGTGGTGAACCTGATGAGCGAGATCACCGCCGGCCAGAGCTGGGGCCTGGGCGCCTTCGTCGGTGCGGAGTACAAGGGCGGCTGGGGCCCCGACGACGAGACCGGCGCCTACCTGGTCCGCCAGTTCGGCCTGATCCCGACCTCGTCCGGACAGCTGGCGGTGGCCTTTGCCGCGCAACCGGATTCGGGCAGTTTCGAGGACGGCACCGCGATGCTCGACAAGATGTCCGCCCTGCTCGCCAATCACGGTCGTGAGCTGGGCGGCGGAGAATGCCGGCGGTGAGTGGGATTCGTCTCATATGTGACACCGTGAGATTCGGCATTTGACCGCGCAGCCCGGACGACACAGAATGCCTCGACTGAGGGGTGGCGTGGTACGAACCACCCCGCGATGTTGGAGGTGAACGGGTGGACGCACCACACCGGCGGCCGGGCAACCGGTTCGAGCCGTCCGAAATGCGCCCACTGCCGGGCATTTACGGAGTGACCCGAATCGGCGTCGGCGAAACATCCACGCCGCCATCGGGTCCCGCCCCGGCGACGGCTGTACGTGGACGAAGGCGACTGTTCGGCAACGCGATCCGGCGGCGGCTGACGGCCGCGCTGTGCACCACGCTCGTGCTGGCCGGTGCGGCCTGTTCCTCGGGCACCGACAGCGAACCGCTGCCGACGATGGAGCGGCCCAGCAACCCGACCATCGGCGCGATGGTCGCGCTGCCCGGCACGCTGGCCGCCGACTTCAAGGAGTTGCAGCCGTCCCTGGGCGGGCGCGTCGGCATGGCGATCATGCCCGTCGGCGGCGAGCGGATGACCTCCCTGGGCGATTGGACCACCGGTCCGGCCTGGTCGACGATGAAGGTGCCGCTCACGCTGGCGGCGCTGCGCGCCAACGGCAACTCCGGCACGTATCAGATGTCGGCGGCCATCACCGAATCCGACAACAGCGCCGCCGACGGACTGTGGCAGTCGCTGGGCGCGCCGGCCCAGGCCGCGGGCGCCGTGGAGGCGGTGCTGCGCGAGGGCGGCGACACCACCACCAAGGTGCCCGCCACCCGCGCCCGGCCCGACTATTCCGCCTTCGGCCAGGCCGACTGGTCCCTGGCCGACCAGGTGCGGTTCGCCTCGCGGCTGCCCTGCCTGCCCAATGCCGACACCGTCGTCAATCTCATGGGCAAGGTCGTGTGGGGCCAGCAGTGGGGTATCGGCCACCTCGACGATGCCGAGTACAAGGGCGGCTGGGGCCCGGACCAGGGCGGCGCCTATCTGGTCCGCCAGTTCGGCCTGGTCACCACCCCCACCGGGCAGATGGCGGTCGCCCTTGCCGCGCAAGCCAACTCGGGCGGTTTCGACGACGGCACCCAAATCCTGAACAAGATGATCGCCCTGGTCGGCAAGCACCTGGGCGACCTCCCCGCCGGCCAGTGCCCGGCCCCCCGCTGATCCCGGCCGAAAGCACCCCGGGAAATAGTGTCGGCCCGCCGCACAGCTTTCCGGCAGCCGCACGCCTCCCAGCATTTCCCGGCACGCTTTTGGCCGGGATCGCAGGGCCGGGGCTGCGCTTACTCCGCGCGCCCGGCAAGATAGCGGGCATGCGCATCGGAGTCTTGACCGGAGGCGGGGACTGCCCAGGCTTGAACGCGGTCATCCGAGCGGTCGTTCGCACCGCGAACGGTCGCTACGGGGACGCGATCGTCGGTTTCCAGGACGGCTGGCGCGGACTACTCGAGGATCGCAGAATACGCATCCACAACGACGACCGCACCGATCGGCTGCTCACCAAGGGCGGCACCATGCTCGGCACGGCGCGCACCAATCCCGACGTGCTGCGGGCGGGGCTGGGGCGCATCAAGCAGACCCTCGACGACAACGGCATCGAGGCGCTCATCCCGATCGGCGGCGAGGGCACGCTGACGGCCGCCAGCTGGCTGGCCGAGGAGGGCGTCCCGGTGGTCGGGGTGCCCAAGACCATCGACAACGACATCGACTGCACCGACACCACATTCGGTCACGACACCGCGGTCACCATCGCCACCGACGCCATCGACCGGCTGCACACCACCGCCGAATCGCATCAGCGCGTGATGCTGGTGGAGGTCATGGGCAGGCATGCCGGGTGGATCGCGATGAACGCCGGCATCGCCTCCGGCGCGCACCTCACCCTGGTCCCCGAGGTGCCCTTCGACATCGACGAGGTGTGCGCGATGATGAAACGCCGCTTCCAGCGCGGCGATTCGCATTTCATCTGCGTGGTGGCCGAGGGCGCCAAGCCGGCGGAGGGCTCGTTCCATCTGCGCGAGGGCGGTATCGACGAGTACGGGCACGAGCGGTTCACCGGGGTCGCGCACCAGCTGGGCTTCGAGATCGAGCGGCGCATCGGCAAGGAGGTGCGCACCACCGTGCTCGGCCACGTGCAGCGCGGTGGCAAGCCGACCGCGTTCGACCGCGTGCTGGCAACCCGATTCGGCGTGCACGCCACCGAGGCGGTACACGACGGGCACTTCGGCCAGATGGTCGCGCTGCAGGGCAGCGATATCGAACTGGTACCGCTGGCGGAGGCGACCAAGCAGCTCAAACTGGTTCCGGCGGACCGGTATCGGGAGGCGGCCGCGTTCTTCGGATGAGCCGGTTCACCGAGTCCGAATAGGGACGTAGGGCACTCGTCAACTCCGAGTAACCTATACCGCTCACACCTGGCGATGAACCTGGATAGGCTTACTCGGGTTGGTTCCGCTCGGCCTTTCCCGCGAAGAACGCTGGTAGTCGCCATGATGTTCCTCTTCGACTGCACTGTCGATCCCGGCCCGTTAACCCCCGAACACGCGCACGAGGCCATGCAAATTCATATGTGCTGCACGGTCGACGACTGCGAGGTCCGAAGACGGGCCAGGCAGATCCTCGTCGATGCCGGGCACATGGTGCTCGACGAGCGCGCCACCCCGTAAATGCCCGGCGACTACTCGAATTCGGCGGCGTGGTCGGCGGCCCAGTCGGCGAAGGTCCGGGCGGGTACACCGGTGACTGATTCCGAGGTTGGTTCGATATCGTCCGGCACGTCGCCGCGCTCCGCCCAGAGGTCGAGCATCGGCTTGTACAAGAATTCCGCCGCCTCCTCGTGACTGATCTGCTCGAACGGCAGCGGCTCACCCAGTGCGGCGCTGAGGATTTCCGCCATGCGACGCAGCGACAGCGACTCCGGTCCGGTGATCGGGTAGATGTTGTCGGCGTGGCCGGGCCGGGTCAGCGTCGCGATCGCCGCGTCGGCCAGGTCGGCCTCGTGGATCAGGCTCTGCTGCACCTCCGGATAGGGCAGGCGGACAACTCGTTCCGGCGTCACCCACCAGCGCCAGTTCGTCGCGAAACCACCGGGGCGCAGAATGGTCAGCGGCAGCCCCGATTCCTGCAGAGGCCGCTCCGCCGCCAGGTGGCTGTCACCGATCGGGTTGCCGGGCGCCGCGGCGGCCAGCGACGACAGCAGCGTAATGTGCTGCACACCGGCGGCTTTCGCCGCGTCCGCGAAGGTGCCCATACCGTCGTGCGCGGCATACATGAACACTCGATCGATGCCGTCGAGGGCGGCGGCGACCGACCCTGGATCGGTCATGTCGAGCCCGACAATCTCCGTGCCCGCGGGCAGTGAGGTGTCGCCGGGACTCGAGCTCGCTGCCCGCACCCGCTCCCCTGATGCGCGCAGCCGCTCGATCACGGTGCGGCCGACGGTGCCGCGGGCACCGGTGACGAGGAAGCTCATTGTTGTTCTCCTTCTGCGGTATTCGTTCCTGCTAGGTGAATGAGGATGCGCCGCAACTGCTCCCCGTAGCGTCGCTCGAATTCCGGTGTCTGCGGGTCCATTCCGAACAGCTCGGTCACCACACGCGGCATCAGCACCGGGGCCATCACCATGCCCTGCAGAGCCAGGTGGTAGGCCGCCGGATCCAGATCGGCGGCGATCTCGCCACGTGCCTGCCGGGCCCCGACGTCGGCCAGATCGCCCTCGGCCGTAGACGGCAGGGACGGTGCATGGTCGCTCAGCCCGCGCCACATCAGCATCCGGACCCCGCGCGGGTCCGCCAGCAGTTGCCGCAGGTATCGAACCGCCAGCTCCGCCATGGGCAGTTCCGGGTCGGCGAAGTGCGCCTCGCGCTCCAGCCACTGCTGCTCCAGGGCCTGGTACAGCCCCGCCTTACCGCCGAAGTAGTAGGTGATCAGCTGCTTGTTGACCCCGGCGCGGGCGGCGATCTCGCTCACCCGCGCCCCGGCGAAGCCGCGCGTGGAGAACTCGTCGAAGGCCGCATCGAGCAGGCAGCGCTTGGTGCGCTCGGCATCGCGGACGCGAGCGGCCGGTTCGGGGGTGCGATGGGTGGGCACGGGGCCAGGCTAGCACGGTATTTTACAAACGGGTAATTGAGTTAGACATATGGACAATTAGCTGGGCGAACGCCGTCCTCCCCGCACTGGCAATCCCTTGATTCCGGCATGCTTTCGGCCGGAATCCGCAGCGAGATTCCGGCCGAGCGCGTGCCGGGATGCCGATGGGTGGGTGGCGGGAAGGAGTTCAGATTATTTGAGCGGCAAGGTCTTCCACCATTCGGTGAAGGCCGGGCCGGACAGGCCGCGCTGGACCGCGGGCCAGTAGTCGTTGCTGCAATACAGCAGGTAGTTCGCGCGCACCGGATCGTTCTCGAACGACGTCATCGTGTAGTAGGTCGTCCGCGACTGGTTCTCCGGGGTGTTCCAGCGGTGGTTCGTGTAGGTGGTGCCGTTGTTGGTCTCGACGCTCGTGCGGTTGCCGGGTAAGCGCGCCAGGACGGTGTGCACGTCCGCGGGCGACCGGTACGAGAGCAGTGTGTAGTCCGGCTGATGTCCGGCCCCGGCGCCCCAGCAGTCCCAGGCCGCGACCCAGTTGCCCAGCGACGGATGACCCTCGTTGTGCTGGAACAGGGGGGCACCCGCCTTGGTGGCGTAGCAGGTCTTCCCGCCGAACCCGATGCCGTTGCCGGTGCCGCTGTCGTTCGTCAGCTCGGGGGCCATCTGCGGGAAGGCCGAGTGCAGCTCGCGAAGGTCGCGTATCGGATCGGAATCCGTGGTCACCGTGGTGGTTTCGGCCTCGATGCTCTCCGCGTCGTCGTCCTCGGAACTGATGACGGCGGCCCCGGCGAGCAGCGCCGCCAGCAACACCACGACGGCGAGGACTACCCAGCCGATCCAATTCGACGACCGGCGCGGCGGATAGCCACCCGGCTGCGGTGAATAGGCCGGGGGGACAGCCATGTTCGTCGCCGCGCCGTTTCCGGCGGGGTGCTGCGATGCCGCCACCGGCCTGCCGGCCGACGGCTGTCCAGGGGCGCCCACCGGACCGGCAGCGGCCACCGGCTGACCCGGCACCCCCGCGCCCAGCGGGCCGGTGTATGCACCCGGCCCACCGGGTCCCGGCGAGTATGCCTGCACGGCAGCGGGATTCGAGTGCGCGACGGCATACGACGCACCCTGCGACACCACCACCGGAGCGGGCGCGGTCAGCGCGCGCTTGGCCGCGGTCGCGAAGTCCGTACAGCCGGGGAACCTTTCGGCGGGCCGCTTGGCCATCGCCTTGGAGATCACCGCGTCCATCGCCGGAGACAGCCCCGTCCGCCGCTGGCTGGCCGGTGGCACCGGCAACTGCAGGTGCCCGCGGATCACCTCCGTCGGATGCTCCGAGTCGAAGGGCCCGGTCGCGGTCAGCAGCCAGTACAGCGCGCAGGCCAGCGAATACTGGTCCGATCCGTGATCCAGCTCGGCGCCGGTCATCTGCTCCGGCGACGCGTAGGCCAGTGTGGCGGTGAACATTCCGGCCTGCGTCAGGTGCTGGGTGTCCTCCCGCAGGCGCGCGATGCCGAAGTCGGTGAGGAAGACCCGCTCCCCCTTGCCGCCGCCCGCCCGCGCCAGCATGATGTTGGCCGGTTTGATATCCCGGTGCAGCACGCCGTTGCGGTGCGCGTAATCCAGTGCGGCGGCGACGCCCTCGATGATCTGCACCGCCCGCTCCGGCGGCAGGGTGTGCGGATGCACGGTGGCCGCGTCCACACCGTCCACGTACTGCATGCTGATCCACAGCTGCTCGTCCTCGACGCCACGGTCGTAGACGGCCACGATATTCGGATGGTCCAGCTGCGCGGCCAGATCCGCCTCGCGCTCGAACCGCGCGCGAATCTCGGCGTCGGCGAACAGCTCCCGGTTCAGCAGCTTGAGCGCCGTCAGGCGGGGCAGCCGAGGGTGACGGGCCAGGTAGACCGAACCCATTCCGCCCTGACCGAGCAGGCGCTCGATGGTGAACCCGGCGAACACGTCACCGTTGTGCAACACCTACGGGACCCCTTCCGGCGACGTACAAGTCCGGCGATCGTACCCGCTGCGCACTACCGATTCCTGCCGGTCAGCCGGGGGTGACCAGTCCCGATTCGTAGGCGAGCACCACCGCCTGTGCGCGGTCACGCAATTCGAGCTTCGAGAACACCTTGGACACATGAGTTTTCACAGTCTGCTCGGCGACGAACAGCGCCTCGGCGATCTCCGTATTGGACATGCCCTTGGCGATGAGCTCGAGCACCTCGCGCTCGCGGGGCGTCAGCGCACCCAGGGCGGGCGCCGGTTTGGGGCGGGCCCGGCGCCGGGTGACGTCGGCGATCAGCCGGCGCGTCACCGTCGGGGCCAGCAGGGCCTGGCCCTCGGAGACCACCCGCACCGCGCGCACCAGTTCGTCGGCGGGCGCGTCCTTGAGCAGAAAGCCGCTGGCGCCCAGGCTCAATGCCTCGTAGACGTAGTCGTCGATATCGAAGGTGGTGAGCATCAGCACCCGCACCGGCGGGTCGAGGTGTGCGGCGAGGATGGCGCGGGCGGCGTCCAGGCCGTTCATCTCCGGCATGCGCACATCCATCAGCACCACATCGGGACGCAGCCGCTTGGCCTCCTCGACGGCGATCTTGCCGTTGGCCGCGTCCCCGATGACGCTGATATCGGACTGGGCGGCGAGCAGGGCACCGAAACCCTGCCGCACCATCGCCTGATCATCGGCGATCAACACGGTAATGGGCACGAGACACTGACCTCAGCTGAATCGGACGATCGACGACGGGAACATCCCGACGAGTCTCGCACGCCGCGCCCCGAACCGCCGCACCCGTCCCCGCGCCGACCCACGCCCCCCAACCCTCACCTGCCCCCGCACCCCGTGCACGTTCCCGCACCCGACGCGCGTTCCCCCACCCGGCGCACGTTCCGCGCCAGGCGCACGTTTCCCACCCGGAGCACGTTCCCCCACCCGGGGCACGTTCGCGCACCCGACGCACGTTTCCCACCCGGAGCACGTTCCCCACCCGGAGCACGTTCCCCCACCCGGCGCACGTTTCCCACCCGGAGCACGTTCCCGCGCCAGGCGCACGTTTCCCACCCGGGCACGTTCTCCCACCCGGGGCATTTTCGCGCACCCGGCCCACGTTCCCGCACCCGGCCCACGTTCCTGCACCCGGCGCCGCTGCTGCACGGGGGCGCCGACGAATACCGGGTGCGCGAGCGCGGGCCTGAGGCCCGATCCGGCGGGATCAGGGGGCGTACCGCGCGGGCTATAGGACGGGTGATGCGGTCAGTGGGCCGTTTCGGATGTGGCGCTCGGCTCGATGGCGGCAGTGGTTGTCGAGGGGTCGAGGGCAGGCGGTGGCGTGGCGCCGGTGAGGGAGGGGGAATCGAGGATGGCGGCGGTGAAGGGCAGCACGGCCCGCACCTCGAATCCGCCCTCCGGCCGGGGACCCGCGGTGACGGTGCCGCCGATCGCCTCCGCCCTGGCCTGCATGCCCGAGATGCCGGTCCCGGAGGTGCCGCCCGCCACACTCGCGCCCGGAGCGTTGCCGATCACGGCCTCCACCGAGCCCACATGGACGGTCAGGGCGACCCGCACCGCGGCACCGGGCGCGTGCCGCGAGGCATTGGACAGCGATTCCTGCACGATCCGGTACAGCGCCAGGCCCGCCGTATCGGGGACGGTCGCGAGTTCGCCGTCGATCGTCCAGGCGATCGACACTCCGGCCCGGCGGGCGCCGTCCAGCAGCGCCAGCACGTCGACCGCGGCGGGCTGGGGCGCGTGCTCGGGCAGCTGCCCGTCGCTGCGCAGCACGCCGAGCATGCTGCGGATCTCGTTGAGCGCCTCGCGCGCGGAGGCACCGATCGACTCGAACTCCGCCTGCGCCGCCGGGGAGACGTCGTGCACCCGGTAGGGCGCGGTCTGCGCCTGCACCACCACCATCGACATGTGGTGGGCGACGACGTCGTGCAGGTCGCGGGCGATGCGGGCCTTCTCCTCCAGGATCGCCCGGCGGGCCCGCTCCAGCTCGTTCTGCTCCTCCTGCTGCACCAGCGCCTTGCGCGAGAGCACCAGCCAGCGCACCAGCAGGCCGAACACCACCAGCCCGGTCATCGCGATCGGCCAGCCCAGCCCGGCCTCGGCGAACGAATCGCCGGTCTGCGCCATCGTCGTCGCGAACAGCAGCGCGGAGGCGATCCACGCCACCAGCACGATCTGCATCTGGGCCCGCACCGCCACCGCGAACAGCAGCGCGAAGAAGACCAGGATGTGCACCACCTGGAACGGCAGCGTGTTGTTCGGCTGATTCGGGATGGCCAGCGCGATCAGCAGCGCCGAGCTCGCCGAGATGGCCCAGCCGAGCGCCGGGTTCACCCGGATCAGCGCGAACGGGAAGGCGGCCAGCCCGGCGATGAACGGCTGCGCCGCCGCGGGCACCTGATGGGTCAGGTGCAGCGTCGGCCACGCCACCGCGAAGAAGATCGCCGTGACGAGCGCGGTGAACCCGTCGAAGGCCAATCGCCGCCGACCGGGATTTCGCACCGTCCGAGTCACCTGCCGCGCCGTCCGCGCAATCCGAGCCATGTATAAGACAGTAGAAATCCGCATGACCAGCGTCGTCATACCCCTGGGTGAAATCCGACCCCCTACCCCGGTACGAGCCCACAAGAACCCTCCCCCGGTACTACAGGCGTAAAATCGCACCCCGGCGTGACGCGGGGGTAGGTGGCAATTCATAACCTTGGTGGCCATGAGCGATGCAACGCAGGATCACCCACCCCGCGCAGAGTCGATCAACGGCTCGTCATCTCGGCGGGTTGCGGACGCACCGCAGGGGGTGTCCGGGGACGGCCGCGGGCCGGACTCGGCGCCGCCCGAGAGAACGGGACGCCTACGGCGCGTGGCCGGTGCCGCGGCCGTGGTGGCGATGGTCACGGGGTCGACGGTCGCGCTGGCTCCCGCGGCGGCCGCGGTCGGTGTCGGCAGGGCGCCGATCGAGAGCGCCCCGGCCAGGACCGCGGTCGCGGAGCTGACCGGGGAAATGCCCTGGGATGCCGTGATCCCCGACGACTTCCAGGCACGCCAGGGGTACCGCCCGGTGGTAGCGGACGGGCTGCTGGTGGATCCGCGCGGCGGCTGCTCGTCGCCGATCCCGCTGCCCCCGGAATTCGACAATGCCTGCAAGGCACATGATCTCGGCTACGACATGCTCCGGTACGCCGAACGGGACCACCAGCCGCTGGGCCCCTGGGCACGCCAGGCCGTCGACGCGGCCCTGGAGCAGCGCATGTACACCGCCTGCGCCGCGCACGCCGACCCGCTCACCCGCACCCGGTGCGAGGTGCTCGCCGGCGTCGCGACGACGGCCGTGGACCTGAATTCGCGCCGTCAGAACTACGCCACTCCGCTGCCGGAGTACGTGTTCGGCACCGAACTGTCGGGCAGCGCGCTGGGCGGCCAGGCGCTGCGGATGCTCGCCCCGGCCGCCTCGGCCGTGCTCGCACTCGCAGTCCTGCTCATGGGGATCCGCCGGGCGCGCCGCCGCGGGATCGATCCGACCGTCTTCTTCCGCAGGAGGCCTCGCATTGCCCTGCCGAACTGAACCGCCCCGGCGAACGGAACGGGAACACCGACCGGATGACCCCGTTCGTGACATGCCGGTAGCGCATCCACCTCCCGCCGCGCGTGTGCGGTCCGGCCGGACGCACACAACGCGACACGCACCCCGGGTGCGGCACCTGCCGCACCGGGCTCCCCACCCGTCGGGCGACGACCGTCGCCCGGCCCTGACCGCCGACCGGCGGCACGGCCTCCTCGCCGTGCCCGCAGCGGCGCATCACTTCGCATCGATCGTCACCGAATCGACTGACGCACCGAGGATTTGCCATGACCACAACCCTTGTCAGACCCGAGGACCACCGCGCCGAGCCGGAGCGCCACCGGAGCGCACCACCGCACCACCGACCGGCTCCGCCGCGAAGACGCTTACTGGCCGCCCTCCGCACCCCGCCCCGCATCGGCACCTCGCTCGCCCTCACGCTGGGCACCGCGGCCTCCCTGACTCCCGGACTGCTCCCGCGCACCGCCGCGGCCCAGGCAATCCTCACCGCACTGCTCGTCACGATCGCGCTCACCGTCGCCGGAATCGCGCGAATCATCGGACGGCGCTTGGGATTCGACATCAACCACCGCCTCGCGGCGTACCGGATTCCGGTAGCGCTGACCGGCACGCTGATGGTCTCCGGCGCGGTCGTTCTCGCCCAGCAGTGGCAGAACCGGCTCCGAGACGCCATGGGTGTCGCGGCCGTCGGCGCCGACCACTGGCTGCGCTGCGGGGTCGGCGCCGTGCTGATCGTGGTGGTCCTCGTCGGCATCGCACGCGGAATACGGTGGCTCGTCCGGCGATTGGGCCGGCTGCGGAGCGTCGGGCTGGCCGTCGTGGCGGCGTTGGCCACTCAGGTCGTGCTGCTGCCGACCGTCGTGGACTGGCGCCGTTCGGCCGATGCGACCGCCAATGCCTTCGTCGATTCCACACTGGTGCAACCGGTTTCGCTGACTCGCTCGGGAAGCGCCGCGTCCGAGGTGAGCTGGGCCTCGCTCGGCGCGGAGGGCCGCAAGTTCGTCGCCGGTTCACCCTCCCGCGCGGCCCGCGTCTATGTCGGCCTGAATTCGGCTCCCGACCTGAAATCCCGTGTCGCCCTGGCGATTCGCGAGCTGGATAACTCGGGCGCGTGGAATCGCGCCAACCTGGTCGTGATGATTCCCACCGGTTCGGGCTGGATCGACGCCAATGCCGCGCGGGGACTGGACGAGCGGTTCGGCGGGGACGTCGCGCTGCTCGGCATGCAGTACTCGCAGGCCCCCAGCTGGGCCACCTTCGTCTTCGGCCGCAGCGCCGCGGAGGAGTCCGCCCGCACCCTGTTCACGGCCGTCGAACAACGCATCGCCGCACTGCCGCACAAGCCCCGCCTGTACATCTACGGGCAGAGCCTCGGCGCCACCGCCGGTAGCGCCCTGTTCGCCGACGACGCCGATCAGCAGCGGCGCGTGTGCGCCGCCCTGTGGGCGGGACCGCCCGCCGGGCGCGTACACCACGGCAACGCAACGATTCTCGCCAACTCCTCCGACCCGGTCGTGCAGTGGTCACCCGAAC
The DNA here is from genome assembly GCF_001613165.1 of Nocardia mexicana NBRC 108244. Classification (GTDB taxonomy): domain Bacteria; phylum Actinomycetota; class Actinomycetes; order Mycobacteriales; family Mycobacteriaceae; genus Nocardia; species Nocardia mexicana. The sequence goes on from NZ_BDBV01000007.1 coordinate 36,629, forward strand.
TGCTCTGGCACGCACCCGATCCCGCCGGAACCCGCTCGGATGCCCCACGCCCGCCCTGGATTCCGCTGCTCAGCTTCGTCCAGACGTCCGCCGACCTGCTCACCGCCCTGAACCCGCCCCCGGGCCACGGCCACCGCTACGGCACCGACCAGGGCACCGCCATGGGCAACTGCTGACCCACTCTCACCGGCTTCCGGCCAAGAGCATGCCGGAAACAAGGGGCAGCCAAGTGCCGGAAACAAGGGAGGCAGCCAAGTGCCGGAAGTAGCAGGAAGCCTGCCCGTCCGAAGTCGCCCCCGTCATTCCCGGCCCACCACGTCAGCCCCAGCACACCACCACAGCCCGTCAGCTTCGGCACACCACCACAGCCCATCAGCTCCGGCACACCACCACAGCCCATCAGCTCCGGCACACCACCACAGCCCATCAGCCCCAGCACACCACCACAGACCGGCACACTCCCTCATTCCCGGCATGCTCTTGGCCGGGATCTCCACTGCGCCGCTGGATTCCGGCCGAAAGCGTGCCGGAAATCAGAGGAGGTGTGCCAGGTACCGGGAGGAGCGGCGGCATGCCAGGCGGCCGTGGCACACCACCACAACCCTCATTCCCGGCATGCTTTTGGCCGGGAGGTTCGGTCGCGCATGCTCCCCGGCAAGGCCGCAGGGTATGTGCGGCTCATACAATGTGTAGTGCGCACATGGGTCCGGGTGGCGCACGGCGGCACTGTGGTACCGGGCCCACATGGTTGCGGCGCGAACCGGCGGAAGGACGGCATGGACAAGCCCACGCATCTGGTGGAGTTCGAGACCATGCTGCTCGGCCGCTACACCCTCAATCCGCGCTATCGTCGCGACGGCACCCGCCTGGAACGCAGTGCGTACCTGCTGCTCAGCCGCCTGGCCATCGATGGGCCGATGTCGATCGGACAGCTCAGCGACGCCTTCGGCCTGGACGCCTCGACCCTCAACCGCCAGACCGCCGCCCTGCTGCGCGCCGGGCTCGTCGAACGCATCCCCGACCCGGCGGGCGGCATGGCCCGCAAGTTCCGGATCACCGACGCGGGCGAACAACGACTGGTCACCGAGCGCACCGCCAACGTCGAGGGCCTGAACCGCGTCATGGAAGGCTGGCCCCCCGAAGACGTCGCCGCCTTCGCCGACTACCTCCAGCGCTTCAACACCGACATCGAACGCCTCGACGGCCGCCCCTGGCCCCGCCCCTGACCAACCACGTCATCCCCGCATGCCGCCCTGACCAACCACGTCATCCCGGCATGCCGCCCCGAGCGACCACATCCTCCCGGCATGCCGCCCCGAGCGACCACGTCATCCCAGCATGCCGCCCCGAGTGACCACATCCTCCCGGCATGCCGCCCCGAGTGACCACGTCATCCCGGCATGCCGCCTCGAGTGACCACGTCATCCCAGCATGCCGCCCCGAGCGACCACATCCTCCCGGCATGCCGCCTCGAGCGACCATGTCATCCCGGCATGCTTTTGGCCGGGATCCGCGCGTCGGTCACAGCGGATTCCGGCCAAGAGCGCGCCGGAATGACGTTGAGGCCCCGCGCCGGAATGACGTTGAGCCCGTCGCAGTATCAGGCGATGGGGCCGCGGGCCGCCTCATAGGCCGCGCCGACCCGGTAGAGGCGGTCGTCGGCGAGGGCCGGGGCCATGATCTGGAGGCCGACCGGCATGCCGTCGTCGCCGCTCAGGCCCGACGGGACCGACATGCCGCAGTAGCCCGCCAGGTTGCTCGGCAGCGTGCACAGGTCCGACAGGTACATCGACAGCGGGTCGTCGACCTTCTCCCCCAGCTTCCACGCGGTGAACGGGCTGGTCGGCGAGATCAGCACGTCGACCTGCTCGTAGGCCTTGTCGAAGTCCTGGGCGATGAGCGTGCGGACCTTCAGCGCCTGCCCGTAGAAGGCGTCGTAGTACCCGGCCGACAGCGCGTAGGTGCCGATCATGATGCGGCGCTTGACCTCCGGGCCGAATCCGGCCTCGCGGGTCGCGGCCATCACCTGCTCGGCGCTGTGCTGCCCGTCGTCGCCGACGCGCAGGCCGTAGCGCATGGCGTCGAACCGGGCCAGGTTCGACGACACCTCGCTGGGCAGGATCAGGTAGTAGGCGGGCAGCGCGTACTCGAAGTTCGGGCACGACACCTCGACCACCTCGGCGCCGAGCTCCTTCAGCACCGCGACGGCCGCGTCGAAGGAGGCGATGACGCCCCGCTGGTAGCTGTCGGAGTGCAACTCCTTGACCACGCCGACCTTCACACCGCTCAGATCGCCCTGCGCGCCCTGCCGCGCCGCCTCGACCACCGGGGCCACCGGCGCATTGCGCGAGGTCGAATCCCGCGGGTCGTAGCCCGCGATCACCTCGTGCAGCAGCGCGGTGTCCAGCACGGTCCGGCCGCAGGGGCCGCCCTGATCCAGCGACGAGGCGCAGGCGACCAGGCCGTAGCGCGATACGGTGCCGTAGGTCGGCTTGGTGCCCACGGTGCCGGTCATCGACGCCGGCTGGCGGATGGACCCGCCGGTGTCGGTGCCGATCGACAGCGGCGCCTGATACGACGCCAGCGCCGTCGCCGACCCGCCGCCCGAGCCACCCGGGATCCGCTGCGGGTCCCACGGGTTGAGGGTCGGGCCGTAGGCGGAGTTCTCCGTCGACGAGCCCATCGCGAACTCGTCCATATTGGTCTTGCCGAGGATCGGGATACCGGCCTCGCGCAGCTTCGCGGTCACCGTCGCGTCGTACGGCGGGACCCACCCCTCCAACATCTTCGACCCACAGGTCGTCGGCATGTCGGTGGTGGTGAAAACGTCCTTGAGCGCCAACGGAACTCCCGCCAGCGGCGAGGCCACGGTGCCCGCGGCGATCGCGCGGTCCACCTCGGCCGCCGTCTGCAGGGCCTGTTCGTCGGCGACGTGCAGGAAGGCGTTGAGCTCGCCGTCGACCTCCGCGATGCGCCGCAGGTGCGCCTCGGTGACCTCCACCGCGGACACCTCGCGGGCGTGGATCTTCTCAGCCAGCTCGGCGGCGGTGGCCTTGGTGAGATCACTCATTCGCCCTCTCCCAGGATCTGCGGGACCATGAACCGCTGCTCCTCCACCGCCGGGGCGCCGGACAGCGCCTGTTCCGGCGTCAGACCCTCGACGATGGTGTCGGGCCGGGTCACGTTCGTCGTCGGATTCGGCGACGCGGTGGCGGGGACGTCGGCGGCGACCTCCGAAATGACCCGCACGTGACTGAGGATCGAATCCAGCTGACCGGCATACAGGTCGAGCTCGTCATCGGTCAGGGCGAGCCGGGACAACCGGGCGAGGTGTGCGACCTCGTCGCGGGAGATGGCGGGCACCGCGGGACCCCTTTCGGCAGGTTCGAGCAGATCTCCCTGCGCGGCGTGCGCAGAGACGGAACTAGAAGAGTTTAGTTTCCGTGCAATAGCGTAGTGAACCGGCCGTAGCCCGCCGACTCGACCCGCACCGCCGCGAGTGGGAGCCGCAGCGGCGACCCGATACCGTGAGTCGTCGGGTTACCGCTGGCACGACGAACCGGTCCGTCCGACAATGACCAGTGGCATGCGTCACCACGCGCGCCACGGACCGCTCACCCGAAACCTCCGGGTGTAAGTATTGCGAGACGCGGGTATACGTCCGAAAGTCTCGGTCGCACAGGAAGGGAAGGGACGCACGTGTCATTTCTGCTCCGCGTGCAACTTCCGGATCGCCCAGGAAGTCTTGGTTCACTGGCCGTCGCCTTGGGCTCCGTCGGCGCCGACATCCTCTCGCTGGATGTGGTCGAACGCGGCGCCGGATATGCGATCGATGATCTCGTGGTCGAGGTGCCGCAGGGCGCGCTGCCCGACACCCTGATCACCGCGGCCGAGTCGCTGTCCGATGTGCGGGTGGATTCGCTGCGCCCATACTCCGGCATTCTCGACACCCATCGGGAACTGGAGCTGATCGACCAGGTGGCCGCCGCGCGCGACGACCGGCTGCAGGTACTGGTCGACGGCGTGCCCCGGGTGCTGCGCGTGGGGTGGAGCACCGTGATCGATATGGGCGCCCAGGGCGCCTATCGGGTGGTGGGCAGCACGAGCGCGCCTGAGACACAGGCGGGTTCGGCGCCGTGGATGCCGCTGGAGAAGCCCACGGCGCTCGATCCCGAGGCCGACTGGGTGCCGCAGATCTGGAAGGATATGGACACCAAGCTGGCCGCCGCGCCGCTCGGCAACACCGGCAAGGTGCTGCTACTCGGCCGTCCGGGCGGGCCGGAATTCCGGCCGTCGGAGGTGGCGCGCCTGGGCTACCTGACGGGAATCATCGCCACGGTGCTCGGCTGAGCCGAGCAGCGACCCGGTGTACCCGCACGTCTGCGCCGCGTTCCTGCACGTCTGCGTCGACGGCCCGCGCATCATGGTTGACGGGCCTCGGGACCTATAGGGCCAGCCGCATCACGGTCAGCGGCTTTCCGGTATCCGTCTCCCAATCCCGTTGTGGCACATGGACGAATCCCATGCGTTCGTAGATCCGGCGAGCGTCGCCCATCGTCGGCATGGTGGTCAGCACCACCCCTTCGAATCCCTCGGACCGGCCGGTGTCGACAACAGTGCGCACCAGCGCCGTGCCGACGCCCAGCCCGCGCGCCCGCTTCCCCACCGCGAGCATCCGGAACTCCAACTCTCCGGAGCGGGCGATATCGGCCCAGGGCGTGCCGAACCGCGCCACGGTGAGCGACCCGAGCACTTCGCCGTCACGAACGGCCACCAGCACGTCGGCCTCCCCCGACCGCGTCGCCGTATCGAAAAGCTCTGCCACATACGGACTTTCGGGGTCGACATGCCCCTCGCCCACATACACCTCGACGGTCAGCGCCCCCACCGTCGCGAACTCCTCCGTCCGCGCCTTCCGGATCTCGAACCCCGGCTCCGCCACGCCCACCAGCCCACCTTCCTCACGCACTCAACCACGAACAACTGCCGGACAGCCGTTGGGCACCATAGCCGCCCCCGTCATTCCGGCGTACGCCGGAACCGAGTAGTGACGTGCGTGCCGAAGATCTCGGCGCTCGCCGGACGAAGGAATAGTCCACCGAACCACCCACCTCTACGGGGACCGCTCGCCGACTCTGCCGCCGGACCACCCTCCACGACGGTGATGGCTCGCCTACTCCTCCGCCGGACCACCCTCCTCGACGGCCGACGGCCCACCTTCCTCGACCGCAGCGGGCCCGTCTTCCAGCAACCGCCGGAACGCGTCCTCGTCCAGGATGGGCACGCCCAGTTCCTCCGCCTTGGCGGCCTTGGAGCCCGGCGAATCGCCGATCACCACGTAGGCGGTCTTCTTCGATACCGACCCTGCCGCCTTGCCGCCGCGGACCAGGATCGACTCCTTCGCCTCGTCACGCGAGAAGGTCTGCAGCGAGCCCGTGACCACGATCGACAGCCCCTCGAGGGTGCGTTCGATGGATTCGTCGCGCTCGTCGGCCATGCGGACCCCGGCCGCACCCCACTTCTCCACGATGGTGCGGTGCCAGTCGACGGTGAACCACTCCTTCACCGCGGCCGCGATGGTGGGGCCGACCCCGTCGACGGCGGCCAGCTCCTCCGCCGAGGCGTTCTCGATGCGTTCCATGCTGCCGAGCTCGGCGGCCAGCGCCCGCGCCGCGGTGGGGCCCACGTGCCGGATCGACAGCGCGACCAGCACCCGCCACAGCGGCTGCTCCTCGGCCGAGTCGAGGTTCTGCAGCAGACGCTTGCCGTTGGCCGACAGGCTGCCGTTCTTGTTGACGAAAAGCGTTGTGCCGAGCAGCTTTTCCTCATCCAGGTCGAAAAGGTCGCCCTCGTCGGCGATGACTCCGGACTTCAGCAGGTCGACGGCCGCCTCGTAGCCGAGCGATTCGATATCGAACGCACCGCGCCCGGACATGTGGAATACCCGCTCGCGCAGCTGCGCCGGACAGTACCGCTGGTTGGGGCAGCGGATGTCGGCATCGCTCTCCTTCTCCGGGGCGAGTTCGGTGCCGCACTCCGGACAGCGGGTGGGCATGACGAATTCGCGCTCGGACCCGTCGCGCGCATCGGCCACCGGGCCGAGCACCTCGGGAATGACATCGCCCGCCTTGCGAATGGTGACCGTGTCGCCGATCAGCACACCCTTGCGCGCGACCTCGGAGGCGTTGTGCAGCGTCGCCATCGAGACCGTCGACCCCGCGACGGTGACCGGCGCCATCACCGCGAACGGCGTGACGCGGCCGGTGCGCCCGACATTGACCTGGATGTCGAGCAGCTTGGTGGTGACCTCCTCCGGCGGGTACTTGTAGGCGATCGCCCAGCGCGGCGCGCGCGAGGTGGCGCCGAGACGGCGCTGCAGCACCATCTCGTCCACCTTGATCACCTGGCCGTCGATCTCGTGCTCGATGTCGTGGCGGTGCTCGCCCCAGTAGCGAATGCGCTCGACCACGGCATCGGCGCCCTGCACCCGGACGGTGTGCGCCGACACCGGCAGCCCCCACGCCGCCAGCGCGCGATACGCCTCGTACTGCGACGCCGGGGTGAAGCCCTCCATGCGGCCGAACCCGTGGCAGATCATCCGCAGCCGACGCCGCGATGTCACCGCCGGATCCTTCTGCCGCAGCGAACCCGCGGCGGTATTGCGCGGATTGGCGTACGGCGGCTTGCCCTCGGCGACGATCGCCGCGTTCAGGTTCTCGAAATCCTCGAGCCGGAAGTACACCTCGCCGCGCACCTCGAGCAGCTTCGGCACCGGGAACTCGTCGTTCGCGGCCAGCCGCAGGGGGATGTCGTCGATGGTGCGGGCGTTGAGGGTGACGTCCTCGCCGGTGCGACCGTCGCCGCGGGTCGCCGCGCGGGTCAGGCGGCCGTCCTCGTAGACCAGGTTGAGCGCGACACCATCGATCTTCACCTCGCACACGTAGTGGATATCGGGGCCCGTCTCGGCCTCGACGCGGCTCACCCACACGCGCATCTCGTCCTCGTCGAAGACGTTGTCCAGCGAGAGCATCCGCTCGAGGTGGTCGACCGCGGTGAACTCGGTCGCGAATCCGCCGCCGACCAGTTGCGTCGGCGAATCGGGGGTGCGCAGGTCGGGGTGCGCCTCCTCCAGGGCGAGCAGCCGCTGGAACAGCGTGTCGAATTCGCCGTCGGAGATGATCGGCGCGTCGCGCACGTAGTAGCGGAACTGGTGCTCACGCACCTGCTCGGCCAGCTCCTGCCACTGCGTCCGCTCGTCACCCGTTGCCGGGGTGATCTCGATACCGGATTCACTCACAAAACGCAGATTAGCCGAGCCCCCCGACACCTCCGGGGCACATTCGAGCACGTCGCGCCCATCGATTCGGGGCGCCCGGACACCACCGTGACAGAACCTCCAGCCCGCTACCGCACTCTCGGCGCTGACCATCCGGGCCCGGGTCGGCCACGGCCACACGACGGTGGTCGCCGCCACGTCATGGCTCGAATCGAACCGACACGCACGTGCGGCGTGGCTACCCGAGGGCTGCCGTCACGGCCGCAGATCGTCGTCTATGCGATCGCCGAACCTGTCCTGGCTGTCCTGCGCGGCCGCGAAGACCGAAGCGCCCGACCGTCTTCCGAACTTCAGCTCGTTGAACGCGAGGTTCAGCACGACGGCGACGATGGCGGTGGCGCTGATCCCGGACTCCAGCACCATCGCGACCTTCTCCGGGAACGCTTCCCAAAACGCCGGTGCCGCAATGGGTATCACGCCGACCCCGATGGACACCGCGACGATCACCATATTGAGGTTGTCCTGGTAGTCGACCCGCGACAGCATCCGAATCCCGCTCGCGGCAACGGATCCGAACAACACCAGCCCGGCTCCGCCCAGCACGGGATACGGAACCCCGGCCACCACCGCGCCGACGACCGGCAGCAGTCCCAGCAACAGCAGGATGAATCCGCCGGTGGCCACCACGAACCGGCTCTTGATCCCGGTCAGCGCCACCAGGCCGATGTTCTGCGCGAAGGCGCTGCAGGGAAAGGTGCCGAACAGCGGCGCCACCGCCGAGGAGGCCATATCGGCGCGCAGGCCGTCGGCGACCCGCCGCGTGTCGACCTCGGTCCCCACCACCTCGCCGATCGCCAGGATGTCGGCGGTGGCCTCGGTCATGATCACCAGCATCACGATCGTCATCGCGACGATCGCGCCGATCTCGAAAGTCGGTGTGCCGAAATGGAACAGCTGCGGGGGCGCGATCAGGCGCGCCTCGCCCACGGCGCCGAAATCCGCCTTGCCGGCCAGCGCGGCGATGACGGTCCCGATCACCAGGCCGATCAGGATCGACAGCCGGGAAATCGCCCCCTGGAACAGTCGGCTGATCACCAGGATGATCAACAGCGTCAGGCCCGCGAAGCCGATGTTGGCCATCGAGCCGTAGTCGGCTTTCTCCTTGTCGTTGCCCATCGCCCATTGGAAGGCGACCGGCATCAGCGACAGGCCGATCACCGTGATGAGCGAGCCCGTCACCACCGCCGGGAACAAGCGCACCAACTGCGCGAAGAACGACGACAGCACCAGTCCGATCACCCCCGCGACGATGATGGCGCCGAATACCGGACGCAGCCCGTCCTCGCTGGCGATCGAGACCATCGTCGACACGCTCACGAACGAAATGCCTTGCACGATAGGCAATCTGCTGCCGAACGGCCCGATGCCCAACGTCTGCACCAGTGTCGCCAGGCCCGAGATGAACAGCCCCGCCGTGACCAGCAGCCCCATGTCTGCGGCGGACAGCCCCGCCGCACCGCCGACGATGAGCGGCGGCGCGATCACCCCGCCGTACATGGTCAGAATGTGCTGGGTCCCGTACGCGACCAGCTGTCCCGCGGGATATCTGGCATCCTCCGGACCGCTCGTGCGCGGCCGCCCGCCGAGCCATGTCAACGCCCTCATCGGCATCTTCCTTTCCGATAACGGAACAACTCTTCCGCCACACGGAAGTGTGGCATGAGAAAGAAGGCCCCGTCCCCGATTTCGCGAAGTCGATCGAGAACCCGGCAGCAGCAGATCGCAATCGATCCGGCCGGACCGGGCACAGACAGCGGCGCGTGGCGAAAATTGCCACCCGGCCTCGATCCGTGTCCACGCAGGCCGATCCGAGCGCCCCGGCCACGGTATCCCGGGCGTTCAGACCGCCAGCGGCGGAGCACCCGAAGTTGGCCGCGCGGGCGGATCGTAGGCGCGCCAGGCCTCGGCCAGCCGGTGGGCGGCGGCGCGTAGATCGGCTTGGGAGGCAACGAAACTGATGCGCACGTGGGAGGTGCTGCCGCCGGTGGGGTCCAGGCCGGTGCCGGGGAGTATGGCGGTGCCGTGCCGCAGCGCGCGCTGCGCGAAGGAGGCGCCGTCGCCGTAGGGCAGCCGCACCCACAGGGTTTGACCGCCGCCCACTCGCGGCACATCCCACTCCGGCAGCAGCGCGGCCAGTTCGGATACCAGCAGGTCGTGACATTCCTTGCGCTGCCGGACTATTCGATCGCGCAGGACGTCGAGCCCGGACACCAGTTCGGCGGCGGCCAGCTGTGCCGGAACATTGCCGCCGAGATCGTGCACGGCCCGCAGCCGGGCGAGGCGCGCGATCACCGCGACCGGCGCGCGCACCCAGCCGATGCGGAGCCCGCCCCAGACGATCTTGCTCAGCGATCCGAGCGTGACGACCGCGTCGTCGTGGGCGGCCAGCGGCGGCGGGGCCGGATCGGAGCCGGGAAAGCCGAGATCGGCCAGCACCTCGTCGTCCACCAGCGGCACCCCGGCCGCGGCCGCGGACTCCACCAGGACCTGCCTGGACAGGCCGGAAAGCACTGCGCCCGTGGGGTTCTGATAGGTCGCGACCACGTAGGCGAGTGCCGCCGGCGACACCTTCCCGAGGCCGATCGGGCGACCTTCCAGCACCGCCGCCGACTCCCGGAACGCCTCCAGCGCACCGGGATACGTGGGCGCCTCGACCAGCACCCGGTCCCCGGGCCGCAGGAATGCGCGCGCGATCAGCGACAGCGCCTGCTGCCCACCGCCCGTCACGAGAATCTGCTCCGGTGTGGTCGGCACCCCGCGCGCCCGATATCGATCCGCAATTGCCTTGCGCAGCACCAGATGCCCGTTCGGGTGATAGCCGATGTCGTCGTCGATCGAAGCCAGCCGCGGCAGGATCCGGCGATAGGCGTCGGCCACCTCCGGCGGCGGGTGCTGCGGCGCGGCGCAGGCGAGCGCGATGACGCCCGACTCCGGTTCCAGCAGTTGCAGGAACGCCGGGGAATGCGTGGTGTCCGGCCGCGCGGCGGGACCCGGCCCGGCGACCCGCGTCCCGCTGCCCTGCCGCCGCACCACCCGCCCCTCGGCACCGAGCAGGTCGTACGCGGCGACGACCGTGCTGCGCCCGACGGCGAGGGCCTTCGCGAGTACCCGGTCCGGCGGCAGCGGCGTGCTCGGCGGAAGTTCGCCGTCCTCGATCAGCGTCCGCAGCCGCCCGGCCAGCAGCACGTACAGCGGACCCCGCCCCGCCGACCAGCGGCCGAGGCGGTCGGTCAGCTCAATTGGCTCCATATGCAAACCAATTGTGCCGGATTGGCTCTGGTTCGGCCAGGGCCGCACTTCCAGGATGGAGCCATGAGCAAGGTTTCCATCACCGATACGGTCGCCGCCCTGACCGACCCGTGGCAGCCGCGGGATCTCGCGGTTGCCAACGATGCCGTGGTCCGCATCGCCCGCTTCCACGGCGCCTTCCCCTGGCACCACCACGACGAGGACGAACTGTTCCTGTGCTGGGACGGCACCTTCCGCCTGGAGATGCAGGACCGCGACCCGGTCACCCTGCACCCCGGCGAGATATTCGTCGTCCCGAAGGGCGTCGAGCATCGCCCGGTCGCCGACGAACCGGCCCACGGCCTGATGATCGAACGCCCGGAAACCAAGCAGTACGGCAACTGATCTTCGTACGAGCCGTCACCCCTGCGGCGGCAGCGGAACGATGACCGGCCCCGCGGATCCGCCCGGCCCGCCCGCTCAGGACGACGCGGGCTCCCACGCCGCCGGGTCGAGTTCCGGCAGCGTCTCCCCCGTCTCGAGCAGGGCCTTGAGGTTGGTGATGATGCTCGGCCAGCCGCCGCTGACGCCCTCGAGCAGGCCGCTGCCCGGTTCGAAACCGTCGTGGACCACGGTGAGCTTGACCAGGTCCCCGACCGGCTCCAGTTCGAAGGTCACCTTGGAGCGCGGCTCACTCATCCACTTGCGTGCCGTGTCGTGGTCGATGCCGAACGCGTCGGCGTGGTCGAGGCTGATGGTGTGCCAGGTATAGGACAGCCGGTTGTAGGGGTCGGCCTCCAGCACCTTCTGTTCCGAATCGGTGCTCTGCCAATCCCTTTCGTGCCACGTCATGACAGACCCCGACTGCCAGTCGGTATCGAAGTGGGCGCCCCAGTAGCGCTTGGTGAACGCCGGCTGCGTCAGCGCCTCCCACAACTTCTCCGGCGTGGTCCGAATGTAGGTGGTGTAGACGAATTCGGTAGTGCTCATGGTCGTGGTCTCCAATGCGGTCTTGAGGTCGGCGAGCGCGTGCACTCGCCCGCGGTCGTAGCGGTTGATCCAGCGATCGGCGATGGCGTTGATGGGCTCCGCGTTCAGGTAGTGCAGCTTCTCGCGGCCGCGGCGGCGCGTGGCCACCAGATTCGCCGCCTCCAGCACGGCCAGGTGCTTGCTCACCGCCTGCCGGGACATGTCCAGCCCCGCGCAGAGCTCGCGCAGCGTCTGCCCGTTGTCCGCGTTCAGGCTGTCGAGCAGCAGGCGCCGGCTCGGATCGGCCAGCGCCTTGAACACCTCGTCCACGTCGTCACCTCCATAGGCAACCTTTCGGATGCATATTCAATATAGGCATCCAATTGGTTGCATGTCAACGTTCGGGCGGACCCGAGGCGGCCGGTTCTCGCGTTCCGCTGTGGCGGTCACCCTCCATCACCGAATCTGAGAACATGACCGATCCCACCGCGTATGTGAATCCCTTCGTCGGAACTCAGGACGGCGGCCCCGACTACGGTCACGGTGGTGGCGCGGGCATGACCTTCCCCGGCGCCGTCGCACCGTTCGGAATGCTGCAATGGAGTCCCGATACCGTGCGCACGGCGGGCGGCGGCTACAAGTACGAGGACAACCGGCTATACGGATTCTCGCTGACCCATATCTCCGGCCCGGGATGCACTGGTGCACAGGATATTCCGATCCTGCCGATCTCCGGCGTCATCGGTTCCTCGCCCGCCGAGTCCAGCTATCACCAGACCTTCGACCATCGCGCCGAAGCGGCCGAGCCGGGGTACTACCGTGTCACCACCGACACCGGCGTGACGACCGAGCTGACCGCCTCGACGCGGTCGGGTTCGGCCCGATTCAGCTTTCCGCCAGGCAAACCCGGCACGGTACTCATCGACCTCACCGGCTCGGTGAACGGTGTCGACGACGCCGAGGCGACCATCGACGGCAATACGGTCTCGGGCTGGGCCCACACCGGTGGATTCTGTGCCGCACCGAGCCGCTATCGGGTGTACTTCCACGTCGTCTTCGACCGCCCGGTCACCGGATCCGGTGTGTGGCAGGACAACACCGTGCGCCAGGACACCATGGTGCGCGGCTCGGCACCGACCCGCCGCACCGACTCCGGCGAGCTGGCGGTGCACGGCAAGGGCTGCGGCGTGTATCTGCAGTTCGACGCGGATCGGCCGGTCCACATGCAGGTGGGACTGTCGTACGTGAGCGTCGAAGGCGCCCGGAGGAACCTCGAAACCGAGATCGGCACAACGGATCTGGAGACCCTCCGGGCGGCCACCCGGAACCGGTGGCGGCAACAACTCGAGCGGATCCGCATCGGCGAAGGCGATCCGGAACGGCTGCGCATCTTCTACACCGCGCTGTATCACTGTCTGCTGCAGCCGTATGTCTTCGAGGACGCCGACGGGTCCTACACCGGATTCGACGGGCAGGTGCACCGGGTCCGGCCGGGCCGCCACCACTACGCCACCTTCTCCGGCTGGGACACCTACCGCGGCGAGGCCCAGCTGCTGGCGCTGCTCGTCCCCGACGTGGCCGCCGATATCGCCCAGTCGATGGCCGACGATGCGCGGGCGCTCGGCGACGTGTGGGACCGCTGGTCGCATCAGAACACGATCACCGGCGTCATGAACGGCGACCCGTACCACTCGATCATCGCCAGTACCTACGCGTTCGGGGCACGCGATTTCGACGCCGCCGGGGCCCTGGAATCGATGCGCGCGGGCGCCGATCGCATCGGCGAGAAGTCCGGCTACACCGAACGGCCCGGCAACGAGGAGTACCTGCGCCTCGGCTACGTGCCCGGAAAGGTGTCCGACACCCTCGAATACTGCCTCGCCGACTTCGGCATCGCGCAGCTGGCCGAGCGGCTCGGTGACGCCGAGACACACCGGCGGTTCATGCACCGGGCGCACGGCTGGCAACGGCTGTTCAACCCGCGCACCGGCTGGATCCAACCGCGCAACGCCGACGGCTCGTTTCCCGAGCCGTTCGATCCCGCCGCCACCGACGGTTACGTGGAAGGCAATGGCGCGCAATACCATTGGATGGTCTTCCCGGATGTCGGCGGCCTGGTCGAGCTGATGGGCGGCCGCGACCGGACGACCGCGCGGCTCGACGACTTCTTCACCGAGCTCAACGCCGGCGCGCACCGCCCACACGCCTACCTCGGCAACGAGCCGTCCCTGCAGACCCCCTGGCTCTACGCCTGGGCCGGGCGGCCCGACCGCACCCAGGACGTCGTGCACCGGGTGCGCACCGAGCTGTACCGTCCCACTCCCGACGGCCTCAGCGGCAACGACGACCTCGGCGCGCTGTCGGCGTGGTACGTCTGGTCCGCGCTCGGCTTCTACCCGGTGATTCCCGGACGCGCGGAACTGTTCGTGAACCAGCCCGCGTTCCCGGAGATCGAGGTGACCCGCTCCTCCGGGCAGCAGATCACCGTCTCCGCGCCGGGGGTGTGCGACTCGCTGCGCCATATCCGCTCCCTGAGCGTCGACGGAACGGCCACCACCAGGGCCTGGTTGCCGGAATCGTTCGCTCGCGACGGCGGGCACCTCGATTTCGGCATGGGACCGACGGGCGATCTCGCCTACGGCACAGCCGAATCCGACGCACCGCCCTCCTTCGACACCGGGCGGCTGCCGACGAACGACTGAGGTCGCACCGTCCGCTACGACCGGCCCGATGTCGCGGCGCACCGGACCGGACGGCAGGATGACACGGGTGTTGCGCAGTTTTCAGGTGACGAACCACAGATCGCTGGCCGAGACGCAGGAACTGCGGCTGGTCGGCAGCCGGGCCGGCGCGCTGCCCGCGCCCGTGACCGCGGTGCACGGCACGGCCGCCACCGGCAAGTCCAGCCTCGTCGACGCGCTGGGTCATATGCGCGACGCGGTGCTGAACTCCGTCACCGGGTGGGATCCCTATGCGGGGCCGGTGCGCGCCCCGCATCTCGGATTCGCCGATCGCCCTTCCGAATTCGTCGCCACCTTCGTCGCCGAGGGGGTGCCGTACACCTACGGCTTCCGGCTCGACAACGCCGACGTCACCGCCGAATGGCTGCACAGCCACCCGCGCAACCGCAAGCGCATCGTGTTCGAGCGCGAGGGCGACCACGTCCGCATCGGCCCGATGTTCGAACCGGTCCGCTACGGCATCGGGGCGCTGGTGCCGCTGGTGCGCCCGAATGCGTTGCTGCTCAGCCTGACCGGGCAGATGTACGCCGAGGCCCTGGTCCCGGCCTACCGCTGGTTCTCCGCGCAGCTGGATGTGCAACGCGGGCAAGCGGATCCGCAGAGCATCGCGCATCGACTGGGCAGCCACATCTCCCGGTCCGCCGACAACGCCGCACGCCTGCTCACGCTGCTGCGCTCGGCCGATCTGGGCATCGAGGATCTGCTGATCGCGGAGAACGATCCGATGTACGCCGACTACCTGCGCGACCTGGACGGCGATATCGCCGGGGCGGCAACCGAACTCGACGCCTGCATCGCCTCGCCCGCGCGCGCCGAACAGCTGCAGCACACCCACGGCCTCACCCCGGTCGCGCTGGAACGCGAGCTGAGCAACCTGCGTGCCGCCCGCGACACCCTGTACTCGCGCATGGTGGCTCGCCGGGGTGTCGGCCTCGGCCTGGTGCACGAGGGCATCACCGCCGCCTTCGACATCGCCGACGAGTCCACCGCGACGCTGGCGCTGCTGCGATTGCTGCCGCCGATGCTGGACGCGCTCGACACCGGCCGGGTGCTGGCCGTCGACGATATCGACACCCACCTCACCGGCGACGCGACCGACCGGCTGATCCAGCTGTTCCAGAATCCGGAAACCAACTCCCGGGGCGCCCAGCTGATCTTCACCACCCGCAACCGCACCCTGGTGGACCGCGGCAACGGCCGCTCCCAACACCGCCGCACCACCGTCTGGCAACTGCGCCGCACCCCCGAGGGCACCACCGAACTCACCGCCCACTGAGCGCGGCCGGCAGGTGTGCCGATGCCCGGCGCATAGCATGGGGGCATGCTGGAGATCGCGTTCCTGGTCATGGTCGTCGTGGTGCTGGTGGTGCTGGTCACGTCCTTTCGGCGCGGGCGGGGGAAGGCGGGATCGGCGCCGGGCCGCGGCTGGAACCGGCCGGAGCCCGAGACCGGAACCCTGCACGTCACCGGGGTGAGCCCGCGACCGGCCGCGCAGGGCAGCCAGTACGTCACCATCACCGGCACCCTCTCCGGTCCGTCGGTAGCCGGAGAGAGCGTCTACGGCCGCTTCGCCTGGGATGTCAACCAGTGGCCCTCCCCCGGCGATCAGATCCCGGTCGTGTACCCGCCGGGAAAGCCGCAGCACTGGCAACTCGGTCACCCGGGCGCCCGCCCGCCATTCGGCTGACCGCCGCGACAACCTTCCCGCCCCATATCGGGGATTCCGGCCGAAAGCACGCCGGAAATGCGGGATTGGTTACCTCCTACTCGAAGGTGATCGACTCCGGTTCGTCGGCGAAGACACGAGCGGTTTCGGCGGCCAGTTCGAGGGCGCGGCGGGACCAGGGTGCGGAGGCACCGGCCAGCCCGCAGGCGGGGGTGACGATCACCCGATCGGCGAGCAGGCGGCGCGGGAAGCCGAGGCGGTCCAGCAGCCGCACACCGGGCTCGGCGACATCGCGCCAGGTGACGCGCCCGCCGGGAGCGACGGTCGGCACCAGCCCGAGCGCCAGGTACTTCCCCGAATCCAGCAGTTCACCGATATTGTCGAGATCGCCCGTGCCGATCGCGGCGATATCGAATCCGACTGCGGCGGCGGAACTTCCGCGTAGCAGGCCCAGCGCGGGCGGTTCGGCGCAGGTGTGCACCAGCACGGACGCATCCAGCGCGGTCACCACGGAATCGAGCACGGCCAGCGCCTCGGGCTCCGGCATCGCGCGCACCGTGTGCATCGTGCTCGGCCCACGAATGGACCCGTCGAGAACGGCGGTCAGCGACGGTTCGTCCAGCTGCACCACGACATTCGCACCGAGCCGCTTACCGACCTCGGCGATATGCTGCGCTAGGCCCTCCGCGAGGGATTCCGAAAGATCGCGCACCGCACCGGAATCGGTGAGAACGCGATGTCCGCCGACGAGCTCGACCTGCGCCGCCAGCGTCAGCGGCCCCGCGACCTGCACCTTCACCGCGTGGTTACGCCCGGCCAAACCGGCTGTCTCCCAGGCCTCTTCGAGCGCATCGAGGTCGATTCGCAGCAGATCGAAGGCGCGCCGCGAGACCGTACCGGGCCGCGGCGCCATCCGATAGCCCCGCGGCGTCGTGTCGAACTGCATGTCCACCAGCAGTCCCGACATCCGCCCGATCATGTCCGAACCCGTACCGCGCCCGGGCAATTCGACCAGATGCGGCAGCTCACCCAGCTCGCCGACGATGGTCGCCGCCGCCTCGCGCGGATCGGTGCCCGGCCAGGAGCCGACGCCGGTGGCGATACCGCCGCGCAGCACTACGTCCTTACCCGACGTCATCGTGCACCATCCATCTCGTTCGGCCACGCCGTTCCTCGCACGCGACTGCGCGGCCATTTCGGAAGTCCCGTGCGCGATCCGGGTCCGGATCACCGTCCGGACGACAGACCTCGACGTCCTTGGCGCACGGGTGCGACATCCACAGCCTACGACGCGTCATGGATTGATCACGACCCACCCGAGACGCCGTCGGGGGGACTCGTCGCTCCGCCGCGGACGCTACGGAGACCGCGGCTCACCCGGCCACGTCCGGGACGGACCCGGCCGGTATCCCCGCCCGCTCGCGCCCGGTGTCGCTGATCGTCCCGCTGCCGATCACCTCGTCGCCCGCCGTGTCCGGCCGATACAGCACCACCGCCTGACCACGGGCGACGCCGGTCAGCGGCTCGCGCAGGTGCACCTCGAGACCGCCGTCCACCGCCTCGGCGACCGCCGGGGCGGTGCCGCCGTGGGCACGCACCTGAGCCACGCATTCGATCGGCCCCGACGGCGCGGCCCCGGAGGTCCAGACGGCCCGCTCCGCGCGCACCGTCCACACCTCCAGATCCTCGGCGGCGCCCACGTGAACGGTGCCGGAATCGGGATCGATCTCGGTGACGTAGCGGGGACGGCCGTCGGGTGCGGGGCCCGGCAGGCCCAGCCCCTTGCGCTGGCCGATCGTGAATCCGTGCACGCCTTCGTGATCGCCGAGCTTGTGCCCGTCGGAATCGACGATGGCGCCCGGCCGGATACCGATCTTCGCGCCGAGGAATGCGCGGGTATCGCCGGAGGGAATGAAGCAGATGTCGTGCGAGTCGGGCTTGTTCGCGACCGACAGGCCGCGCTCGGCGGCCTCCTCGCGGATCCGCGGCTTCGGGGTGTCGCCCACCGGGAACATCGCCCGCGTCAGCTGCTCGGCGGTCAGCACGGCCAGCACGTAGGACTGGTCCTTGTCGGCGTCGACCGCGCGGCGCAGCACGCCGTCGTCCAGCCGCGCGTAGTGGCCGGTGACCACGGCGTCGAAGCCGAGCGCCACCGCGCGGTCGGCGAGGGCGGAGAACTTGATCTTCTCGTTGCAGCGCAGGCACGGATTCGGCGTCTCGCCGGCCGCGTAGGCGGCGACGAAATCGTCGATCACGTCCTCCTTGAAGCGGTCGGCGAAATCCCAGACGTAGAACGGGATTCCGAGCACATCCGCGGCGCGGCGGGCGTCACCGGCGTCCTCCTTGGAGCAGCAGCCCCGCGCCCCGGTGCGCAGCGTCCCGGGGTTCGCCGACAGCGCCAGATGCACCCCGACCACCTCGTGGCCGGCGTCCACCGCGCGGGCGGCCGCCACGGCGGAATCCACGCCGCCGCTCATCGCAGCGAGCACTCTCATCGCGTACCTCCTTTCGCACCGGCCAGCCCGGCCGCCTTGGCGCGCTCCACCACCGGCGGCAGCGCCTCCAGCAGTCGTTCTATGTCGTATCCGGTTGTGGTGTGCCCCAACGAGAACCGCAGCGAACCGCGGGCCTGCCGGGCCTCGACGCCCATCGCCAGCAGGACGTGGCTGGGCGCGGCGACCCCCGCGTTGCAGGCCGACCCCGTGGAGCATTCGATCCCCGCGGCGTCCAGCAGCATCAGCAGCGAATCACCCTCGCAGCCGGGGAAGGTGAAGTGCGCATTGCCGGGCAGGCGCCGCCCGTCGGCCGGGCCGTTGAGGACCGCGTCCGGGACCGCGTCGTGCACACCGACGATCAGGTCGTCCCGGAGTCGGCTCAATTCGGCTGTGCGCCTGGGCAACCCGGTCACCGTCTCGCGCAGAGCGGCCGCCAGCCCCAGCGCCGCGGGCACATCCGAGGTACCCGACCGCAGATCGCGCTCGTGACCGCCGCCGTGCACCAGCGGAACACACGACACCTGCCGTCCCAGCAGCAGCACGCCGACGCCGTGCGGACCGCCGACCTTGTGCCCGGCGAAACTGGCCGCCGACAGCCCCGAGGCGCCGAAGTCGATGGGCAGCTGTGCCCCGGCCTGCACCGCGTCGCTGTGCATCGGGACGTCGAATTCCTGTGCCACGGCGGCCAATTCGCCGATCGGCTCGATGGTGCCGACCTCGTTGTTGGCCCACATGACGGTCACCAGCGCGGTGTCGCCGGCATGTTCGGCCAGCGCCGCGCGCAGCGTGCGCGGCGACACCGTGCCCGCCGCGTCGACGTCGAGCAACGTCACCTGCGCACCCTCGTGCTGTTCCAGCCACTCCACGGCGTCGAGCACCGCATGGTGCTCGACCGCGCTCACCAGAATCCTGGTCCGCCGCGGATCGGCGGCCCGGCGCGCCCAGTAGATCCCCTTGACGGCGAGATTGTCGCTTTCGGTGCCACCGGAGGTGAAGATGACCTCCGACGGCCGCGCCCCCAGATCGGCGGCGATCGACTCGCGCGCCTCCTCCAGCATGCGCCGCGCCGCGCGCCCCGAGCCGTGCAGCGACGACGCGTTCCCCGCCGTGCGCAGCGCAGCCGTCATCGCCTCGATCGCGGCCGGGAACATGGGTGTCGTCGCCGCGTGATCGAGGTAGACAGTCTGGGGCACCGCACCGACCGGACCCGGGATAGCCGACTTCATGACCGATAAAGCCTATCCCACCGTTGACCTGCACATCTTGGGGGTATCCCTCCGCACTCTCCGATTTCCCACGAACTCACCCACGATCGGCAACCCACCGACCACCGTCCCGTATTCCCGGTCGGGCACCAACCGCGCCCCGCTACCCCGTGAGCGATTGGGTGCCGAGGACGGTGAGGAGGGCGAGGCGTTCGGCGTCCTCGGTGCCGGGTTCGGCGGTGTCGATCATGATGCGGAGATCGCTGCCCGCGACCGTGAACAGGTCGCAGTCCAGCGTTATCGGGCCGACGCGCGGATGCTCGATCGTCTTGCGGGCAGGCTCGCGGCCGCCGACGGCGCCGGACTCCCACAGTTCGGCGAAGCGGGCGCTGTGGCCGCGCAGGTCCGCGATCAGCTTCCGCAGCTGCCGGTCGGCCGGATAGCGGGCGGCCGCGGTGCGCATATCGGACACCAGTGCCGTCTCGAGTTCGCGCAGGTCCTCCGGCGTGCGGCGGGCCGGACCGCCCGGGCCGACGAACTGCCGCCACACCCGATTGCGTTCGTAGCCGCGCCATCCGGTGTGGTCGCCGACCAGGGCCGCGCACATCGAGTTGGCCAGCAGCAGCGTCCAGGCGGCGTCGTAGACCGCGACGGGCGCGCCGGACAGCCGGTCCAGCACGCGGTGGACGCTCGGGGGGATATAGGTGGGCACGGTCTCCGGTTCCGGCGGGGCCAGCATCGCGAGCCGGAACAGATGCGTGCGGGCCTCCGCCGACAACCGCAGTGCCCGGGCGAGCGCCTCGACGACCTGGGCCGAGGGGTGGACGGCGCGGCCCTGCTCGAGCCTGGTGACGTAGTCGACGGAAATGCCGGTCAGCAGCGCCAGCTCTTCGCGGCGCAGTCCGGGAGCGCGCCGCGGACCACCGACGGGCAGCCCGGCGTCCTGCGGCGAGACCTGGTCGCGCCAGCGGCGGATCGCCTTGCCGAATTCCGTTGTCGCCATGACCTCAGTGTGCCCGGCGGTAAATCGGGCTGCCTGGTATCGGCAGTCCCATGAAGAGCAGACGACTGGTTGGCCGTCCGGGCCGCGGCGAATCTGAGGCCATGACAACAACACTGATCACAGGCGCGAACAAGGGACTGGGCTTCGAGACCGCCCGCCGGCTCGTCGCGGCGGGGCACACCGTGTACGTGGGCAGTCGTGACGCGGACAACGGCCGCCGGGCCGCCGAGCAGCTCGGTGCCCGGACGGTGGTCATCGATGTCACCGACGATGCGTCGGTCGAGGCGGCGGTGCGGACCATCGAGGCCGGCGGCGGGCTGGACGTCCTGATCAACAACGCCGGAATCTCCGGCGCCGAGGCACGCGCCGACGACCGGGACTCGTTCGGCGCCGCCGCGCTGACCGTCGAGATGATGCGGCCGCTGTTCGAGACCAACGTCTTCGGCCTGGTGCGAGTCACCCGCGCCTTCCTGCCGCTACTGCAGCGATCCACCGCACCGGTCGTGGTCAACGTCAGCAGCGGAACGGCCTCCCTGACCCGCGCCACCACCCCGGGCGCCCCCGCCTACGACTACCCCGGCGTCGCCTATCCGGCATCGAAGGTCGCGGTCAACCTGATCACCGTGAAGTACGCCAAGGCATTCCCGTCCCTCCGGATCAACGCCGTGGAACCCGGCTACACCGCCACGGACCTCAACGGTTTCGCGGGCACCCAAACGGTGGAGCAGGGCGCCGAGATCATCGTCCGCATGGCCCGGATCACCCCCGACGGCCCCACCGGCGGTTACTTCGACACCACCGGTCCCCTCCCCTGGTAAGCAGCGGCAAGACGAGCAGTGTGCAGTGCGGTTTTCACGCCGAACAGGACATGTGAGAGAAGTCCACTGTGCATTCATGGAACGAGCTGTGGCGCAATGTGATCGCGAGGACGGTTCCGACAGTCAGGGACCTGTCGGCCGTTTTCAAGAGCGAGTACGACGACACCGCCTTCACGCTGCGCGGAACCGCCGAATCGTTGTCGCACGTGGATCAGGCCGGCAGGCGGTTGATCGACAGCTGTGACGGACCGGAAGTCGGCTCGGGGGCAACCGGATCGCGATTGCGGGTGATAGCCGCCCGGCCCCATCATGAACTGAACACGCTGCTGTCCAAGTACGCCTACTCCGACGACGACGGCTGGACCGGCGGTGACAGTACCTATGTGCGGCGGCTACCCGACGGCCGCCACGTGATGATGTTCTCCGACACGTTCCTGGGGCGGGTGGCGGCCGACGGCACACGGGTGCGCGAAACCCCCTTCGTGAGCAACAGTTTCGTCGTGATCGAGCGCAGCGGAGAGATGCGGACGGTGCTCGGCAGAACACCCGGCGGCCAACTGCGGGCGGTATTGCCACCGGAGGGCGACCAGTTCCATTGGCTCGGCGGGTCCCATGTCACCCGCAGAAACACCCTCGACGTGATGTTCCTGCGTTTCACCGGCGATTCACGGGTCACTGACACCGGCGGCGACTTCGATGCCGAACGCCTCCGGACTGCCCTGATACCGGGAGGACAGGGCGAACTGGAGCACCGGGCGAATCTGCTCGCTCGTTTCGACGCACGGGATCTGAGGCTGCTCGATGTGACTCCGATGCCCTCGGATACCGGGGTGCACTGGGCGTCGTGGGTGGAGCACGACCCCCGCACCGATCATTCCTATGTCTACGGCGTGACGGACGCGGGGGCCGACAAATACATGCACATCGCGCGTGTCCCGGGTGACGACCTCCGGCAACAGTGGGAGTTCTTCGACGGGCAGGGCGGGTGGTCCCCGCGGGAGGCCGACTCGGCACCGCTGATGTCCGGCGTTGCCAACGAGTACAGCGTGGCCCGGTTGGATGACAAGCGCTTCCTACTCGTCACCCAGGACACCACCAGCCCCTACAGCCCGGACATCGTGGGTTACCTGTCGGATTCTCCTACCGGGCCGTTCACCTCGCCGACCCTGTTGTACCGGACGACCGAGTCCGGCCCCCTCGGCTTCTTCGGAGACGGCGACGTTGTCGTCTACAACGCTCACGAGCAGCCCGATCTGCGCAGGGGCAATGAATTGACCATCACCTACAACCTCAACAGCAGTGTCCAGGGTGTGCTCGATGACAGCGCGAAGTATCGCCCGAACGCAGTCAACGTCAAATTCGAACTCGATTAGGGCAGCCCTGGGACATCTCTATGGAACGACGACCTCGAGCGAAGCCGGGATATTGGCCTTGTCCGTTCGCAGGGTGAGCTGGACCCGGCCGGGGCCGGTTTCGGCGAGGACGATGGCCGGGGACAGGCGCTGGCCCGCGGGGACGAAGCGGCTCACGCTGCCCGACTGCCCGGTGTCGAGGTTGCGCCAGTCGACGATCGCGGTCACGTCGCAGGCCAGCAGTTGCGGGCCCCACTCACCCACCGGCGAGAAGCCCTGGGTGATGCACAAGACGACCGAATGCGAGGCCCCGGGCGCCTCGGAGTACTGGTAGAGCGGGCCGTCGAAGGCGGTGCCCCCGGCCGACATCATGCCCGCGCACACGCCGTTCCCGAGCGTGAAGACCGGGCTGAGGTTGAAGTCGGTCTTCACGCACGTCCGCGGTCCGACGTTGGACCAGCCGAGCTGGCACGGCTCGCCGTCGTCGGCGGAGGCGGGTGCGGCCACTGCCAGACCCGCGCCGATGAATGCGGCGGTGGCCGCGCCCAGGAACGTGCGTTTCATTCGTCGTACTCCCTTGTCCAGGCCAGTAGTTCACGAAAAGCATTGCCATGCTAGCGATACCGAGACCAGTGCTGCCGAGGTGTCTCGCTACTTATTGGCAAATCGCACGATTCCGTTACAACAAAGCCCGGGCAGGGTCTGCCCTCCCACCGCCGACGCCGCCGAATTTCAGGAAGCGGTCACCGCGGGCTCGACGATCGCGTCCGGCACGATGGCACGGGTCGGACCCGTTCCGACCGCCGTGGCGTGCGCGTCGATATCCACCACCTCCGCGCCCCGGATCGCCCGCTCGCAGCGGCGTGCCAAGTCGTGACGGTCGGGACCGGGACCTTCGATGGGCAGCAGAACCACCTCGGCGACAACGCCTTTCGAGCGCAGCACGCGACGGGCGGAGTCGGCGAAGGTGTCCAGCCCGACGAAGCCCGGCACCGTCGACAACTCGCCGTCGCGGTCGAGGTAGCGCACCCGGATCGGCTGCACCGGCGTCGCGGTATCGACGGCGGCCTGGAACAGGGCCGGGCGCAACCGGCCGTGCGCACGGCCGCACCAGGTCGTGCCCTCGGGGAACAGGCCGACCCGCTCCCCCGCGGCCAGCCGCGCCGACATCGTGGCGACCACCTCGGGCAGTTGCCGGAGCCGTTCGCGGTCGATCGGGATCACCCGCATCAACCGGGCGAGGGCACCCAGCACCGGCCAATCGATCAAGTCACCGCGGGCGACGAATCCCATGGGTTGCACGGCCGCCAGTGCGAGTACGTCGGTCCAGCCCACATGCCCCGCCACCACGAGCAGCCCCTCACCGGCTGCCCGCGGTGGCGCACCGTCCGCGCCGTCGGTGTCCGGTCGCGCAGGCTCTCGCTCGTCGATGATCCGCAAACGGATTCCGCAGCAATGCAATGCGGCGCGGGCGTAGCGCCGGTGCAGGCGGGTGCGCCGGCCGCGCGGGGTGGCCAGGTTGACCGCCGGGAAGCTGGCGAGCAGCGCGACCACGCCCAGCACCCGCGCCGTCGCGCGCACGGTCCCGGCCGTGGCGGACACATCGACGCAGCGGGGCCCGCACGGGCTCGACGGCATCCAGTCGTGTACCGGCGCGGCCGGTGGGCACGACAGTGCGGAGGAACCGGGTGCTACCAAGGCGGGCATCGCAATCACCGTCCGTCGAAGGTATTCGCGGCGCTCTGTAACCGATCCAGGTAGCGCCGGTTGATGGTCTCCATGCCGAGCAGCGCGACGAAATCCGCGACGCCGAAGTCCGGGTCGTGCGCGGGCTCGCCGCAGATCTCCGCGCCCAGGCGCAGGTATCCGCGCAGCAGCGGCGGAAGTTTCGGCCGCGCGGGCGGTTCCAGCTCGTCGAGGGTGCGGCCGTCGACGACCACCGGATTGCGCGGCAGCACCCGCCGCGCCGGATCGCCGCCGTGCTTGGCCAGCAACAGGTCTCGCACGCCGCGCACGTTCGCGCCGACCGGGTCGGCCGGGCCGTCCTGCATCGGCACCGACACGCAGCCCATCACCCAGTCGTAGCCGGTGAGCTGGATGTAGTGCAGGATGCCCGCCCACATCAGCGTCAGGGTGGAGCCGTTGCGGTGGTCGGGCACGACGCAGGCGCGGCCCATCTCCACGATCCGCTGGCCCTCGGGATCCATTGCGGTCAAATCGAATTCGGTGGCGGTGTAGTACCCGCCCGCGGCGGCCACCTTGTCCGGCGGCAGCATCCGGTAGCAGCCGACGAACTGATCGGTCAGCTCGTCGCGCACCAGTAGGTGGTCGCAGTGCTCGTCGAAACGGTCGGCGTCGAGACCGTCGGCGCTGTCGGGAACGGTGAACCCGGGCTCGGACGCGAACACCTGGTAGCGCAGCCGCTGCGCCGCGCGACGGTGCTCCGGGTCGGAGGATACGACCAGCGAATACTGCGGCCGCTCCACCCCTGTGTCCGTCGTGCGGGCCGGCGCTGTCAACACGGACATTGTTGTCATGTCCCGATGAAGCCAGCCGGAATCGGCCTCGGGGCTACCGCCGAGTGTCCTGCCGATGCCAGTCCGGTGAACGAGACGACGATCACACCCGGCGTTCACCGGCTCGATACGCCGGGTTCGCCCAGTTTGCGTGCCGCACACCTGACCAGCGGTCAGGGCAGCACAGTACCCCGGAACCCGGGCGCCGAGATGCGGCGGGTGTGCCCGACCAGGATGTCGGTGGTGCGGCGCACCCAGTCGATGATGGCCGCCAGCTCGGCGGGGCCGTATCGCGCGGCCAGCTCGGTCATGTCCTGGCCGAAGGGCACGAACACGGCCGCGAGCAACGCGTCGACCTCCGCATTGGGAACGAGCTCGACCAGCACCTTGCGGCGGTCGTGCGGGTCGCGGGTGCGGCGCGCGTATCCGGCCTTCTCCAGCCGGTCGACCAGGCCGGTGACGGCGCCCGTGGTGAGGCCCGTGTGCTCGGCGATCGTCCCGGCCGGAACCGGTCCCAGCAGGCGCAGCGTGTCCATGCACTTGCGATCGGAAGCGCTGAGCCCCAACAGTTTTCCCGTCGCCGCGTGGAAGTTCACCATGGCGGTCGCGAACTCGCGGCCGAACACGGTGGTGTCCGCCGGTGCTTCTTGCGTCATGTCTCCACCTTACCTTAGTCTCTAACTATCTTAGTACCTAAGATATTCTCGGCTGAGGCAAGGCTGAGCGCAGCATCCGCCGGACAGGAACAGGAGAATCCGATGCCGGATATCGACAAGCGCACCAAGGCGTTCTGGATCGCCACCGCCGTCGCCAACCTGGCGGTGGACATCCTGCTTCCGACGCTGGTCTTCGCACTCCTCGCGCCCACCGGGCTGCCCGCCACGCTGCGCCTGGCACTCGGTGGCACCCTGATCGCGGCCAAGGCGATGGGCGGGCGCATCGAGACCGGGCAGTTCCGCTGGCGGTTCGCGGCGGTCGCGGCGGTCGTGCCCACCGCCGCGATCATCGGCTGTCACCTGGCAGGCCGCACGGACACCGCCAGCATGGTCGCGGGTCCGGTCGCCGCCGCGGCGATCGTGGTCGCGGATCTGGCACGGAACCGATTCGGCAGCGGCACAGGGCAATCCATCGACGGGTTCGCCGTGCTGGTGCTCGCGGAGGTGGTGGCGGGCATCGTGCTGACCTCGATCAGCGGCGATCCCCGGTTCGTGCTCGCCCGCAGTTCGTTCTATCTCGCGCTGGCCGGGGCCTTCATCCTCGCGACCACCTGGACCCGGCGTCCGCTCATCCGAGAAGCCCTCAAACCTGTTACCGCGAACGGGGATCCACGGCGGGGCGCGGCCTTCGACCGGCTGTGGGACGAATCGAAGCGGTTCCGGAGGATCTACCGCTGGGTCAACGCCTCGCTCGGCGCGGCCCTGCTCGCCGACGCCGCGGTGCGCACGGCCGTGATCTACGGCTACCCCGCCGACGAGGTCGGGCGCGCCTCGCTCATGTCGCAGCTGCCGTTCGTGATCCTGATCGGCGGATGGTTCCTGATCAACCGCGGACTGGTGATTCCGCGGGCCGTCCGCCTGCTGGACGCGGAGATGTCCGGGCCCGCCGGGGTTCCGGCGGGCTCGGCACGGTAGTACAGCATCGAAAGCGACTGCGGCTCAGGCATTCTCGCGGGCGAAGCTACGGGCACCGATCACCATCAGGACCAGCGCCACGGCCAGGGTGAGGCCGGTCCCCCAGTAGACCTCCGAATCCCCGAAGTCGCCGCGGAACAGCGCACGAGCCGCTTCCACGGTGTGCGAGAACGGATTCACCGTCCCGATGGTCTGCAACCAGGTCGGGCCGACGCTCAGCGGCAGCAGGATGCCCGACAGCAGCATCAGCGGCACGGAGAGGCTGTTCAGCATCGAAGCGAGCGTCTCCTCCGAGCGCGCCCACAGCCCCAGGGCATAGGAGGCCGCCGCCAGACCGGCCCCCATCACCGCGATCAACAGCACCGACAGCACCAGGCCCAGCGGATCCGGCCGCAGACCGAACGCCAGCGCGGCCACCGCGACCAGCAGTAGCGCCTGCACGATCAGCACCGCCATATCCTTCAGCACGCGGCCGAGCAGCAGGGCGCCGCGGCTCGCCGGGGTCACCCGCTGCCGCTCCACGACGCCCGCCCGCAACTCCATGACGATGCCGAACCCGACGTAGATCGCGCCGAACAGGCCGATCTGAATGACCAGCGCCGGTGTCAACACCTCCCAGGGATCGGAATCCGGGCCCAGCGCGGGCGCGATGCCCTTCACCAGCGGGCCGAACAACACCAGATACAGCACCGGCTGCGACAGCCCGATCAGCACCCAGACCGGATTGCGCAGGTTCGCCCGCAGCTGGGACCAGAAGATCAGTCCGGTATCGCGCAGAAATGTCATGCTCGGCTCGCCTCCCGCAATGAGCGCCCGGTGATGGTGAGAAAGACGTCGTCGAGGCTGGGCCGCTTGACGGTGAGCGCGCCGGTCGCGATGCCGCGCTCGTCCAGGGCGCGCAGCAGCGGCACGACCGCGGCATCGCCCTGTTCGACGGTCAGGTGCACCAGCGTCGTCCCCGCCTCGCCCGGCGCCGGGGCACACATCCGCGAGCGGACGTCGAGCACCGATTCGGCCACCTCGAGCGCGAGATCGGCGTGCTCGTCGTCGATTTCGATGCTGACGACATCGCCGGAGATGCGCCGCTTGAGGTCGTCCGGGGAGCCCTCGGCGACGATGCGGCCGTGGTCCATCACGAGGATCCGGTCGCACAGCGCGTCGGCTTCCTCGAGGTAGTGCGTGGTGAGCACGATGGTGGTGCCGCGCGCCCGCAGCCCGCGGATGTGCTCCCACAGATTGGCCCGGCTCTGCGGATCCAGCCCGGTGGTGGGCTCGTCGAGGTAGATCAGCCGCGGGCCGTGCACGAGGCCGAGCGCGATATCGACGCGCCGCCGCTGCCCGCCGGACAGCTGGCCGCACTTGCGGCCGCCCAGGCCGTCCAGGTCCAGGGCGCCGAGCAGGGCCTCGGCATTGCGCCGCGCCGCCGCCCGGTCGAGCCCGAAAAGCCTTGCCTGCAAGACCAGTTCGTCGATCACCAGCTCGGACTCGTTGGTCGCTCCACCCTGCGCGACATAGCCGATGCGCGAACGTACCGTGCGCGGTTCGGTGCGCAGTTCGGCGTCGACGATCGTCGCCTCGCCCGCGGTGGGTGCGATCAGGGTGCTGAGCATGCGCAGCGTCGTGGTCTTGCCCGCGCCGTTGGGACCGAGCAGTCCGACGATCTCGCCGTCGTGCACGTCGAAGTCGACGCCCGCGACTGCCGCCACCGGACCTGTCTTCGTCTGAAACGTCCGCGCCAGCCCCCGAACTCGGATCACCGAGGTGCGGGTGTGGCCACGAAGCGTCGCCGTCGTTTCCATGCCGGTAACGGTAGAAACGACGAGCCAAATAGTCAAGCTTTACTATTCAGTCTTGATTAAGCTAGCCCCGCGCACCGTCCTCCGCCTCGCCACCGCCCACCCGCAGATGCCCCAGCACCTCGTAGGGCTCCCCCGACCACACATCCAATTCGCCGCTTTCGATGCGCTGCAGGGTCTTTCGCGACCACTCCAGATCCGCGCGGGTGTGGTCGGCGGCCAGCCGGATGTTGTCGGCGACGTGATACGGCTCGGCCTCGCGCGGATCGCCGCTGCCGGCCAGGATGCGATCCACCTCGCGCTCGAGATACACGAGATCGGCCTCGAACTTGAGGATCCGGCCCTGCAGCGCGGCGATCACGTCTTCGCGCGGCGCGTACGGGATCAGCGCCACCGCCGCGTAGTACGGATGCTTCGGCGGTTCGGTCGACCACAGCGCCTCGCGCAGCATGTCGCCGAACACCTTCTCCCCCTCGGAGGTCAGCCGGTAGGTGGTGCGCTCGGGCCGCGCCCCGTCCTGCCCCACGCCCTCGACGTCGATCAGCCCGTCCCGCTGCATCGTCTTCAGCGCGCCGTACACCGAACCGGGTTTGATATTCGCCCACTCGTCGGCATGCCACGACAGCAACTCCCGCCGCACGTCGTACCCGTGCACCGGTTGCAACAACCGCACTACCGCCAGAACCAGTAACCGCGTCGTAGGAACAGCCATGCCCGAATTCTGCCCCCACCACCGTGCCGGAGCCCGCACCGCCCGCCTCTGCGATCGATTCAGCGGTGGCGGGAACGGTAATTCGCGACGTTCACGCGATTGCCGCAGATCTCGGGCATACAGAAGCGACGCCGACCCGCCCGGCTGCTGTCGACGAATACGCCGTCGCACACCGGCGACGCACACCGCCGGAAGCGATCGTGCCCGAGAGCGTGCACCACACCGAGCAGACCGGCACCGGCCGCCATACCGATCTCCTCCGACAGCGACACATCGGGCCGGGACACGATCCACCACTGCCGGCGACCGGCCGCGTCGCGAAGCAGCTGCGGCCCGGCACAGCCCGCGGCCACCAGCGCGTTCGCGGCGTCCACCAGCTCATCCTCGGCGGATTCGATGATGGCGCGCAACAGCTTCCGGAGACGATGCACCTCGCGCACCTCGGCGGCGGCGACCCGGCGATCGCCCAGTTCATGAGCGGCGAGGAACTGCGCGAGCGCGGTCGGATCGGGCAGCGCCTCACCGGCGGTGCGGACTCGCGGATCGGTATTCACCAGGTCCGTGGCCAGCTGCGCGCCGGAGGTGTAATCGGATAAGAGTTGTTTCACACCTTACTCCAGAGTTACGGTAAGTGGAGAAATCTCAGTTTACCTATTACCTGGAGAGCGCTGTGCGAACTGCCTGGAACCTTGCGGAGCGAATTCACGTCACCGGCGGCGAGGTCGCCGCCGGCCGGTTCGGCGACGGTCCACCGGTGGTGCTGGTGCACGGCACACCGGCCTCGTCCTACCTGTGGCGCAATGTCGTTCCGGAATTGGCGCAACGGCACACCGTCTACGTGTGGGATCTGCTCGGATACGGAGATTCCCGGCTCGCCGCGGACGCGGCACCGTCGATCGCCCTGCAGGCCCGCACCCTCGCCGAACTGGTCGAGCACTGGGCACTGGACGCCCCGGCGCTGGTCGGTCACGACATCGGCGGTGGTGTCGTGATGCGCGCACACCTGGTCGAGCAGGTCCCGGCCCGGGGGCTCGCGCTACTGGACGCCGCCGTGCTCGGCCCGTGGAACACCGCGTTCACCGAACACATGCAGGGCCATGCGGAGGCGTATCGCACGATGCCACCGGACGTCTTCGCCGACATCATCGGCCCGCGCCTGCGCACGGCGACCCACCGCCCGCTCTCCGACGCCGACCTGTCGGCCTACCTCGCCCCGTGGCACGGTCCCGACGGCCAGCAGCGCTGGATCGATCAGGTGGTGGCCGTCGATCACACCGACACCGCCGCGGCGGTCGCCCGGCTCGGCGAGGTCACCGCGCCCACCCTGGTGCTGTGGGGCGAAAAGGACCGCTGGCTCACCCCGGACACCGGCGCGCGTCTGGCGACCGCCATCGCCGACGCCCGCTTCGAAACCATCCCGGGCGCAGGACATTTCATCGCCGAGGACCGACCTCGTGCCACCGCGACCGCCCTCACCCGATTCCTCGCCCTGCTCTCCGAGCCGATCGGGTGAATCGACACAGCCCGGCCGTGCGTGCCCGAGCAGTGCGCGACACAGCGAAAGCCGGTGCCGCCGAGAAAGTTTCAGAGGAGGTTGTTCGGATCTCGTTCGGGGAGGGGACGTTCCACGACGACCGGGCGGCCGAGCGGGTTGCGGACGCGGCGCTTGGCGGCCTGGTAGACCTGGATGGTCTCGGCGGCGACGACGTCCCAGGCGAAGTCGGCGTTGAGGTATTCGCGGGCGGCGTAGGCGCGCTGCTGGGCGGCGGGCTGGTCGTCGAGGACCGCACATACCGCCTCGACCAGGCCGTTCACGTCGGCCGGTGCGAAGGAGGCGCCGGTGATGCCGTCGATGACGAGCTCACCCAGACCACCGGCGGTGGAGGTCACCAGCGGCGTCCCGGCCGCGGCCGCCTCGAGGGCGACGATGCCGAACGGCTCGTAGCGGCTGGGCAGCACGATCGCGTCGGCGCCGTGCAGCCAGCCCAGCAACTCCGTATGGTCCAGGCGCCCGGTGAAATTCACCGCCCGCATCACCCGGTGTGCCCGGGCGCGCTCGCGCAGCCATTCGAACTGGGTGCCGACGCCCGCGACGGTCAGGGTCGTGCCGGGGTGCGCGCGGCGGATGCGCGGCAGCGCGGCGATCGCGTCCTGCACGCCCTTCTCGTATTCGAGCCGCCCGACATACAGCAGCCGTGGCGGCCCCGAGCGCGGGGCACGTTCGCGAAAGGCCCACGCGCCCACGTCGATTCCGTTGCGGATCACGGTCACCGGCACCAGCTCGGGACCGTAGAGCCGCTCCACCTCGTCCTGCATCGAGGTGGAACAGGTGATCAGCGCGTCGGATTCGCGCGCCAGCCACCACTCCACCGAATGCACCTGCCGGTTGACCCGCCCCGACACCCAGCCGCTGTGCCGACCGGCCTCGGTGGCGTGGATGGTCGACACCAGCGGCACGTCGTAGTGTTCGGCCAGCGCGATCGCCGGATGCGCGACCAGCCAGTCGTGGGCGTGCACCACGTCCGGGGTCCAGCCGTCGGCGATGCCCGGCTTGCTCAGCGCGATGCCCGCGCGCACCATCGCGTGCCCCATCGCCAGGGTCCAGGCGAGCATGTCCTCGCCGAAATCGAAGCACGGCGGATCCTCGGCCACGGCGACCACGAGGACCCGGTCCTCGATGAAGTTGTAGGTCGGATGGGTCGAGGAGTCGGTCCCCATCGGGCGGCGCGCCAGCACCACGACCTCGTGCCCGGCGGCGGCCAGCTCGGTGGCCAGGTGGTGTACGTGCCGACCCAGCCCGCCGACCACTACCGGTGGGTACTCCCACGACACCATCAGAATCTTCATGGACGTCCTTCTGTCACTGCGCGGCGTGCGTCCAGCGCCGGGAACAGCCCGTCGGCCGCGTACCATCCTGCCGCCAACTGCCGGGCTTTGGCGAGTTGGCCCGCACTGACGGCCCCGGAAATCTCCCGGACGGCGTGCGCGTGCTGATGCGCGCGGTCGCGGGCATAGCCGGCGGCGGAGTCCTTGCTGACCATGAACGCCCAGTCGCTGGACACGGTCAGCACCGCCTCGCGCAGCAGCTGGTCGGCCACCGGATCGCGCAGACCGTCGCTGTGCGCCCCCATCTTGTCCAGGGTGTCGAGGGCGAGGCGGACGATGTCGGCATTGAGATCCACCAGGTCCCGCACCTGGTCCCCGGCCCACACCCGCCAGTCCTTGCCCGAACCCCACGAGGAGTCCGCCAGCTGCACCGGTTCTCCGGTGAATCCGTTCGCGCGGGCGTCGGCGAGGGTGCCGACGGTGATCCCGGCCTCGGGCAGCGCGCGCAGCACCTGCTCGAGCCACTGCGGTCCCTCGTGCCACCAGTGCCCGAACAGTTCGGTATCGAACGCCGCGACCACCAGCGCGGGCCGCCCGATCCGCGCGGATTCATCGATCAGCCTGCGCCGCACCGTCTCCACGAAGTCCTCGACATCGCGGCGCACCGCCGTGGCGGCCAGGTCCGGGTCGTAGGGCGCCTTGTCCGGACCGGCGACCTGCTTGCCGGTGACCCGGGCGGGCTTGAGCCCGGTGTCGTGGTCGTAGTGGTGGAAGTCGCGGTAGGCGCCCTGGCCCGGATAGCCGGACTTCGGCGACCACACGCGGTAGCTGACCTGCAGATCCCGCCCGAAGGCGACGACGTCGGAGTCCCACACCGGCCGCCCGAGCGTGGTATCGCCGCGCAGGGCCGGTCCGTCGACCATGAAATGCGTCACATCCGCTGCGGCGTACCCGGTTTCCATCCCCGGCGTGAAGCCGCATTCCGGCGCCCAGATTCCCGACGGCGTATGTCCCCACCGGTGCCGCGCGTCGGCGAGTCCCTCGCCGAGCTCGAACCCGCGCAGCCGCGGATCCAGCAGCGGCTGGAACGGATGCGCCAGCGGACCGCCGAGCAGCTCGATCGCCTCGGCATCGATCAGCTCCCGCCACACCGGCGAGCCGCCGTGCCGCCAGTGCCGCTCGAAATCGGCGAGGGCCGCGGTGGCCAGCCGGTGCTCGTGCCGCCCGAGCGCGAGATTGCCCGCCATCGCCGCCTCGTCGGCGCGTAGTCGCCAGTTGCCCAGCCAGTGATGCATGCCCGACAGACAGTGCGGATCATCGAGCTGAGCGGCCAGCACCGGCGTGATCCCGAAGCTCAGCAGATGCGAACGCCCCTCCGCAGCAAGGGTTCTCAGAACCTTCGCGACGGGAATGTAAGAGGCGGCCCAGGATTGATACAGCCACTCCTCCCCCACCGGCCACCGCCCATGATGCGCCAGCCAGGGCAAATGGGAATGCAGCACCAACGTGAACTGGCCGGGTACACCGCCAGCCGCCCCACCACTTCTCCCGTCGCGAGGTGCCGCCCCAGGCATCCCGCTCTCATTCCCGGCCCCAGGCGCCCCACTTACATTCCCGGCCTCAGCCGCCCCACTTACATTCCCGGCATGCTTTTGGCCGGGATCCTCTCCTGCACTCAAGGCTTCACCGCGATGGCGACCAGGTCGAGACTCGCATCGATCTCCGGATCCCACGCGCCGCTCTCGTCACCGCTCCACAGCACGAAATCATCGGTACGAACCCCCGCGACGTCGACGGCCAGCTCCTCCGGCCACGGCTCGCCCGCCAGCGCGCGCTCGATCTGGGCGTCGATCAGCGATCCACCCCACTTGGCGTCCAGCGCGGCGAGTCCGGGCCCGTGATGCACACCCGCCATCAGGTCGACCCGGAAACCGGCCTCCACCAACAGTTCCGAGAGTTCCGCGCCGTTCAGCTCGCGCGTGTGGAAGGGGTTCAGCGGGGTATCGCGCCCCGGCGAGAACGTGATCCGGTTCGGCGTGCTGATCAGCAACTCCCCGCCCGGCCGCAGCACCCGCAGGCATTCGCGCAGGAACTGCGCCTGATCCCAGAGATGCTCGATGACCTGGAAGTTCACCACGACATCGACCGACGCGTCCTCGAACGGCAGCGCGGCCAGATTGCCCTGCACCATCTCCACGCGCGGATACGCCGCGCGCACGTGCTCGACCGCGCTCTCGTCGTAATCCAGACCGGTCACCTTGGCCGCCACCCCGGCAATCATGTTGGCGCCGTAGCCTTCTCCGGATCCGGCCTCAAGCACGTCCTTGTTCGCGCAGCGCTGCAGCAGGCGGGCGTAGACGATCTCGTGGCGGCGGAACCAGTAGTTCTCCTCCGCGATGCCCGGCACCGTCCGCTCGCCGGTCAGGGGCAGCGGGTCCACCGCGCTGGACTCCCCTGCGGCGGGGGAGAAAACGGCCTCACTCATTCACCCGACGTTAGCGGTTGCCCCTATCACACCGGCGCCCGGAGTGGTGATGCAGAACATCACACCCTAAGTTACCCACGAGTAACTTAACGTAGGGTAATGTCCCGAGCTGAGCTAATCGTGGACGTACGGCCACCCGATCGTGCGACCCCATCCTTACGTGCCATCCAGAACAGGAGGTCGACGAAGACCAATGCCGAACATCGTCGTACTGATCAAGCAGGTTCCCGACACCTGGTCCGAGCGCAAGCTGACCGATGGTGACTACACCCTCGACCGCGAGGCCGCCGACGCGATCCTGGACGAGATCAACGAGCGCGCCGTCGAAGAGGCCCTGCTGATCAAGGAAGCGCAGGGCGGCGAGGTCACCGTCCTGGCCATGGGGCCGGAGCGCGCGACCGAGGCCATCCGCAAGGCGCTGTCCATGGGCGCCGACAAGGCCATCCATGTCAAGGACGACGCGATCCACGGCTCCGACGCCGTGCAGACCGCGTGGGTCCTGGCCGGTGCGCTGGGCCAGATCGAGGGTGTCGAGCTGGTCATCGCCGGCAACGAGTCCACCGACGGCCGCGCGGGCGCGGTCCCGGCCATCATCGCCGAGTACCTGGGCATCCCGCAGCTGACGCACCTGCGCAAGCTGGCCGTCGACGGCGAGAAGATCTCCGGCGAGCGCGAGACCGACGAGGGCGTGTTCAAGCTCGAGGCCAGCCTCCCGGCCATCGTCTCGGTCACCGAGAAGATCAACGAGCCGCGCTTCCCCTCCTTCAAGGGCATCATGGCCGCGAAGAAGAAGGAAGTGCAGACCTTCACCCTCGCCGACCTGGGCATCGACCCGTCGACGGTCGGTGTGGGCAACGCGGGTTCCGCAGTCACCGGTGTCACCCCGAAGCCGCCGCGCACGGCGGGCGAGAAGATCGTCGACGAGGGTGAGGGCGGCCAGCAGATCGCCACCTACCTCGTCGGTCAGAAGATCATCTGATACGCCCCCGAGCCCAACGAACTTCAGGAGAAAGAGCAATGGCAGAAGTACTCGTGCTCGTGGAGCACGCCGACGGTGCGACCAAGAAGGTCACCACCGAACTCCTCACCGCCGCCCGCGCGCTGGGCACCCCGGCCGCGGTCGTGCTCGGCCCGGCCGGCACCGGTGACAAGCTGGCCGACGCGCTGTCCGCCGCCGGCGCCGAGAAGATCTACGTCGCCGAGTCCGACGACGTCGACGGCTACCTGGTGACCCCGAAGGTGGACGTGCTGGCCGGTCTGGCCGAATCCGCCTCCCCCGCCGCGATTCTCGTGGCCGCCTCCGCCGACGGCAAGGAGGTGTCGGGTCGCCTGGCCGCGCGCATCGGCTCCGGCCTGCTGGTCGACGCCATCGGCGTCGACGCCGACGGTTCGGTCACCGGCTCCATCTTCGGTGGCGCGTTCACCGTCGACTCCAAGGCCACCGGCGATGTGCCGGTGATCTCGGTGCGCCCCGGCGCCGTCGAGGCGGCCCCGCAGGCCGCCGCGGGCGAGAAGGTGACCGTCGAGGTTCCCGCGCAGGAAGAGGGCGTCACCAAGGTGACCTCCCGCGAGCCCGTGGTCGGCGGCGACCGGCCGGAGCTCACCGAGGCCACCATCGTGGTCTCCGGTGGCCGCGGCGTGGGCAGCGAGGACAACTTCCACAAGGTCGTCGAGCCCCTCGCGGACGCGCTGGGCGCCGCGGTCGGCGCCTCGCGTGCCGCCGTCGACTCGGGCTATTACCCGGGCCAGTTCCAGGTCGGCCAGACCGGTAAGACGGTCTCCCCGCAGCTGTACGTCGCCCTGGGCATCTCGGGCGCCATCCAGCACCGCGCGGGCATGCAGACCTCGAAGACCATCGTCGCCGTCAACAAGGACGAAGAGGCGCCGATCTTCGAGATCTCCGACTACGGCATCGTGGGCGACCTGTTCAACGTCGCCCCGCAGCTGACCGAGGCGGTCAAGACCCACAAGGGTTGAGGCTGATCCGCCTCTCCGCGATTTCTGCGGGTCGTCGAGCGCGCTGTGCGTTGCGCTGCGGGCCTGCGGAGATCGAGGGGCCGGGTCAGCCCGTCCCCGAGCAGAGTTACCCTCGACTCGCCAAATCCGGGGTTGCGTAGTGCAACCTCGGGTTTGGCGAGTTTTGTTTTCCGGCATGCTTTCGGCCGGAAACTAGTGCCGGTTGGTGAGGATGCCGATGGCGGTCGGGATGCACAGGGCCAAGCCCCAGGGGACCTCGACCCAGAACGGCCAGAAGTAGCCCATGCCGGTGGCCAGCCAGATCAGGATGCACAGCAGGTTGACGAATACCCAGGGGATCCACATGATCACCACCCAGGTCGGGATCCGGCTCTGGGACTTCGCCTCCGGCCCCCGCGAAACCCGTTGGGCGGGAAGGTCCGACAGCAGCGGCGCCAGTTCGCCGTAGGTTCTGGCGGCGTAGACCTGCTGCACCCGCTCGTCGAACTCGTGCAGGCTCAGGCGGCCCTCGTCCATCGCCAGGCGCAATCGGCCGACGTACTTCTCCCGATCGGCGTCCGACGCCCGCAGGTTCTCGTTCCCCACCCCGCCAGAGTAGGTGGGCGACTGTCTTTTCGCTGCCCGACCGGCGCGCGGGCGCAAATTGGTTTGCGGTTCGCGCCGCAGGCCGGAAGGCTGATCGAATGTCGATCACGCTGCCTCCGGAGGTAGAGGAGACCATTCGCACCGTCTTCGAGGAGCGGGGCGAGGACTGGCTGGCCGCGCTGCCCACGGTGGTGGAGAAGCTCTGCGGCGCCTGGGAACTGGAGCTGATCGGCGACTCGTTCTCCGGCGGCACGCACTCGTTCGTGGCCCCGGTCCGGCGCGCCGACGGCTCGGTCGCGGTCCTGAAGGTACCGGTGGTCGACGAGGAGAACGTCGGCGAGCCCGCCGGACTGTTCTGTTACGACGGCGACGGCGCCGTGCGGCTGTACCGATTCGACCCCGGCACCGGGGCCATGCTGCTGGAGTGGGCGCGGCCCGGCACACCGCTGCTGCGGCAGCCGGGCTTCCCGAGCCTGGAGGGACGCCCCGAACACGTGGACAAGATCGAGTCGGCGTGCCGGCTGTATCGCCGGCTGCGCCGCGAGCCGGTCGGCGTGCCGCCGGGCTTTCCGGCGCTGCCCGAGGCCGCCGCGATGGTGGCCGACTGGACCGAGATGTTCACCGATCCGGAACCCGAACTCGCCCAGGAGATCCCGGACGACCTGCTGCGACAGGCCGTCGCCTGGTGCCGCAGGCTCGCCGAACCGGACGGCCCGTTGCTGATCGTCAATCGCGACACCCACCTGGGCAACATCATTGCCGCCGAACGGGAGCCGTGGCTGCTCATCGATCCCAAGCCCTATCTGGGCGAGGCGGCGTTCGACGCGGGCTTCCTGGTCATGATCCAAACCCAGTGCGACCCCACCCCGTCGCACGCCCGCCGGGTCGTCGATCACACCGCCCGGGCGCTGGAGGTGGACGCGGATCGTTCCCGTGGCTGGGCATTCCTGCGCGCGCTGGAGGAGATCGCCTGGGCCGTGGAGGATGACGAGCCCGAGTTGCTGCGGTTGCACCGCGCCGTCGCACAGGCCCTCAGCGAGTAGGCGGCTAACGCCCGCGAGAGCGGAGAATTCAGAGGGACCGGTCGGTCTGCCACGGGAATTGGTGAGTTCCGGTATCCGGGACGGTCGCCCGATGTGCGAACCAGCGAATCTCCAGTTGCCCCTCGATTCGACCCTTCTCCTGGGCGAGTACTGCGAGAATGCCGTGATCGGCTACCGGGCAAGGCATTTGCAACCTTCGCATCGCCACCCACAGATCGCAATGTTGATAACGATTCGGTCGCTGCCACTCAGAATTGCTGATAATGTTTGCCGTCGTCGGGTGCTGGGGCCGATAGGGCCCCCGCCGGACGGGCAAGGTTCGTGCTGAAATCGCCTGTCCGGGAAGCAACTTCGAGGTCCGCCGGGTGGTTCTGACAGCCCGGCGCTGCTCCGGCGCCGACGCAAGCGTCATCCGACCCTGGTGTCTGGTGGTCGGCGAGTTGAGGAAGGACAAGGCGGCCGGGCAGCCGGCGACGAGGGAACCTGATGAATCAATCTACCGCCGTGACGATTTCGTGGATCCTCGCCGCAGTTCTCATATTGGCCGTCGCGGCGGCCGTGTATGCGGCGTACTACGCGCTCCACCAACGGTCCCGTGCCGAGGCAGCCGAACAGGCGCTGCGCGGCACCGAGGACGAGCTCGAGCACTTCACTGCCAGCACAATGCCTTTCGTGGCCGATTCGGTGCGCAGATCCGACGTCACGGTGGACATTCCGGTGGCAGGCGGGCATTCGCGCTTCTCGCAGGCGCTGCGCGCGGTCGCCGAGCGCTACGCCGGCGACCTTCGCCTGGTGCAGGCCGAAACCCGCGAGCGCATCCGCCGGGAGGCCGAGTACGAGGCGCAGCAGGCGATCTCCCGCGCGGAGGCGTCCGTGCGCTCCGAAACCGAGAACGCCTCGCGTGAGGCGACCAGCGCGGCCGTGCGCGCCTTCGGAACCTCCGTGGTCAGCCTCGGCACCGACGTCAGCCAGGTGGTGAGCACCGCGCTGCGCGAGCACCGCGGCGACGAGGTCTACGAGACCCTCACCCGCATCGACCACAGCGTCCAGCAGATGATCCGCCAGGCGCAGTCCTATGTGATCGTCTGTGGTGGTCTCCCCGGGCGGCGCTGGCCACAGCAGTCGCTCACCGATGTTGTCGGCGGTTCCGTCGGGCGTGTGCGCGACTTCACCCGCGTGCGGCCGCATCAGCTCGACCGCACCGTCATCAGTCGCGCGGTGGAGCCGCTGGTCCACACGCTGGCCACGCTGCTCGACAACGCGCTGCGGTACTCGCCGCCCACCTCGTTCGTCGACGTGTCCTTCCAGGAGGGCCATCACGGCGTCACGGTGATCGTCGACGACGCCGGCGTGCGGATGAACTCCGAACAGATGGAGGAGGCCCGCCAGGTGCTCGCCGGCGAGCGGGTCGTCGACATCCACCAGCTCGGACCGGCTCCGCGCGTGGGCTTCCCGGGCATCGCCTCGCTGGCCCGCCGCTACGGCTTCACCGTCTACATCGATGGCCCCAACGCCTACGGCGGTATGCGGGCGATGGTGTACGTCCCGGAGCAGCTGCTGTCGCCACGGGAGCGCACGCCGCAGATGGCCGCGCCCACAGTGATTTCCGCGGTCGCCGAATCGGACGCCACCACCTCGTCGACCCATCGCGCCTTCGGCGGCGACCCGGTGGGCTCCGGCCTGCAGCACGCCGGACCGACGGGAGCTTCGCAGACCGGAACGACCGGGCCGGGACAGGCCGGAACGACGGGGGCAACACACGCCGCAATGACGGGGACGACACAGGGCGGCGCGTCAGGATCCGCGCGCGCCGAGACGACGGAATCCGTATACGCCGCACCGACGACACCCGCACACCCCGGATCGCAGGCCGACGCCGCATCCTCCGCCCCCGAGGGCGCCCACGCCGCGTGGGCCGACAATGCGCGCGGCACGGCCGGGGCGCACGCCGCACCGGCGGAGAGCACGCGACCGCTGACCTCCGGGGGCGCGCACGCCGCACCGGCCGCCGATCCGGCGGATCCGGACGAGGACGCCGACGACTCCGAGTCCATGTCGACCGTCCACGAACTCACCCCGGGCGGATTACCGCGACGCCGCCGCCGCACCGTGGCGGTGTCCACGGTGTCACGCGGAGGCCCGGATACCGACACCGCACTTCCCCGACCCGACGTCGCCGCCGCTTGGCACAGCGGTACCCAGAGCGGCCGCTCCTCCGCCGCACACGAAAACACCGAAGGGATGACATCCTGATGAGCACACCCGGTATAGCCGTCTCCGACGGCAACAAGCTGGCCTGGATGCTCGAGGACCTCAACGTTGCCGGTGTACGGTTCGCCGTCCTACTCTCCGACGACGGGCTGCGCATCGCACAGGTCGGAGAGATCAGTGTCGACGACGCCGAGCGCTTCGCCGCCGCCTCCTCCGGGCTCCGATCGCTCGGCAAGGCTCTCGGCGAGTTCTGCGGGGCGGCGAATACGGTGCGGCAGAACATGACCGAGTACGACGACGGCATGATCTTCATCACCGCCGCCGGCGAGGGCGCGCTCATCGGTGTCTCCACCACCACGCAGGTCGATGTCAGCCTGATCGCGCACCGGATGAACGAACTCGCATTGCGCGTCGGCCGCGAACTCGGCAGCCTGCCGCGCCAGCGGTAACGGCCGCCATGAGTGAGCGCAGCGAGCGAACACATGGCACGGCTGGGCGCCTGCACGTGACGCCGCCGAGCGCTGACGAGGTGACGCATGAGTAGGCATCGGCGCGACCCCGATCTCGTCCGGGCATACGTGCGTACGGGCGGGCGTTCGCGCCCCACCCGGGAGCTGGATCTGGTATCTCTCGTTGTGGCAGCACAGGATCCGGCCCCGGGCGTGAGCCCGGACGGGCGCCGGGTGATGGGCGTGTGCAGCCGCCGCGGGGCCTTGTCGATCGCCGAGATCGCCGCCTATCTCGATCTGCCGCCCTCGGTGGTCAAGATCGTCGCGTCCGACCTGCTGGACAGCGGTCAGCTGGTCAATCCGACTCCGGTGGACCAGGTTCCGCAACTCGCCCTGCTCGAGGAGGTACTGAATGGGCTCCGCGCTCTCGCCGTCTGAGCGCCCGTCTGCCCTCACCGAACGCACCGTCGACTATGTGCCCGAGACCGTCACCCGGTCCGTGAAGCTGTTGGTGGCGGGCAATTTCGGCGTCGGCAAGACCACGTTCGTCAGCAGCGTGTCGGAGATCCGGCCGCTGCGCACCGAGGAAACCATCACCGAGGCCAGCGTCGGCATCGATGATATGGCGGGCCTCCCGGGCAAGGTGACCACCACGGTCGCCATGGATTTCGGCCGCATCACGCTGAATCCGCAACTGGCGCTGTATCTTTTCGGCACCCCCGGCCAGCGCCGGTTCCTCCCGCTGTGGGAGGAACTGGCCCGCGGCGCCCTCGGCGCGCTGGTGCTCGTCGACACCCGGCGCATCGACAAGGCCGACGAGGTGCTGGCGATACTCGAGGAGCGCGGGGTGCCGTACTCGGTGGCGGTCAACGAGTTCGAGGGCTCGCAACGCTTTCCGCTGCACGAGATCCGCGAGGCGCTCGACCTCGAACCCAGTACCCCGCTCACCGCCCTGGATGCCCGCGACCGCGGCCCCTGTCTGCGGTCGTTGATCACGCTCGTCGAATTCCTGTTTCAGCGTCTGGAGTCCCATTCTTGACCCGGCCCCCGGTTCACCCCGAGTCCTGCCCGGTCCTGCACGGATCGCCGATCGACACCGACGGACCGCGGATCCCGCTCCACACACCCGAATTCGCCGCGAATCCCCATGCGGCCTATCGGGATATGCGGAGGCGCTACGGGTCACTGGTGCCCGTCGATCTGGCGCCGGGCGTACCCGCCACCCTGGTGATCGGGTACCGCACCGCCGTGCAGATCCTCAACGATCCCGAGCACTTCCCCGCCGATCCGCGCAACTGGCAGAAGCACGCCCCGACCGACTCGCCCATCATGCCGATGCTGGAGTGGCGGCCGAACGCCATCCGCAGCGCCGGAATCGAGCATGAGCGCTACCGGCAGGCGAATACGTTCGCGATCAACGGAATCGACCTGCACGCCCTGCATTCCACCGTGGAGCGCATCGCGATACCGCTGATCAACACCTTCTGCGAGGAGGGGTCGGCCGAGCTGATCCAACAGTACGCGTTCCCGCTGACCTTCGAGGCGCTCAACGCGATCCTCGGCTGCCCGCCGGATATCGGGCAGCGGGTGGCGCGCGGCATGGCGATGATCTTCGAGGGCGTCGAGGCCGAGCGGGGCAACGAGATGCTCAGCGGCGCCCTGCTCGAACTCGTCACGATGAAGCGGTCCGAGCCGGGCGCCGACGTCACCTCGCGGCTGCTGGCTCATCCGGTCCGGCTGGACGACGTGGAGATGATCCACCAGCTGGTCACCCTCTACGGCGCTGGCATCGAGCCGATGCAGAACCTCATCGTCAACACGCTGCTGCTGATGCTCACCGACGACCGCTTCGCGGGCAACCTGCTCGGCGGCAGCCTGTCCACCCGGGACGCGCTCGACGAGGTGCTGTTCACCGACCCCCCGATGGCCAACTACTGCGTCACCTATCCCCGGCAGCCGATCCTGATCGACGACGTCTGGCTACCGGCAAATCATCCCGTGGTGGTCAGCATGTCCGGCGCCAACAACGATCCGGCCGTCGGTGCGCGCGAATTCACCGACAACCGTTCGCATCTGGCGTGGAGCGTCGGCCCGCACTCGTGCCCGGCGCGCTCGGTGGCCTACATGATCGTGCAGGACGCCATCGATCAACTGCTGGACGCGCTGCCGGACCTGCGCCTCGCCGTGGAGCCGACCGAATTGACCTGGCGCCCGGGACCTTTCCATCGTGCACTGGCGGGCCTGCCGGTCCGATTCCCGAAATCTCCACCGTTGCACGTGTAGTGAGGAGACCACGATGGAGCACAACCCCTTGGTCCTGGATCCCACGGGGGCCGATATCCAGGGCGAAGCCGCGCGCATTCGCGAACGGGGGCCGGTGGTATCGGTCGAGTTGCCGGGCGGCATCCACGCCTGGTCGGTGACCGATGCCGCCCTGTTGAGGACGCTGCTGACCGATTCGCGGGTGTCGAAGGACGCGCGGCAGCACTGGCCGAAGTTCATCAACGGCGAGGTTCCCGAGGACTGGCCGCTGTTTCTCTGGGTCGCGGTGAACAACATGTTCACCGCGTACGGCGGCGAGCACCGGCGGCTGCGCAAGCTGGTCTCCCCCGCGTTCACCCATCGCCGCACCCAG
Organism: Nocardia mexicana NBRC 108244; assembly: GCF_001613165.1. Classification (GTDB taxonomy): domain Bacteria; phylum Actinomycetota; class Actinomycetes; order Mycobacteriales; family Mycobacteriaceae; genus Nocardia; species Nocardia mexicana. The sequence goes on from NZ_BDBV01000007.1 coordinate 80,308, forward strand.
GCGCTGCGACCGCGCATCGAGGAGATCGCCACCGACCTGCTGGACCGGCTGGCGCAACCGTCCGCGGGCGAAATCGTGGATCTGCGTGAGGGTTTCGCCTATCCGCTGCCGATCCGGGTGATCAGCGAGCTGATGGGCGTGCCGGAGGCGCTGAACGCGGGCCTGCGCACGTGCGTCGACGGCATCTTCGATACGACGCTGACACCCGAACAGTCGCAGGCCAACTACATGGAGATGTATCGGATCCTCGGCGAGCTGGTGGCCTTCCGCCGCGAACAGCCCGGCGACGACATGACCAGCCTGCTGATCTCGCACCGCGACGAGGAGGACGGCTCGCAGCTCACCGAGCAGGAGCTGATCGACACCCTGCTGCTGGTCATCAGCGCCGGCCACGAGACCACGGTCAACCTGCTGGATCAGGCCATCTACCTGCTGCTCACCCGGCCCGACCAGCGGGCGAAGGTGGACTCGGGCGAGGTCGGCTGGGCGGACCTCGTCGAGGAGGCGCTGCGCTTCGAGGCCCCGGTGGCGCATCTGCCGCTACGCTACGCCGTCGACGATATCGAACTGGACGGTGTGCGTATCGCCAAGGGTGATCCGATCCTGGCCTCCTACGCCGTGACCAACCGCGACCCGCAGCTGTACGGGGAGACCGCCGAAGACTTCGATGTGACGCGAAAGGTCAAGGACCACTTGGCCTTCGGATACGGCGCCCACCACTGCCTGGGCGCGCCGCTGGCGCGGCTGGAGGCCATGGTGGCGCTGCCCGCGCTGTTCCAGCGCTTCCCCGGCCTCCGGCTCGCCGCCGACCCGTCCGAGCTGGGCACCGTGGCCAGCTTCATTTCCAACGGGCACAAGCGACTACCGGTGTACCTGGGGAGGTAGGTCCGCGATAGCGAGGTGCGCCGCATCGGAATTCCGGTGCGGCGCACGCTTGTTCCCGCTCAGGCGCTGTGCAGAGCGGCCAGCAACGTCGTCAGGATGGGCGAGGAGCGGGCGTCGCTGCGGAGTACCGCCGAGACCGGGATGCGCAGCGGGCGGCCCGGCACGTTCAGGGCCGCGATCCCCTCGGCGGGGGTGTCGGCGTACAGGATCGTCCACGCGTCGGGCCGGTTGATCAGTTCCATAGTGGCGGTGTGGTCCGGCGGGATGGGCGGGCCGTAGGTCGCGCGGGTGGGCAGGTCGGCGAACGCGCGCCGGACCACGGTGTGCAGCAGCACCTGTTCCTGTTCCGGGGGTAGTAGCAACGGGTAATTTCCCAACTCGGCGAGCGTCACATCCTCCCGCCCTGCCAACGGGTGGGCCGTCGAGACGGCGATGACGAGGTCCTCCACCCACAGCTTCTCGACCGTCAGACCGGGCTGATCGACACTGCCCCGGATGAGGGCAAGATCACAATCGCCATCCGCCACCGCGGCGATGCGCTGCCGGAACGGCTTGATCACGAACTCGATCTCCGCACCCGGATGCGCCTCGCGCGCGCCCGCGATGGCCGACAGTGATCTTGTTGCGAAGGACATGTTCGCGGCCAGGCGAATTCGCGGGCCGGAGGCCCGCACAGCTGCGCGAATGGCCGATTCGAGGCTCAGAATTTGCTTCGCAAGGGGAAGTAGCCGAGTCGTTGCGTCCGTCGGAACGACCGACCGTGTCGAGCGTTCGAACAGCTGCACACCAAGATCATGTTCGAGCCGGGCGATCTGATGACTGATAGCCGATTGCGATATGAAGCACCGCTGCGCGGCCCGGCTGAAGCTCAGCTCCTCGCAGACCGCGACGAAATAGGAGAGCTGCCGCAGTTCCATCAAGATCTCCATTCATGAGCGATCGAGATAAGATTCATCAATATTATGCGCCCAGGCAGCTGGAACGTTTGCATTCCGGATCGCGTTTACTAATGACAGAAGGAGGCTGTCATGCAAGACGTGGATGCGGGGATCGAAACCGCTGAGGTAGTCATCGTCGGATCGGGCTTCGGCGGACTCGCCGCCGCGAAGCAGCTGAACAAGTCGGGGGTCAACTACGTTCTCATCTCGAGCACGCCGGAACATCTGTTCCAGCCCCTGCTGTATCAGGTAGCGACGGGTGTGCTCCCCGCCACAGATATCGCCCCGCCGATCGCGGGAATCCTGCACCGGCATCGGAACGCCGATGTGCGCCTGGGCAAGGTCACCGAGATCGACGCCGATGCCGCGGAACTCACCTACGAGACGCCGGAGGGCCCGCGCCGGATCCGCTACGGCTCGCTGATCGCCGCCACCGGCGCCAACCAGTCGTATTTCGGCCGTGACGATTTCGCCCGGAAGACGTTCTCGCTCAAGACCATCGACGACGCCAAGCGGCTGCGCGGTCAGATCGAACGGGTCTTCGCCGAGGCGGAGACCGCCGATCCGGATTCGCGGGCGCGGCTGCTGAGCTTCGTCGTCGTCGGTGCCGGACCGACCGGCGTCGAGGTCGCCGGCCAGCTCAAGGAACTCGCGAAAAGGCATTACCACCAGGAGATTTCGGTCTCGCTGGTAGAGGGCGCGGGCGCCGTGCTGCCGCCGTTCGGCGGGAACCTGTCGGAATACGCCCGGGAGTCGTTGCAGCGCAACGGCGTCGAGGTGCTGCTGGACACCTTCGTGACCGATATCGAGTCGGGCAAGGTGACCGTGAAGACCAAGGACGGCGTGGAACGGCGCATCGGCGCGGAGACCGTGGTGTGGTCGGCGGGCGTTCAAGCGGGCGGTTTCGCCCGGATGCTGGCCGAGGCCACCGGCTGCGAGACCGACCGCGCCGGGCGGCTGCTCATCAACCCGGACTGCACCGTCGGCGGGCATGCCGACATCTACGCCATCGGCGATATGACCTCGCTCAACGGCTACCCCGGACAGTCGCCGACGGCGATGCAGGAGGGCCGCCACGTCGCCGACATCATCCGCCGCAAGAAGCAGCCCGGCACCCCGTTCGTCTACTGGGACAAGGGTTCGATGGCGGTGATCAGCCGGTTCAGCGCGGTCACCAGGGTCAATGACAAGATCAAGTTCACCGGAACCATCGCCTGGGCGGCGTGGCTGGCGGTGCACCTGTTCTACCTGGTCGGCTTCCGCAACCGGTTCGTGGCGGTGATGTCGTGGCTGGTGGCGTTCATCGGCACCGGGCGGCCCGGGTTCACCGAGGACGAGAAGGCCACCGCCGCACCGGTTTCCGAAGCGCCGCGCCGGGCGGCATAGCGCGCACCCGGCAGAACGAGCTCTCCGGTGCCACGGGGCATCGGAGAGCTTCGTGTTCCACGGCCCGCGCCTCGCGTCGCACCTCCGGTTCGTCGCGATCATCGCCCACAGCACATTCGGGCCGTTCGCGGCGCGGCGTCCGGATCGATTCGAGCGAGCGGTTCGCCGAGCGCCGCTGCCGACCCCGGCCGCCGGGGCGACATCCCCTTCGCCTGCGTATCCCACCTCCGAGTTCGAAGTCGCCGTATCCGGGTGCACGGTCGGTCACATCTCCGGCGCACAGTCGGTCACGACATCCGAGCGTGCCGAGCCCACGGCCGATAGGCCATGTCACCAATGCGCGTTCGGCGCCAATGCGAAGCGTGCCATGCCGGGCGATCGGCCTGCGCGCCCGCTGTCACCATCTCGAGTAAGTCGTCCGCGAGCGCGTCCGGAGCCGACCCACTCCGCCTCGTCGGGCTCGAATCCCGCGAAGTGGCAGGTCGCCGGAGGCGCTCTCGCGATCAGCAGACTACCCACCGGGATCCGGTGTCCGCGCACCCCGCGCGCCGAGAGCACGCGCGCCACTCACCATCCCGCGGTACGGATGCCTCACGACCGCTGGGTAACTTCGCGACGCGGTGCCACCGAGCGCGATTTCGTGATAGACGTACGTGTCGGAAAGCCCGCTCTCGAGAGGAACAGCCTGATGATGAAACGCACCGTCGCTGCGGCAACGGCAGCAGTTGCGGCCTCACTCTTCACGTTCGGCCAGTCCTGGGCGCAGGAGTCGGAGAGCCAGTTCCAGGTCTCCGAAAACGTCACCGTGGTCGCCAATGTCGCCAATCCGGCCGACAACACCTGCTACCCGGCCGTGATCAGCGCCGAAGGCCCGCGGACGGTGTACTGGAACAATGCCACCCCGTTCTACGCCACGATCTACGCGCGCGGCGGCGACGGCCCGGAATGCGGTGGACAGGTCTACGAACGGCTCCGCCCCGGCCAGGTTTCGGGCGTCCCGAACACCCTGCACGGCGCGGTCATCGACGTCAGGTTCTCGTCGTTCCAGTAGGTTTCGGCGAGTAACCCGCTCCCGCGGTCGTCTGCTCCGGGTCGATCAGGCCCGGGGCAGGCGGGCGGAGAACAGACCGGCGTCATAGCAACAGGTTCGGAAGTGCGGTTCATCGTAGGCATCGAGCAATTTCGGTCATGCGGTTGCGTTGTGGCGCATGCCAGAGTGGGCCGATGGCGAAATGGAAAGAAGTAGAAACCGCGGTACCCGATCTGGCCGGTGCGGTTCGAGCACGGTTCGAGGCGACCAAGCATCACGTACTGGCCACGCTGCGGAAGGACGGCTCGCCGCGCGTCAGCGGTACCGAGGTGGCCTTCGACGGGGACGAGATGCAATTGGGGTCGATGCCGGACGCGGCGAAGGCCCGCGACTTGCGGCATGACGGCCGCTTCACGATCCATGCCAATCCTGGTGATGGTTCGATGCGCGGCGGTGACGGGAAGGTCACCGGCACCGTGATCGAGGTGCCGAACGAGGGATCCCATCTGTTCCGACTGGATATTCGTGAGGTGGTGCACACGACGGTGGAGAACGACCAACTGGTTATCCGGTGGTGGACACCGGACAGTGGCCTGTGCGAGATCCGACGGACATAGCCACGTGGCCGGATGAATTCGATCCCACGAGCGGTGAAGACCTCCGGCTGAGTCGAATCCGGAGATCTCCACCGCACGCCATGCTCCGGGCTGAACTCGGCTACTCCTTGGGCGGAACCCTGTCGAGGAGCTCCTTCATCATCCCCGAGAGAGCTTGCAGTACAGCGTCCTGTCCATCGAACCTCGCATCGACAGTGTCGAAGCGAGCATCATGCCCATCGAGCCTGGCATCGACAACATCGAACCGCGCATCAGCCCTATCGAACCTGGAATCAACAGCATCGAACCGCGCATCCTGCCGATCGAACCGGGCATCAACAACATCGAACCGCGCATCAGCCCTATCGAACCTGGAATCAACACCATCGAACCGCGCATCCTGCCGATCGAACCGGGCATCGACGGCGTCGAACCTGGCATCAACGTGCTGTTTCAGTTGTGCGGTGTCGGCGTGGACCAAGCCGAACTCCTCCAGGACGGCCTGGTGGCGTTGGTCGGCTCGGGTTCTGAGCTCCGCTACCTGGGAGGCGGTTGCGTTGGTGGCGCAGAGCCTTTCCAGATTGGCGACACGGTCTTCGAGTGGTGCAGTCATCGCTGATCGGTCCTCTCGGTTGCGGGACATACTAACAATCGGCGCCCGCGGGGAGGCGGGCGAAAACCGGGCCGGGATGCCGGACCGGGGCTCAGGTGCGATCGCGGAGTAGCGGGATTCGGACTGCTTCGACGGCCTGTTGGATGTGGGCGCAGTCGGGGGCGGTGAACCCGGCGATCTTGTCATCGATGTTGTTGTGACACACCGTGATCAGGGTGCTGGCCAGGGCGGGGTAGTCGGCGCTGGGGAAGAGTTGGGTCTGTGTCGACCAGTACAGGGCGGCGGCCTTGTCGAGGCCGATGCCGTCGACCTTGCGGCCGCCCAGCGTGCCGCCGTCGGTGATCAGGGCGGCGAGCCTGTTGCCCACGCCGCTGTTGGTGTGGACGCCGCCGTTGTCGGGTGCGCGGTCACGGTCGGAGTGGGTCGCAGGGACCCAGCCCGGCCCTTTGTACGTCTCCGGCTGCGGGTCGGCGGCCGAGCGCGGTGACCTCATGTCCCGGATGACGCCGACATCAGTGCCGTTGCCGATCTTCCAGCGGTCGGCCTTCCTGCCGCGCTTTCCGGCCAGTTCGGTGAACTCACCGAACACGTCCGACATGGATTCGTTGATCGCGCCGGATTCGTTGACGTAGTTCAGGCCGCTGGTGCGTTCGGTGACGCCGTGGGTGAGCTCGTGGGCGACGACGTCGAGACCCAGCACCGCGCTGCCGATCACGAAGCCCTGCTCGTCGGTCCAGTACGCGTTCGCGTACGGACAGGCCTCGGCGCAGACGCGCACGGTGGCGCGCAATGCCTTGCCGCTGCCTGGGACCTCGATGCCGATCAGATCCGTCAGACCGCCCAGTGCGGTGTGGCGGCGATAGAAGTCCTCGGTGTCGCCCATCCAGTCGTAGACCTTGTCGGCGTCCTCGTTCCCCGGGACCCGGGGACCGCCCTCCGTGCGCACCACGGGATAACTGCCCGCCGCGCCGCAGGGCACGGCGAGTGTCCGCTCCGCACCCTGGGAATCGGCATCGCAGACAACACGATCGAGCGCACGCTCCGCAGGCAGGGCGTCGAGCACCGCACCGCCGACGGCCGCCACGAAAACCCGCCACACCGCGGCCCGGGCGCGGATGTCGTACCGGTAGGCCGGGACGGCGACGCGGTCGGGACGTTCGCCGTCGACCAGGCTCGGATCGAACCACGCCGCCGACTCCGAGCGCACCCGCAGCGCGTCGGCGGCGAGCCCGGACAGCTCGGCCACCTTGCCCACGGCGGTGCGCCGCGCCGCCTCGGCCGGCTCGGTGCCACCCGACGGATAACTGCCATCGATACGCTCCGACAGCGCGCCGGTCGCCGACTGCAGCGACCCGTCCGGCCGCAACGCCAGCGCGACACCGGCACCGTGCACCGGGATCGCACCGACCCGCTGGCCGAGCCGGACCGTACTGCCGCCCGCCCGCCCGGCCACCGTCGTCACGACGAGATCGGCTGCGGCGCCGAAGAGTTGCTTGATATCGGCCGAATGCGCGGTGGCCGCCGTCGCGGGATCGGCGAGGCCCCGGCCGCCGGGCACCGCGATCGGCCGATCCGGCACGATCTGACGGACCGCGCCGCGGGAACTCTCCTGCACCCGCTTCGGCGCGGTCGCGAGCGACGGGCCGACGGGCGGCTGAGCCGCCAGTGGCGCCGACAGCAGCACGAGCGAGGCAACCCACAGGCCGCACAGACAGGTCTTCATCGTGTCTCCCCCTGCGATCTTCCGATGGATGTGAGTGAACAACCGCTCTACGCGATCGAGATCCGATCGCGCTCCCCCGAGGCAGCACTCCCCGGTAATCACCATCGACACGGCGGCGCGGCCGCGTTCCCCTCGGACCGTCCGGCGCGGCCGATGTGTACTCCCCGAAGCCCCTTGCCGGAGGGGATCTTTCGCGGCGGAGCGCTAGAGCTTCGCCAGCACCCGCTGCACCGTGAGATAGGTGCGCGTGGTGATGTCCTTGCCGTACACCGATTCCAGCCAGCCCATGAAGTCCGGCGTGGCGGCGGCGGAGTTGTCGATCACCGCGAGGATCGCCCGCGCGGCCTCGTCGTAGCCCACGACCTGCATTCCCGCCGCGAGACGCTCCGGCGGCGGGCCGGGCGGCCCCTGCGCGGCATCCTTCACGAACGTCACCGTCAGGTAGGTGCCGTGGCCGTGCGTGAGCCCCGGGAACGGGTCGGAGTCGACCAGTGCCCGCAATTCCTCGCGGCTGCGGATGATGGTGCCGCCGCCGATGCCGAGTTCGGCATTGAGCGCACGCTGGATGCGCGTTTCCAGCTCGGCGACATCGGTTGCGGCACAGCCGAATACGACATTGCCGCTACTCAGTACCGAACCCACCGCATCGAACCCCAGCCCCTCGAACACCCCGCGCAGCTTCTCGTTGCGCATGTTCGGATTGCTGGGCATGATCCCGCGTAGCAGGGCGGCGTACCGGTTCATATGCCGAACGTACCGCCTGGCTCCGACAAGTTCGGCGAGCTAACCGGCCTGCGGCGTACCCACCCCGTTCTTCTTGCGCTCGATGTCCTCCAGCGCCGCGATGTACTTGGCGCGCTCCTCAGCCCCGGCCTCCCACGCCTCCTTGCGGTTCTTGACCACCTTCGCGGGCGCGCCGACGGCGATGCCGTAGTCCGGGATGTCGCCCTTGACCACGGCGTGCGCGCCCAGCACGCAGCCGCGGCCGACACGGGTCTCACGCAGCACGGTCACCTTGGCGGCGATCCAGGTGTCCGGTCCGATGCGCACCGGGCTCTTCACGATGCCCTGGTCCTTGATCGGCAGGGTGATGTCGTCCATCTTGTGGTCGAAGTCGCAGATGTAGCACCAGTCGGCGACCAGCGTGGATTCACCGATCTCGATATCGAGGTAGGTGTTCACGACGTTGTCCTTGCCGAATACCACCTTGTCGCCGATGCGCAGCGAGCCCTCGTGACAGCGCAGGGCGTTGCCGTCGCCGATGTGCACCCACTTGCCGATCTCCATGCGGCTCAGCTCGGGCGTCGCGTGGATCTCCACCCCGCGGCCCAGGAAGACCATGCCGCGCAGCACGATGTGCGGATTGGCCAGGCGGAATTTGAACAGCCGGTAGTACCGCACCAGATACCAGGGCGTATACGCCCGGTTGGCGAGCACCCAGCGCAACGACGCCATCGTCAGAAAACGCGCCTGCTCCGGGTCGCGGCGGCGCGACCCCCGCCATCGCGAGCGCAACGGCGCGCCCCACATGCTCGTCACGAACTTGCTCCCTAGAGTCCAGCGGGCGACTGCGTCGTCCAGCGGTGTCGTCGTCGAGGTACCAGGGTACTTTCGCGGCGTGCCACGGCAGCGGCTGCCCTCGGACAATCCCGGGTGCGACACGATCCGGCGGACACGCCCGATTCCAAGCTCACCCAGCCCGGTGACAGCGGTGCGGATGTTCTAGTCTCGTGCAGGCCCGTACAAGCAGATGGGAGTCCAGCAGGTGCGTACGCGAATCGGCACGGCCCGCCGCGCCACCGCGGCCCTCGGCGCCCTCGGCATGCTCGTGCTGAGCGGGTGCGGCAGCACCACATTGGACGATATCAAGGTGGGTCCGGGCAAGGGCTGGCCCGCCGCGTACCACGACGCCCGCAACAGCGGCGCCAGCCCGGTCACCGGTTCGCGGCACCTGATCCCGAGCTGGACGCGGCCGCTGGGCGGTCCCGCGGCAGCCTCCACCCTCATCGGCCCGGGCGGGCAACTGTTCGTCACCACGCGCATGCCGGGCGACTGTGTCGGCAAGCCGGGCACCGTCGGCGCCATGTACGCCTTCCAGATGCCGACCGGGCGCAAGCGGTTCTGTAACCCCATGGGGCCGGACGCGATCGCCGCCGGCTCGGCGGTGGACGGACTGGACAATGTCTACGTCGGCGACAACGGCGCCCTGACCTCCTTCAACGCGCTCGGACAACCGCGCTGGCGCACACCGGTCGCGGGCGTGCCGGTATCGGTGCAGTTCACCAGCGACGGCGACGTGCTGTCGGTGACGCAGTCCGGCCAGGTCGACGTGGTGGATCGGCAGACCGGGGACCTGCGGTCGGCCACCTTCCAGGCGCTGGGCGAGCCCGATTTCCTGACCCAGCCCGGACTGCCGCGGCCGCCGGACGGCAAGGGCATCGGCGACTGCGTGACCGGCGGACCGCAGTGCCCGGTGGCGAACGTGTCGGCCATCGAGAAGGATTCGGGACGCTTTTATCTGACCGTCCGGCGGCCGGGCGAACCCATGACGTCGCTGGTCGCACTCCGCTACGCGGACAAGCAGATCCGGCAGGAGTGGAGCGCCGACATCCTCGCCGAGGGCAGCGGGACCGCTCCCACGCTGGCCGCGGACGGCAAGACCGTGTACGTGGGCGACAACAGCGGCCGGCTCCTGGCCGTCGACGCCACCGACGGGCGCACGAAATGGACTCAGCCGCTGGGGTTTTCGCCGCGCGGCGCGGTCTCGGAGCAGGACGGGCTGCTGATTCCGGGCGGGGACGACGGGCATCTGCTGGCGCTGCGCGACGAGGGCGACGCCGCCCGGATCGCCTGGGAGCGCAAGGATCTGCAGCTGCGCGGGCGGCCGGTCCAGACCGCCGGCGACACCGGGTACGTGGTCGCCCCCATGGGTGAGACGCTGAGCCTGGTCACCTTCCAGCCCAGCGACGGCACCACCGTCGCCTCCGCCGAGTTACCGGGCGCGCAGGGCTCCGCCGTCGGCACCGCCGTGAGCGCCAAGGGCGATGTGATCGTGACGACCCGCATCGGCGAACTGTTCGCCTTCAAGCCGGAGTCGTAGCATCTCACCGAAGTAGCTGCGCGACAGCATTTTTCACCGTTGCGCGCGGGAGCGTGCGACGGATTCCAGATTATCGGAGATCCGCTGGAGCTTGCCCAGCAGCGCGCGATAGTCGTCGGGAGTCAGCCCGTCGAGGGTGGCGGCACGTTCGGCATCGATGAGTTCGGACAGCCGGCGATATTCGGCTTGCCCCTCCTGAGTCAGGACGTACAGCCCGTCCGCAGCGACGCTCACCCAATCGCGTTCGATGAACGCCTGAACATGCGGTGCGACAGTCGATTCGGCCGCATCACGGAAGTGCGCATGCGCCCGGTCCAGTCCGGCCAGGTCCGTCGGCCCCCTGGCGATGGTGTTGAGGACCTGCCAGGAACGCCGCACCAGCCCGTGCCCGGACAGCAGGTCGGCGAAGTTCTGCTCGAGCAGCGTGTCGATATGCCGCAGGAAGTAGCCGAGTGGCTTCGCATGTCCCGTTTCCATGACCCCTCCAAATACTTGCACTATTACATATACATGTATTTTAGCAATAAGTTGTACGATGACAAGAGTGACGACGAGCGATCCCTCGACGGCCGCCATCGAGCGGGCAATGGTGGCCATCCGCCGCAGCCAGACCCGGCGCTCCCTCAATCGGATCGGTGCGCGAACCGGCCGTGCGGCCATCGACCCGACGGTGTTCGGCGTCCTGGATGCCGTGCAGGCACACGACGGCGAGACCACCGTCACCGATATCGCGGCCGCGCTGGGGGTGGACCAACCGCGCGCCAGTCGGCTCGTCGGCCGCGCGATCGGCGACGGATTCCTCCGCCGCGAGGCCGACCAGGGCGATGCCCGCCGCGTCCTGCTCCGCCTGACGCCCGCCGCCCGCACCGCACTCGGGCGCGCCCGCGAGGTCCGTCAGGCCGCCTTCGCCCGAGCAACCGCAGACTGGCCGGACGGTGAGCGCACCGAATTCGCCCGCCTACTCACCAAATTCGTCGCCGACTTCGATCGCGTGATCGCAGAATCCGCCGACTGAGCACCCGGGCCCGCACGAGCGAGGACTCCATCCGGAATGCCGTGGGCTCGATCGAGCCGCGCCCGGTCCGGCCGCTCAGCGGGCCGGAGGGGTCTCGCAGACGAAGACCGTCGGGGTGCGGCCGATTCGGGTGATCACCAGGGTGTGGGGATGTGAGCCCCCGGGTTTGAGCCTGGCCCGCAATGCGTCGGGGTCGATATCGACTCCCCGCGTGAGGATTTCGAGCGGGCCACAGTCGCGGCGACGCAGTTCGGCGCGCAGCGGCTTCTCGCGGAAGTCGAGGCGGTCGAGGATATGGAAGCCACGCACGCCGTCGGGGACACGGTCGCCGGTGACGTAGGCGATGCGGGGATCCAGCTGCCACAGACCGTGTCTCGCGGCGTAGTGGCGAACCAGGCCGGCGCGCACCACCGCGCCGTCCGGGTCGATGATCCACTCGCCCGGCCCTTGGTCGGGGATATCGTCCGGCTCGGCGTCCGTGAGAGTCCAGGACGAGCCGCCTGTAGTCAATACGGTGGCGCGCCGGGAGATCCCGGTGTCAGCGAGGCCCGCCGACCACAGGGACGCCTCGCGCACCGCGCCGTCGAGCGAGACCACCTCCACCTCGCCGTCGCGGGCGAAGCTGTCGAAATCCAGTCCGGGAGCACACTTCACGACCAGGTCGCGGCCGTGGTAAGCGTCCAGCAGATCCGGCAGTGGCGGTTGCAGCTTCGCGGGATCGTGGGTGCGGCGGCCGTCGGAGCGCCGGGCCGGATCGGCGATCACGACCGTATCGGAACTGCACGGCGCCAGTGCGTCCGCCTTGGCCAGCAACACATTTCGCGCGTCGGACAGGTTGTGTGCCGCCATGGCCAGCCGCACCTCGTCGAGGTCGCTGCCCAGCACGGCGGGGCAGACCTCGTGCAGCGCGGCCAGTTCCGCGCCGATCGAACAGGTCACATCGTGCACGGCCCGGCCCGCCAGCCGCCGGGCGCGATGGCGCGCCACCGCACTCGGCGTCGCCTGCTGCAGGGCGTCGTCGGTGAACAACCACTCCCCCGCCCCGTCGAGCTTCGCTGCCGCCCGCCGCCGCAGCCGCACCGTCTCCACCAGCGCGGCCGCCCGCTCCCCGTGCTCGCGGCGCACCCGCTCCAGGTCCCCCACCAGTGACGCCGTGGTCAGTGCCAACCGATCCACCTCGGCCAGCGCCGACGACCCGGCGGCACCGGACAGGTACCCGACGTCCTCGCGAGAAATCCGATAACCCACTACCGATCCCCCGGGTCGGGAATCAGATCTCCCCGCCGCGGTGGCCGCACCGCCGACATCGTCGCCACGGTCCACCTGCAGTGGTCACGCCGCCCCGAGCCACCCGGTGGCGAAGGCGCAGCCGACGCCCGCCGGTCGCGCGGACCGCACCGCCCTGCCGGGTTCGGCGGGAGCGCCGCTGCCCATGCAAATCCGCTGCGGCGCACTACTTTCCGGCGGCCAGCGGCTTCACGCCGGTGATCATGGCGTTGTAGAAGAACCGGCGCGGAACCACATGCTTGAGCACGCGCTCGTCCAGCTTGCTCAGGCCCAGCCAGGCCCGGTACTGGGCGATGCGGTAGCGCCAGGTGAGCTTCTCGGCGGGGACCGCGGCCTCGAAGGTGCGCACCGGCCAGCCCCACAACGCGGCGGCGAACTCCTCGGTCTCCGCGTGCGCCTCGACCGCACCGGCCGACCGGGCGATGGCCTCCAGATCCGACGGGTCGAACGTGTGCAGGTCGACCACTGCCTCCAGCGCGGCCGCGCGCGAGGACTCGTCCAGTTCCTCCTGCGGACGCCGCCACTCGCGCAGGAACGGCAGCTTGGTGACCTCGGTGGTGGCCTTCCAGGTGATCTGCCCCAGCTTGCGGGCGTAGAAGTTGCCCACCGTCGTCGGCTCACCGGCGAAGACGAAGCGCCCGCCGGGCTTCAGCACGCGCAGGCATTCCTTCAGCGCCAGCTCGACGTCCGGAATGTGGTGCAGCACCGCGTGTCCCACGACGAGGTCGAAGGTGTCGTCCTCGTACGGGATGGTCTCGGCATCGGCAACCCGGCCGTCCACGTCCAGGCCGAGGTGCTCGGCGTTGCGCAGCGCCACCTTCACCATCCCGGGCGACAGATCGGTGACCGAACCCTTCTCGGCCACCCCGGCCTGCATCAGGTTGAGCAGGAAGAAGCCGGTGCCGCAGCCCAGTTCGAGGGCGCGTCCGTAGGGCAGCGGGGCGTTCGGGACAACGGCGTCGAAGCGGCCCCTGGCGTACTCGATACAGCGCTCGTCGTAGGAGATCGACCACTTGTCGTCGTAGGTCTCGGCCTCCCAGTCGTGGTAGAGCACCTGGGCGAGCTTGTTATCGGTGCGCGCGGCCTCGACCTCCGCCTCGGTGGCGTGCGGGTTCGGCGCGGGGTCGTCAGGACGTGCGGTCATGGTCCGCTAGCGTACTCGAGCGACCAGCACGGCGAGATCAGCGGCCCACGAATTCGGCGGACCCCGGGCCCGCCGCCAAATAAGAACGTGTTCCTATGCTGCGATCTTCGGTCGCGAACAGCTCCGCCCACTCGGCGCGGGCGCGGTCGTGGCCGTGCGTACCGGCCTCGAAGACGCGTTTGGCGGCGGCCAGGGCGCGGGCCGGTCCGCCGGTGAACTGCCGGGCCCAGCGCAGCGCGGCGGTGTAGACGTCGTCGGGGGCGACCACCTCGTCGGCCAGGCCGATCTCCGCCGCCTCGGCGGGCTCGACGAAGCGCCCGGAGTACACCAGATCCTTGGCGCGCGACGGGCCGATCAGCAGGCTCAGGCGGCGGATCCCGGCCAGCGGGATCAGGCCCGCCCGGATCTGCGGCAGCCCGAGCTTCGCGTTGTCCCCGATGATCCGCCGGTCGGCGCCCAGCGCCAGCTCCAGCCCGGCACCGAGCGCGTATCCGCTGATGGCGGCCACCGTCGGCTGCGGGACCCGGGCCAGGCAGCCCAGTGCGCGCTGCAGGTCGCCGACCATCGCCTCCGCCTGCTCGGCCGACAACCGCGCCAGCTCGGTCAGCTCGTCGCCCGCACAGAACACGCGCTCGTCGCCGTAGACGACCACCGACGCGATCTCGGCGTCCCCGGCGATGCGCTCGGCGGCATCCGCCAGTTCGAGCGCCAGCTGCACATCGATGAGGTTCATCGGCGGCCGCGCGAAACGCAGCACGGCAATCCCCGCCTCGGCGCGGTCCACGGTCACGAATTCGGCCACAGCGGGAGCCTACTGGGCATCGGGCTCCGCGCCGGAGGCGGTCGGCGGGCGGTACGACATCGGGAACACGGTCGGCCCGTGCCCGATGGTGATCTCACCGTCCCGCCGGAAGCCGAGGCCTTCGTAGAACGGCACCGTTCCCGCCGTGTTCGACACCAGGAAGCCGTCGGTCCGGAATTCGGCCAGGCGGCGCCGGATCAGCACCGTGGCGAATCCTCTGCCCTGATACTCCGGGAGCGTGCCCACCGCACCCAGATACAGGTGCGGCGTCTCCGGCCGGGCCGCGTCGATCAGCCGGATGGCGCGCACGGCCCGCGGGACCGCCGTACCGAGCGTACGCAGCAGCGTCACCGGTTCGACAAGCGGCGCAACGACATTCGGGGGCTCCCAGAGCGCCACGGCCACAACGTCCTCGCCGTCCCGGGAGATATCCACGATCCCGCGCCGACGACGCGCCTCGATCCGGGTCTCCCAGAAATCGGCCAGCACGCGATGCCTACGCCCGGACCGGGGCCAGATGTGGGCCATCAGCGGATCGTCGGCGAAAGCGGCGGCCAGCACACGCGCTTCGGGACTCGAGGCCATGGTGTCAGTGAAGCACGGAGCCCGCCTCCGCGCCTGGCCGCCGACACCTCCACTTCGAGGCATCAAGTCCCGTCTTCCAGCAGGCCCCGGTCGGCCCGCCAGAATCCATTATTTCCGGCATGCTTTCGGCCGGAATCTGCACCATGGATTCCGGCCGAAAGCATGCCGGAAATGACGATCGGTGGACCTAGCTGGGCCGCTGGGACCCCCGCAGCCGGGAGCCGTCGGGCAGGTCGGCGAAGTAGCGGGCGTTGTTCGGGAACTGGAGCATGGGTTTGCCGTCGACGGTCGAGAACACCGGCTGGATCGGCTCGATCACCGGGGTGGCCGCGAGAATGTCCGCGGTGGAAGCGAATTCGCCGAGCGTGTCCAGCTGTGACCAGGTGGGCGGGAGCAGCACGTCGGTGCCCGCCCGCCAGCGATCCAGGGATTCGGCGGGCGTGCGCCACGCGACCTCGTGCGCCTCGGAGGTGGCACCGTCGGCGCGCTGTCCGTCCGGCAGGATCGCGACGAAGAAGTGGGTGTCGTAGCGGCGCTCCTCGACGACCGGGGTGACCCAGTTCGCCCACGGTCGCAGCAGATCCGCGCGGAGTACCAGATTCTCGCGGGCCAGGAACGACCCCAGGGACAGTTCGCGGCGCTCGAGCTGTCCGCGCGCCTCCCGGTAGGTGGCGGTGTCGGAGACCACGGTGTCGGCGGTCGGGCCCGCCAGCAGCACGCCGCACTCCTCGAACGTCTCGCGCACCGCGGCGCAGACCAATGCCTGCGCTCGCGCCGCACCGGTGCCGAACCGCCCGCCCCACCACGCCGGATCGGGTCCCGCCCAGGCGATCTCGGCCTGCGCGTCGGAGGCGTCCACGCCGCCGCCCGGAAAAACCGTCATCCCCGCGGCGAAGGCCATGGCCTGCACCCGCCGCTGCATGAACACCTCGGGACCGGACGCGCCGTCCCGCACCAGCATCACGGTGGACGCGTCCTTGGGCACCGGGGGCGTCGAATCGGACTCGGCAACAAGCTCGCTCATGCCTCCGCCTCGCTGACGCTCGGCTCCGCCATGCGCGAAGCGCGCTGTGTCATCGGTTCACTCGCAAGCTCGCTCACATCTCGCACCCTAGCGCCTGCTTGGTAAACGTCCAGCGACAGGTGCGCGACGGCCGGTCGGCGGCGTACCCCTCAGGCGCGGCGGTGGCGGCCCAGGCGATGCGAGCGGCGGGCGAAGTAGCGGCCGCCGATGCGATCCAGCGTGATCGACTGGCGGAAGGCCTCGCTGAGCTTCTCCGCGGTCACCACCTCCTCCAGCAGCCCCTGGGCGACCACGCTGCCCTCGTTCAGCAGCAGGGCGTGGGTGAAGCCGGGCGGGATCTCCTCGACGTGGTGGGTGACCAGCACGGTGGCCGGGGCGTCGGGATCGGCGGCCAGGTCGCCCAGCTTCTCCACCAGCTCCTCGCGGCCGCCCAGGTCCAGGCCGGCGGCGGGCTCGTCCAGCAGCAGCAGTTCCGGGTCCGTCATCAGCGCCCGGGCGATCAGCACGCGCTTACGCTCGCCCTCGGACAGGGTGCCGTAGGCGCGGTCGGAAAGATGTTCGGCGCCGAGGCTTTCCAGCATGTCGATGGCGCGGTCGGTGTCGACGTCGTCGTACTCCTCGCGCCAGCGACCCATCACCGCGTAGCCCGCCGACACCACCAGATCGCCGACCTTCTCGTCCAGCGGCACCCGGGCGGCCACCGCCGCGGACGACAGGCCGATGCGCGGGCGGAGCTCGGTGACGTCGGTGCGGCCCAGCACCTCGCCCAGCAGGTTCGCGACGCCCGACGTCGGATGCACCTCGGCGGCGGCCATGCGCAGTAGCGAGGTCTTGCCGGCGCCGTTGGGGCCGAGCACGACCCAGCGTTCGTCGAGTTCCACCTGCCAGGTGACGGGACCCACCAGAGTGTGGCCCGAGCGCCGGACGGTCACCTCGTTGAAGTCGATGAGCAGATCGGGATCCGGTTGCGGCACGGGCTCCATCTTGGCCCACGCCAGCGAATCGTTCTCAACGTGGTCGGTTTGCACGGTATGTGTCATAGTCGGCCGCGCTGCCGGCCGGGTGCGAATTCGTTGTTGCGTCGGTGTGATTCGGAACTCCTGCCGGGGCGGGGGCGCGGGGAGCGGAACAGTCGGCCCAGTACCAGCGCCACCGGTACCGAACACACGACCCAGACGCCGAGCACTATCCACAGTGTCGTCATATCCGTGGTACCTCTCCCGACATCGTGCACCGATCCTGCCGTATTCGGGCCGCCGCGTCGACCGCTGGGCACAGGTGCGTCAGCCCGTCGGCGCGTCGCCACCCGGCGGAACCGCGATAACGGTGATCGACCCGGGCGCCACCTCGGTGAACCCGGCGTCGCGGACCGCGGTCGCCCGACCCTGCCGGACCCGGTCGCACAGCTCCGGCCATCGCCGCGGTCCCGCATCGCGCACCGAGCACCGGAATCCGCGCAGCGACCACGCGTACGCCTGTTCCACCGGCAGCGCACCGGCCAGCAGCATGCTCGCGTGCCCGGCCTGTGCGGCGGCCTTGCCGACAGTCATACCCAATTTCGAATTCACCCATAGCACCGGAAGTTCCGGATCGGGTGGGCCCGGTTCGTCGTGCTCCAGGTCGGTGCCGCCGATCTGCAGTTTCCGGATGCGCGGGTCGATGGCGCCGACCGGGCCGGGAACCAGCGCGCGGGCCTGGGCGCCGTCGACCTCCACGGTAACCCCGTCGACCTCGTTGGCCGCCAGCCACTGCGCGCCCCGGGCCCGCCGCGCGACCTTGCGAATCCGCGACCGCTTCCACGCCAGATACCGCTGCTCCCACTCCCCGTCCGGGCCGACCCGCGGATCCAGGCACAGGGCCGCCGCGGCCGCGGCCGCCGCCGCGAGCAGGGCGCTGCGCGGTGGCGGATCGGCCTTCGGGATGTGCAGCACCATCTGCATCGCCTGCACCAGCGCGGGGTCGTCCGGATCGCCGCTGCCGCCGTACCCGCCCGCCAGTTCCGCGTGCCGCGCGGCGAATGCGTCGTCCAGTCCCCGGGTCACGGCATCGATCGATTCGGTCATCCGCGGGCTCCGCGGATACTGGCCGAGGCGATATCCGTTGCAGACAAACATCTCTCCGATCACGCGCGGACAACCCGTTCCCAGCCTATCGCCGACGGGCGAACGGCCCGCTACTACAGCTTCCGCGCCCGAGCGGAAATTCCCGCCGGGCACCGACCGCGTACCCCCGGGTCGACGGTGATGTGGAGTCGAGGAAACCTGCATGCGGTGTCATCGAGACTCGCGGTGTGCGGGTTCGGTCGCGTTCCGAACCGCAATACGGCCGAGCACGATTCGTGACGTGCGGCATTGCGGCGCTCAGTGGCCGACGGCCACCTTCAGCGTGAAGTGCTCGGCCGGTTCGCTGCCCTGCTCCCACGGGCGGGCGTATCCCATCCGCAGTTCGGTGCCGCCGGGCGCCCGTGCCACGAATCGCCAGATCGAGTTGCCGCCCACGCCCACGGCGTTGCCGGACTCGGCGGCGGGACGAAACTCGGGCTCTCCGACCTGCGCGAGGATGGTCTGGTCGAGTGCGCCCAGCTCCCACTGGTATCCGGTGGTCGGATTGGCCGCGAGCGACACCTCGAGCGTCTGACCGGGCACCAGCGACACCTCCTTGCCGTCGAAGTCCCCGGTGACGGTCATGGTGCCCGGCTGTCCCGGGGCGGAGGTGCCGGGCATCGGGTAGATCCCCCGCGGTTCCACGCGGACGGCGTTCCCGGAGCCCGCCGGGATCTTCGACTCGGGATCCTTACACCCGACCTCGAGATTCGCGGTGGGCCCGGCCGAGATCGCCCATACCGCCACCCATGCGGGATCGCCCTGCGGCGCAGCCGATTCCGAAGCCGGGCGCACGGTGGCCTGCGCGCCGGTCGTGGTGTCGACGGCGGTGCACTGCAACGCGGACGCGGCCTCCCGCCAGGCGGCCGGAACGACGATCATCATCTCGGCGTCGGCCGGTACCGGGACGCGGGCGGTCTGCCCGAGGGGGATCTCGACGCCGGACGACACCGGTTCCGGCGCGGCCGAACTCGTTGCCGCGCTGCCGGAATCGCCGTTCCCGCAGGCGGCGAGCGCCAGGCCGAGCACAAGCATCAGCAGGGGTGTGCGCACACGCATGCCGTCCTCCGGGGGTCGACGCCGACTGGCAAATTCCAGGCAGACCTTACCGGCACGCCCGTGCGGGATGCGTCAACCGCGCCGGGCAACCACTCGGCTCACGCACCCCGCATCCGGCGCCAGGGCGCCGGATGCGGGGAATGGGGGGCATCGCCACTCACGCGGGGAATGGGGGGCATCGCCACTCACGCGGGGAATGGGGGGCATCGCCACTCACGCGGAGAATGGGGCATCGCCACTCACGCGGAGAATGGGGCATCGCCACTCACGCGGGAACGGGAAGCATCGCCCGCCGCGCGGGAGACAGGAGGCATCGCCCCACCACGCGGGAAACAGGAAGCATCGCCCACCACGCGGGAGACAGGAGGCATCGCCCACCACGCGAGAAACAGGAGGCATCGCCCCACCAGGCAGGAACAGGAGGTATCGCCACCCATACGGGGACGGGTCCTTTGCCGCCCTGGGGTCAGTTCAGGGGGACTCGGCGGAGGAGGCCGTCGCGGGCGTCGGCGGCTTCGACCTCGTCGCGGGTGACGCCGAGGATGAACAGGACGGCGTCGAGGTAGGGGTGGGAGAGGGCGGCGTCGGCGATCTCGCGCAGGGCCGGCTTGGCGTTGAATGCGATGCCCAGGCCCGCCGCATTCAGCATGTCGATGTCGTTGGCGCCGTCGCCGACCGCGACGGTCTGCTCCATCGGCACCCCGGCCTCGGCGGCGAACCGCCGCAGCGCCACGGCCTTGGCGGCCCGGTCGACGATCTCCCCGATCACCTTGCCGGTCAGCTTGCCGCCCACCACCTCGAGCGTGTTCGCCTGCACGAAATCCAGTTCCAGATCGTGCGCCAGCGGCTCGATCACCTGCCGGAAGCCGCCGGACACCACGCCGCACCGGAAACCCAGCCGCCGCAGCGTGCGGATGGTGGTGCGGGCGCCGGGGGTCAGTTCGATGCGCTCGGCGACCTCGTCGATCACCGCCTCGTCCAGCCCGGCCAGCGTCGCGACCCGCTGCCGCAGCGATTCGGCGAAGTCGATCTCGCCGCGCATGGCCGATTCGGTGACCTTGCGCACCTCGTCCTCGACGCCGGCGTGCGCGGCCAGCATCTCGATCACCTCGCCCTGGATGAGGGTGGAGTCGACGTCGAACACGATCAGTCGCTTCGCCCGCCGCGCCAGCCCCGCGCGCTCGACCGCGACGTCGACGTTCTCCTTGGCCGCAACCACGGACAGGGCGGTGCGCAGGCGGGTCTCGCCGTCCTGATCCACCGGCGCGGTCACCATCAGTTCCAGGCCGGTCACCGGGTAGTCGGCGATGCCGCGGATGGCGTCGATATTGACGTCCTGCGCGGCGAGCTTGCGCGCGATGGTGCTGAACGCCCGCGCGGTCACGGGACTGCCCAGCACCACGACCGCGTGCGTCGACAACCGCGCCCCCGCCACCGAATTCGCGCCGATCTCGACGTCGACCTCCATACCGACGGTGGCCATCGCGTCCTCGAGCTGATCCTGCAGATCCTCCGGATCGTCCGGGCAGGTCACCAGCACGCCGAGGGTCAGCCGACCACGAATCACGACCTGTTCGACGTCGAGCAGGCTCACCCCGTTGCGGGACAGGGCCGTCAGCAGCACCGAGGTCACGCCCGGCTTATCGGGTCCGGTGACAGTGATCAGCACGGTCGTCTCGGGCGTGCTCAAGCGAAACTCCGTTTCTCGTCATGTCCTGGGCCGCCGACGACGGCCAGCACATTGTCTCAGGTCGGTGTGCGGCGCTCCGCGCCGTCCTGCACCGTAGGAACGACTGCGGCGGCCGTCTTGTCGACGACCGCCGCAGGCTCGCAACTGCTACCTAGCTCGAAACCTTGTGGAGCTCCTTGACGTGGTGTGCCTTCCCGCCCCAGCCGACGTGCGCCTCGGCGCGCATCCGCTCGACCATGTGCGGGTAGTGCAGCTCGAACGCCGGACGCTCCGACCGGATCCGCGGCAACTCGTAGAAGTTGTGCCGCGGCGGCGGGCAGGTGGTCGCCCACTCCAGCGAATTCCCGTAGCCCCACGGATCGTCCACCGTCACCACCTCGCCGTACCGGTAGCTCTTGAAGACGTTCCAGATGAACGGCAGCGTCGAGGCGCCGAGGATGAAGGCGCCGATGGTGGAGATCGTGTTCAGCAGCGTGAACCCGTCCGTGGGCAGGTAATCCGCGTAGCGGCGCGGCATACCCTCGGCACCCAGCCAGTGCTGCACCAGGAACGTGGTGTGGAAGCCCACCATGGTCGCCCAGAAGTGCCACTTGCCCAGGCGTTCGTCCATCATGCGGCCGGTCATCTTCGGGAACCAGAAGTAGATGCCCGCGTAGGTGGCGAACACGATGGTGCCGAAGAGCACGTA
>NZ_BDBV01000008.1 GCF_001613165.1 Nocardia mexicana NBRC 108244
TAGGTGTCCGACACGTGGAAGTCCAGCGGCGGGCTGGCCAGGATGACACCCGACAGGCCACCGAACAGGAACGTGACGATGAATCCGACCGAGAACAACATCGGCGATTCGAACGTCAACTGCCCCTTCCACATCGTGCCGATCCAGTTGAAGAACTTCACACCGGTCGGGACGGCGATCAGGAAGGTCATGAACGAGAAGTACGGCAGCAGCACGGCGCCGGTGGCGTACATGTGGTGCGCCCACACCGCGATCGACAGGGCGGCGATACCCAGGGTCGCGTAGACCAGCGTCGTGTAACCGAAGATCGGCTTGCGGCTGAACACCGGGAATATCTCCGACACGATGCCGAAGAACGGCAGCGCGATGATGTACACCTCGGGATGCCCGAAGTACCAGAACAGGTGCTGATAGAGCAGCGCGCCGCCGGATGCCGGGTCGTAGATGTGCCCGCCCAGGTGCCGGTCGTAGGCCAGGCCCATCAGCGCGGCGGTCAGCAGCGGGAAGGCCAGCAGCACCAGCACGCTGGTGACGGCGATGTTCCAGGTGAAGATCGGCATCCGGAACAGCGTCATGCCGGGCGCGCGCAGGCAGACCACGGTGGTCAGCATGTTGACGCCGCCGAGGATGGTTCCCAGGCCGGAGACGGCCAGACCCATGATCCACAGGTCGGCGCCGACCCCGGGCGAATGCACGATGTCCGACAGCGGGGTGTAGGCGGTCCAGCCGAAGTCGGCCGCGCCGCCCGGGGTGATGAAGCCCGCGGTCGCCATCGAGGCGCCGAACAGGTACAGCCAGTAGCTGAACGCGTTCAGGCGCGGGAAGGCGACGTCGGGGGCGCCGATCTGCAGCGGCAGCACGATGTTGGCGAAGCCGAACACGATCGCGGTCGCGTAGAACAGCAGCATGATCGTGCCGTGCATGGTGAACAGCTGGTTGAACTGCTCCGGCGACAGGAACTGCAGGCCGGGCCGGGCCAGCTCACCGCGCATCAGCAGCGCCATCACGCCGCCGATGAGGAAGAACGACATGGCCGTCACCAGGTACATCACACCGAGCACCTTGGGGTCGGTGGTGGTGACAGCCTTGTAGATGAACGACCCCTTCGGCCCCAGACGTGGTGGGTACGGCCGAGTCGCTTCCAACTTCGGGACTGGCTGGGGCTCTACAGCAGTCACTGATCCTCCATTAGGTACGGCAATGCGCTACGACGCATCGTAAACCGTGCTGCCACAGCGCATCGCGCCCGGTCCTACTCTGTGTCGTATTCGACCGTCGCGGGTGTCGTCGTTGCGGTGATGTCGGGGCGGCTGTGTACCCTTCCCCGCATGCCGGTGATCGAGGTCGACTCCACCCGAAACACCACAGCCCGCAACCGCCGCCACGCTCGGCGTTTGCGCGTCGGTAGCTTGGCCGCGGCCGCCGCCGTGGCGTTGGTCGCGGGCTGCGCGCAGGGGTCGCACGACGACGCCAGCATCGTGCGCACCACCACCAATATCGCCGGGGCCGCCGTGGTCGGAATCGAGCGCGACACCCGCACCGCGTGCGCGCTGCCCTCGGCGCCGGATCAGCGGTCCGGCACCCACACCGTCGCCCAGCCCGCCGGACCCACGCAGGTCCCGGCGGACCCCCAGCGCATCGTCGTGCTCGACACCACGGCACTGGACGCCGTGTGCGCGCTGGGGCTGTGGGAGCGCGTGGTCGGCGCCACCACGCTCGCCGGGGAGGCCCCGCAGCCGACCTATATGGGCACGGGCGTGCAGAAGATTCCGGGCGTGGGCGGCATCGGCGCACCCGACGTCCAGGCGATCGCGGCGCTGCGACCGGACCTGATCCTCGGCGGCGACGGCAGTGTCGATGCGCTGCGCGGGATCGCCCCCACCGTGCAGGCCGGGCCCGGCAACTGGCAGTCGACCTTCACCGGCTACGCCGAGGCGATGGGCCGCAGCAACGCGGGCGCAAAGGCGCTGGCGGACTATCGGACCGCCGCCCGCGATACCGGCACCGCGGTCGCGGCAAACCTGTCGCAGGCCTCGGTCATCCGCTTCGCGCCCTCCGCCGACATCCAGGTCCAGGGCGACGACAGCTTCGCCGGGCAGGTGCTCGCCGACGCCGGGGTGCAGCGGCCCGTCGCGCAGCGCGGGGCCTCGTTCAGCGTCAGCAGCCTCTCCTCCGCCGACGACCGCAACAAGATCGAGGGCGACATCGTCTACCTGATGTTCGACGGGCCCGACGGCAAGACCCACGGCGAAAAGGTGATGGACGGCCCGGACTGGGAAAAGGTCAGCGCCGTCATCGATAAACGCGATTTCGCCGTCGACGACGCGATCTGGCACGGCACCGGCCTCACCGCCGCCCGAGCCCTGCTCACCGACCTGGCCAAGTCGCTCAACAGCTACGTCACCGACTGAGCCCCGGCCGAAAGCACGCCGGGGAACGAGTAGAGGCATACCCAGGGAACGAGCAGCACGCCGGGGAACGAGCAGCACGCCGGGGAACGAGTAGAGGCACGCCCAGGGAACGAGTTAGAAGGGCACGCCCGGGGGAAGATCGCCGTTGGCGCAGGTTGTCAGGCGGAGGCATCCGCGTCCCCGACCTCTTCGGGATGGCGGCGCACGCTCTTGCGGGGGCGTAGCGCGTAGGCGGGGACCAGTTGGTCGGTCAGGTGCAGCGGCGGACGGCCGTCCGCGTACGGAATCGAGAAATTCACCCGGCCCAGCCAGTCGCCGTTCAGGCTCGGCACCCAGTGCGTCAGGGTGCCGGGCCGCTCGCCCGTCATATCCAGTCCGGCCCCGTTGATGTGACGTGGCATCCCTGGATCACGCACGAGCAGGGCATCGAGACGGACCCACACCGGGCGCGGCGGATAGGTGAGCGCCCGGTAGTAGTAGCCCGTCTCGTTCGGGTACTGCAGCTCGGGCTCCGTGCCTTCGGTCCGAGGTAACTCACCTTCCTCGTTCGAACGCATATTCGAATACTAGCGCGGGGTCCATGACACGTCTCGAGACGGTCGAATTTCGTCGTATGAGCAGGTCAGCACGCGTGCGCGCGAGACATTCGCCGGTCGTGCGCCGAACTCCGCGCGGTGGCGTCGAGGTCGGCAACCCCGGTTGGCGAATCACCGAGCCTGAATGAGCGCGTGCTTACCGCTGGTGCGCCAGTCCTGCCCGGCGGCGTCGAGGTCGGCCACCTGTTCGGCGGACAGTCCGGCGATGACGTCGGACTTCAGCGTGCGCAGCGCGGTGACCGGCGACGGGAAGTAGGCGGTGAGGTCGGCGAACGACGTCGTCGGGGGCCAGTCGCGGTCGCCGAGCAGGCGGCGGTAGTTCAGGTCGCCCTTGAGGATCGTCATCGCCGCGCACGCGAACTCGACCGCGAGATCTTCCGGCAGATCGTGGAATGACAGTGGGGCACAAAAGAATTCGTGGGTGCGCGGGACCAGGCGGCCCTCGTTCATCACCTGCCACAGCCGCTCCCCCGCCCGCGCGGCCTCGGCCGCATCGCTGTCGCGCAGCACACGCACCGCGGCCAGCAGGTCGGCCATGGTCGCGTCGGAGACGTAGTACGGCTGCGGTTTGAGGTAGATCGTGACCCGGGCGGCCGAACCGCTGGTGAGCAGGTGATCGATGAGGATCAGATCGGGCAGCAGTTCCCGGCCCGCGTTGTCCGCCACCAGGCAGACGTCCGGATCGGTCGCCGCGGCCAGCGTCGCCCACAGCACCGGGCTGTCGTCGACCAGCAGCCTTTCGTCCCGGGCACCCGAACCGGCGGTCAGCTGGAAGCCGAGGTCGGCCTGGTTGCCCCACAGCGCCGAGACCAGCAGGGCATCGCGCTTCTTGTCCTCCGGCACATCCGCCAGCGCGGCGAGCGCGTGCAACTCGTCGGCGACGGCCGGGCTCGCCAATTCGGCGGCCTTGGTCGGCCCGAAGGGATCGATACCCTGCCAGACACCCGCGCCGAAATATCCGACCGCCTCCAGTAGTCGCCGGTAGAAGTAGCTTTCGGCCCACAGGAACGAGGCCTCACCCCACGGGCGCCCCCACATGTCCCGCCCCCACTCGTGCCACCGCGCACCGTCCCCCGCATCGGTCTCGAGCGGTTCGATCACCCCGCCGATGCTCTCCGCCAGCAGTTTCCGCAGCGCCGTCTGCTCCGCGTGCCCATACGGATGGGCGTCGATCACCTGCTCGATCAGCTTCGGATGACGCTCGTGGAACACACTGTGCGGAAACGAGCCCGGGACTCCGGCGAGAATCTGCGGCGCATCGGTCATCCCTCGATCCTGTCATCCACGACGGGTGGGCCTGCGATGCACCACCGGGTCGCCGCGGACCACTGGGGCGAACATCGGCACCCGAATCCGGCCCGAGCGGTCACGATCCGCCGCAATCGAGCACGAATCGCCATGTGTCGGCCGAATGTGTCCGCTGCGGCCGGATCGCACAGCCAGACAGACCGATCAGTCCGTTTTGGTGAGAGTTGGTTTCCCGGACGGCAGCCGTTCAAGTTGCGTTGCGTTGGCTTGGACAAGGTGCGATCCATGGTTGACCGACATCTGCACTCCGGCATCTCGCGACGGACCCTGCTGCGCTCCACCGCGGTGGGTCTCGTCGCCGCGCCGGGGCTGGTGGCGTGCTCGTCGGACGGCCCCGGATTGGTGCGGGAGCGGCCGAACCTCACCCACGGCGTGGCCGTCGGCGATCCCCGCGGTGACGGCGCGCTGATCTGGGCCCGCTCCGACCGCCCGGCCAAGCTGATCGTGGAGACGTCGGCGACCGAATCCTTCACCGATACAAGGCGTTTCGAGGGACCGGCGCTCACCCCCGCGACCGACGGCACCGGTCGGCTGCGCCTCGCCGGACTGCCCGCCGGGCAGCAGGTGCACTATCGGGTGACGCTCGAGGGGGACGGCGGAGCGACCTCGGAACCGCTCACGGGGGTGTTCCGCACCGTGCCGACGGCGGCGTCGGATCTGCGGCTGCTGTGGTCGGGCGACGTCGTCGGCCAGGGTTGGGGCAGCAATCCGGACCTGGGCGGCATGAAGATCTTCTCGGCCATGGCCGCCCGCGACCCGCACCTGTTCATTCACTCCGGCGATGCCATCTATGCCGACGGCCCGCTGAAGGAATCGGTGACGCTGCCGGACGGACGTGTCTGGCGCAACGTGGTCACCGAGCCGAAATCCGCAGTGGCCCAGACCCTCGAGCAGTTCCGCGGCCAGTACGCCTACAACCTGCTCGACGACAACTATCGGCGCTTCACCGGTTCGACGGCGCAGGTCGTGCAGTGGGACGACCACGAGACGGTCAACAACTGGTACCCGGGCGGCACCGTCGCCGCGACCAAGGGCTACACCGAGCGCAGCATGGATGTGCTGGCCCAGCGCGCGTGGCAGGCGTTCCACGAGTGGATGCCGCTGGACCCCGCCGAGGCCGTCGACGGCAGGCTCTACCGCAAGATCCCCTACGGCCCGCTGCTGGACGTGTTCATGCTCGACATGCGGACATATAAGGACGCCAACGACGCCAATCGTTCCCCCGACGGAAAGATCTTCGGCGCCAAGCAAACACAGTGGCTGATCGACTCGCTGCGGGAGTCGAAGGCCACCTGGAAGATCATCGCCAACGACCTGCCGCTGGGCCTGGTCGTGAAGGACGGCGAGCAGCCGAACACCACCGCCTTCGAGGGTCCGGCGAACAGCGACCCGGGCGCACCGTCCGGACGCGAGACCGAGATCGCCCGGGTGCTGTCGGCCGTCAAGGCGAACAGGGTCACCGGCGTCGTGTGGCTGACCGCGGACGTGCATTACACCGCCGCACACCATTATTCGCCGGAGCGCGCCGCCTTCACCGACTTCGACCCGTTCTGGGAGTTCGTCTCCGGCCCGCTCAACGCCGGGGCGTTCGGCCCCAACGATCTCGACGGAACCTTCGGCCCCACAGCCGTTTTCGTCAACGCGCCGCCCGTACAGAACACCTCGCCGATGGACGGCTTCCAGCACTTCGGCGAGGTGCTCATCGACGGCAAGAGCAGGGAGCTGACGGTCAACCTGTGCGACGCGACGGGCAAAGTGCTGTTCACCCAGCGCCTACCACCGGCCTAATCGACCAGCGCCCAGTTATTCCGGCGCCCCACACCGTCATTCCGGCACGCTCGCCCCATCATTCCGAAACGCCCGCGACCCTCGTCATTCCGGCATGCTTTTGGCCGGAATCCACCGTGAGATTCCAGCCAAAAGCGCGCCGGAATGACGGGGCGAGCGCGCCGGAATGACGAGGATTGGGCGTGTAGATGACGAGGCGCGGGGCGTCCAGGACGTCCGAATGTCGTTGCGGGACTGGTTAGCTCAGAAGTCCCAGTCCTCGTCCTCGGTGTTCACCGCCTTGCCGATGACATAACTCGACCCCGACCCGGAGAAGAAGTCGTGGTTCTCGTCGGCGTTCGGTGACAGCGCCGACAGGATCGCGGGGTTGACGTCGGTCTCGTCCTTGGGGAACAGGCCCTCGTAGCCGAGATTCATCAGCGCCTTGTTGGCGTTGTAGCGCAGGAACTTCTTGACGTCCTCGGTCAGGCCGACCTCGTCGTAGAGGTCCTGGGTGTACTCGACCTCGTTCTCGTACAGCTCGAACAGCAACTCGAAGGTGTAGTTCTTCAGCTCGGTCTGCTCGGCCTCGGTGAGGCTCTCCAGGCCCTTCTGATACTTGTAGCCGATGTAGTAGCCGTGCACGGCCTCGTCGCGGATGATCAGGCGGATCAGGTCGGCGGTGTTGGTGAGCTTGGCCCGCGAGGACCAGTACATGGGCAGGTAGAAGCCGGAGTAGAACAGGAAGCTCTCCAGCAGCGTGGAGGCGACCTTGCGCTTGAGCGGCTCGTCACCGTTGTAGTAGTCGAGGACGATCTCGGCCTTGCGCTGCAGGTTCCGGTTCTCCTCCGACCAGCGGAAGGCGTCGTCGATCTCGCGGGTGGAGCACAGGGTGGAGAAGATCGAGCTGTAGCTCTTGGCGTGCACCGACTCCATGAACGCGATGTTGGTGTACACCGCCTCCTCGTGCGGGGTCAGCGCGTCCGGGATCAGGCTCACCGCGCCGACCGTGCCCTGGATGGTGTCCAGCAGCGTCAGGCCGGTGAAAACCCGCATGGTCAGCTGCTTTTCGTGGGGGCTCAACGTGTTCCACGACGGAATGTCATTGGACACCGGAACCTTCTCCGGCAACCAGAAGTTGCCTACCAGCCGGTCCCAGACCTCGGCGTCCTTCTCGTCGGGCACCCGATTCCAGTTGATCGCAGACACTCGGTCGATCAGCTTCACGCGCCGCTCACTCACCCTTCTCACCTAGCCGGACCGTACAGATTTCCCGTACGGGAAAACACTACTACTTGGGGGCGACAACCCCTTGCAGCACAAGACCTTGTGTCTCCCCCGTCCTGCGCAAATGCCGTCAACGTGGGCCGATGCACACCCGCACCGCGGCGCGAACCGCCATGCCGACCATCACAGCACATCGTGCCGCGCATGACAGGTCAACCCCGCGTACGCTATTGGATGCTCGCAGTTTGCCAGACACGGCATCAATGCGTCGCGATGCCGCTCGGTTCGATCACCACCCGCGTGTTGTTCGAAAGGAGTCAGTGCAATGGCAGTTCCCGGCACGGTCCGGTCCGGTAGCTCGCTGAGCTCGTGGACGATCTTCTCCGGTGTACTCCTGCTCATCGCCGGCGTGATGCACCTGCTGACGGGCATCGCCGCCATCGCGGAGCGCTCGGTGTTCATCGTCGACGAGGACGAGATCTTCCGCATCAGCCTCACCGGCTGGGGATGGCTGCACGTGGTGATCGCCGCGCTGGTGATCATCGCGGGAATAGGGATCGTCAACGGCAAGACCTGGGGCTACCTCGGCGGCATCGTCATGGCCGCGCTCAGCGTCCTCGCCAACTTCATCTTCGCCCCGATGTACCCGTTCTGGGCGCTGGTCATCATCGCCATCGATGTGCTGGTGATCTGGGCGCTGGCCCGCCAGCTGTCCGCCGACGACGCCTGAAAGTCGTTTCCGCGCCGCGCATTCGACCTGCCTACCCCGAGGCAGGTCGAATGCCGCCCCCGTCAGATGCCCAGCACGACCTTGGCGGTGGTGAAGTAGATGATCAGCCCCGTGGCGTCGACCAGGGTGGTGACCATCGGCGCCGAGATCACCGCCGGGTCGATGCGGAGTTTCTTCGCCAGCAGCGGCATGGTGCCGCCGATGGTCGCCGCCCAGCCGCAGATGACGATCAGCGTGATGCCCACGACCAGCGCGATCTGCGCGCTGACGAAGATGCCGCCGATGATCATGCCGACCACTGCCAGCATCGACCCCAGCACCAGGCCCACCCGGCATTCCCGCCAGATCACCCGCAGCAGGTCCGACACCCGGACCTCGCCGACGGCCAGCGCGCGCACGCACGACGTCGCCGCCTGCGCGCCCGCATTGCCACCGGCCCCGATCAGCAGCGGAATGAACAGCGCCAGGTGCGCAGCCTGGGCGAGGGTGGCCTCGAAGGCGTCGGTCACCGAGACCGTCAGCGTGGCCGCCACCAGCAGCAGCATCAACCACATCGCCCGGTACCGGGCCAGCTGGAACACCCCGGCCGCCATGTAGTGACCGGCCCACGGCGTGGTACCGGCCTGCCGTGCCACGTCCTCGCTGTCGGCGGCCTCGATCACCTCGACCGCGTCGTCGATGGTCAGCAGCCCGACCAGCCGGTCCTCGCTGTCGACCACGGGCAGGTTGATGAGGTTGGTCTCGCGCATCAGCCGGGCGGCCTTCTCCGCCGAGTCCGTGGCCCGCACGAACACCGGTTCGGTGACGACGAGATCGGACACCATGGCCTCGGGCGCGCTGAGCACCAGCTCGCGCAGCTCGACGATGCCGATCAGCCGTCGACCGAGATCCACCACCGGCAGCGTGTACACGGTCTCGGCGCCGACGCCCTTCACCCGCACCATCTGCAGGGCCTGGGCGACGGTCACCTGCCGCGGCAGCGCGACGACCTCCGGCGTCATGTACCGGCCGACAGCGCCCTCCGGATAGCCGAGCAGGGCGGCGGTCATGCGGCGTTCGCGCGGGCTCAGCCCGGCCAGCACCTTCTTGGCGACCTTGGCCGGGGCCTCGCGCAGCATCCGGGCGCGGTCGTCGGGATCCATCTCCTCGACGAGTTCCCGGAATGCCTGGCCGCGCAGGCCGGACAGGATCTGCTGCTGGTCGACGGGCTCGAGCTCCTCGAACACCGCCAGCGCGCTGTCCTTGTCGAGCAGCCGGAAGGCCAGACCGGCCTGTACCGCGTCCATGCGCGCGAGTTCGTCGGCGATCAGGTGCGGCGGGTGATTGTCCAGCCACGCCAGGGTGGCGTCGACGCGGTGGCAGTCGACGATGTCGCGCAGCGACTCGCCCTGGGCGAACTGCGGCAGCGATTCGGTGGACACGGACTCGGCGGACGTCGGCTCGGCTACGGGGAGCACGGGAGCGGCGACGGAGAGATCGGTCGGCGACATGGCAGAACCTCGGCACAACGGCATGCAGCACTACGGCATGGAGCGGGAATGGAACCGGATCATCACACCGCGGGGCGCCGCCCCTACCGCCGACGAACTATCGGCAGATCATGAAGGCGACGCCGCGCGGCCTTCGACTGGGGGGCTCGCTACGCATAGCAACCCACCTCCTCATCGTCGCCGCCGTTCATGTGCGCCGTCCGCCCTTCGACGAACGCAGCCATCGGCGACTGGCCCGCCGATGACGCAATATTGCATTCTGGAGCAGCATACTCGAATACCGAGCACGCCACGCCGGTAGGAGTACAACACCACGGCGCGCCGGGTCATTCCCGGCTCCAGCGCCGCCCCCGCACCACGCGGCCGAAGTCCCCCGAGTTAACTTGGGGGCCAACAATATTGCGGCGGGCGCAACCGCGAGCCGGAATCCGATCATTTTCCGATAAGTTCGCACTCATTTGCCGTCACACCCCGTTCGGCGGCCGACCGCCATGGCTTAAGGTCTGCCCTCGTGCGTGTTCTGGTGCTGGAGGATGATCCGCGGCTGTGCCGCGAGGTCACGGAGGGGCTGCGGTCGGCCGGATTCGCCGTCGATATCGCGAGACATATCGCCGATGCCGATTTCAAGATCGCCGTCAACCGCTACGACTGCCTGGTCGTCGACCGCGGGCTGCCCGACGGCGACGGCCTGAATCTGGTCGCGGGCATCCGCACCGCGGGCCACGCTGTGCCCGCGCTGATACTGACGGGCCGGGACGGGCTCGCCGATCGCATCGCCGGATTCGAGCATGGCGCCGACGACTATCTGGCCAAGCCGTTCGCGCTGGCCGAACTGGTGCTGCGGGTGCGCGCACTGTGCCGCCGTCAGGCGCCGCCGACCGTCTCGCGGGTCGCGGCGGGCGATATCGAGATCGACCTGATGCGACGCCGGGTGCGGCGCGGCGGGATCCTGCTGTCGCTGACTCCCAAGGAGTTCGCCGTGCTGGAGCTGATGGCGGCACGGCGCGGCACCGTCGTCTCGCGCACCGAACTCATCGAGTGCTGCTGGGACGAAATGGCCGAGCCCGCATCCAATGTCGTCGATGCGGTGGTCGCGAAGCTGCGCCGCAAGCTCGGGCCGCCGTCGGTGATCGAAACGGTGCGCGGCACGGGATTCCTGCTCGCCGTCGAGTCCGTGGGCGCGGCGTGAACGAGCGCAGTCCCGCGCTGGCCCGGCTGCGCCGCACCCGATGGATGCTGACCGCGCTCGTCACCTCGATAACCCTGGTGTGCGTGGGCGTACTCGGCGTGGTCGCGGTGCTCGTCGACGGCCAATCCCGTTCTCGCGGTGTGGATCACGATCTCGATCGGGTGGCCGGGGGGCTGGCCCGCGCGGTGCAGCTCGCCGACGACGACCGCACCCTCGACATCTCGACCATCATCGACGACGAGCTGGCGAATCAGCAGACCGCGGTCGCCGTCCTCACCCGCGGCGGAACCAACGGGCCGTGGGGGCAGGCGCACGCCTATCTGCGCTCGCAGCTGCCGAGCGACGCCGATCTCGCCATGCTCGCCGCCGACGCGGTGGACCGGTCGCAGCGCCAGATCTACGCGACCCTGCTGCACACCGATACCGATGTCTCCGGGGCGCCGGTGCGGATCGCGGCGACCCCGGTGTTCTGGGACGACACCGATCTCGTCGCGGTGGTGCTGGCGGGCTCGACGCCGATGAGCGGAGCCGATGCGCATCGACTGCTGATCGGCGGCGTGGCGCTCGGCGGCCTGCTCATCGTCGCCGCCGCGGGCGCGGCCGGGCATCTGCTGGCCGGGCGCAGCATGCGCGCCGCGGTCCAGGTGCTCGACGAGCACGAGCAATTCCTCGCCGACGCCGCCCACGAGCTGCGCACGCCGCTGACCACCCTGAAACTGCTCACCGAATCCCGGCCGCACACCGCCGACGACGTCGATCGGGTGCTGCGTGAGACCCGCGGCCTGGCCGACC
>NZ_BDBV01000009.1 GCF_001613165.1 Nocardia mexicana NBRC 108244
ACCACCCTGAAACTGCTCACCGAATCCCGGCCGCACACCGCCGACGACGTCGATCGGGTGCTGCGTGAGACCCGCGGCCTGGCCGACCGGATGGCGCGCCTGGTGACCGGGCTGCTCGCGCGGGCGCGCCTGCAGGTCGGCATCGCGAATCCGGAACGCGTCATGCTGCGGCTGGATCAGCTGGCCGAGTCCGTCGCCGACGACTTGCCGGACGCGCGGATCACCGTCGATGCGCGCCCGTCGGTGGTGGTCGGCGACCCCGAACTGCTGAGCCTCGCCGTCCGCAACATGATCGAGAACGCGATCACCCACGGGTCGGTGAACAAGCTGGCGCCCGTGGAGGTGCACGTGGCGGAGGGCCGCCTCAGCGTCCGCGACCACGGACCCGGAATCGATCCCGCGATGTCGGCCAACCCCTTTTCGCGCGGGGTGGCGGGACGCGGCGGCCACCACGGAATCGGCCTGGCGCTGGTTGCCTGGGTCGCCCAGGTACACGGCGGAAACGCGGCCATCGAACCGGCCAGCGGCGGCGGCGCCATCGCCACCCTGTGGCTGCCACCCGCCGAACTGCCCACTCACACGGCCCCGAAGGCGCCTTCTCGTTGAAAAGCGTTGTGGCGGAATGCCTGTCAGCCGCGGTTCTGCAGCAGGCCGAGGATCTGGGCGATATCGGATTTCAGGGTGCCGATATCGGTCTTGATGGTGTCGATGTCCAGTTCGACGGAGCGGAGGCGGTTCTCCACGGATGTGAAACGACGCTCTACTGAGGTCAGGCGGTTTTCCACCGATTCCTGGCGGGCGGTGAGGCTGCTGATGTCGACGCCCATGGAGATCAGTCGTGACGCGATCGACCGTTCGTCGAGATTGCCGATGGACATCTGGATCGACTCCAGTTGCCCGCTGATACCCGAGATCTTCTCGTGCTCGTCGGAGTCCGTCACCGCCCCAGTATCCCGCGCGATCGGCCGATCTCGGGCGCACGCCACGGTTGTAGAACCGCGGGATATGCGATCTCCCCGTAGAGATCCGACGCACCGCGGTGTTCGGTCCACCACCGCCGATGTCCGGGCATTGCCCCCGCCCGTGCCCGCCGATAATCTTCTCGCGTCTGAAATGTGTTGTCTCGGTGGACAACAGACGAACATTCTGGGGGACCCGTGCAAGAGATCCTCAGCTCCGTCGCCACTCTGCTGTGGCCGGTGCTGTTCCTGGTGGCGCTGCTGATGTTCCGCGGTCCGGTCGGGCGGGTGATCCGCTCGGCCGAGCGTCGCGAGTTCACGCTGAACGTGGGCGGTCAGGAAATCGGCATGAAGGAGCTCAGCGACCAGCAAGACGACATGATCGCCGACCTGCAAACACAGCTGAGCAAGCTGCAGGAGGAGGTCGCGAACCTGCGGTCGGCCCGCCCGTGGTCGCCGCCCGCCCCGTCCGGCGCGTGGTCGCCGCCGGCGGCGGCCGGCGCGTGGTCGTCGGCGACAGCGGCCGACGACTCGTCGCCGACCCGGCCGATCGCGCCCGCACCCGGCCCCTACACCGACAAATCACCCCCGTGGCTCACCCCTTCCCCCGCACCGGCGCCCGACCGCCGATCGGCACGATACCGGGGACCGGCACCCTCGTCCGCGGTCGGTGGACCGCCACCGGCGCCCGCCCCTTACAGCGGAGAACTCCTGGCGGGAGAAGAATCCGGTTCGGCCGATGTCAGTGCCGCACCGGCCGCCGGTACCCCCTCCACCGGATCGGGCGACGCCGACCCGCCGCCCGCCCAGATCGACTTCGGCACTCCGGCACCTACGGGCCCGGTATTCGGTGGACCGCAGGACAGCGAGTCCGATACCGATCGCCCAGAACCCGAGAGTGCCGACGGTGACCCGCGGCTCACTGACTCCACCACAGCCGAAGCGCCTCTCCCGCAGCAGCAATGGGGACAGGTACGGCCACAAACACCTTGGCCACCGGAAGGCGGACCGGCGGGACCACCGACATCGGCGCCCCGGGCGCCTTCTTCCGACCGGGACGACGGCGCATTCGCCGACTATCCCGATACGCCGACCACGAGTATTCGGCGGCGTGCCAGAAAGCGTCGGGCGCGTGGGTGGACGGGGGCGCCGATCCCGCCGGGTTCCCTGCCTGTTACCGAAGGCAGTCGTGAGGATGCCGGGGCCGGGCAGGACGGCCCGGGTAGCCGCCGCGAACCCATAGCGAGTGCCGTGCTCTGGGTGGACGACAAGCCGGAGAACAACGCCCTCATCGTGGATCGCTTGGAGCGCAACGGGGTTCGCGTCGATATCGCACGGACTACCGACGAGGCGACGACCCTGCTGGACAAGGGCCGCAATTACGGCGTCATCGTGACGGACTGGGGGCGCACCGAGAACGGGATCCGTGTCTCGGATGCCGGACGGCGTTTGCTGGAGGAGGTGCGTGACCGCGAGATTGCCACCCCGCTCATCGTCTACACCAGCGCCTTCGGCATTTCCGCCGCGCGGCGCGCCAGCGCGGCCGAGGCGGGCGCGCGGCTCGTCACCGGCTCGACCACCCGACTCACCGGGGAGCTGGCCACGCTCGGCTTGCTCCCCGGATAAGCCCTACAGCATGCAGCTGACGCAACCCTCGACTTCGGTTCCCTCCAAGGCCATTTGGCGGATGCGGATGTAGTAGAGGGTCTTGATGCCCTTGCGCCACGCGTAGATCTGCGCGCGGTTGACGTCACGAGTCGTGGCGGTGTCCTTGAAGAACAGCGTCAGCGACAGGCCTTGATCCACGTGCTGGGTGGCCGCGGCGTAGGTGTCGATGATCTTCTCGTAGCCGATGTCGTAGGCGTCGGCGAAGTAGTCGAGATTGTCGTTGTCCAGGTAGGGCGCCGGGTAGTAGACGCGGCCGATCTTGCCTTCCTTGCGGATCTCGATCTTCGACGCCACCGGGTGGATCGAACTGGTGGAGTGGTTGATGTAGGAGATCGAGCCGGTCGGCGGCACGGCCTGCAGGTTCTGGTTGTAGATGCCGTGCGCCATCACCGAGGCCTTCAGCTCCCGCCAGTCGTCCTGGGTCGGGATGTGCACCCCGGCGTCGGCGAACAGGCGCTGCACGGCCTCGGTTTTCGGCTCCCACACCTGCTCGGTGTACTTGTCGAAGTACTCGCCGCTGGCGTACTTCGACTCGGGGAAGCCGCCGAAGTACTGCCCGCGCTCGATGGCCAGCCGGTTCGACGCCCGGATCGCGTGGAAGGCCACCGTGTAGAAGTAGATGTTGGTGAAATCGACGCCCTCGTCGGACCCGTAGTGCACCCGCTCGCGCGCCAGGTACCCGTGCAGGTTCATCTGGCCGAGGCCGATGGCGTGGGACTGGTTGTTGCCCTGCTCGATCGACGGCACCGAATAGATGTGGGTCTGATCGGACACCGCGGTCAGCGCGCGGATGGCCGTCTCCACCGTCTTACCGAAGTCGGGCGAGTCCATGGTCTTGGCGATATTGAGCGAGCCCAGGTTGCAGGAGATGTCCTTGCCCACCTCGGCGTAGGTCAGGTCGTCGTTGTAGATCGACGGCGTGGAGACCTGCAGGATCTCCGAGCACAGGTTGGAGTGGGTGATCTTGCCCCGGATCGGGTTGGACCGGTTCACCGTGTCCTCGTACATGATGTACGGGTATCCCGACTCGAACTGCAGCTCGGCGATGGTCTGGAAGAACTCGCGCGCGTTGATCTTCGACTTGCGGATGCGCCGGTCGTCGACCATCTCGTAGTACTTCTCGGTGACGTTGATATCCGCGAACGGCACGCCGTAGATGCGCTCCACGTCGTACGGCGAGAACAGGTACATGTCCTCGTTCTTCTTCGCCAGCTCGAAGGTGATGTCCGGAATCACCACGCCCAGCGACAGCGTCTTGATGCGGATCTTCTCGTCCGCGTTCTCGCGCTTGGTGTCGAGGAAGCGGTAGATGTCGGGGTGGTGCGCCTGCAGGTACACCGCACCCGCGCCCTGCCGCGCGCCCAGCTGATTGGCGTAGGAGAACGAATCCTCCAGCAGCTTCATGATCGGGATGACGCCCGAGGACTGGTTCTCGATCTTCTTGATCGGCGCGCCGTGCTCGCGAATGTTGCTGAGCAGCAGCGCGACACCGCCGCCGCGCTTGGACAGCTGCAGCGCGGAGTTGATGGAGCGCCCGATGGACTCCATGTTGTCCTCGATGCGGAGCAGGAAGCACGACACCGGCTCGCCGCGCTGCTTCTTACCGGAGTTGAGGAAGGTCGGCGTGGCCGGCTGGAAGCGGCCGTCGATGATCTCCTCGACCAGTTCGGACGCCAGCACCTCGTCACCGGCGGCCAGGGTCAGCGCGACCATGCAGACCCGGTCCTCGAAGCGCTCCAGGTAACGCTTGCCGTCGAAGGTCTTCAGCGTGTACGAGGTGTAGTACTTGAACGCGCCGAGGAAGGTCGGGAACCGGAACTTCTTGCCGTAGGCCTGCTGGAACAGCTTCTTCACGAACGCCCGGCTGTACTGGTCGAGGACCTCGGACTCGTAGTAGTTCTCCTCGATGAGGTAGTCGAGCTTCTCGTCGAGGTTGTGGAAGAAGACGGTGTTCTGGTTGACGTGCTGCAGGAAGTACTGGTGTGCGGCCTCGCGGTCCTTGTCGAACTGGATCTCGCCGTTGGGACCGTAGAGGTTCAGCATCGCGTTGAGGGCGTGGTAGTCCATGCCCTCGGTCGACGAATCGCCCGTCACCGGGCGCTCTAGGCGGGCCGTCTTTCCGGCCGGTGCTGTTGTCGTTGCCAAAACAATCCCAATCCCTCTCGGACGCGCTCGACGTCCTCGGCGGTTCCCATGAGTTCGAAGCGATACAGGTACGGCACCCCGGCCTTGCGCGAGATCACCTCTCCCGCATAGCAGTAGGTATCGCCGAAGTTCGTGTTGCCGGCCGCGATGACGCCGCGCAACAACGCACGATTGTGCGGATCGTTGAGGAACTTGGCCACCTGGCGGGGCACGAATTCCTTGTCGGATCGGTTGCGGCCCATGACGTGCCGACCGCCCCCGTAGGTGGGGCAGATCAGCACGTAGGGCTCGTCGACGCGAAGCGATTCGGCGTTGTGGAGCGGAATGCGAACGGCCGGGAGGCCCAGCCGTTCCACGAAGCGGTGCGTGTTCTCCGACGCGCTCGAGAAGTAGACCAGATCAGCCATGGCCACTCCCCCTTCCCCATTGTCGGATGAAAGTCGGCGCCCCGTCATTCCAGCGTCATGGCATCCCGGCTTGTTCCGGCATGCCCTCGGCCGGAATCAGGCCGCCTGGGTCAGCAGCGACTTGATGCGGTCGGGACGGAAGCCCGACCAGTGCTCGTCGCCGGCGACGACGACGGGGGCCTGCAGGTAGCCCAGCGCCATGACGTAATCGCGGGCCTCGGGGTTCTCGGAGATGTCGACGACGTCGTAATCGACGCCGGCCTTGTCGAGAGCGCGGTAGGTGGCATTGCACTGGACACAAGCGGGCTTGGTGTACACGGTGATGGTCATGAGTGTCCCTCTCTCCTTGCCTTGAATCCGACTGCAGTGCACGACTCGCAAGATCCAACTGGTAACTGCGCAAACCCCTGGAAGATGACTGCGGCGGGCACGGAACCCCAGGTCGCACACCCCGAATCAGCTCGGCGCCCGCATCGTCTTCCAGCGCTGTAGACACTACACCTAGTGGCCGACAGATTCATCCAACACGACATGTTGCGAGTCACAAAGGTGAAATTCGGTCGGTGCAAGTACCTGGACAGTTGATTCGCAACCCGACACGGCAGTGGTACAGATCACGATTTCGTGTCGCAGCTCTCTCCCAGCAAACTCAATTTGCTCACCAGTCACAGCCGTCTCATCCGCCTCCGGAACCAGCCACGATGCGCCCCCGGCACGACGAAGAGCCGCCCCGTCCGGTCCGGACAGAGCGGCTCCCGCTCGGCGTGTCGCGTCAGCCCTGGCGGGCCTTGAAGCGCGGGTCTTTCTTGTTGATCACGTATGTCTTGCCGCGCCGGCGCACCACCTGGGCGCCCGGCTTGCTCTTCAGCGAACGCAGCGAGTTGCGGACCTTCATGCCACCTCCTAAATGATAATGATTTTCACATTCTATACAGGCGGCGGTTCGGGCCCGGACACGCGCGGGGCCGCATCCCGGCAAGGATGCGGCCCCGCGCGCAACGGACAGGCCGGAGAATCAGGCGTTGACCCGCTCCGCGACCACCTCGACCAGCTCGCGCACCGCGGCGGCCAGCTGCGTCAGCGCCTCGGCGTCCTCGCGCGGGTGCGCCTCGGCGAACCGCTGGCCGATGGTGCCGAAGTGCAGGTGCGCGCTCTCCACCACCGAACCACCGGCGATTCCGGCCGCCTTGACGGTGTCACCGTGCGACCACTTGGCGGCATTCTGGCTGATGGAGGCGCTGATCACGGCGATCGGCTTCTCCTTGATCGAACCCGCGCCGAACGGGCGCGAGGCCCAGTCGATGGCATTCTTCAGCGCGGCCGGGATGGTGCCGTTGTACTCGGGGACGAACAGCAGCAGGCCGTCGGCGGCGTTCACCGCATCGCGCAACGCGGTCGCCTGCGCGGGCTCCTGTCCGGGAACGTCGATGTCCTCGTTGTAGAAAGGAATATCTCCGAGGCCCTCGAAGATGTCGACCTGGACACCCTCCGGGGCGGTCTGCGCGGCGGCCTCGGCAAGCTGGCGGTTGAAGGATCCGGCGCGCAGGCTGCCGACCAGAGCGAGGAGGCGGGTCTGGGACATGGTCACTCCTTGTGCGATGTTGCGGTGGGTTGCGCTTCTACGACACCATAACCGGACCGCAGTCCGCTTTCATTCCCAGCCCGCGAGGTCACCGCTGTGAACCACGACACACACCCTCCCGCCGACGTCCGCGCGCCGCAACCCGGCGACGTGCCGCCGGCGCTGCCGCTCGAGCCGTTGGCCCCGATCCCACCACACACCCTGCCGGTCGCCGAGGAGCACCCCGAACGCAGCGACGCCGCCCGCAACCGGCAGCTGCTGCTGGACGCCGCCGAGCAGCTGGTGCGCGAGCACGGCGCCGACGGCGTCACCATGGACGCGGTCGCCCGGCGCGCCGGCGTCGGCAAGGGGACGGTGTTCCGCCGGTTCGGCAACCGGGCCGGGCTGATGCTGGCGCTGCTGGACCAGTCCGAACGAAAACTGCAGGCCGCCTACATGTTCGGGCCGCCCCCGCTGGGCCCGGGCGCCCCGGCGGTGGAGAGGCTGGTGGCGTTCGGGCGGGCGCGGCTGGCCGGGATCGAGGTCGAGGGCGAGATGCGCCGGGCCGCCGACGAACCCGGCCGTTATTCGAGCGCGCCCTTCAACATCATGAAAACCCATGTGGCGCTGCTGCTCCGGCAGACCGGGGTGCAGGGCGACATACCGCTGCTGGCCGACACGCTGCTGGCCGGGCTGGACGCGGCCCTGGTGCTGCACCAGACCCGGGTGCTCGGCTACTCCCCGGAGCAGATCGGCGATCACTGGGAGCGGCTGGTGCGCGCGGTCGTACCGGCGGCGCCCGCGTCGTGACCGCCAGTAGAGTG
The DNA here is from genome assembly GCF_001613165.1 of Nocardia mexicana NBRC 108244. GTDB lineage: Bacteria > Actinomycetota > Actinomycetes > Mycobacteriales > Mycobacteriaceae > Nocardia > Nocardia mexicana. The sequence continues at coordinate 7,565 of NZ_BDBV01000009.1, forward strand.
ACCGGCATGGGGAACCTGCGTGAACGCATTGTCGCCGAGCTGGGTGTGCGGCCGGTCATCGAGCCGAAGGTCGAGGTGCGCCGCCGCGTCGACTTCCTCAAGGACTATCTGCGGTCCACGCCCGCAGCGGGTTTCGTGCTCGGGATCAGCGGCGGTCAGGATTCGACGCTGACCGGGCGGCTGTGCCAGCTGGCCGCGGAGGAGCTGCGCGAGGAGGGCCGGGAGGCCACCTTCGTGGCGGTGCGGCTGCCCTACGGCGTGCAGGCCGACGAGGCGGATGCGCAGATCGCGCTGGAGTTCATCCGGCCCGATCGGTCGATCGCGGTGAACGTCAAGCCGAGCGCCGACGCGGTCGCGGGCGAATCCGCGCAGGGCCTGCGCGAACTGCTCGCCGACGCACCGGCGGGGCGCGACGCCGAGCAGCCGCAGCTGCGGGACTTCGTGCGCGGCAACATCAAGGCCCGCGAGCGCATGGTGATCCAGTACTCGATCGCCGGTCAGCTCAACATGCTGGTGGTCGGCACCGACCACGCCGCCGAGGCGGTCACCGGCTTCTTCACCAAGTACGGCGACGGCGGCGTGGACGTCACGCCGCTGACCGGCCTGACCAAGCGCCAAGGCGCGGCCCTGCTGCAGGAGCTGGGCGCCCCGCCGAGCGTGTGGGAGAAGGTCCCCACCGCCGACCTGGAGGACGAGCGGCCCGCGCTACCCGACGAGGTCGCCCTCGGGCTGAAATACGCCCAGATCGACGACTACCTGGAGGGTAAGGACGTCGACCCCGAGATCGCCGACCGTGTCGAGTCGATCTTCCGCATGACCCGCCACAAGCGCGCGGTGCCGGTGACCCCGCTGGACACCTGGTGGCGCGACTGAGCGTGCCCGGCCGCCGACGCCGAGGCACGAGACGGCCGCAACACGCGGAAACCAAGTGCGTCGATGTGCCGCGCTACGACGCAGACTTCGACACCGCCGACAGCAGCGGACAACCGCCGCACTGAAATGCCGTGCACCTCATGGTGAGTCGAGCCCCCGGCCATCGGCCGCGTCGGTCGACTCGACCTCGGTGAGACGCCGTCGCAGGAAAAGCCGACCCTGATCGTTGGTCGCCTGCTCGATGGCCAGGCGGTAGTGCACAGCGGCGTCTGTGTAGCGCCCGGCGCGGCGGAGCAGGTCGGCGCGGGTGGTGGCGACGAGATTGGTGCCGGCCAGGCGGGGGTGGTCGGCGATCTCGTCGAGGGCCGCCAGGCCCTGGTCGAAGCCGTGCAGGAAGCCGACGGCCACCGCGCGATTCACGCGGACGGAGGGCGATTCGGTGTAGTGCAGCAGTTCGTCGTAGGCGGCGACGATCGACTTCCAGTCGGTCGCGGCCCAGCTCGATGCGACGGAGTGGGCGCCCGCGATGCGCGCCTGCGCCAGGTACGGTCCGCTGCCGCCCTGTTCGGACGCCGAGACCAGGCAGCTCAGGCCCGCGCGGATCGCCGAGCGGTTCCAGCGGGTGCGGTCCTGCTCCTCCAGCGGCACGAGGCAGCCGTCGGCCGATCGGCGTTGGGACCGGCGGCTGTCGTCGAGCAACATGAGCGCGAGCAGGGCACGGGCCTCCGGTTCGTCCGGCAGCAGCCCGCACAGCAGCCTGCCGAGCCGAATTGCCTCGTCGCACAGCTCGTCTCGCACCGCGGACGGGCCGGAGGTCGCGAAGTAGCCCTCGCTGAAAACCAGGTAGATACACGAGAGCACGCCCGGAAGTCGTTGCGGCAGTAGCGGTCCCGTCGGCACCCGCAGCGGGATCCCGGCCTGCCGGATCTTCGCCTTGGCCCGGCTCAGCCGCTGCGCCACGGTGTGCTCGGGCTGCAGGAAGGCGCGGGCGATCTCGGCGGTCCGCAACCCGCACACCAGGCGCAGGGTCAGCGCCACCCGCGATTCGGGCGACAGCGCGGGATGGCAGCAGGTGAAGATCATCCGCAGCTGATCGTCCTCGATCGGTGTCACCTCGGGCTCCTCCCTCGGCGCGACGCTCAACTCGGCAATGTATTCCTTTGCGGCCCTGGATGATTCACGGCGCAGTCGATCCAATGCCCGGTTGCGGGCCGCGGTGGTGATCCAGGCGCCCGGATTCGCGGGCGGACCGGATGCGGGCCAGGTGCGCAGCGCGTCGGCGAACGCCTCCTGGACCGCGTCCTCGGCCAGGCCGATATCGCCGACCATGCGGGCGACGGTGGCGAGGGCCCGGCCGAATTCGGCGCGGTAGACATCGTCGATGGAGTCGACCGGGCCCATCGCGCTCAGCCGTCGAGGTCGACGATCCGGCGCACCTCGGCCCGGCCCGACGGCCCCAGCGGAATCCGTGCCGCGTACTCGAGCGCCGGGGCCCGGTCGGGTGCGGACAGGATGTAGAGCCCGTCCACCACCTCGGCCGACTCGGCGAACGGCCCGTCGGTGAGCAGCAGCTCGCCATCGCGGACCCGCACCGTGGTGGCGGTGGACGGCGGCTGTACCGCGCCGCCGCCCCGGAGGGCCGCGCCGACCTGCTCGGCGAACCGCTGGTGTTCCACGATCGCCGCGTCCCATGCGGGCGTGCCCGGCTCGATCACGGCATCGGGTGTTTCCCACAGCAGTGCCAGCCAGCCGTCGGAGCCCAGATCCTTCGGCGGGTCCCACTGCACCATCGGCCGGACCTCGACCGCGCCCTGTTCCGCCGCGGGCAGCTGCCGGGCGAGCTGAATCGCCTCGTCGAGATTCGGGCAGTCGAAGACGTCGAAGCCGCCGACCACCTCGGCCTGCTCGGCGAACGGCCCGTCGGAGATCAGCGTCTGCCCACCGGACCGCCGCACGTGTGCGGCGGTTTCCGACGGAAAGAGCGCGGCGCCACCGGCGATCGCGCTGCCGGCCTTCTCCTCGAATTCCGCATACCGCGCGACCTCGGCGTCGAACTCGGGAGTGCCCGGCTCCACGCTCCCGTCCTCACGCCCGAACAACAGCGCCAGGTAGTACATGTCCGTCATCCTTCCTTGTCACGGAGGAGTTCGGTACTCCCCTCACTCAGACGACGAACGCGGTCGGGTTTCTTCTACATCGATGGGCGAATCATTCGGCGAACGACTCGCCTGCAGCGGACTTCGAGGCCGTGAGCCGCCCGACACGGCACGACGACCGTGGCGCTTCAGCCGCCCGCGAAGGGTGGGAGCACGTCGACGCGCGCGGTGAGGGGCATGGCTTCGTCGCGGGTGAGTTCGTCTCCGATGAGGAAGGCGCAGACCTTCAGCATGGGCTCGAGGTCGGGGCCGTAGGTGGTGGCCAGGGTGCGGCGCAGGTCGCCTACCGTCGCCTCCGCGGACAGGTCCAGGCGTTCGCTGCTCTTGCCGACCGCGTCGGCGATCGCTGCGAAATAGCGGACCTCAACCACCGATGGCTCCCATCGTCCGTTCCGGCGGCACGAAGCCCTCGGCATCGATGCCGTGCCCGGCCCACTTGTGCCACATCGCGCCGCGCCACAGCGTCGCGATCTCGTCGTCGCTCGCGCCCGAGCGCAGCGCCGAACGCACATCGTATTCCTGATCGCTGAACAGGCAGGAGCGGATCCGTCCGTCGGCGGTCAGCCGCGTGCGGTCGCAGTCGCCGCAGAACTTGCGAGTCACCGAGGCGATGATGCCGACCTTCGCCGGGCCGCCGTCCACCAGCCAATTCTCCGCCGGGGCGGCCGGATCGGGGCGGCCGATCTCGGTCAGGGTGAATCGGGTGCGCAGCACGTCCAGCAGTTCGGCGGCGGTGATCATATTGGCGCGCGCCCACTCGTGGTCGGCGTCCAGCGGCATCTCCTCGATGAACCGCAGCTCGCAGCCCTCCTCCAGGCACCACTGCAGCAGATCCGCCGCGCCGGACAGCGTTTCGCGCATCAGCACGGCGTTCACCTTGACCGGGGCCAGGCCCTCGCGCTGGGCCGCGCGGATCCCCGACAGCACCGAATCGAGCCGGTCGCGGCGGGTCAGGCGGGCGAAGCCGGTGCGGTCGACGGTATCGAGCGAGACGTTGACCCGGCCCAGACCGGCCTCGGCGAGCGCCCGCGCGCGGTGTTCGAGGCCCACGCCGTTGGTGGTCATGGCCAGCGGCGTGTCGGGAACCACCGCGTGACATCCGGCGATGATGCGCTCGAGATCGCGGCGCATCAGCGGCTCGCCGCCGGTGAAGCGAACCTCCCGCACCCCTAGTTCGCGCACCGACAGGGCCACCAGGCGCACGATCTCCTCGGCCGACAGCAGCTCGTCGGCGGGGATGGCGGGCAGGCCCTCCTCCGGCATGCAGTAGGTGCAGCGTAGCGAGCACTTCTCGGTGATCGAAACCCGCAGATCGCGGGCGACGCGGCCGAACTTGTCGACCAGCAGCGGCGTGTCGGGGCGTCCCTCCAGCGTGGGCTGCCCGCCTCGCACGGCGGGAATCCCCATGAGAACAACCGTCACGCGACCATTATGGCTGCCATTCTCATCTCACGCCCGCACGGAGGCGGGCTGTGAGCCCGCGCGCCGCCGTCGCCCCTGCACAACGCTGGACGATCGAGGGACCCGGACGCGCGGGTCCCGGCCGCGCTTCGGAGGAACGTACGAAGCGATACCGGAATTCGCCGCGACTAGGCTGGCGCTGTGAGCGAGCATGCGAGCGAACCATCGACACAGCGCGCATCGCGCACGGCGGAACCGAGCGCCGGCGAGGTGCAGCCGTGAGCGAGCATGCGAGCGAAGAGGTGGAGGCATGAGTACCCGGCCCGCGACCGCCTCGGCCCGATCCGTCGAGGAGCACCGCGGCCGCGTCGAGCAGTTGCTGCGCCCGCTCGCGGTCCGCGACATCGAGGATGCGGGCATGGGCGAGGCCCTGGGGCGGCGGCTCGCCGAGGACGTGCGGGCCCCGGTGGATCTGCCGGTGTTCCGCAACTCTGGCATGGACGGGTACGCCGTGCGCGCCGAATCGGTCTCGGTGACACCCGTGACCCTCCCGCTCGCGGGAGTGGTGGCCGCCGGTCAACCGGGGCAGGCGCCGCTGCCGGACGGTGCGGCCGTGAAAGTCATGACCGGCGCGCCGATTCCACCCGGAGCGGACTGCGTGGTGCCGGTGGAGGACACCCGGGCGGGCGACGGCACGGTCACCGTCGAACGCGGCCGCACGGCGGGCGATTTCGTGCGCGAGCCCGGAACCGATGTGCGCGCCGGGGATCTGCTGGTGCGGGCCGGAACCCTGCTGGCGCCCCGGCACATCGCGGCGCTGGCGGCGGTCGGGCTGCCCGCGCTGCCGGTGTTCCGGCGGGTGCGCGCCGCGGTGCTCACCACCGGTGACGAGCTCGTCCCGGCGGGGGAAACGTTGCGGCCCGGGCAGATCTACAACTCGAACGGGATCGCCCTGGGTGCGGCGCTGGCCGCCAACGGAGTCGAGGTGGTCTCGGTCGAGCACAGCCGCGACGATCCGGCCGAGTTCCGAGGTGCCCTCGCACGGGCGGCCGGGTCCGCGGATGTGGTGTTCACCTCCGGCGGCGTGTCCAAGGGCGACTTCGAGGTGGTCAAGGACGTCTTGGCCGGGGCCGGTGGGGAATTCGGCGCGGTCGCCGTGCAACCCGGTGGGCCGCAGGGGCTGTCGGTGGTCGACGGCGTGCCGGTGCTGAGCTTCCCCGGCAATCCGGTCAGCACCATGGTGTCGTTCGAGGTCTTCGCCCGCCCGATCCTGCGCGAGCTCGGCGGACTGCCACCGGTGGCGAAAGACGATGTGGCACTGCTGGATTCGGTGCGTTCGCCCGCCGGGCGACGACAGTTCCTGCGCGGGCGGCTGGCGGAGGACGGGGTCGCGCTGGTCTCCGGGCCCGGTTCGCACCTGATCGCGGCCATGGCCCACGCCGACGTGCTGATCGATATTCCGTCCGAGGTCACCGAGCTCGCGGCGGGATCGATTGTGAAAGTCTGGGAGCTATGAGAGAGCGAGCGTCCACACGGTCGAAGTGCGTGCTCGTGCCGGAGCCGAGCGCCTGCGAGGTGAGGCCATGAGTGAGCATGCTCCCCTCGATCCCGCGCTGTCCCATGTGGATTCCGAGGGCCGCGCCCGCATGGTCGACGTGAGCGCCAAGACCGATACCGTCCGGGTCGCGGTCGCCGCGGGCGAGCTGCGGACCACGGCGGAGGTGGTGAAGCTGGTGCAGGCCGACGATATGCCGAAGGCCGACGTCCTGGCCACCGCGCGCATCGCCGGAATCGCGGGCGCCAAGAAGACCTCCGAGCTGATCCCGCTGTGCCATCAGCTGGCGCTGTCGTCGGTGGACGTGCACTTCGACTTCACCGTCGACACGATCACCATCGAGGCGACCGCGAAGACCAAGGGCCCCACCGGAGTAGAGATGGAGGCCCTCACCGCCGTCGCCGTCGCCGGGCTCACGCTGCACGACATGGTCAAGGCGGTGGACCCGGCGGCCGTCCTCAACGGCGTGCGGTTACTGACGAAAGACGGTGGCAAGCGCGGACATTGGGAGCGGTCGGGGGCCGATACGCCCGACTCGTTCGACGCGTTGGCTGCCGGAGCGAGCGCCCACACCGGCGGGCCCGAGTCGACGTCGGCTCCCGCGCAGCCGAACCCGGATACCAGTACACCCCAACGGGATTCACCCTCCCACGCGTCGCACCGCGATTCGACCACCACCGACCGAGGTCGTCGGACAACAGCCCGAGACAGCGAGGCGCGAGAATCGCCGGGACCGGGCCGGGTGGCGACGCGGAGCCGTCATACACACAGCGAGACAGGGGCGGTAGCGGACGGACGGCAGTCGACCTCGTCCGGGACCGTCGAGGGCACACGGTCGGCCGTGGTGGTCGTTGCCTCGACAGGGGCAGCGGCCGGGACGCGGGTCGACAAGACCGGCCCTGTGCTTACCGATTGGCTTGCCGGGCAGGGGTTTTCGGTGCGCGGGCCGCTGGTGTACGCCGATGCCGACATCGGGGCGGGGCTGGCGGAGGCGCTGGCTGGTGAGCCCGGTCTCGTCATCACCACGGGCGGCACCGGCGCCTCCCCCACCGACGGCACCCCCGAGGCGACGCTGGCGGTGCTGGACCGTGAGCTGCCCGGCATCGCCGAGGCGATCCGGCTGGCCGGGACGGCGACCTTTCCGCTGGCGGCCCTGAGCCGCGGCGTCGCGGGGCTGGCGGGCCGGTCGGTGCTGATCAACCTGCCCGGCTCGCCCGGCGGGGTGCGCGACGGAATCGCCGTGCTGGAACCGCTTCTGGATCATCTGCTGGCCCAGGTGGCCGGAGGAGGCAGCCATGACTGACGGCGTACGGCTCACCGGGATCAGCGACCGGCCGCTGAATCCGTCCGAGGTCGAGCAGGCCGTCACCGGTCCCGAATACGGCGCCGTGGTGGTGTTCACCGGCAAGGTGCGCAATCACGATGGCGGCCAATCGGTTTCGGCGCTGGAGTATTCCGCGCACCCGCAGGCGGAGACGTTTCTCGAGCGGGTCTGCGCCGAGGTGTCCGCCGCGGCGGGCCTGCCGGTCGCCGCCGTGCACCGGGTCGGCCCGCTCACCGTCGGCGATCTCGCCATCGCCGTGGCGGTCGCCGCGCCGCATCGCGCCGAGGCCTTCGGCATCTGTTCGGAGCTGGTGGATCGAATCAAGCACGAGGTCCCGATCTGGAAGCGTCAGCTGTTCGCCGACGGCATGTCCGAATGGGTCAATGCCTGCGGATAAGTGAAAACGGTTGTCCGGAAAGCGCTCCGACACAATGATCAATAGATGGAGACCCCGGACGCGACCCTCACCCTGACCCCGCGCACCAATTGGATATTCGGTTACGCGCAGGCGGTGGCGCGGGAGCGGGCGCACGAGCATATCGGTCCGGAACACCTGCAGCTGGCGATCCTGGACAATCCGGATGCCGTACCCACACAGACACTCCGCGCCCTCGGCGCCGAACCCCGGGACCTCGCCGAGGCCCTGAGCTCGGCGATGCGGGCGGCCGCCTACGAGCCCGCGGCGATGCGGCACCGGATCGTGGGCGCCGCGGGCGATATCGCCCGGCGCCTGGGCCACGATTTCATCGGCGTCGAACACCTGCAGCTGGCGCTGCTGCGCAATCGCGACAGCCTGGCCATCCGCGAACTCGCCGAGGCCGGTGTACAGCTGGACGAGTTCGAGGATTCGCTCACGGCGAAGATGCGGGCCTACTCATAGCCCGACGGGCGCGCCTCGCAGCAACCGTTCAGCGCGGCGGGCCGTGATGATCGACACACGCCGGATGCTCGAACAGCAACAGCCCGGTAACCGGGGACCGCCCGCGATAGGCCAGAGTGAAGGTGAAGCAGTTCCGCGACCTGGTGTGGATGCCCCGCACGACAGAGGAGTGACCATGACCGATATGACCGGCAAGATCGTCCTCGGCCCGAATCAGTACGGCAAAGCCGAGAACCGCGTGGTGCGCATCTACCGCGACACCGCGCGGCACGAGATCCGCGACCTGAACGTGTCCTGCTGCCTGCGGGGCGAGTTCGAGGCCGCGCACGTGACCGGCGACCAGGGCACCGTGCTCCCGACCGACACCCAGAAGCAGACCGTCTACGCCTACGCGAAGACCCACGGGGCGGGCAGCATCGAGGACTACGGCCTGGCCCTGGCGCGGCATTTCGTCGGCGACGTCGAACCGGTGCACTCGGCGCGGATCGAGATCGAGGAGTACGCCTGGGAACGCGCCGAGGTCGACGGCCGTCCGCACGACCACACCTGGACCCGTCGCGGTCCGGAGGTGCGGACGGCGGCAATCACGGTGCAGGGCAACGGTTCTCAACGCCGCGAATGGGTGATCGGCGGGGTGAAGGACCTGGTGATCCTGAAGTCGACCGGGTCGGAGTTCGCGGGCTTCCTCACCGACGAGTTCACGGTCCTGGAACCGACCCACGACCGGGTGATGGCGACGAGTCTCGTCGCGCGCTGGCGTTTCGCCGCGGCCCCGGCGGACTGGGACGCCACCTACGCGGGCATCAAGGCGGTGCTCATCGAGCGCTTCGCAGTGCTGCAGTCGAAAGCGTTGCAGCAGACGCTGTTCGATATGGGCAGGTCCGCGCTCGAGGCGTACCCGTGCCTGGCCGAGATCCGCCTGTCCGCACCCAACAAGCACCACTTCTCCTACGACCTCGGACGATTCGGCATCGACACCACCGGCGAGGTGTTCCACGCCGACGACCGCCCCTACGGCCTCATCCAGGCGTCCGTCCAACGCGAGGACGCCCCCGACCCCGGAATCTCCTGGGAGCCCTACACCGGCGCGGTATAGGTGTCGTCGCCGCAGAGGCGTGCATTTCTTCCCCACGATCGTTTGCGTCATGAGGCAGAGCGCTGCGGCACAACTGTTTCGGACCTGGCTCGCGAGGCGATCGCGCAATACTTGGCTGCCCGCGAACCGAGGCGGCGGCGGTTCGCCGCAGCAGGCGCAGGCCGAAGCGGGCGGTCCGACACATCGGAACGGATCGGTGACATCCCGGGCCGGGAGTGGGGCAGACAGCCGAGTTCGTCGTCTCTGCATCCCATTCACAGGCGGCGCAGTACTCCCGCGATGCCGGATCGCGCTGTATCGGGGTCTTCGGTGTCCAGGCCGTGGGTGACCTCGTGCCAGGGACCCAGCTGGTGCCAGATCAGGGCCCGCGCCCACAGCGCGGGAGTGACCTCGTAGGTCGCGGCGACCGCCTCGGCGAAAGTGGGCGGTGTCCCGTGCAGGGCCCAGGCCAGGTCGATGGCGGCGTCACCGATGTGTGAGTCACCGAAGTCGATCACGCCGGTGAGCGAATCATCCACCGCGAGTACGTGTTCCGGGCCGAGGTCGCCGTGGACGACGGTGTCGGCGGGCAGCTCCGCGACCGCGTCGAGGACGGCGCGAGCGGCGCGGCGGCGGCCCGGGGGAAGTAGTGGCACCACATCGGTCAGGAACCGCTCGACCATGTCGGCGCGTTCGGCGGTGACGGCGGCCGCCGAGGGGACCCCGTGACGGAGGGCCTCGTCCACCGGGCAGTCGTGCAGCGCCCGCAGGAACTCCCCCAGCGCGCGGCCGCACTCCGGAGTGAATCGCTCGAGTGGGCCGCCCGGCACGAGAAGGTGCCGGACAACAAGCGGATCCGCAGTCACCAACTCGGGGACGGGCACCGCCAGCGGCAGCCGAGGCGCCAGCCACGGCAGCAGCCGGGTCTCCCGCAGCAATTGCTCCGCGACCTCGGGGCGGCGCGGTCGGCGCTGCACCCAGCGGCCGTCGACCAGGGTTGCGATGCTGTCCCAGCCGCCGTCGAAATCCGGCTGGCCGCTCACCGGTCGAGTTCGTCCACGCCGAGGGTGTCGAACGGGTCGGATTCGACGAAATCGTCCGGGTCCTCGACGGCGTCCTTGATCTCGCGGGGCACGTAGCGCCAGACCGGGAGCATCGCCTGTTCGTCGAGCGGTTCCGCGGCGGCGTGGACCGCATCGCGCAGGCGCGCGGTGGCGGCCTCGGCGTCCATGCCGGAACCGATGAGCACCATGCGGGTTTCGCGGTCCTCGCCGCGCTCCCAGGCCGCCGGCTCGAACACCACGTGGCGGCCCACCACGTGCAGCAGGAACTTCCGCTGTTCACCGCGCACCCCGAAGGCGGTGCGGCCCTTGGCCCGGAACAGCCCCGGCGGCGGATCCTCGAGGAACCCGACCAGGCGGCGTGGGTCGAGGTCATCGGTGCTGACGAAGGACACGCTGTCGTAGTCGTCGTGCAGGTGCCGGTGCCCGTCACCGTCGTGATGGTCGTGATCGTCCAGCAGTTCGTCGAAGCTGAGCTGCTCGGCGACCGGCGCGCGCGACTGCGGCGGATCGAAGAGCAGGCTCGGGTCGATCCGGCCGTGGCTGGTGGCGTGCACCGGCACGCCGCCCACCAGCTCGCCGATCTCCCGCCGCAGCCGCGTCACCTGCTCCGCGGGCACCCGATCGGCCTTGTTCAGCACCACCAGGTCGGCCAGCCCGAGATGGCTCGCCAGCTCCGGATGCCGGGCCCGGCTGTCGTCGAAGTGCTCGGCGTCGACCACCTCGACCAGGCCGCCGTAGCGGATGCGCGGGTTGTCGCTGCCGAGCACCATGCGGATCAGGTTGCGCGGTTCGGCCAGCCCGCTGGCCTCGACCACGATCACGTCGATCCGGTTGCGCGGCTCCGCCAGCCGCGCGAACAGCCCGTCGAGTTCGCCGACGTCGACCGCGCAGCACACGCAGCCGTTACCGAGCGACACCATCGCGTCGACCTGCCCGGCGACCAGCATCGCGTCGATATTGACGGCCCCGAAGTCGTTGACCACCACGCCGATTCGCGCCTGCCGCTGCCGCAGCAGGCGGTTCAGCATCGTCGTCTTCCCCGCCCCCAGGTAACCGGCCACGACCAGGACAGGGATGCGCCGGTCCACCCGGCCGAGATCGTCCGCTGCGCGCATTCCGGCCATAGTAGCGATCGATCCCGCACCGCCCGCCGGGTGCTCAGCGGGGGCAGGCGCCCTTCGCGTAGTCGACGTTCGCGGTGGCCTGCGAGTACTTCCACTGCGGCGCGAGCAGGTCGGCGTCGAGTTGTGCGGCGGCCTTCGGGCTTTCCACGATGTAGCCGAACTCCTGCAGGTAGGCCGGATACAGGTTCTTGGATCCGATGTAGAAGGCCGCGCGGTCGACCGAGATCAGCTTGGTGTGCTGGCGGTAGTGCTTGCCGCCGTCCCAGGTCGGTGCGTCGGCGGCGCGGACGGAGGCGAGTTGCAGGTTCTTGCACATCGCCGTGCGCGCGCTGTCGTCGCCGCCGGTGCGCAGGCGCAGCCGCTCAAGCAGTACGTCGCTGAGGTCGCTCAGTGAGCCCATATTCGAATATCCGCCCGGCGGAAAGTGATTCGCCGGATCGCTGACCACGATCCGCACCTTCACGCCGGATGCCAGCTTGGCGGCGAGAATGTCGAACAGCCGCACGTCGTACTTGGTGAACAGCGGGCACGGGCCCAGCAGATCCTGCTGCGAGATCTCGATGTGCCGCTGCGCGCTCGCCACCAGCGCGCGCTGGGCGCTGGAATCCGGGTTGGCCGTATCGTATTCGCGGTCGTCGTTGAAGTAGTCGTGGCCCAGGTTGGCCGCGCCGAAGCAGCCCGCCGCCTCGGCGTCCGGACGCCGGGGGTCGTAATCCGAGGACTTGTCCCCCCGGCCGAGACTCACCCCGCGGCCGCCCACCGCGATGACGGGGACGCCCCCGGGCACGGGGTCGGGTTCCGGGTTCGAGTCCTGTTCCAGCCGCGGCAGGCAGTCCGCGCCCTCGGAGGTCGCCACCACCGAATAACCCAGCGAGGGCCCGAAACCCGAAGAGCCGCCGGAGGATCCGGTGGCCAGACCCGGCAGCGGCCCGGCGGATCCGGTGTCGATCCCGCGGTGCTCGCAGACCCACGACCACAGGCCGTCCAGGAAACGTCCGGCCGGTGCGGCGGCGGGTCCGCGCAGCGCGAGATCGACGTCGATGACCGGATCGGGCGGGTCGAGGTAGTCCCCGGCCCACTGGTTGATGCCCCCGGCGATCACCGTGATGCCGTCTACCACAACCAGTTTGGAGTGGTTCCAGGACAGCGCCGGATCATCGGTGGCCGTGGTGGCTACGGTCAGGTCGACATCGGACGCGGCGCCGCCGAGCCGATCGACCAGGATGTCCCGGAATTTCACCGGATCGTTGGCCGCCCCGAGCGAGACCGGCCCGCCGACCAGCACGCGCATCTTCAGATGATGTCCGGCTGCCGTCGCCGCGTGCAGGCCCGCCACGAGGGTGTCGAGGAATGTGCCGTCGGGAAACGGCTCCAGCGACGAGATGTCGACGGTGCGGGTGGCCCGCGAGACATGCTCCAACGTGCGATCGAGCAGCCGCTCGGTCCCCGGCCGCCGCACGCATTTCGGATCGCCCCAGCAGCCCGGGTTCTGCAGCAGCCAGCCGGCCGGGTCGCCGGATGCCCGCGAAAGCTCGTTGCCGTGCGTTCGCTGCCAGGTCTCCCCCTCCAGCCCCGGAGAGACTTCACGCAGCTTCGCCTCGACGGCGTCCAGATGCGGGGCCGCCGGTCCGACCGGCCCCTGCATATGCCCCGGACCTGAATTAGGAACCGCGCCTGCCGTGCCGCCAGCTGCGCATACAGCGAGCATCACACTCGCTCCGCAGACCGCCACCCGCGCCCCGACACCACGCGCCATTCCGCACCTCCACCCGCATCCCACACCCTCGTTCCCGGAAGTCCCGCCACAGCACAGAATTCGCCAACTGATCGCCCAACAACCTCACCGCGACCAAACAATGTCAGATTCGCCCGAATACATCACGCCGCAACGCCGTCCCCAAGCCACACCCCTTCACGCACCCCGCACGTGTTCACGCACCCCCTGCACCGGGTGCGTGAACACGCACGGGGTGCGTGTACTCGGGGCTCGACGACAAGCGCCCGCTCTCCCTTAGGAAGAGCGGGCGCTGAACGTGCTGGATACCCGGCGGCTCTGACTTACCGCAGCGAGTTCTGACTCCCCCGAAGAGCTTCGGCTTAACCGGAGCGCTCTCGCTTACCGCAGTGACTTCTGGCCGCCCGGAGCACTCTGACTACCCGGAACACTCC
>NZ_BDBV01000010.1 GCF_001613165.1 Nocardia mexicana NBRC 108244
ACTTCTGGCTGGCCAGAGCACTCTGGCTGCCCGAAGCACTCCGGCCTACCGCAGTGAGTTCTGGCTGCCGGGAGTGCTCTGGCTGCCGGGTGCGGTCTGGTAACCGGGGGAACTCTGGTGACCGGGTGAGGTCTGGGAGCCGGGCGTGCCCTGGCCACCTGGGACGCTCTGGGTGCCCGGTGCGCTCCGGCCATCCGGGAGGCCCTGACCGCCTGGGAGACCTTGGCCGCCAGGGAGATTCTGGCTGTTCTGGTTGCTCGGGTCGCCCGAGGTTCCCGGGCCCATCAAGGTGGAGACCAAGGTGTAGGCCAGGTTGATCAACTGGGAGTTGACCGTCGCGTCCTCCATGCCCAGCGACTCGGCCAGCGGGAGCAGCAGCTGCATCGCGGTGGTGACGAGTGTGCCCGCCGACGAATCGGGGCTGGTCTGGGTTCCGGTGCCCGCCTGGCCCGGCAGCAATCCGCCGGTGGAGGGGCCGGTGCCCATCGGAGAAGTACCGGTGCCCATCGGGGAGGTGCCGCCCGGAGCTGTGCCGGAGTATCCGGACGTGCCGGGGGTGGAGGCATTCGGCGCCGTGTTCGCATTGGGCGACGACGAGGTCGGAGACGTACCCGGCGTATAGCTCCCGAGGGAGTTCTGCGCCGCACCCGGAACCGTCCCCCCGGGTGCGATCCGACCGGACCCGTCCGGCAGCGGCTGCTCCGCCGCACCCGGCAGCGCCCGCGCCTGCCCACCGGGCAGCGCCTGCCCCGATCCGCCCGGCAGCGTCTGCCCCGCCCCACCAGGCAAAGCTTGCCCATCAGGCGACGGCGACCCAGCCGCACCGGGTGTGGCCGCACCACCGGGCAATGCCTGCCCGGCCGCCCCGGATGCCGCCTGCCCACCGGGCAGCGTCTGCCCGGCCGCACCAGGCGACGTCGAACCTGCCGTACCAGGCGTGGGCTCACCGCCGGGCAACGTCTGGCCCGTCGCCCCGGATGCCGCCTGACCACCGGGCAACTGCTGCCCCGGCACGCTTGGGCCACCCGGCGTCATCTGCGTGCCTGGCGTGAGCTCACCGCCGGGCGACGTCTGCCCTGTCGCACCGGACGCCGCCTGACCGCCGGGCAGCGACTGCCCCGATCCGCCGGGCGCGCCTTGACCACCCGGCACCGTCTGCCCTGCTGCACCGGGCGTGGACGCACCGCCGGGCAGGGCCTGGTCCACTCCGCCTGTCTGGCCCGATCCCGCCGACTGGCCCGGTGTGGACTCATTAGCCGACCCGGCCGTCCCCGGGAGCGAATTCTCCTGTCCCGGAACGGTATGCGCCGCCGCACGGCCGTCGGCCGAACCGGACGGCAGCGGGGAGCCGCCGACGCCGAGCAGGTACCCGGCCAGCCCGGTCGCGATGGCGACCGCGTGCTTCAGCTGCCCCTCCTTGGATTCCAGGAGTGCGGCATCGTCGGCATTGGCGCCGTTGCCCATCTCCAGGAACACATCCGGCACCTGGGTCAACGCGGGCCCGGCGATATCGGCGCGGGTCTGCAGCCCGTCGACCGCACCGCCGTAGGTGGCGGGCGAGAATCCGCCCTGCAGATAGGCATCGCGGACCACCTTGGTCGCCGACAGCCCCGCCCCGGACTGCACCTGGTCGGCCTTGGGATCGGGGATCGGAAGTTCCGGAACGATCAGGTGGAAGCCGCGGTTCTGCGCGGGCGCACCGTCGGCGTGAATGCTGATCGCGACATCGGCCCCCGATCGGTTGGCCGCCGCGGCGCGCTCGTCGACGCAGCCACCCCAGCCCGTATCGTCCTGGCGACTGAGCACCACCCGGGCGCCCATCGCCTCCAGCGACTGCTTGACCAGCTGCGAGACATTCCACGCGATGGTGTGTTCGGGCACGCCGTTGATGGTGGTCATGCCCGAGGTCTGACACTCCTTGGTGCCGCCGCGGCCGTTGGCGACAGGGCGGAGGAGGTCCTCGGTGTGATTGGGCCCCTGATGACCCGGATCCAGGAACACCGTCTTACCGGCGAGCTTGGTCGCCATGTCCGGGTCGGTCGGGGTGGCGACTGCGGCCGCCGGGAAGAGCCCGGCGGATGGTGCGAGCGCCGCGGCCGTGACGGCGAGGCTGAGACCGGCCTTGACGATGCTTGGCTTCATGTTCGGACGGCGCTCCCCAGACAGGGAACGCCCCTCCCTTCCCACTAGTAACACCAAACCCAGTGGTTCACTCTTGCAACGTGAATCTCATCACGCAAGCACAGTTATCGAACCGTTACCCCGTGCGTCAGGCCCCACGCGGCAATTGACGCAGTGACTGCAGCGCATAATGCACGCGCGTCTTGACGGTACCGACCGGCACGCCCAGATCCTCAGCAACATCCCGGTAAGCGCGGTCGCGCAGGATCACCTGAACGACCGCATCCCGCTGCGGATCGGGCAGCCGCTGCAGCAGCTCGGAGACCAGCAGCCCGTCGGCCAGCGTGTCGGTGAAGTCCGGCCGGGCGAAGCGCGGGTCGAGCATCTCCTCGAAGTCGTCCCAGCTGGTCTCGGCCGGGCGCACGGCGCGCATGCGGCCGATATCGGTGAGGACATTGCGCTCGATCGACAGCAGCCAGGTGCGCACGCTGCCCTTGTCCGGATCGTAGGTGGCGCAGCTGCGCCAGGCCCGCAGCAGCGTCTCCTGCACGGCATGTTCCGCCAGCCCGGTGTCACCGAGCCGTCGCATCGCCCGCCAGTGCAGCAGCCCCTGATCGGACGCGAGCACCGCGGCCAGTCCGGCCTGGGTGCACAGTCGCGCGCACCGGGCGCCGCACGCGGTATCGCGGTTGCGGGGGATGGAGCGGGGGCCTCTCATGCCAGGAATATCGCGAGAACTCCGCGGAACGGCATCGTCGGCGCCACACCAATTTCCGCGAGGTTGGTGCATCACCACAAATCTCACGAATTCGACCAACCGGTCCGGCGAACTCTGATAGACCGGACCCCCGGAGGACACGGGGATCTTCCGAGGGCCGCCCGTACCGACCGGTGGCCCGGACGTGAGCTCGAGGAGGACCGCCGTGCGTGGACGCACGTTTGTGATCGCGGGCGCCGTGGCGTCCGCGGCGACCATGCTCGGATCCGGCATGGCCGCCGCCCAACCGGCGACGGCCATGCCCGGGGACGGGTTGTACCGGGTGGGTATCGATATCCTGCCCGGCATCTATCAGGCACCGGGGACGCCGGACCCCGCCCACGGCTGCTTCTGGCAGCGCATGAGGAAGGTGCCGGAACCGGGCGACACCGATCCCAACCAGTTCGTCATCGCCAGCGACCACACCAAGGTCAGCCCGGTCCGGGTGTTGATCAAGGCGGGCGACGTCGCGTTCCAGGCCACCAACTGCGGCCCCTGGGTCATGATGCCCGCGCCGCCGCCCACCGGCTCCTACGGACCCGGCGGATCGTTCGGTAGCGAGTACTGAGTTCTCGCGGCGCCGCCACGCGCGGCGCCGCGCCTCTCCGATCCACCCGATGTGAGCGCTCACACTGATCCGGTGTACTGTCCGGCTGAGTCTGTCGCGCATCCATCGGAGGTTGTCATGGCACCGCCGCCACCCGACCGCACGCCCACCCCGGTCCGGGCGCTGTGATCACCACCCGCCGGCAGCTGGCAGACGGCAGGGAGATCCTGTACTTCGACGAGGATCCCGGAGTACCGCACACCGCGACCGACACCCGCGATCTGCCGCACACCACCACCCACTCCCAGCGCCGCTTCGATCCCCTGCTGGGCGAATGGGTCGTGATCGCCTCGCACCGGCAGACCCGGACCTTCCTCCCGCCCGCGGACCTCTGCCCGCTGTGCCCGTCCACCCCGGACCGGGCCACCGAGATTCCCGAATCCGATTACCAGGTGGCGGTTTTCGAGAATCGTTTCCCCTCGCTGTCCACCGGTCACGTGGAACTGCCCGGGACCGTGGAGGGTTCGCCGCCGACACCGCTGCGCGACGGCTACGGCCGCTGCGAGGTGGTGTGTTTCACCAGCGTGCACGACAGTTCGTTCGCGCGGCTGGATCGGCGGCGGGCGCGGCTGGTCGTCGACGTGTGGGCCCACCGCACCGCCGAACTCGCCGACCTGGACGGCGTGGGTCAGGTCTTCTGCTTCGAGAACCACGGCGAGGAGATCGGGGTGACGCTGTCGCATCCGCACGGGCAGATCTACGCCTACCCGTTCGTGACACCGCGCGTCGCCAAGATCTCGGAGAATGTGGCGCGGTACCGGAATTCGCACGGCGGCAACCTGTTCGGCGATTTGCTGGCCGCCGAGCGCGCGTCCGGTGTGCGCGTGGTCGCCGCCAACGAGGAGTGGACGGCCTACGTCCCGCCGTTCGCACGCTGGCCGTACGAGATTCAGCTGTATCCGCACCGGCGGGTCGCCGATATCCCAGAACTCGACGAGGCACAGCGCGACGGCTTCGCGGAGCTGTATCTCGATGTGCTGCAACGGTTCGCGCGCCGCTTCGACACCCCGATGCCCTACATCGCCGCCTGGAACCAGGCGCCGACTCCGAAATCCGGTGTGCCGCGCGAGGATTGGTGGCTGCACCTGCAGCTGTTCTCGATCCGCCGGGCGGCCGGAAAACTGAAGTACCTGGCCGGTTCGGAATCCGGCATGAACGTCTTCATCAGCGACACCACCCCGGAGACGGTGGCGGCCGAATTGCGGGAGGTGCGGTGACCGCGAGCGGATCGCCGGTGCGGCAGGGAGTCTGGGCGGCGCCCGGACGAGTCAATATCATCGGCGAGCACACCGACTACAACGACGGCTACGCGCTGCCGATCGCCCTGCCGCAGGCGGTCACCTGCGCGGCCGCCGCCGGCGCGGACGGGCAGGTCCGGGTCACCTCGCGCCAGCATCCCGGCGAGTTGGTGGACGAACCGATCGCCGGGCTCGCGACGTCGTCCACCGAGGGCTGGGCCCGGTATCCGCTCGGCGTCGTGCACGAATACGCCCGCCGCGGGCACCGGATCCCGGGGGTCGTCCTGGACCTGGACGGCGCGGTGCCGGTCGGCGCGGGACTCTCGTCCTCGGCGGCGGTGGAGTGTTCGGTGGCGATCGCGCTGCGCGACCTGTTCGCGCTGCCGGTCACCGATGCCGAGCTCATAGATATCGGCCGCGCGGCGGAGAACTCCTATGTCGGCGCCGCCACCGGCACCCTGGACCAGTCCGCCTCGGTGCTGTGCACGGCCGGACACGCACTGTTCCTCGACTTCGGCAAGGGCGAGCACGCGCAGGTCCCGTTCGACCTGACCGCGACCGGACTGGAGCTGCTGGTGGTCGACACCAACACTCCCCACCAGCTGGTCGACGGCGGTTACGGCAAGCGGCGCACCGAATGCGAGCAGGCCGCGGCGGCGCTCGGGGTGCGGTCGCTGCGCGAGGTCACCGAGGCCGCCGAGGTCGAGCGCATCGCCGATCCGGTGCTGCGCCGGCGTGCCCGCCACATCGTCACCGAGAACGCCCGGGTGCTGGCGGTGGTCGCGGCGCTGCGCGGCGGTGGGGATCCGCGCGCGATCGGGCCGACCCTCACCGACGGGCACGGCTCCCTGCGCGACGACTTCGAGATCTCCACCCCGCAGCTCGACACCGCGGTCGAGACCGCGCTGGCCGCGGGCGCGCACGGCGCACGGATGGTGGGCGGCGGATTCGGCGGCAGCATCATTGCCCTGACCGACGCAGACAGCACCGAGCAGATCGCAGCGGCGATAGAGAAAGGGTTCCGCGCGGCTGGTTTCGCCGAGCCGCGCACGTTCGTCGCGGTGCCGTCGGCCGGTGCGCGCCGGGTGTCCTGAAAACCGAATTCACGGTATTCCCGGTGCCGTTCTGTGTCACGACAGAGGAATTAGTCTGCGAATCCAGCGAATTCTCGGGAATCTTCTGCACGGTCAGATGCAACGACACCTGTGCGTGCAGAACGGCCCGGGAACGACCTCCGCTCGCCCGTCGGCAAACGGTGGTCACTTCGATGGAAAGGCTCTGACGTCGGACTACGTCGCTCCCAACCGAGCGGTGGCATCCTTCCCGCAACCACATCGCCGCTGAGCGACCCCGGCAAACACCCCGGAAGGCGCCCCCACCTGCCGGGTCATGAACCTGCGAATTCGGCGAATACCCTACAGCTATCCGAATTCAGAACGTACGGTGAGGACGCGATTAGCTCGACTGCCAATGGTTACTCAGTTCTTGCGCCAGTTGAGCCAGGGGGATCGAGGCCGCTGCCACCTGGGCGACCGGCCTCTGTCGCAAGGCAATGTCGCCGCGCACATCGCAACCAGCGCACATCGAAAACCCTGTCTTGGAGGTAGTCATGACCGAGTCGGACGCGGCCCGCATCGCCGGGCTGCCCGCGACCAGTTGGCGTAAGTCCAGTTTCAGCGGGCCGGACGGTAACTGCGTGGAATGCGCACCCCTGCCCGACACCACGGTGGCCGTCCGCAACAGCAATCGGCCGGAGGCGGGCACCCTGGTGTTCACCCGCGCCGAACTCGCCGCGTGGATCCAAGGGTGCCGCGCCGGAGAATTCGACGACCTGATGTAGACGTCGATCGGTCGTGCGCCGACCCGATTAGTGTTGGCGCATGACCAGGCGCAGGATCCTCATCACCGGAGCGAGTTCGGGACTCGGCGCGGGTATGGCCCGCGAATTCGCGAAACAAGGACGCGATCTCGCGCTCTGCGCGCGCCGGCTCGGCAATCTGGAGCAGCTGCGCGACGAACTGCTCGAGGCACACCCCGGCATCACCGTCGCCGTCCGCGCGCTCGATGTCGACGATCACGCCGCGGTGCCGGTCGTATTCGCCGAACTCCGCGACGAACTCGGCGGACTGGACCGGGTCGTCGTCAATGCGGGCCTGGGCAAGGGCGCGGTGCTCGGCACCGGCCGCGCCGACGCCAATATCGCGACGGCCACAACGAATTTCGTCAGCGCGCTCGCGCAGGCGGAGGCGGCCCTGCAGATCTTCCGGGAGCAGAACTCCGGGCATCTGGTGCTGATCTCCTCGATGAGCGCGGTGCGCGGGCTGCCGGGGAAGAAGGCCGCCTACTCCGCCAGCAAGGCCGGACTCACCGCCCTCGGCGAGGGGCTGGCAACCGAGCTGCGCCGCGGCCCCTTGGCGGTGACGACCGTTCAGCCCGGATTCATCGCCACCGATATGGCGGCCAAGGCCGGGGACGCCAAGCTGGTGACGCCGATGGATAAGGGCGTCGCGTCGATGGTCGCCGCGATCGAGCGCGAGCCGGTGCGCGCGTGTGTACCGCAATGGCCTTGGCGCGCGCTGAATCTCGCACTCCCCCTGTTGCCGCGCACAATCATCGCGCGACTCGGTTGAGCAGTGCGCCAAACGGTCGCGAACGCGTAATCGGTGGCATTCGGTGAGGTCTCTCACAATTTGCCCGAACCATTCAATGTGAATGTTCACCACGGCTTCGATATCCGTGCGTTTGCCGGGCGTCCCGCGCCCGCCCGGCCATCGGCGAACCGGGCCCGATGGCAGCCGAAATCGGCGCGTAGCCAGAAGATGGCTCCTATGTGAAACTTCACGTTACACATATTTACCGTCCCAGACGGCGGGCGGTGAATGGCGGATGCGGTCGGTCGGCGGACTAGTTACCGTTGGGTAGCATCGTTGCTCGTCCCAAATTCCGATAGCAATCGTCACTCATTTTCAGGAGGCGACGTGTCGCATTCCCGCTTCGAATCCATCGGCGCATATCTGCCCGAAAAACGCGTCACCACAGCAGAGTTGCTGTCGCGACTGAAGGTGCCGCCGGCCTTCGATCTCGAAAAGATCACAGGCGTGCAGGAACGGCGCGTGCACGACACCCGCCCGGAGTCCCGCGAGGATTCCTTCAGCCTTGCCATCAAGGCGGCCGAGGACTGTTTGTCCAGGTCACAGTATGCTCCGGTCGAGCTGGACGTGGTCATCTCGACCTCGATCACGCGCAGCAAGGACGGCACCCGCATGTACATGGAGCCCTCGTTCTCCTCGTCCATCGCCAAGCAGATCGGTGCCGGGAAGGCCATTACTTTCGATCTTTCCAATGCCTGCGCGGGCATGCTCACCGGTACCTACATTCTGGATCGGATGATTCGCGCCGGAATTGTTCGCAACGGCCTGGTGGTCAGCGGTGAAGCCATTACTCCGATCGCCGAAACGGCGGTCGAGGAAATTTCCGAAAAATACGATCTGCAATTCGCGTCGCTGACCGTGGGCGATTCCGGGGCGGCCGTGGTGCTGGATCGCTCGGTCGACGAGCGCGACCGGATCGACTACGTCGAACTGGTGACGGCGTCGGAGTTCTCGCACCTGTGCCTCGGTATGCCCAGTGACAAATCACAGGGCGTGGCGCTCTACACCGACAACCGGAAGATGCACAACGAGGACCGGTTCCTGGGGTGGACCGATACGCAGCGGGAGTTCTACGCCCGGCGCGGAACCACCTTCGCCGAGGAGAAGTTCGACTACATCGTCCACCATCAGTTCGGCGCGGCCGCGATTCCGTACATGAACGCGATCGCCGAGCGCGAGTTCGGTACGCCGATGCCGCCGGATCTCAATGTCATCTCGAAGTACGGAAATACCTCCAGCACTTCGCATTTCATCGTGCTGCACGACTACCTGAGCCGCCAGGAGATTCCGGCCGGGTCGAAGCTGCTGCTGGTTCCGGCGGCCTCCGGCGTCGTCGGCGGGTTCCTGTCCACCACGATTTCGTCTCTGAAGGTCTAGGGGTTCTTGCCATGGGCGTGCGCATCAAATCCACCGGAATCAGCCGCGACAGCGACACTTTCAGCATCGTGGACCACAGCGGCCGGGCGGCGCGGCGCAGCCTGGAGCGGGCCGGGGTGCGGCCCGACCAGGTCGGCGTGCTCATCAACGCCGGGGTCTTCCGGGATTCCAACACCGTGGAACCGGCCGTCTCGGCGCTGATCCAGAAGTCCGCCGGGATCGGGCTCGACTACTCCTACGGCGATCCCCGGTCGTTCTCCTTCGACCTGATGAACGGCGCGGTCGGCGTGCTCAACGCGGTGCAGGTGGCGCAGTCGGTGCTGGAGACCGGCAGCGCCGAGCACGTGCTGGTGGTCTCCGGCGACACCCACCCGTCGCTGGCCCGATCGGAGGCCGACGACGAATTCCCCTATGCCACAGCGGGTGCCGCACTGCTGCTGGAGCGCACCGAGGAGGACGAGGGCTTCGGCCGCGTGCACACCGCGACCGGCGACGGCAGCCCCGCGGTCGAGTCGTACGTCGACGTGGCCACGATGGGCACGGTCGGCCGCACGCTGATGACGGTCGAGCAGGAGCCGGGATTCGAGGAGCGGCTGCTGGACGCCGCGGCCCAGGTGGCACTGGCCGCGCTGGACGAGGCCGGTGACATCGATCCGGCGACGACCGTGGTGATCGCCTCGACGCCGAGCCCGACATTCCCGCGACGGCTGGCCGACAAGCTGGGGATCGCGACGGTTCGCACCCCGGACCTGGCGGCGGGCGATCCACACACCGCCGCGCTGCCGCTGGCCTATGACCTTGCGGTGCAGGAGGATTCGCTCGGCGGATACACCACGGTGCTGTTCGTCGCCGCGGGTTCCGGGCCGTCGGCCGCGGCGGTGCTGTACCGGCTGCCCGCTCCCGTCGGGGCGCCGGCGTGAGCGAGCGCGCGAGCGGGTCGAGGGCACAACGCGGCTCCGCATACGACGGAACCGAGCGGCGGCAAGGTGCGGTCGTCGGCAGCCTCGCGGCCCGGGTGTCGGCCACGAGGCCGGTGACCGGCGCAGCGGGGCCCGCCTGTGCCGCCGCGGGTTCCCGCCGCTGCGCCTCGTGGCAGGACGCGGCGTGACCGCGGGCACCTACTGGCGGGCCGTCGATCGGTTCTGGGCGGTCGTGGCGGCCGAACCGGACCGGGAGGCGGTGTTCTTCGCCTCCGGCACGGCCACCGATGGGCTGCCCAGTTACCAGCAGCTCACCTACCGCGAACTCGATGCCTGGTCCGACGCGGTCGCCGAACGACTCACGCGGGCAGGCGTTTCCAGCGGTACCCGCACGATCGTGCTGGTGCTGCCCAGCCCCGAGCTGTACGCGATCATGCTGGGGCTGTTGAAGATCGGTGCCGTGCCGGTCGTCATCGATCC
This sequence comes from Nocardia mexicana NBRC 108244, assembly GCF_001613165.1. Taxonomy (GTDB): domain Bacteria; phylum Actinomycetota; class Actinomycetes; order Mycobacteriales; family Mycobacteriaceae; genus Nocardia; species Nocardia mexicana. The sequence goes on from NZ_BDBV01000010.1 coordinate 10,152, forward strand.
GGGTATGGGGCTGCGCAAGATGCTGCGCTGCCTGCAGGCCGCCGACGCCGAGGCGTTCATCGGGATCCCGCAGGCCCATGCCGCCCGCGTCCTGTTCCGCCGGTACTTCCGCGGCGTGCGGGTGCCGGTGACGGTGGGGCGGCGCTGGTTCTGGGGTGGCGCCACGCTGCGCGGCTGGGGCCGGACACCCACGGGCAGCCTGCCCGTCCGCGCCCCGGCCCCCGACGCGGACCCGCTGCTGATCGCGTTCACGACCGGCAGCACGGGTCCGGCGAAGGCCGTCGAACTCACCCACGGCAACCTCTCGGCGATGGTCGAGCAGGTGGACGCGGCCCGCGACCACGTGCCGCCGGGCACCTCGCTGATCACGCTGCCGCTGGTGGGGATCCTGGATCTGCTGCTCGGATCCCGGTGCGTGCTACCGCCGCTGATTCCCAGCAAGGTCGGCTCCACCGATCCGGCGCATATCGCCGACGCGATCGCCCGGTTCGGCGTGCGCACGATGTTCGCCTCGCCCGCGGTGCTGATTCCGCTGCTGCGGCAGCTGCGGCGGACCGGCGCGGCACTGCCCACGCTACGGAGCATCTATTCCGGCGGTGCACCCGTACCGGATTGGTGCATCTCCGGGCTGCGGGAAGTGCTGGACCCGGACGTGCGGATATTCGCCGGATACGGTTCGACCGAGGCGCTGCCGATGTCGACCGTCGAATCCCGGGAGCTGGCCGACGGACTGGCCGACCGCGCCCACCGCGGAGACGGCACCTGCATCGGGCGGCCCGCCCAAGGGGTGCGGGCACGCGTGGTCGCCGTCACCGATGACCCGATTCCGGCCTGGGCCGACGCCGAAGCGCGTGCGGGCGAGCTGGATTCGACACGCGGCATCGGCGAGCTGGTCGTCGCGGGACCGAACGTCAGCACCCGCTACTACTGGCCGCGGGCGGCGAACGCCACCGGCAAGATCGCCGACGGGGACGTGATCTGGCATCGCACGGGAGACCTGGCGTGGATCGACGACGCGGGCCGAATCTGGTTCTGCGGACGCAAGAGTCAGCGGGTCGCCACCGCGGCGGGACTCATGTTCACCGTGCAGGTCGAGCAGGTGTTCAACGTGGTGCCGGGGGTGGTGCGCAGCGCGCTGGTGGGCGTGGGCCCGCGCGGCGCGCAGCGGCCGGTGCTGTGCGTCGAGCTGGAGCCGGGCGCCGACCAGACCACCGTCGCGCTGGCGCTGAAGAACCGCGGCGCCGAATTCGACCTCACCGCACCCGTTTCGGAGTTCCTGTTCCATCCCTCGTTCCCGGTCGACATCCGGCACAACGCCAAGATCGGCCGCGAACAGCTCGCGGAATGGGCGGCGGCACAGACGACGGGGGCGAACTCGTGAGAACCACTGCCCTGCGGGCCGTTCCGGCGCTCGGCTGGATCTATCTCATCGCCGGGTTGCTGGCCGCCGTGGCGGGCAAGGCGCCGCGGAACCGAGTCCTGCGGATCGTGTGGTGGATCGATGCGTTCCTCAGCATCGTCGTGCACGCCGCACAGATTCCCGCGGCGCTGCGGGCGGCGGAGGGCAGCGGGCGGTCGCGGATCGAAACGGCGGTGCTGACCCAGATATTCGGCCTCACATGGTGGCGAACACAGGCATCGCCCCAAGACAGTGGCCACCGAACCGGCTCTGGCACAGCGTAGTTCAGGAGAATCGATGAAGGCTCTGGTAACCGGCGCGTCCGGATTCCTCGGCGGCGCCCTGGTGCGGCGGCTGATGCGGGACGGCGAGTACAAGGTCGCGGTGCTGGCCCGGCCGACCAGTAATCTGCGTGGCCTGGGCGACCTGGACGGCGTCGAGGTCGTCTACGGCGACCTCGCCGACGAGACGTCGCTGGCGCGCGCGACCACCGGGGTCGACGTCGTATTCCACAGCGCCGCACGGGTCGACGAGCGCGGCACCCGGGCACAGTTCTGGAACGAGAACGTGCGGGGCACCCAGCGGCTGCTGGAGTCGGCGCGGCGGGCGAAGGCGTCGCGTTTCGTGTTCATCTCGAGCCCCAGCGCGCTCATGGACCGCGACGGGGGCGACCAGGTGGACGTCGACGAATCGGTCCCCTATCCGCGGCGCTACCTGAACCTGTACTCGGAGACCAAGGCGGCGGCCGAGCGGGCCGTATTGGACGCCGACGCACCGGATTTCACGACCTGCGCGCTGCGTCCGCGAGCGATCTGGGGTGCCGGTGACCGGTCCGGGCCGATCGTGCGGCTGCTGGGCCGCACCGCCGACGGCAAGCTGCCGGATCTGTCCTTCGGTCGCGACGTCTACGCGTCGCTGTGCCACGTCGACAACATCGTGGACGCCTGCATCAAGGCCGCCGGGTCCGACAAGGTAGGCGGGAAACCGTATTTCATCGCCGACGCCGAGCAGACGAACGTCTGGGCCTTCCTCGCCGAGGTCGCGGGCGGGCTCGGCTATCCGCCGCCCAGCCGCACCCCGGACCCGCGGGTGATCGATGCCGTCGTCGCGGCCATCGAGACCGTATGGCGCATCCCCGCCGTCGCGCGCCGCTGGTCTCCCCCGCTCTCGCGCTACGCGGTGGCGCTGATGACCCGCACCGCCACCTACGACACCGCCGCCGCCACCCGGGACTTCGGGTATCGGCCGATCGTCGATCGCGATCGCGGCCTCGCGGAGTTCCTGGCCTGGCTCGACACCGTCGGCGGCGTCACCGAACTCACCCGCGGCCTGCGCTGACCGATCGCCCCAGGAGCCCCTCATGAACAACGTCTTCCGTCGCCGCATCTCCCCGACCGAGCGCATGTACTTCCCCATGCGGGATATGGCGCCGCCCTTCCTGATGCAGCTGGAGTTCCAGGGCACGGGCACGCTCGACGCGGAGGCACTGCGCCGGGCCGTCGCCACCGCCGCCGACGCCTGCCCGGGGGCGCGGCTGGTCCGCGACGGACGGTACTGGGTGGACAGCGGCGTGGCCCCGGCGGTGCGGGAGGTCCCCGGACACACGGTGAACTACCCACGGCTGGAGGCGGATCCGGTACTCACCAGCCCGATCGGGCCGAGGCCGGAGACCACGTGCGAGGTCCTGCTGCTGACGGGTGTCCCGGTATCCGTGGTGTTCCGGGTGTTCCACGGCGTCATGGACGGCATGGGCATGGTGCTGTGGGCCGACAACGTGTTTCGCGCACTGCGCGGCGAATCACTGCGGCCCATGCCGGATCCCGTCGCCGATCGGGAACTGGTACGCACGGTCGGGGCGCCCGGCCGCCCGACGCCCATGCTGCCGAAGTTCCGGTCCGCGATCGGGCACGGGCGCCAGGAGCGCGACAGCGCTCGGCATCTGCTGCGGCACCGCACGATTCACGCCACCGGGTCGGGTGCGGTGGCGCGGGTCGCCGCACTGCTCGCGGCGGAGGCCGGGTCGGTGCAGCGCATCATGGTCCCGGTCGATCTGCGCCGCCACGACCCGCAGCTGCGGTCCACCGCGAACCTCGCGCTGCCGCTGTTCCTGGACGTGGCGCCCGGTCAGGACTGGCAACAGATCAACGCCGAGAAGCGAATCGGGCTGCGGGAACGCCGCGAGCTGAACCAGATGGCCGCGAGCGGGATGGCCGACCTGCCGCAGCCGGTCGGCCGCGCGATCCTGCGCACCACCAACTGGCTGGGCTCGCGATTCGGCCGGAACCTGGCCTCGGCCACCGTCTCCCACATGGGCCGCTTCGATCTCGACACGCTCCGCGTGCCCGGATTCGCCCCGACCTCGGTGCGGGTGCTGCCGCAGCACAGCGTGGCGATGCCGCTGCTGTTCGGGATGGTGGAATCGGGCGGGCGCACCGAGCTCACGGTGTCGGCGCGCAACGGCCGCGGCCTCGAGGACCGGCTGGAGGCGCTGCTCGACCGGATCACCGACACCCTCGAGGCCGAACTGCCGCACCGAGATTCGACCGTGGCATGAGGGCCTGGGCACGGGCCGTGGCGGCGCGGCCGAAAATCGTGCTGGCCGTCGCGATCGGATTCGCGCTGCTGTGCGGGCTGTTCGGCGCGGACCTGCCGAGCCGGGTCAGCGCCGCCGGATTCACCGATCCGGGCAGCGAATCCGCCCTGGTCGACCGCATCGCGGACGAACGGCTCGGGCCGCAGAATCCGGACGTCATCGCCGTGTACACGGTGCCCGAAGGCCGATCCCTGGCCGATCTCGGCCCGCAGGTGCAACAGGCCGTGGATCGCATCGATCCCGGATTGCTGGCGCAGCGCGTCGAAACCTATTGGAACAACGCACCACCGCGGCAGGGGCTGCTGCGCTCGGCCGACGGCCGCCACGCGCTGGCCGTGGTCTTCGCCGCCGGGGACGACAACGAACGCATCGCGGCCTACCCGGATATCGAAGCGGCACTGCGTGTTCCGGGTGTGGAGACCCGTTTCAGCGGTTTCAGCGCCCTGGCGGCCGAGATCAGCGATCAGTCCCGCCACGACCTGGTACTCGCCGAATCCGTCTCGCTGCCGGTGACTCTCGCGATCCTGGTGCTGGTGTTCGGCGGCGTCGTCGCGGCCGCGCTGCCGGTGCTGGTCGGCGTGCTCGCGATGCTCGGCTCGCTGGGCGCGGTCGGGATGATCGCCCGCGGCACCGAGGTGAGCGTCTTCGCGATGAACATCGCCTCGCTGCTGGCCCTCGGATTGGCCATCGACTACGGGCTTTTCGTGGTCAGCAGATTCCGGGAGGAGCTCGCCGCCGGGCGCGACGTGCCCGATGCGGTGACGCGGACGATGGCGACCGCCGGACGGACCGTGGCGTTCTCGGCCCTGCTGCTGGTATGTGCGTTCGCCGGGACGTTCGTGTTCCCGCAGGCGGTGCTGCGTTCGCTGGGCTTCGGCGCCATCGCCGCGGTGGTGCTGGCCGCGCTGCTGTCGCTCACCGTACTGCCCGCGGCACTGCTGCTGCTCGGTCCGCGGATCGGGAAATGGAGTTGGCGCGCAGACGCGTTCGAGCGGGGCGAGCGGCGCGCGGCGCGACTCTGGGGCCGGGTCGTGGACGCGGTGCTGAAGCGACCGGGTGTCGTGGCGCTCGCGATCACCGCGTTACTGATCGCCCTCGCGATGCCGCTGACCGGCGCCCGGCTCAGCGATGTCGACCACACGGCGCTGCCCGCGGGAAATCCGATGCGCACCACCGTCGAACAGCTCGCGGCGGACTTCCCCGCGGCCAGCAGCGGTGCCACGGTACTCGTCCGGGGCGACGGCGCCTTCCGCCATGCGACCCTGACCGCGCTGACCCGGGAGATTGCCGGGGTGCCCGGTGTGCATCAGGTGCAGGAGTTGGGCCGCTCCCCCGACGGCGTCATCCTGCATGCCGCGCTCGACGTGCCGGACCGGTCGCAACCGGCCACCGATATCGTCACCGAGGTCCGGAAACTCCCGGTGCCGGAAGGGATCACGCTGCAGGTCGGCGGGCAGTCGGCCGCCAATGCCGACAGCGTGCGCGCCATCGTGTCCCGCATGCCGCTCATGATCGCGGTGATGGTCGCCGCCACGCTGATCCTGCTGCTGGCCGCATTCCGGTCGGCGCTGCTGCCGGTGAAGGCCGTCGCGATGGCCTTCGTCAGCCTCGCGGCCACCTTCGGCGTGCTGACCTGGATCTTCTCCCAGGGACATCTGGCCGGGGCGCTGCACGTCAGCGTCGGGCCGCTGTCGGCGGGCATGATGGTGCTGATCATCGCGGTCGTGTTCGGGCTGTCCACCGATTACGAGGTGTTCCTGCTTTCGCGAATGGCCGAGGCGTATCAGGCCGGGTCCGGCACCGCGGACGCCGTCCGCACCGGCATCGTCAAGACGGCTCGCGTGATCACCGCCGCGGCAACGCTTCTCGTCGTCATCACCGGCGCCTTCACGCTGTCGCCGCTGACGCCGATGCGGTTCCTCGGCCTCGGCATGATCATCGCGCTGATCATCGACGCCACGCTGGTGCGCATGCTGCTGGTGCCCGCGCTGGTGCAGCTCATGGGCCCCGCGAACTGGTGGCCGGGCGGGCCGCGGGTGGTCTCCGCGACCGTAACGGAAAGCGCCGTACGCGAGCCGGGTCCATTACCCGGCGGGTAATCGACCGGCGCCGCCGCGACCGGCATGCTCGTCTCATGATCGATACCGAGGGCACGCAGCTGTTCCACAAGACCATGCCGTTCACCGAGAGGCTCGGTGTCGAGGTGCTCGAGCACGGGCGCGAGGTGGTGCGCAGCCGGCTGGCCTGGGATGAGACCCTGTGCACGCTGGGCGGGGTGCTGCACGGTGGCGTGCTGATGTCGCTGGCGGATTCGACCGCGGCGGTCTGCGCGTACCTGAATCTGCCCGAGGGCAAGCAGGGCACCACGACCGTGGAATCGAAGACGAACTTCCTGCGGGCGGTGCGGTCCGGACATGCGGTGGCCACCGCGCGGCCGCTGCACGCCGGGCGCAGCTTCATCGTCGTGGAGACCGAAATCCACGACGACGCAGGCAAACTCGTCGGCAAGGTCACCCAGACCCAAGCCGTGCTGTAGTCACTTCACCAGCGTGAACTGCATGACGTCGAGGTGCCCGCTGCGGAAGTGGGCCGCGCAGCCGGTGAGGTATTTGAGGTAGCGCTCGTAGGTCGCCTCGTCGGTGGTGGCGATCGCCAGGTCCCGATGTTCCCGCAGCCGCCGCGCCCACTCGTCGAGCGTGCGCGCGTAGTGCCGCTGCAGCGGCTGGATCCGCTCGGTGCCTAGGCCCGCACCGCCGGCCAGCCGGGTGACCTCGGACGGTTGCGGCAGCTGCCCGCCCGGGAAGATCTCGCGCTTCATGAAGATGTGGAACAGCGCGTTCTCGCGGGTGATGGGGATGCCCATGCGCTTCAGGTCGGCCAGGGTGTGCCCGATGATGGTGTGCAGCACCATTCTTCCACCGGGCGTGAGCATGTCGTGGCAGCGGCGGAAGAACTCCGGGTAGCGTTCGCGGCGGAAATGTTCGAAGGCGCCGATGCTGACGATGCGGTCGGCGGCGCCGTCGAACTCCTCCCAGCCCTGCAATCGCACCTCGACTCCGGACAGGCCCAGCCTTCGGATCTCGGCAGCGGCGTACTCGAATTGGTTGCGGCTCAAGGTCAGTCCGACGACCTGCACCGAATACCGCTGGGCCGCACGCAGAATCGTCGACCCCCAGCCGCATCCGATGTCCAGCAGCGTCATCCCCGGCCGCAGGTCCAGTTTGCCCAGCGCCAGATCGATCTTCGCCAGCTGCGCCTGCTCCAGGGTCGCGTCCGGGGGCTCGAAATAGCCGCAGCTGTAGGTCATGGTCGGGTCGAGGAACAGCCGGTAGAAGTCGTCGGACACGTCGTAGTGCGACTGGACATCCCGGTAGAACGGCGCGAGTGCGGTCACGGTAATCACCCCTGTAGATACCTGCAACCAGGACTACGACGACGGGGTGCCGCTGGTTCACCCGGCCGGTTACGCTCGGCCGGTGGCGAAGTTCAAGACATTCGACGGCCTGGAGCTCAACTACCGGGAATGGGAGGGCGACGGGGTCCCGGTGGTGCTGCAGCACGGCATCGTCGCCGATACCAATGCCAATTGGATGAGCGTCGGCGTGGTCACGGCGCTGCAGGAGGCGGGCCACCGGGTGATCTCCCTCGACGCCCGCGGGCACGGGCGCTCGGAGAAGCCGCACGATCCGGCGCGCTACTCCTGGTCCGCCATGGCCGCCGATGTGCGGGCGCTGTACGACGAGCTCGGCCTGAACCAGGTCATCCAGGTGGGCTATTCGATGGGCGCGATCATCTCGCTGCTGGTCGCCGCGGCCGACGAGCGGGTGGCCCGCCTGGCGATCGGGGGCGTCGGATGCGGGGTCGTCGACCTGGGCGGAATCGATCACCGGGCGATCACCGCCGAACAGCTCACCGCGGCCATGCGGGGCGACGCCGCGCAGGTGCCGATGCCCGGCGCGCTGTTCCGGCTGCTGGCCGAGGCCGTCGGCGCGGATCTGCCCGCCATCGCCGCGGTCGCCACGGGCCTGAACGAGGCGCCGATCGATGACCTGTCGGCCGTCTCGATGCCCTCCCTCGTGCTCGCGGGCGACGCGGACCCTTTCGCGGCCGAGCCCGAACGCCTCGCCGCCGCCCTCCCCGATGCCCGGCTCGCCGTCGTCCCCGGCGACCACCTCACCGCCATCGCCACCCCCGAATTCCACACGGCACTGGTCGAGTTCCTCCGCTGAGCCCCAGGGCCCGCCTTTTCGCGTACCCCTGCCGCTGAGCGCCGGGACCACCACCCTTCGCGTACCCTCCGCCTCTGTCCCCCAGGCGCACCTGCCCATTCGCGCACCCTTTGCGTATTCCCGCACCCGGTGCAGCGGGCCGGAGGGGGTGCGGGAACCAGCAGGGGGTGCGTGAAGCTGGCGGGAGTCGTGGAATCGGGGGCGAGGCCGTAGCGTGGCTGGGGTCGGCGTGATCGGGCGGAGGGACTGATGGGTTTCGCTCAGGGGTTTTCGCGGCTGCGTGAGGTCGGTGGCGTCGTGGCGGGACGGGTGGCCGAGTTGCGGGGGCCGGTGCTGCCGGAACCGACGGTTGCGCAGACCGTTGCCGCGCGGCGGCGGTTCTTCGGGGACGAGACGGTGGATCCGGTGACCGGAGAGGTTCGTGCGGATCGCGTGGTGGTGTCGTGGTTCGGGTGTGCGAGTTACGCGGTCGCGCTGGGCGGCGCGGTGATTCTGCTCGATGCGTGGGTGCCGCGCGGGGCGACCTCCGGCTACGTTCCGACCACTCCGGCCGAGGTGGCGGCGCTGCGACCGGTCGCGATCTTCATCGGGCACGGCCATTTCGACCATGCCGCGGACGCCGGTCCGATCGCGCGAGCGTCCGGTGCGGTCGTGTACGGCACGGCCGAGCACTGCGCCACCATTCGCTCGGGAATCGAGGACGGGCACCATTTGCGCTGTGTCACAGTAGGTTCCGCAGCGGCGTCGCCCGGCGACAGGTACGACCTGGAGGTGGCGCCCGGGGTCGAGGTCACGGCCGTGCGGCATCTGCATTCCGCGCCGACGCCACGCGATATCAGCCTGGCCGGTTCCCCTGCCGTGCGCCCCACACCCTGTCCCTGCGATATCCGCGGATACCGGCCGCATCCGGCCGACGCCGCGCATCTGCTGACGCACCTCGCCGATCCCGAGGGCGGCACGCTGCTGTACCAATTCCGCACCGGCACATTCACTCTCACCTGGCACGACTCGTCGGGACCGCTGCTGGACAAGGCGCCGGGCGTGCTGGACGTGCTGCGCGACCTACCCGCCAGCGATCTGCACCTGGGCGCTATCCAGGGCTTCAACCAGTACACCAACGGCCTGCGCGACCCACGCTCCTACATCGAGGCGCTGCGCCCCAGGGTGTTCGCGCCGAGTCACCACGACAACTGGCTCCCGTTGATGACGTCACGCGGCACCGTCTACCGGGAGCCGCTCGAGGCCGAACTCGCCCGCATTCCCGAGGATCGGTGCCCGGAACTGCGCATGCTCACCGATCGCGCCGACTACCTCGCCCCGGCGCGGCTGACCTTCACCGTGTGAGCGGACCGGTCCGGAGCAGGACGCGGCCCCGATTGCGGCGCGTCTCGACCAGCTCCAGGGCGTCGGCGGTCCGATCGAAGGCGAATTCCACGTGCCGTGGTCGAATCCGCCCGTCCGCCAGCAGTTTCCACAACTCGGCGCGATAGGACTCGAGCACCTCCGGCTCAGTACGGGCCAGCAGTCCCACCGAGAAGCCGGTGACGGTCTTCAGGTCCGCGAGCAGGCTGCTCGCCGCCACCGTGCCGCCACCCGCGCTGTAGGCGACGAACCGGCCGCGCGGAGCGAGTGCTTCCACGCCGCGGGGCACGAGGTCTCCCCCGACGCCGTCGACTACGACATCGAATCGCTCGTCCCAGGGCTCGTCGTAGGACACGACCGCATCCGCACCGCATTCGCGCACGAAATCGGCCTTGTCGAGCGCGCCGACCGCCCCGACGACGCGCGCGACGCCCAGTGCTCGCGCGATCTGCACCGCCAGATGGCCGCTTCCGCTGGCCGCGGCGGTGACCAGCACCGATTCCCCCTCGGCGCACCGCCCGGCCCGTACCGCCCCCAGCGCCACCAGACCGCCACGCACCACGACCAGGGCATCGGCGGCATTCGCCCCGGAGGGGATCTCGGTCACCAGGGCCGGGTCCGCGAGTACCTGATCGGCGTACACCGAATCGAATACCACACCGCCGACCCGCCTACCCAGCCAGCCGTCGGAGACGCCGGGTCCGGCCGCCACGACGATGCCCACCATCTCGCCGCCGAGCCCGGACCCGCTGCCCGACTTCAGCGTTCGCAACAGACCGACATGAACCCCGACGAGTTCCGTACGCACGAGCAGCTGTCCGGCGCCAGGCTCGGGCCGCGGGACCTCGACGAGTTCGGGGCCGCCGGAGAATCGAATCTTGCGCACTGGTCGTGCCTTTCGGTTGTTCGGTGCCGGAACGTCCGGCGGATCTTGGTGAGGCCCGACCGGGTGTCGGGACACGTTCAGCAGGTGTTCCGCGGCAGCATCTCCACCTCCCTTCGAGAAACTTACGTTGGACGTAACTTTATGTCCGAAGCATTCAATGCGTCAATCGTAAATTTACGACCGTGGTACCGTTTGCCCATGGGCACCGAGGTACCGGGACTGCGGGAGACCAAGAAGCGCGAGACCCGGCAATCCATCTCCGATCACGCCACGCGACTGTTCATCGAGCGCGGGTTCGAGGCGACGACCATCGCCGAGGTCGCCGACGCGGCCCGGGTCGCGAAGAAGACGGTGACGAACTACTTTCCGCGCAAGGAGGACCTGGCGCTGGACATCCATCAGCGGTTCGTGGCCTCGCTTGCCGACACCGTCGCCGCCCGCGCGACGGGTGTTTCCGCGCTGGCCGCCCTGCGCACCGAATTCCTTGCCGCCACAGCCCGTTTCGATGCCCTCGCCGGTTTCTCCGGCCCGGAGTTCTGCCGGATGATCGCCGAGAGTCCCACCCTCGTCGCGCGCCTGCGCGAACTGCACGAACTGCGGGAATTCGCCCTCGCCGAGGTATTGCCCGGCGACGACATCACCCGCCGGGCGGCCGCCGCACAGCTCGGCTCCGCGCACCGCCTGCTGTTCCAGCGAGTCCAGGAGCTCACCATGCAGGGCCGGTCCCGCAGGCGCATCGCCGCCACGGTGCAGGACGAGGCCGCTCGGGTATTCGGCCTGATGGAGCCCGCCCTCGGCGACTACGCGATCGCCTAGCGCTCCATCAGGACGAGACGCCGATCCGGGCCTGCAGCCCCTCGCCGAAGGTGCGCGCTGACTCGAGAGCGATCGCCCGACCACCGTGGGAACGCACCGGCAGGGCATCGGCCAGCGAGGGAACGCACGGGCGGGCCGATTTCTTACCGATCGGTGACGCGCCCGCGCGTATCACCCCACGGGCGGCCCGCAGCGGTGAGGATCGGGGCATGACGCCGACCCCGACCCTCACCTGATCCGATGCGAGTCCTGCTGACCGGCGCCGCCGGATTCATCGGTTCGCATATCCGAGACGCGCTGCTCGCCGCCGGTGACGAGGTGATCGCCGCCGATCTCATGCTCGCCGCCGCGCACGGCCACGACGCCCCGGCCCCCGACGGGGTTCACCTCGCCGATGTGCGTGATCCGGACACGGTGGACGAGCTCGTGCGCGGCATCGACGTGGTGTGCCATCAGGCCGCCGTCGTCGGCGCGGGGGTCAGCGCCGCCGACGCTCCCGCCTACGCCAGCCACAACGATCTCGGCACGACGGTATTGCTGGCGGCGATGGCGCGCGCCGGTGTGCGGCGCCTGGTGCTGGCCTCCTCGATGGTCGTGTACGGCGAAGGCCGGTACCGCACAGCCGGTTTCGAGGTCGCCGACCCGCCTCCACGGCGGCCCGAGGACCTCACTCGGGGAAGCTTCGAGCACCTCGATGCCGCCACCGGCGAACCGCTGGCGTGGGCGCCGATCGGTGAGGACAGCCCGTTGCGCCCGCGCAGCCTGTACGCGGCGAGCAAGGTGGCACAGGAGAACTACGCCTGCGCGTGGGCCGCGGCCACCGGCGGCGCGGTGACGGCGCTGCGCTACCACAATGTCTATGGCGACGGAATGCCCAGGGATACCCCGTATTCCGGAGTCGCGGCGATTTTCCGGTCGGCACTCGAGGCGGGTGAGTCACCGCGGGTATTCGAAGACGGCGGGCAGATGCGCGATTTCGTGCACGTCCGCGATATCGCCGCGGCGAATGTCGCCGCGGTCCACCGGCCGCTGCCCGGGTTCGTGCCGCTCAATATCGCCTCCGGCACGCCGATCAGCATCCACACCGTCGCGCAGGTGCTCGCCCGCGCCTCCGACGGCAAACCACCCGTCGTCACCGGTGAATTCCGCCCCGGCGACGTCCGCCACATCGTCGCCGGCCCCGAAAAGGCCCGAGAGGTCCTGGATTTCAGCGCCGCCGTCTCCCCGGCCCAGGGTCTCGCCGAATTCGCCACCGCCCCACTACGATCCGCCGCGGGGATCGGTGCACCCACCTGGCGTTGAACGACCGGGCGGCCGTCCACGAGTGCCTATCCGTCCCATCGGACTACTCCGGTACCTCGCGCGGTGCCGCGTCCGGGAGGTCGTGGCGGCCCTCACTTCGTCATTCCGGCATGCTTGTGGCCGGAATCCAGCCGCGCGGTGTGGATCCCGGCCCGAAGCATGCCGGGATGACGAAAAACGACACCGCTGGGAACGTGCCGGGATGGCGAGAAACGACGCCGCTGGGGAACATGCCGGGATGGCGAGAAACGACGCCGCTGGGGAACATGCCGGGATGGCGAGGAGCGATGCCGTTGGGGAACATGCCGGGATGGCGAGGAGCGATGCCGTTGGGGAACAGCCGGGATGGCGAGGATCGATGCCGGGCGAACGTTCCTGGGTCCTCCGGCGCTAGCTGCTGCCGTTCGGGGTGGACGTCAGCGGCAGCAGAATTTCGAAGCGGCAGCCCACTTCCCGGTTCCGGGCGGTGATATCGCCGCCGTGCGCCTGGACCAGACCCGCGGCGATCGCGAGGCCCATGCCGCTGTTCGTGCCGATATCGGTGGCGACCGGGGAACGGGCCGCGGTGCCCCGATAGGCGACCTCGAAGATGCGCGGCAGATCGGCCGGATCGATCCCCGGGCCGGTGTCGTCGACGCAGACCTGGGCGTGGCCGTCGCCGATACCCGCGGAGATCTCGATACTGCCCCCTGGCGGCGTGTGTTCGATGGCGTTGGCCACCAGATTTGTCAGCACCCGGGTCAGGGCGCGATCGCTCCCGGCCACCACGATCTGCGAATCCGGTTGCCGCGCGCAGAGACTCACCTGGCACCGGGTGGCCGTCGGCTGATTGGCGGCGGTCACCTCGTCGATCAGCTCGCGCAGATCCACCGGTTCCAGGGTCAGCCGCAGCGCACCGGAATTGATCTTCGACATCTCGAACAGGTCGTCGACCATGGCGGAGACCCGATGCGTTTCGCGCACAATCTGATTCGCATAGCGCTCGACGGCGTCGGGCTGGTCGACCACCCCGTCGACCAGCGCCTCCCCCATCGCCCGGATGCCCGCCAGCGGGGTCCGCAGGTCGTGACTGACCCAGGTCACCAGCTCGCGGCGGGAGCGCTCGGCGGCCCGCTCCTGTTCGCGCATCTGCCTCTCCCACACCGTTTTCCGCGCCTGCACCCGCCCCAGCACGACGGCGGCCGGCACCGCTACCACCGTCACGACACCGAGCACCACGCCAATGCGCCGCAGTTCGTCGGTGAACATCATGCCGCTCACCGCGACCACCCCGGCGAGCGTGGCCAGCGTCGGGATCAGCACCAGCGCCACCATGCTGGTGGTCAGGCTGCGGTTGTGGGTCAGCCGAATGGCGATGGCCCCCAGGATCACCACCGGCACCGATCCGGACAGGGCGTATCCGATCAGGCCGGGCAGGTCAGTCGACATCGTGGTCCTCCTCGCCGGGCCGGTCCCACGCGTAGCCGCGTCCCCAGACCGTCTCGATCCGGTGCGCGGCACCGAGTTTCGCACGCAGGCGTTTGATGTGCACAGTGACCGTGGACTGGTCGCCGAAGCTCCAGCCCCACACGCGTTCGAGCAGCTCGTTCCGGCCGAAAACCTGCTGCGGATGCGCGAGCAGGAATGCCAGCAGGTCGAATTCGCGGGCGGTCAGTTCCACTCGCTGGCCGTCCACCAGCACCGCCTGTGCGGCGGGGCGCACCTCGATCGCCCCACTGCGCAGCACGTGCTCGGCCGCGGGTGCGGGCCGGTGCGCCCGGCGCAGTACCGACGCCACCCGCAGCGCGAGTTCGCGTGGGCTGAAGGGCTTCACGATGTAGTCGTCGGCGCCGGAGCGCAGGCCCAGCAACCGGTCTTCCTCCTCGCCCAGGGCGGTGAGCAGGATGATCGGGGTGTCGGGATGACGGCCCGCGCGCACCGTGCGGCACAGTTCGATGCCGTCCGGCGGCGGCATCATCACGTCCAGGATCGCCAGGTCGATATCGTTGCGCGCCAGCACCTCCGCGGTGGCGGGTCCGTCGGCGGTCTCCACGACGGTGAGCCCGTCGCGTTCGAGGTACCGCCGCACCACCTCCCGGACCACCGGGTCGTCGTCGGCCACCAGAATGCGCATGACAGTTACCAATTCGTGAGAAGGAGGTGGTTGAGGAGCAGTGCCGCCAATGCTTGCACGGCGAGCCACACCCGCACGTGGCGCAGTGGCAGGAAGGCCGTGGCGGCGAGCAGCCACACGGTGAACGGCAGCCAGATCCGTTCCGTCTCGGCCTTGCTCAGTCCGCTGAGGTCGGCGACCAGGATGGCGGCCAGGCCCGCCATTGCCAACACGGCCGCCGGGTCAGCACCGGAACGCCAATGGTCCAGGCGCACACGTACTTTCGCCGATCTCGTCAGCGCCCGAACAATGTCCACCAGTCCGGTGGACCGCGCCGTGTCGCCGGGCGCGTCTGCCCGACAAGCGTCGGTTCTCGGCAGCGCCCGCGTGCCGCGCGCACCGGCTCGCAACGCCGCTGGGTTTCCGACTTCGCCGGAACGAGGTCCGCCCCCGTCCCTCGTATCACGGCCCGAGCCGCCATACGCACCGAGACCTTTGGTTTCAGAGGTTTCCCGATCCGGCGCAACCCGATCTGGCAGGAGCGCGCAGCCGCTACGGTACAGCGCCGCCGCGGTCGCCAGGCCCACCGCGCAGACCGTGGCCGCGAGATTGCCCCAGACCCAATAGGAATAGGGACGTTCGGTGGCGATGCCCTGGTAATAGCGTTGCACCACAAGGTGATAGCCCTCCAGCCACCAGAATCCCCCCGCGGTGAATGCGGCGACCACCACCGCGACTCCCAGCAGGGCCGGCACGGCGGGCCGGAAGCCGCGCACCAGCAATACGGCGGCCGCCGGGATCGCCATCAGCACCAGGCCGTAACTCAGATACAGGCCGAAACCGAACAGCAGCCCCGACATCACCGCGACGGCGGGCCATCCCGGACGCTGCCTGGTGGCGATCGCGAGCAGCGCCACCGCCCACGCGGTCACACCGGCGAACAGGGCGTCGGCCGACACCGCGATCCAGATCGCCGCCGGGGCCAGGGCGAGGAAAGGCGTTACCGCCCTGGCGCGTTCGGGTGCGCCCAACGCGTCGAGCGCCACCGGGACCGCCACGGCGGCGCTGCACCCGACCAGCACACACACCACCGCGGCCCAGGCGCCGCCGCCGAGGCCGACCCGATCCAGCAGCACGAACACCAGCAGCGCACCGGGCGGATGCCCGGACACGTGCGTCGTCCACGAGTCCGGCTGGAAGTCCAGGATGCGCCCCGCGAATCCCCGCAGCATGAGGCCGATGTCCCCGACCCCGCCCACCTCGTGCAGGTATTCGTGCCCGCTGGTCAGCCGACCGGCGAAACCACGCTGCCACCCATCCACCATGGCCAGCGCGAACGCCCAGGTCACCGCGGTCGCCCAGGTGGCCGCCAGCAGTCGCCGCCACGGCAGCCGCCGCGCGGCGACCGGGCCGAGGACGATCACCAGGATCGCCACAGCTATGGCGGGGCCGGTGCCCCAGCCGATGTGCGGCTGCCAATGCCCGAAGATCGGCGCCGCCGCCGCGTACACGTGCCGCCGCCACTGTTCGCCACGAATTCGCGGAACCGCGAATGCCGCGACCACGAGCAGGGCGGCCGCACCGGCGCACACCAGGTCGGCGCGGACTCCGGTACGCCGCCGGGCGGGAATGAGGATGGGCTGCCGCACAGCGTTCACCCTATGCCGCGGCACCGGCGGGATCCGCCCGAACAGCGGACACCTCCGGTGTCGTCACACTTTTGTCACCGGTTCGATCGGCCGTTATCGGACGCCGCGGGCCTACGGTCTGTGCTGTGACCGATACGCGCAGCGCACAGGACATCACCGTCGTGATTCCGTGCCACAACGAGGCTGGAGCGTTGCCGGGCGTGCTCGCCGCCGTGCCGTCCGGATATCGGGTGATCGTGGTCGACAACGGTTCGACCGACGGCACCGCCGCGGTGGCCCACGAGGCCGGGGCGAGAGTCGTGAGCGAGCCGAACCCGGGCTACGGATCGGCCGTGCAGGCCGGAGTGCACGCGGCCGATACGACCGTCGTCGCCGTGCTCGACGGCGACGGTTCCATGGATGCCGGAGAGTTGCCGATGCTCCTGAGCGACCTGGGCCCGGGTGTCGACATGGTCGTCGGGCGACGGCGGCCGCGCGGCTCCGGCGCCTGGCCGTGGCATGCCCGCCTGGGCAATCTGCTGATCGCCGGGCTGCTGCGCCGACGGCACGGGCTGGCGGTGCACGATATCGCCGCGATGCGGATCGCCCGCCGCGACCGCCTGCTGGCGCTGGGACCGCTGCATCCACGCTCCGGATATCCGCTGGAACTACTGATCGGTGCGGCGCGGGCCGGATGGCGGATCGTGGAGCGCGACATCAGCTACCGGCCCCGCACGCACGGGGTGTCCAAGGTCTCCGGCTCGGTGCGCGGCACCGTCCGCGCGGTCCGCGACTTCTGGAGCGTGCGATGACGAACCTCGACGCCACGCTGCTGGTGATCGCGAAGTCGCCGATTGCCGGATTCGCGAAAACCCGTCTCACACCGCCGTTTTCACCTCACCAGGCCGCGGACCTCGCGGCCGCCGCCCTGCTGGATACGCTGACCGCGGTGCGCCACAGCGGCATTCGCCATCGGGTGGTCGCGTGGACGGGCGATCTCGAACGCGCCGAACGGGCTGGGGAACTGGCCGCGGAGCTGGCCGATTTCACGCTCATCCCGCAGCGCGGCGACACCTTCGGGCATCGATTGGCCAACGCGCACACCGACGCTGCCGCGCTCGGCGCTCCGGTGCTGCAGATCGGCATGGACACGCCGCAGGCCGGACCGGCGCTGCTGGCGGCCGCGGCCGCACGCTTACTCGACAGCGGCGAGACGGTTCTCGGCCCCGCCACCGACGGCGGCTGGTGGGCCCTGGGCCTGACCGATCCGGGGCCCGCGCAGCTGCTGCCCGAGGTGCCGATGTCCACCAGCCGCACCGGGGAGCACACCCGAACCGCGTTGCGCCGCTATGGGTGCCGAGTCCATCGCCTGCCGACGCTGTCGGACGTCGACACCGCCGCCGACGCGATCGCGGTGGCCGCCGAGTACCGCGGGCACTTCCCGCGCGCCCTCGCCCGGCTGTCTCCGCAGGACGAGCGCCACTCGGCGCCCGTGCTGGGGGGCGGCACGGCACGGGTGGGTGGCGCATGACTGACGCAGGCCCGCCCGGGCAAGGGAACAACCGGCTGCTACTCCCGGAAAGGGTTGCCGCACAGCTGTCTCCGGCTCGGTCGGCGGCAGTGGCGGCCCGCGTGGGCATCGCACTGGGGATCGCTGTCTCCGTGTGCTTCCTGACCGGACTGCTCAGCCACTGGATCCAGCACCCGCCCACCTGGTTCGCCTGGCCCTCGCGGCCGGTGTGGCTGTACCGGGTAACTCAAGGCACACATGTGATCTCCGGTGTTGCTGCGATCCCGCTGCTGCTGGTGAAGCTGTGGTCGGTCTATCCGCGGCTGTTCGCGCGGCCGCTGCTCGGCAGCCCGCTGCGCCTGCTGGAGCGCGGATCCATCGCCGTGCTGGTGGGTTCGGTGATCTTCCAGCTGGCGACCGGGTTGCTCAACATCGCGCAGTGGTACGCCTGGAAGTTCTTCTTCACCACCACGCACTACACGATGGCCTACATCGCCATCGGCGCATTGGCAATCCACCTGGCCGTCAAGCTACCCACGGTGCGATCTGCCCTGACCCGATCGGTCCCGCACGCGCCACCCGATCCGGGACAACAGCCGGTCGTGCCGCCGCCGACGGATGACGAACTGGTTGCGCGGCAGGGTATTTCGCGCCGCGCGGTGGTGGGCGCGGCCGGACTCGCGGCCACCGTCGCCGGCCTGGCTGTCGCCGGTCAGACCGTTCCGTTCCTGCGCGGCATCGCCGTCCTGGCTCCACGTTCCGGCCGGGGGCCGCAGGGCCTGCCGGTCAACCGGACCGCGTCCAACGCGGGCGTCGGTGCCCTCGCCCGGGATCCGGCCTACCGCCTGCGGGTGTCCGTAGGCGGGCGAGAGCGCACCTTCGACCTCGGCGAGCTGCGGGCGCTACCGCAGTCCGAGGCGGTGCTGCCGATCGCCTGCGTCGAGGGGTGGAGCGCCTCGGCGCACTGGGGCGGCGTGCGGCTGCGTGACCTCCTCGCGGCGGTCGGCGAATACCACGGGGGCAGTGCGCATTTCACCTCGCTCGAAACCGGCGGGCTGTACCGCGAGTCGTTACTGCCCCGGCCTCATATCGAGGACCCAGCCACCCTGATCGCCCTGCGGTTGAACGGCGAGCAGCTCGACCTCGATCACGGCTATCCGTGCCGCCTCATCGCGCCGAGCCGCCCGGGAGTGCTGCAGACCAAGTGGCTGGCCCGAATCGAGGTGCGGCAATGACGACCGTGCGCATCCTGCTCGCCCTCTGTGGCGTCACCGCCCTCTGGTACAGCGTCACCCTGCTGCTGCCGATGAGCAACGCTGATCTGAAATCGGTAGCGATGTGGTTTGCCGGTGGAATCCTGTTGCACGACTTCGTCTTCGCGCCGCTGTGCGCCGCTGCGGGATACACGGGCCGTCGACTGCTTCCGCGAGCCGCGTGGGCGCCGGTCGCCTACGGCGCCGTCTGCACCGTGACGTTGCTGGTCGTCGCGGTGCCGGTACTCGGCCGTGAGAACGCGGTCGCGGGCAACCCCTCGATCCTGGACCGCCCCTATGCCTGGGGCCTCATCGTGGCCTCGGCGACCGTGTGGACGGTCGTGGCCGTCGTGATGCTGCGGAATCGCCGACGCGGACGTGATCTTCATTGTGCAGCGCCGTCGCCGCGCCGATGATCACCGCCCGGCGTCGTGTGGTCGCCGCTGTCCATCGACCGCGACTCGCCCATCGCATCGTCGTGCCCGCCGTGGTCATGCTCGGTATCGGGTGATCCGCCCATCATGCGCAGCATGGGGATGCCGCCGGTGCGGACGAAGCGCAGCACCAGAACCGCTGCCAGCACCAGGAATACGATGTTCAGCCAGGTGGTGTAGTTCCAGCGGATACCCTCCTCCATCACCATGGCATTCCGCTCGGAGGGTATGAGACCCGTTGTGCCGAACAGGATTTCGACCAGGTAGCCGGATACGACCATGGCCGCGTAGAAGGTGGCGAAGATGGTCAGCATCATCCGGGTGCCGTAGTACTTGCGGTAGATGTTGAGGATCGGCAGGATCAGCAGGTCGGCGAAGAGGAAGGCCACCACGCCGCCGAAGCTGATGCCGCCGTTCCACAGCACCGCCGCCAGCGGCACGTTCCCGATCGAGCATACGAAGGCCGCCATGGCCACCACCGGCCCGACGATCGGCCCCCATATCGCCGACAGCACCGGGTGATCGGTCAGAAAGAAGTTCTGCCAGAACGAATCCGGCACCCAGGCGCCGATCGCACCGGCGACGAGCAGACCGATGATCAGATCGCGCAGGATCGCAGCCCACTCCATCACGAAGACGTGCGAGACCGAGGTGAATCCGCGCGGCGACAGCAGGCGGCGCAGGAACGACCCGTCGCCGGTCACCGACATGTCCATGGCCGCATGGCCTTCCATCGATCCGACCATGCCCCGATCGGCCTGTCTGCGGGCCTCGTCGATGAGACGCGACCGCACGAACAGCCGGAACAGCACCGCCACCAGCACGATCATGATGGGGCCGCCGATGAATTCGGCCGCGGTGAACTGCCAGCCCATCAGCAGGGCCAGAATGATGCCGAGTTCGACGACCAGGTTCGTGGAGCCGATCTCGAACGCCATCGCCGCGGTGAAGTTCGCACCCTTGCGGAACAGCGACCGCGCCAGCGCCACCGCCGCGTACGAGCACGATGAGGAGGCGGCGCCCAGCACCGACGCCACCGCGAGGGTGCGGGGCCGGTCGTCGCCCATCAGCCGCACGATCGTGGACTTGCGCACCACCGCCTGCACGACGGCCGAGAGCGTGAATCCGAGGATCAGCGCCCACAGGATCTCCCAGGTCATCGACCCGGCCAGCGCCAGTGCGTGGGCAATCGCGTGCATCCGACCTCCGTTCGCCGAGCCGATCGGTAACCATCCAGCAAACGACGCTATACCTCCACCGATCACGGACCTCGGCGACGCGGCCGACCACTCCTGATACGGACGCCCCATCCGCATTTCCGGCGGAGCATGCGGCGCACCCCGGCGGGTGGGTTTACACCTGTGACAGCCGAGCCGCCTGTTCCGCAACCCGCTCCGCGTACTCGACGGGATCCCGGTCCGGCATCACGTCGAGCTGGCTAATCCCCAGGGCGGCATAGCGTTCCGCGTCGGCCGCGAAGGTGCCCGGCTCATCGACGACGGGCCCGAGGTAGACGGCGGTCTTGCGGATCGCGTCGAAGTCGCGCCCCTCGGCCGCGCAGTGCCGCCGTAGCACATCGAGCTTGTGTGCGACATCCTCGGGGGTGGAGGCGAACAGGTTGCACGCGTCCGCGTAGCGCGCCACCAGCAGCAGCGTCTTCTGCTCGCCACCGCCGCCGACGAGGATCGGCGGGCGGGGGCGGGTCAGCGGCGCGGGCACGCACAGCGTCTCGGCCAGCTGGTAGTGGGTGCCCTTGTAGGGGCCGTTGTCGTCGCTCCACATCTGCAGACAGATCTGCAGCGTCTCCTCGAGCCGCTCGAACCGCTCCCCCATCGGCACCAGCGGGACCCCCAGCGCCCGTTGCTCGCGCTCGTACCAGGATGCGCCGATACCCAGCTGAGCCCGTCCGCCGGACAGCACGTCCAAGGTGGTGACGATCTTGGCGAGCAGGCCCGGGTACCGGTACATCACCCCGGTGACCAGCGCGGACAACCGAATCCTCGATGTCAGAGCGGCCACGTAACCGAGCGTCGTGTACGCCTCCAGCATCGGCTCGTCGGCGGTTCCGCGGTGCTCCATCTGGAAGTAGTGGTCCATCACGGTGAACTCCGCGAACCCCGCCTGTTCGGCGATGCGCGCGCTCTGCCCGAGCGACTGCGCGATCCGCGCGGGATCCGCCGGGGTCGAGAAGTTCCAGTAGTGCAGTCCCAGATCCATCGCTGCTCCCTTCGTCATGGCGGCATCACCTCAGCGGAAGCCGATCCGCCGCAGTCACGCACCGGGCGGTCCGCCCTGGTGGCACGGCATTTCGCGGGCACGTCACCCGCCCGGGTCCAGGCTACGACTCGGAGTGGGCTCCAGATCAATCCCTATCCGCGTACAGGTGCACCGCTGTGCGTCCCACGGCGCACGACGGCCACGCCGAGCAGCGCCAGGACTCCCAGAACGATGGCGAAAACTCCTGCACCCCACGATAATCCGATGCCGTTGCCGAGGAATCCGGCCGCGACCGGCAATGTCGCCGCCGGTATGTATCCGCCGATGTTGAAGGCCGAATTCGCCTCGGCGCGGCGGGCATCCGGCACGGCGGCCAGAAGCAGGGTCAGACCGCCGAGCTGGCCCAGGCCCTGCCCCGCGCCCGCGAGCAGTGCGGCGGCGATCAATGCGGGCAACGCGCCGAGGATCAGCGCGAGACCGAGCGCCAGCATGGCCGCCATGGTCGACATCGCCCCGGTCAGCAGCACCGATCGAGTGGCCAGCGGCCGCGCCGCGAACTGGGCCACGGTTGCCGCCGCGAACATCGCGAAGGCCATGGCGCCCGCGATGATTCGGTTACTCGCGCCGAGTAGTTCGACCAGAAGCGCCGGGCCCAGCGAGAGCACGAACGACGTCGCGGTGATCCCCGGAGCGAATACCGCCACACCGGCGGCCAGCTGACGGCGGTTCTCTCGCGGCACGGTCGGAATACGCACCCGGCCACCAGTTTTCGCCGAGGGCTCCGATGACGGCAGGCCCGCGGCCACCACCGCCGCCGATATCAGCAGCACGGCCTCCACGACGAACACCACCACGGTGGGCGCGGGCAACAGCTCGGACAGCACACCGGCCAGCAGCGGCCCGGTACCCGCGCCGAACACCATCGCCGTGGATGCGGCCAAGGCCGCCAGCCCCTTTCGCTGCGCACCGGCGACATCGGCAACGGCCGCCATGCCCGCCGCGACCGTCGCACCCACCGCGATACCGGTGAGCACTCGGGCCAGGCCCAGCACCGGCACGGAATCGGCGGTCGCGAACAACACACAGGCGATCACGGCCAGTGCCAGCCCCGGCAGCAGCACCGGGCGCCGACCGACCCGGTCCGACAGCACGCCCGCGACCAGGAGCGCACCGAGGAGACCCACGATGTACCCGGCGAAGATCACCGTCAGCGTCCCGGTCGAGAACCCCAGTCGCGACTGCCACAGCGGATAGAGCGGGGTCGCCGCGTTCGAAAGCACGAACACCGCGAATACCGGCCAGGCGGCGAGCCATATGCGTCCGGCCGACACCGGCGTCGCCACCGGGCGGGACAGGGTGAGGGTAGCCATCCGATCCTCCAGATTAGTACGATAAATCTCGTATAAGTACGAACGGAGTCGTACAGTAGCACTATTACGAGAAAAGTCGTACAGTGTCGGCATGGCCACCACCACCCGAGCCGCCTGGGCGCGGCATCCCGAACCACCCGGCACCCCGTCGCCGCTGGATGAGCCCGCGACGGACGAGCTGCGCCTGGAGACGGTGATGGGCGCGCTCAGCGACCCGCTGCGGATGGGCATCGTGCAGAAATTGCTGCTGGACGCCGAGGCCTACGACCATCCCTGCGGCTGGTTCGGCATCCCCCGCCCGAAATCGTCGCTGACCCATCACTTCCGCGCCCTGCGGGAGGCCGGGGTGCTGCGGCAGCGGCAGTACGGACTGGAGCGGCGCAGCCACGTCCGCATCGATGACCTGCAGGAACGCTTCCCCGGCCTGCTCGACCTCGTGGCCGCGTGGACTCCCGCCGGAAAATGACGAGCGCCGCGGCGCCGCGGGCAACATACTGGCGCGCATGGCGATCTCGACGGCGGACCGGCTGGCTATTCACGAACTGCTGGCATTGCACGGGCATCTCAGCGATGCGGGCGATTTCGACGGGATGAGCGAGGTGTTCGCCGACGACATCGTCTATGACATGACCGAGTACGGCGCGGGACTGGTGCGCGGGCGAGATGCTTTGCGGGATCTGGCTCTCGAACTCGGAGACGGCAACCCGGTTGGGCACCACGTCACCAATGTCGTGATCACCGCAACCGACGGCGATACGGTACTGGTGCGCGCCAAGGGTATCGGGGTCACGGTCGAGGGCACCGTCGCCAGCGTCACCTACGACGATATCGTCCGCCGGACCCCCGAGGGCTGGCGCATCTCCCACCGCCGGGTGGTTCCTCGCCGAACGCCGTTGACTCCCTGAGTCATTCAAACCGCGCCCGATTCTCACGCGCCCATTCGAGGAAGCTGCGCGGTGGGCGGCCTGTGACCTCCTCCACCGCCGGATGAACCCGCGCGGTGAACGATTCCAGCGCCGTGGCGCGCAAAGCCATGATGGCGTCGGCCATTTCGGCATCGACACCGAAACCCACCAGGGCCGCACGCGCCTGTTCCGGTGTGGTCTCCGCGTAGCGCAGCGGGCGGCCGAGCATCCCGGCGAGGATCTCGGTCTGCTCGCCCGGCGACAGCGCTCGCGGCCCGCTGAGCGTGTAGGTCCGGCCTTCGTGGCCGGGTTCGGTGAGGGATTTCGTTGCGACAGCGGCGATATCGTGCGGGTCGACGACCGCGATGCGCCCCTGACCATACGGCGCGTAGACGGTGTCGTGGGCGCGGATCGTCGGCGCCCAATGCAGCGCGTTGGACATGAAACCCAAGGGGCGGATCATCGTCCACGCCGTGCCCGCCGCGCGCACCGCCCGCTCTCCCGCGCGATGCCACGTCGGAATCGGATCGGTCGCCGCCGCGTCACCCGCCCGGCCGGAGGACAGCTTCACGATATGCGGCACCCCCGCGTGCGCCGCGGCCTCGGCGGCATGCTCGTCGTGCCGGGCGAGGTCGGGGCCTGCCGACAGCAGGAACAGGCGGTCCGCTCCCGCCACCGCATCCGCCAGCCCTTCCGCCTCCCCCAGGTCGGCGCGCACCACCTCGACCTCCGGCGGGAGCCCGGCACCCTGCGGCCGGCGCGTGACGGCCCGCACCTCGACTCCCGTCGCCAGCAACTGATCGACCACGGCACGTCCGACGGTCCCGGTGGCACCGGTCACGACGATCATGGGCACTCCTTCGCTCGAATACTGCGGGGGATCCCGCACCACCCGAGCCTGGGCCGACAGCATCGATCAAGCTATCCACCGGGCCGAACTCGCACCTTTCCGTCGTCGGACCTCACGTGCACCCCGGTTTCCTCCAGCATCTGCGCAGAAGACGCCGCTTCACTCCACCTGCGGTTTCACATGTACCGGCCAAGGCGATTCACGCCCTCACCCCGCCGAATCCCGGCCGATCCGGGCGGCCGCGGCGGCGATGCGCTCCGGATCGGCTCCGGCCAGCAGTTCCAGCAGCAGGCCGCGAATCAGCGCCAGGGCGCGAGTAGCCCGCGCCTCGGCCGTCTCGATCGGCGTGGACGGCTGGGCCCGGATCAGCAGTCGCCGCCAGTCCCCGGTGGATTCGGCGGCGAAACCGGCCCACGGCCCGGGTTCGGGACCGACCGAGCGAATGAATGCCTCGTAGTTCAGCCGCACCATGGCCCGCTGCCGTGGCGCCGACAGCCATTCCCACAGCCGCCGCGCCGAGACCTCGAAACTGTCTGCCGCGCAGGATGATTCGTCACCCAACAGGGCGTCCACCTCGGCGATCTGCCGACTTCGGGTGTATGCGAGCACCTCCCGGATCAATTGATCCTTGCTGCCGAACAGATACAGCAGCACCCGCGGGCTGCTCCCGATCGCCGCCGACAGCGGCCGCAGCGATACTCCGGCCAGGCCGTGCTCCAGCGCGTAGGTGTAGCTGGCCTCCAGCAATTCCGCGCGCCGCGATAAGCCGTCAGCGGACATGACCGACCTTCCGTCCCGGGACTTCCGGCGCTAGAGTAACTGAAACACTCGTTTCAGTGGAGGCAATCGCATGGCCGACACCGATTTCCGGCTCACCGGCCGCACGGCACTGGTCACCGGTTCCGCGCGCGGACTCGGCCTGGAGATGGCGCGCGGCCTGGCCGCGGCCGGTGCTCGTGTACTCCTCAACGGCCGCGACCCGAACACACTAGAGGCCACCGCCGCCGAACTCCGTGGGCAGGGCATGGCGGTGCGGGCGGCCGCCTTCGACGTGACCGACAGCGCCGCCGTGCGGGACGCGCTCGCCGCGACCGGGCCGATCGACGTGCTGGTCAACAATGTCGGCCGGCGCGATCGGCGCGGCATGGACGCCTTGCCCGCACCCGACCTGATCCGGCTGTTCGAGACCAACGTGGCCGCGGCATACACGCTCAGCCGCCATGTGGCACAGGGGCTTACACATCGCAACCGACCGGGACGGATCATCAACGTCTCGTCGGTGATCGGACAGCTCGGCCGCGCCGGCGACGTCGCCTACACCACGGTCAAGGCCGCCCTGGACGGCCTCACCCGCACGTTGGCCGCCGAGTTGGGCCCGCACGCGATCACCGTGAATTCCGTCGCCCCGGGCACTTTCGCCACCGAGGCCAATGCCACGCTCGTCGCCGACGAGTCGTTCGCCGCATGGCTGCGCACCCGCACCGCGCTGGGCCGCTGGGGACGGCCCGAGGAGATCGCGGGCCTGGTCGTATTTCTGGCCGGTGACGCCGCCTCGTTCATCACCGGCCAGACCATCGCCGTCGACGGGGGCCTGACGACCACGTTCTGATCGGCCCGGCACGCAGCTCACCGTGATCGCGCGGGACGTTACGCCTCGGCGGTGCCGGTATCCCGAGTGTTCGCAGTTCGGAAGCCCCAGGGGCGCAATAGAACCGCGATCACCAAGGCGCCGGCGAGCAGGAGGGTGCCGATGACGACCATGCCCACGGTGAATCGGAACGTGTCGACGACCGATACCGCCGCAGCCAGCCCGAGGACGAAACCCAGTTGCCCGGCAGCGGTTTTCACGGCCGCCAGCACACCGCTCATATCCGCCGGGAGCGACGACATGAGCACCGCCGATTGCGGGTTCTGCGCCCACATCACTCCGAATCCGGCCACCGCGCAGACCGCCGAATACACCCACAGCTCGGCATTCGCACCGACACCCGCCAATGCCAGAATGCCCACACCGCAACAGATCAGGCCGGATACGTACAGCGTCCGGGCCGACCACCCCCGTTCCTGCGCCTGCGCGGCGAGGTCCGCCCCGAGCACCATGCCCAGATACAGCGGCACCGCGACCACCATCACCATGGACACCGACAGGCCACGGTGGCCGTGCAACGCGGTGATCGTCTGCAACACGACGACGGCGGCGGCGAATCCGGCCAGCATCCCGGTCGACCAGGTGGCGGCGAACGGCGCGGAGGTCAACAGCCGCACGGGAACCGCGGGCTCCGCGGTGCGCAGCTCCCGCCTCGCGAACAGCACGAGCAGCACCACCGCGGCGGCCAGCACGCTCGCCGCCAGCGGGTCGGTCCACCCCCGATCGGCGGCCCCGTACACCCCGCCTACCAGAGCGGCGAGCGCCGCGGACCCCAGCAGCACGCCGACACCGTCGAAGCGGCGGGGCGTGGCCGCCTTCGAGTCCGGGACCGTCAGCCAGCCGAGCGCCAGGAGCAGCGCGGCGATCACGCCGGTGATCAAATAGCCCGTGCGCCAGGTGGTTCCGTCGACCAGCGCGGAGCCGACGACTCCGGCGGCCATGATCGCCACCGACTGCAGGCCCAGCCATACGCCGAAGGCCCGCGGCAGGTCCTCCGGAGGGTACAGCGCCGCGACGATCGCCAGCGCCGTCACGAAACAGGCGGCGAGGCCCGCGCCGGTGATCACCCGGCCGATCAGGAAGGTCGTGGAGTCCGACGCGTACGTGGCGACGAAGGCGCCGACGACCACGGCGGATGTGCCGCCGAGCAGGATCCGCCGGCGCCCGAGACGGTCACCGAGCGTCCCCGCGCCCAGCAGGCACGCCGACAGCGCGATCGCGCCCATACCGGCTGCCAGCCAAGCGATTCCGGAACCCATCGCGAAGTATTCGGAGGCCCGCGGCACGGCGACGACGTGGATCACCGTGTCGCCGCCCAGCAGACCCGACAGCAGGGCGAGGACGCCGAGGGCGAGAGCCCGCCGGTCCGATCGTCCACGCACCCGCACGGGCCAGACCTGCGCCTGCGGGGTATCGAGTGCCGTCATGCCCGCCTCCTCGCCTCACTGACCCGACCAGCAAGCCCCCGACAGCGGGGCGGAACGCTCCCCACGAGTATCCGAGAGTGAAACACCCCCGGACAAGATCAGCGACCAATCAGTGACCGAAGAGCAACCATCCAGACAACCCGGCCGAAAGCACGCCGGGGAACGAGTGTGAAGCCACGCCTGGGATAAAGAGTGCGCAGCCGCGCTGGGAACAACAAGTAACGGGCCCATGCCGGGGATAAAGTGCGCAGCCACGCCGGGAACAGGTGCGGAGCCGGGCGGGGAACAAGTGCGGAGCCGCGCGGGGAACAAGTGCGCAGCCACGCCGGGAACAAGTGCGCAGCCACGCCGGGAACAAGTGCGCAGCGCGCGGGGAACAACGAGTGCCGGGGACAACAAGTACAGAGCCGCTCGGGGACAACAAGTAAGTACCCGCCAAGAACAACAAGTAACGGGCCCACGCCGGGATAGCAAGTACGGACCCGCGGCGGGGATATGAGTACAGGCCCGCGCGGCGGGACAGCAAGTGATGGGCCGTGGGGACGACGACTCGAGGGTTGCGCCGGGACGGTGGGTAAAGGGAGTCAGGCGGGGCGGGGGGTGCGGCGGGCGGTGGTGGCGAACTGGGCGCGGGCCTCGGCGGGGGTGACGGTGAACGGGTGGGCGGGTACGCCTGCGGTCAGGTGCTCGCGGTAGAGGCGGGCGGTCATGGGGCCGATGGCCGCCTTCAGCACGGCGGTCTTGATGCGGTCGCCGCTCAGGGCGGCCGTGGCCGCGCGCATGGCCGGGCGCACCGCCGCGTCCACCGCGGCCGGTTGGTCGAAGCCGCCGACCTCGCGCATCCACTTCGGCAGGGTCGCGATCACCGCCGGGGCGATCAGCCGGCTGCCACCCCACAGTTTCAGTCCCTTGTCCCGCGGTGTGTGCAGCAGATAGTGCATGCCCTCGTGGGCGCGCGGCGAGCTGCACAGCCGAGGCCGCACCGCGGCGAAGTACTCGCGCACTTCGGCCCGCGAGCGCGGGACGTCGCCGAGCTTGCAGGTCTGCAGCTCGGCGGCGACCACGCACTCCTCCCAGTACCGCTGCTCCTCGGCGGGGCTCAGCGGACCCGGGCCGTACATCTCGTAGCACTTGAGCACCCCGTGCCAGCCGGTGACATGGATCCACAGCTGCGAGTCCGGGTTGTTGGCGCTGTAGCGCTTGCCCGTGATCGGTTCGATCCCGGTCGCCTTGGCGTGCACCTTCATCAGGTGCTCGGACGCCTCGATCGCCATCCGGCTGTCGGCGACGGCCGCGATGAGGAAATAGGCGAAGGTGTGGTCCAACCGCCCGCGCGGATCGCTGTAGATGCCGCCGACATCGGCGACGGCCGCGGTGAGATCCGGGTCGAAATGCTCGAGCACGACCGAACGCTGGAAACCCAGCAGTGCCGTGGGCGCGGTCCACACCTTCCAGGTCGGCGAGTCCGGGCCGAAGAACCCGTAGTCGACCTCGCGGATCTTGCGGACCGGGGCGTTGAATTGCGGGCGCATGGCTGCCGTGGTCATCGTGTGCTCCTTTGCACGACGTTCTCTAGAGACCGACCAGTGTGTTCATTCACGAGTGTAGCATTTCTGTTACTCGCGGTACCGGCTGCGGTCAGGGGTTCATTTCGTAGGTCCCGGCCAGCGCACGCGCCTGCCGCACCACCGCCTCGAATCGCGACGGATCGGCAATCGGGCGCCGCACCAGGTCCAGCGCGCGCGTCTGCTGCGCCTTGGTGGCGGCGGGCTTGCAGTGCAGAGTCGTTGCGTGGCCGGAGAATTCGCGCACGAACACGTCGAATATCTGGTCCAGCACGTCCTCGTCGGTGCCCTCGATGGCGGCCTGCTCGAGAATCAGCTGCGCGTAGGGCACCAGCGTGAACAGCTCCCCGAGGGCGAACAGGAAGTCGACGTCGCGCTGCTGCTGCGCGGTCGGCGGGGCCGCCACCAGCAGCGTCTGCAGCGCCTCGGCCTGCTCCAGGAACAGCGCCACGTTCGGGATGTGCGCGAAGCGGCCGAATACCGGGCGCCAGTCGGCGAAGCGGATCTTGCCCAGCCCGCTGGTCGGACCCTGCCGGAACAGGAAGTCGTCGTCGGTGGCGTCGCGGCGGGTCGGGACGGGATCGTGTGCGGCCCGGGCGAATTCGGCCTTCAGCTGGGGTAGGGCGCGCAGCGCCGGGGCCAGCCGCCGCCCGCCGCGCTGCAGCGTCGAGGACACCGCACGCACGGCACCGGCGG
>NZ_BDBV01000011.1 GCF_001613165.1 Nocardia mexicana NBRC 108244
CCGCACCGGCACCGGGCAGGTAGCGCAGCGCCGCCAGCCCGGCGTCGGCCGGGTGGAACATGTAGTTGGCCATGAACTTCAGCGACAGCGCCATGTTCACGTGCACGGTGCCCTCCAGCCGCGGCAGGCCGAACAGCCCGATCATCGCCATCGGGAAGTACATGTCGTTCTCGAAGCCGCGCGCGGCCACGACATCCGACAGGCTCTCGATGATCCGCAGCCCCTGCCGGGTGACGGTCATCTTCTCGATGGCGTTGAAAAGCAGATAGCGCCGGTCGTTTTCGTGCGCCGAGCGCATGTAGTCGATGGCGCGCTCGCTGTAGAGCTTCATCGCGATCAGCCGCGCGTAGGAATCGGCGACCAGGCCGCGTACCTGCGGGAACTCGGTTACCTTGTGCCCGAACAGGACTCGATTCTCGGCGTGGTTGATCGCCTCGTGGAAGATGTGCTCACACGAGCCGATCGCGCCGAAGCCCAGGTTGAACTTGCCGACATTGACCGTGTTCATCGCGGCGTCGAAGGCGGCGCGGCCGGTGTGCAGGATGTCCTTCGCCGCGACCGGATAGCCCTCGAGATCGAAGGCGGCGACGTACATCTGCGAGTCGACGACGTTCTTGCGGAGCTTGTAGTTCTTGTGCTGGCTGTGGGCAGCGAAGAACAGGTAGCCGTCGAACTCGCTGTCGTCCATCTTGCGGTCGAAGTCCGCGCTGTCGATGATCGGTTTGTCGGCGCGGCGACCGAATACCGACACCATCCCGGCCAGATTGCCGTTGCCGATGTAGTACTTGCCGCCGGAGGCCTCGAACGCGCCTGCCCGCGTGGGCGTCAGCACCATATCGGTGGAGTAGATGTCGGCGCCGTGCTCCTGTTCCGACAGCCCGAAGGCGAAGATCTCGCCCGAATCCAGCAGTGCCGCAGCGCGACCGCGCGCCTCGGCATTGTCGCTCTGCCAGATCGGGCCGAGGCCCAGGATGGTCACCTGCCACACGTACCAGTACGACATTCCATAGAAGCCCAGCACCTTGCTCATCATCGCGATCCGCGCGGTGTCCCAGCGCTTGTTCGGATCGCCCGCCGCCTCCGATGCCGGGGTGAGGAACGTCGCGAACACCCGCTCCCGCTTGCAGAAGTCCAGGAACTCCGCATACCAGACCCGGTCGCGATCCTGCTGCTTCAGCCACGCCTTGCCGTGGGATTCGAAGAAGTCGACCGTGGCCCGCAGGATGCGTCGGGTCTCGGCATCGAACTCGGCGAACTCGCAGGTCTTGGGGTTGAACAGGCTGGACACCTTCGGCTCCTCGGTCGGCCGCCGGCACCGTCACCGGCAATTCATTCACAAATGTAGCATTTCCGCGCGCCATCGCAGCAAGGCCGGTGATGTCCTACTTATCAGGACGAGAATCCGCCCATACGAGACATCGATTACAGTGCACTCGAGCGGTCCCTCGGAAGGAGTGTTCGAGTGCGGGGTGGGGAGATCGAGACCGATGTCGTGGTCGTCGGCGCGGGGCCGGTCGGCATGACCGCGGCGGCGCTGCTCGCGGCGCGCGGGGTCCGGGTGCAGGTGCTCGAGCGCAATACCGAGACCAGCGACGAACCCAAGGCGATCAGCATCGACGACGAGGCGCTGCGGGTGTACCAGTGGGCGGGGCTGGCGGAGCGGCTGTTGCGAATCATGGTGCCCGGCACCGGCACTCGCTATTTCGACAGCCAGGGGCGGACGCTGTTCCAGGCGCGAGCCGAGCAGCCGCGCCGGTTCGGCTACCCGTTCAAGAACCCGTTCGCGCAGCCCGATCTGGAACGTGAACTGGCACACCATCTCCGGCAGCATCCCCGGGCGGGACTGCGCATGGGCGCCGAGGTGACCGACCTGGATTCCGACGGCGACGGAGTGCGGATCCGCTGTGCCTCCGGACAACTGCGGGCGCGCTATGTGCTCGGCTGCGACGGCGGGCGGTCGGCGGTGCGCGAGCGGCTCGGCATCGCGATGAGCGGCCGCAGCTATCCGGAGGTGTGGCTGGTCGCCGACGTGCTCGGCGATACGCACGACCAGCGGTACGGGATGCACCATGCCGATCCGCTGCGCCCGCACGTGATCATCCCCGGCCGCGGCGGGCGGTGCCGCTACGAATTCCTGCTGCATCCCGGCGAGGCGGAGGTCCCCGCGCCGGAGCTGTTGCGCCGATTGCTCGCACCGTATCGCGACATCACCGACGACCAGGTGGAGCGGGTGGTGACCTACCGTTTCCACGGCCTGGTCGCCGACCGGTGGCGTGCCGGGCGGGCGTTCCTGCTGGGCGACGCCGCGCACATGATGCCGCCGTTCGCGGGGCAGGGCCTCAACTCGGGCATCCGGGACGCGGCCAATCTGGCCTGGAAGATCGCCGACGTGCTGGCGGGCAGGCTGACCGACGCCGCGCTGGATTCCTATGAGAGCGAGCGCAAACCGCACGCGCTGGCCACCGTCGCGCTGTCGGAGCGGATGCGACGGGTGGTGATGACGACCGACACGCGGCTGGCGGGTCGCCGCGACGCCTACCTGCGTCGGGCCATGGCGACATCGCGCGGCCGGGACTTCTTCGAGGGCATGCGGTACCGGCCCGCGCAGGTGTACACGGCGGGCCTGATCGCGGCCGGGGCGGCGCCGGTCGGCGTCGCGATCGGACAGCCGGTGGTGTTCGACGCCGCCACCGGCCGGATGCGGCTGCTCGACGAAATCCTCGGTCCCGGTTGGGCATTGCTGGGTGTCGGGGTCGACGCGGCGGCGCTCGCGGAGGCCGCGAGGCGCGTGCGGCGGTTCGATCCGACCGTGCTGCACGTCCCCCTCGACGACCGGATGCCCACGCCCGCAGCGGGAATCGGCTCGATCGTCGACCTCGACGGTCGGCTGGCCACCGACCTGGCCCCCTACCGCGGGCACAGCGTGCTGCTGCGCCCGGACCGTTTCGTCGCCGCCGCGTGGCCGCCGGGACACGCGCCGGATCCGGCCACGGCGTTGTGCGCCGCCGACCCGGTCCCCGCCTGAGAAGGAAGTGAACGACACCGTGCCAGCGCCGAACCGACTGCTACCGTCCGAGCCACAGCACGCCGGGGCGCTGCGCCGCACCGCGGTATCCCATCTCGGCCTGCGAGTTCCCGGCGTGACCGCGGCGACCGAGTTCTACGGTCGCGTCCTGGGCCTGGCACCGCACGCCGAATTACCCGGTGGCGGAATGCGTCTCGGCTGGGGCCGGGGCCACCACGTGCTGGATCTGCTGCCGGGCGATCCGGCGCTGGATCATTTCGGGTTCGAGGTGGCCGAGCCCGGTGGACTGGATCGGCTGGACGAGCGGCTGCGGGAGGCCGGAATCGCCGTCGAGGACCTCGACGAGGCGTACCTCGGCGAATCGTCCCGCGCCCCGCAGGGTCTGGCCGCGAAGGATCCGGACGGCAATACCGTGCACTTCCACGGACCGGTGCGCCGCCCCGGCGAGCACAGCGCCGCCACCGGCCGCCGCCCGATCCGATATCAGCACCTGACGCTGGCCACCACGGACGTGTCGCGAATGGTGGAATTCTATTGCGGTGCGGTCGGTTTCCGCGTCTCGGATCAGCTGTCCGACGGCCGGTTCGTCTGGCTGCGCAGCAATCGCGACCACCACACCCTCGCGATCGTCGCCACCGGCGGCACCGGCCTGGACCACTACTCCTACGATCTCGCCGCGTGGGAGGACTTCAAGGCCTGGTGCGACCGCCTCACCGAGGAGGGGGTGGATGTGGTGTGGGGGCCGGGCCGCCACGGTCCGGGCAACAACCTGTTCGTCTTCTTCGACGATCCCGCGGCCAACCACGTCGAGCTGTCCGCGGAGATGGAGAAGTTCCACGACGACCGCGTCACCTACGGCCCGCGGCAGTGGGATCCGGTGCCGCGCAGCGTGAATCTGTGGGGCGGGCAGCTGCCGAGCTGGCGCAGGACATCGGAAGGGAACTGACACCATGGCGCTGGCAACCTACGAATACGACGGAAGACGCGGCGTCGGCCGCGTGGACGGCGATCGGCTGGTTCCGCTGGCCGGACTCACCGAGCTCGGACGCGATACCGACATCGAAACCCTCTCCGGCACAACGGAACTTCCCTTCGGGGCGGTGCCGATCGCGCGGGTGCGGCTGCTGCCCGTCGTGCCGAATCCGGACAAGATCATCTGCGTGGGGTTGAACTACCACGCCCACGTGGGCGAGACGAAGCGGGAGCTGCCCACCTATCCGGTCATGTTCACCAAGTTCGCCTCCAGCCTCACCGGCCCGCGCGACGACATCATCGTGCCGCCCGAATCCGGCCAGGTCGACTACGAGGGCGAACTGGCGGTGATCATCGGGCGCGCCGGTCGGCGAATTGCCCGGGAGCGGGCCGCGGACCACGTGCTGGGCTACGCGGTCGCCAACGATGTCACCATGCGCGACTACCAGTACCGGACCCATCAGTGGCTACAGGGCAAGGCGTGGGACAGCTCCACGCCGATCGGGCCCTATCTGGTGCGGCCGGACGAGGTCGACATCTCCCGGGCCGGGATCCGGACCGTCGTGCGCGGCGAGACCGTGCAATCCTCGGACCTGTCGAAACTGATCTTCGACGTTCCCACCCTGATCGCCACGGTCTCGGAGTTCACCACGGTGCTGCCGGGCGACGTCATCCTCACCGGAACGCCGGGCGGGGTGGGCTACCGGCGCGAGCCGCAGCTGTTCCTGCGAGACGGCGACGAGGTGAGCGTCGAAATCGACGGTGTCGGAAGGCTTGTCAACCGAGTGCGCGGAGAGAAGCCGTGACCGTGCCCGGCGCCGTCCGCCCGCGCATTCCCGCCGTCGCCGTCGTCGGCCTGTGCACCCTGGTCGTCATCGCCGAGGGCTACGACCTGATCATGTACGGCGCCATGCTGCCCGCGCTGCTCGATGAACCCGGTTGGGGGATGACCAAATCCACCGCGGGAACGGTCGGCAGCATGGTCTATGTCGGGATGACCGCCGGGGCGCTGGCCGGGGGCCGCCTGGCCGACCGCTTCGGGCGGCGGCGCCCGCTGCTGGTCGCCGTCGCCTGGTTCGCGGTCTGGACCGCGGCCTGCGCGCTCGCGGACTCCGCATGGCAGCTGGGCGCGTTCCGGCTGCTGGCCGGGATCGGCATGGGTGCCGCCGCCGCGGTCGCCCTGGCGCTGGCCAAGGAGTACACCCCGCCGGGCCGCACCGGCCTGACGGTCACCACCCTCATGGCCGGAATCCCCATCGGCGGAATAACTTCCGCGCTCGCCGGGCTGGCGCTGCTGTCCGAGCACGGGTGGCGCCCGCTGTGCTGGATCGGTGCGATCGGTTCCGGGCTCGTGTTGGCCATCGCGCTGGTGCTGCTGCCCGAATCCGGGGAGTTCGCCCGCACCGCCGCCGCGAGCCGGATCCGGGAGCTGTTCACCCCGGACCGCCGCGCGCTGACGCTGCTGTTCGCGGTCGCGGCGTTCGCCGAATTGCTCACCTGGTACGGGCTGAACACCTGGATGACGACGCTGATGCGCGAGCTGGACTACCCGATGACCTCCGCGCTGCAGTTCTCGATGACGCTCAATACCGGCGCGGTCGTCGGCTCGTTCGCGCTCGCGATCGCCGCGGACCGGTGGGGCGCGCGCCCGGTGGCCGGCGTCAGCGCGCTCGTGGCCGCCGCCGGGATCGCGGGCTGCGCGGCGGGGCTGTCGGACCGGCTCGCCCTGCTGGCCGTGATCGCCGTCGTCGGCGCGGCGGCCCACTCCACCCTGAACCTCATCAACGCGGCGGTCGCCGACACCTATCCGGCCCGGCTGCGCGGCAGCGCGCTGGGCTGGTCCAACGGCGTCGGCCGGCTCGGGGCCGTGGCGGCGCCCAGCCTGGGTGGCTGGGTGCTGTCGGCGACCGGGCCGCTGCAGGTCTTCCAGACCTTCATCCTGACCTCGGTGTGCGCGGCGGTCGTGCTGGCCGCCCTGGCACGCGCCGGTCAGCGGGCCAATGCGGTTCGGCCCGCCCGGACCCGGGTCGCGGGGTGAGGCCGCCGCGGACGGCGGGACCGGTCCCGTCGGCCACGGCGGAACGTGTATGTGGGACGGGCCGGGAAGGGGGCGGCCCGTCCCACTCGCGACCGCACGCCGCGGCGGTCGCGAGGGCGCGCTACCGGCGCTGCCGCATCGAGGGGTAGCGGCAGCGGCGGTCAGCGCGGCTTGATCCGACCGGCCGCCACCAGCACCCGGTAGGCCGCCGACTTGCGGGGGCAGTCGGAGACCGTGCAGTCGAGGTGCTGCTGCATGGTGCGGTGCGCCTCGGGCACCTCGAGCCGGTGTTCCGGGGCGCCGTGCGACAGCGCCGCCGCCACCGGCATCGCCGGTGGCACCGACTCGGCCAGCAGGCGCTGGCGGATCTCCGCGACCGAGGTACGCCCGGTGGGGAAGCGCTGGGGGCGCACGCTCATCACGATGGCCATCATCGCGCCGACCATCACCATCGTCGCCGCGAAAACCTGCCAGCCGCCCATCACTTCACCTCCCCCGGGCCGGAAGTGACTGGAACGGACACATATTCGCAACAGGTGTTCATAACTCTCTCGTAGTTTCGAATTACCTTGATGCAGTGGGCATTACGCATACCCCGGCGGTGCCAGGTGTACCGAGACGTCGTTGCGTCCCACCTGTTCCGCCAGCAGCCGACCGGCGATGTACCGCCCGGCCGCGTCATCGGCGGTCCATACGCTCGCGCACGGACCGCACGGGTCGTTGGCCAGTGTCAGGGCCGCCTCGGCATCGGCGACCCGGACGACCGGCAGGATCGGGCCGAGGGTCTGCTGGGTCAGCACGCTCATCGCCGGGTCGGCGTCGGCGAGCACCGTCGGCTCGAACACCTGCCCGTCCGCCGTGCCGCCGATGCGCAGCGTCGCGCCCTTGGCCAGCGCGTCGTCGATCTGGTCGCGCAGGTGGTTCACGTGCGCGGCCGAGGTGATGGGTGCGACGCGGACGTCGTCGGGATCCGCGGCGCCGAACGCGGCCACCTCGGCGACCAGCCGGTCGACGAACGCGTCGTACCCGGAGTCCTGGACGAACACCCGCTCGATGCTGCGGCAGCTCTGCCCGGATTCGGCGAGCCCGCCCAGCGCGATACCGGCGGCCGCCGCCCCGGGGTCGGCATCGTCCAGCACGATCGCCGACGACTTCCCGCCCAGGTCCAGGCGGCACGGGACGAGCCGCGCCGCGGCGCGCAGCGCCACCACCTTGCCCACCTCCGGCGAGCCGGTGAAGTGCACGTAGTCCACGGTGTCGACGACGGCGGGACCGGCCTGGTGACCGGCCACGAAGTCCAGCACCGGCGGCGCGCCGATCTGCGCCCAGCCGGTGACCACGGCGCGCACGGTCAGCGGCGTCACCGCCGGGGGCTTCACGAGTACCGCGGAACCGGCCATCAGCGCCGGCACGGCGTCGAACAGCGTCGACGCGAGGGGGTAGGTCCAGGGCGGCAGGACGCCGACCACCGCGCAGGGGCGGTAGGTGATCGCCAGCTGCAATGCCACGCTCGGGAGCTCGCGCCTACGCGGCGACGGTGCCCCGAGAAAATCGGCACCATGGGTGCGATGGTAGTCCACCGCGTCGACGCCCAGACGGAATTCCCGCAAAGCCGCGGCAACCGACTTTCCGGTTTCCGACGCCAGCAGTTCGACCAGCGTGAGCTCGTTGCCGGACAGCCATTCCCGGAACCGCGTCAACCACTGCACCCTGCCGACGACACCCATTGCGCGCCAACCGGTTTGCGCGTGCCGCAGGGAGGTGGCGACGGCGCCGACCCGGTCGGGGGTGTGCGTCGGCAGGGTGCCCAGCGCCCGGCCGTCGCCCGGGGCGGTCACGGTGATCCAGGTGTTGCCGGTGGTATTCGGATGTGTGGACAGCATTCGGTTCACTCCGGGCAAGGTGGATGCGGCAAGATCGCTCCGCGACCGCTCGGCGCACGAAACAATGGGACGAATGACCGGGTGGGAGGGTTGCGCCGGTCGCGGTGCGGCATGTGAGAAACCGTATGGCTAATGCAACTCTGCAACCAGCGCGCAATGGGCCAGAAATCGGCGAATATCGGCCGCTCCCAGCAAACTTACCGACGAGTACCGGCCCGCGACCGGCCCGAACCCTGCGACCATTCCGTGGTGGACGATGCCAGGGCGGCGGAGCGGTCGGCGCAGCTGCGCTCGACCACGGGCGCGGCACTACTGGTGGAGTACGCGCGGGGGCGGTCGCTCGAGGCTCCGGATATCCTGCGGCACACCGGAATTCAAGAACCTCAGCTGCGCGATCCGGTCGCCGAGATCACCCTCGGGCAGGAATTCGCGTTGATGCGCAACATTGTCGAGGCTCTGGACGACGAGCCCGGCATGGGCCTGATGGCCGGGCTGCTGTGTCATCCGCCGAGCCTGGGCGTACTGGGGTTCGCGGCCATGAGCTGCCCGACCCTGCGCGCGGCCGCCGAGACCGCGCTGCGCTATGCCGACCTGTCGTTCACCGTCGCCCAGCACGAGATGCGCGACCACGACCGGGAGGTCTGGCTGATCCGCCACGACCGCTGCGTCCCCGCCGAGATCCGCCGCTTCGCGCTGGAGCGCGACGTCGCCGCGATCTGGACCATCCAGCAGGACGTGCTGCCCATGCGGTTGCCGATCGTGCGCGTGGAGGTGGCCGGGGACGCCCATCCGATCTACGAGATGTTCGGCGCGATCCTCGGTGTCGACGATGTTCGATTCGGTGCCGAACGGTCGGTACTGGTCGGCCACGCCAGCACGCTGGAACTGCCCATGCCGCAGGCGAATCCGGCCACCGCACGATTCTACGAGCGGCAGTGCGCGGAATTGCTGCAACGCCGCCGCAACCGGGTGGGCATCAGCGGCCGCGTGCGCGATCTGCTGATCCGCCGCGGTGGAGTGACCGACCAGTCTCGTATTGCCGCCGATCTCGACCTGAGCGTGCGCACACTGCGCCGCCGACTTGCCGAGGAGGGCACCACCTTTCGCGAACTGTCCAGCGAGACCGTCGGCATGCTCGCCGAGGAACTGCTGGTCGCGGGGCTGACGGTGGAGAATGTGGCCGAGCGGCTGGGCTATTCGAGCGTCTCCGCGTTCGCCGCCGCGTTCCGCTCCTGGAAGGGCCAGTCGCCCGGACACTTCGCCCGCGCGCACCGGGGCCGGGTCTCGGTGCGGATGTAGGAAATACGTTTATCGTACCGATCGGCGGATTTGGGCCAACGGCGCGCAAATCTCTGCGACGATGCCTAGGTGGACGAGCCTGCGCAGGTGCGGTCGATCAACGGTGTGGCGCTGCTGGCGGACTACGCGGTCACGCGCGGTCTGACCATGCCGGATATTCTGCG
Source organism: Nocardia mexicana NBRC 108244 (assembly GCF_001613165.1). Classification (GTDB taxonomy): domain Bacteria; phylum Actinomycetota; class Actinomycetes; order Mycobacteriales; family Mycobacteriaceae; genus Nocardia; species Nocardia mexicana. The sequence goes on from NZ_BDBV01000011.1 coordinate 9,382, forward strand.
GGCCACCGGAATTCGCGAACAGCAACTGCAGGACCCGCTCAGCGAGATCACCCTCGCCCAGGAACTCACGATGCTGCACAACGTCGTCGAGGGCATCCACGACGAACCGGGCCTGGGCCTGATGGCCGGACTGCTGTGCCACCCACCGTCGTTCGGCGTACTCGGCTTCGCCGTGATGAGCAGCCCGACGCTGCGCCACGCGGCGGAGATCGGCGTGCGCTATGCCGACCTGTGGTTCACCGTCGCGCGCCACGCCCTGATCGATCGGGGCAACGAGGTCTGGCTGGTGCGCGACGATCACGCCGTTCCCCCGGCGCTGCGCCGGTTCACGCTGGAGCGTGACTTCTCGGCGATCGCCACGATCCAGCAGGACCTGGTTCCGACGCGGGTCCCCACGCTGCGGGTGGAGGTGACCGTCGACCCGCATCCGGTCTACGAGATGTTCGCGGCGATGCTGGGAGTCGACAAGATCACCTTCGGGGCCCCGCAATCGGTCATCGCCTGGCACGGCACCGCGCTGGATCTGCCGCTACCGCAGGCGAACACCGCGACCGCCCGCTTCTACGAACAGCAGTGCGCCGACATCATGCAGCGGCGGCTCAGCCGGGGCGGCGTCAGCGGCCGCGTGCGCGAACTGCTGATCCGCCACGGCGGCGTCACCGATCAGTCCCGCATCGCCGCCGACCTCGACGTCAGCGTGCGCACCCTGCGTCGGCGACTCGCCGAGGAGGGCACCACATTCCGCGAGCTGTCCAACGAGACGATCGGCATGCTCGCCGAGGAGCTACTGGTCGCCGGGCTCACGGTGGAGAACGTGGCCGACCGGCTCGGCTACTCCAGCGTTTCGGCGTTCACCTCGGCATTCCGCTCCTGGAAGGGTCAGCCACCCGGGCATTTCGCGCGCACCCACCGCGGGCGTGCCATCGCGCGGGTATAGCGGCCGCACACGCGTCGGGCCAGACGTGACTAGTTCGATACCAGCTAATAGGACGCTATTCGCTCATCTGGACTTATCCTGCCCAGATGACAACCAGCAATAAAGGAGCTTTCGAAGGGCCGCTGCATCAGCTGGCCCGCGGCGCGTGGCAGTCCATGGTGGTCATCGGCATTCTGTCGGTCGTCATCGGCATCATGGTTCTGGTCTGGCCCGGACCGACTCTCCTGGTCGCCGGCATCCTGTTCGGCATCTACCTGTTGGTCTCCGGCATCCTGCAGTTGGTGGCGGCGTTCGGCGCACACGTCAGCACCGGCTGGCGGGTGCTGTCGGTCATCAGCGGCGTCCTGTCGTTCATCCTGGCGTTCTTCAGCTTCCGGCACATCGGCGACGCGATCGTGCTGCTGGCGCTGTGGATCGGGATCAGCTGGCTGTTCCGCGGGATCGCGGTGCTGGTCGCCGGTGCCGAATCGCCGTCGGGCATGCCCGGCCGCGGCTGGTCGATCTTCTACGGCATCGTGCTGCTGATCGGCGGCATCGTGCTGGTGGTGTGGCCGATCAGCTCGATCGTGACGCTGACCCTGGTGGCGGGCTGGTGGCTGATCTTCATGGGCGTCATGGAGGTCATCTACGCGTTCCAGGTGCGCGGCGCGGCCAAGCACACACCCAGCGAGCTCTGAGTTCGACGGGTTCCATGCACGGCCCAGACCTGTCCCCGAAAACGGTTCAGCCCCGGATGCATTCGTCCGGGGCTGAACTATTTCCGCCCGCCCCCACCACTTCCGCCATGCTCCCCCTTCATTTCCGGCGTGCTTTTGGCCGGAATCCAGTCAGGCTGTGCGGATCCCGGCCAAAGCACGCCGGGAAAATGGAGAAGGGCAGGACGCCCACCGCGCGATGAAGGAGGCGAGGACGGGCGTCGGGAAAGAACGAGGGCGTCCGGAAATATTGAGGGCGAGGACGGGGCGGGTTCCTACTGCTTGGTGATTCGGAACAGGCCGGTGGTGGTGCCCTGGTATTGGGTGCCGTCGCGGGCGATGGAGCCGACCATTTGGAGGGTGTCGGTGGCGAGCGTGGCGCCTATCCGCTGGTGGGCTCGGGTGGTGCCGGTGGCTGCGTCGATCACGGTGTAGTCGAATGGATCTACCGGCGTTGTGTGGCCCTCGGGCAGCGCCGCCTGGCGGGCGACGGTGTAGATGTTGCCGTCGGCGGTGGACAGGCGCGGAACGGCCGCTGACGCAACGGGATTCGTCCACGCGATCGAACATCCCGTTCCGGCCGGATCGATATCGACGCGGGTCATGCCGCCGCGGAATCCGGCCGACGGCGGGTCGCTGGGACCGGAGGTGCCCGCGGGATAGGGATAGCCGTAGGTGCCGGCGACGAAGACGCTGTTGCCCGCGCCGATCGGAGAGTTCTCGGTCCCGCTCGCCCCGGGCAGCACCGGAATCGAGCACACCTCGCGGCCCGTGCCGGCGTCGAACACCAGCAGATGCTCCTCGGGCACGGCGTTGTCGGTGATCGTCACGTAGTCCGATCCGGTGCGCGGACCGAAGAAGGTCGGGGTCGCGCCGGTCCCCCAGCTCAGCTGGCCGGGCTTGCGGGCGGGCCCGCGGTCGTAGTCGCGGCGCCACGCGATCCGCGGCACTCCGGTCGCGTCCGCCCGCAGCAAATAGAGGGCGTGGTCGCCGGCTACCGCAACGCCTTCCGGGGCGGCCGCGATGCTGTTGGCGACCCCCTCACCGGCGCCGAGCGGAATCGACTGCACCGCACCGGATTCCGGATCGACGAATCCGGCCCGGCCGTGGTCGGTCACGAACCAGATGCGGCCGTCGCGATCGGGCACCAGCGATTCGAGCGCATCGCAGCCCGGTGCCCCGCACGGCCGCGTCACCGCCTCCGCCACCGAGACCGTGCGGCGGGGCAGCAGCCGCCAGCGGCCGTCACCGTCGCGCTCGTGACCGATCCAGGTGATCGCGTCCCCGCCCGTGGCGGCCACGAAATCCCCTGCGGCGTCGATATATCCGTACACGCCGCCGAGCAGGCTGCCCGCCGGGAGGGGCAGCGACGCCAGCGGATCGCCGGACGCCGGATCCAGCAGGTACACCACCGGCGCCCGGGTGGCGATATCGGTGCACAGCGCCTGCGGCAGCCCGTCGGCGCCGATCAGAATCGTCGGGCAGGCGGCACCCAGCGCGACGAATCGAGCACGCACCGCACCGATTCCCGGGCCCGGGTTCGGCGTGGTGTCCGAGGCCTCGGCGTCGCCGTGCATGGTCGCCGTCCCGGCGGGGCCGAGCCACGGATGCGCGGGCGCCTGCGGACCGAGGCCCTCGGCGCCCGCGGTGGCGGGCAGGCACGCCAGCCCTCCGGCCAGCACAACCGCGGCCACCCGCAGCACAGCACGATCGAATCCGGGTAACCGCATAGCGGGCAGACTAATACGCATCCGGTCATCCCATGACCCCGGTCGAATCGCTGCGGTGCTACGTCGTGGCTGGTACCGTCGAAAGGCCGAATTCGGCCCGTGCCGCTGCAATGCCGGTGCCTCCCAAGAGAACATTGCGCCCGGACCCGCCCGCGTTACGCCCCGACATATCGGGGCTTCGCAGGGTCCGAGCCTGCCGTCACACTGGTCGGTGATCACGCTCGGGGGCTGACGAATAGCACGCGCATGCCTGCCGGTCTATTCGCGCTCGCGCCGAAGGCACGCGATCACTCGACCGGCAAGACGTACGGGGTTGGATGCGGTGTGCACACCGACAACACGGGAGGATTGTCGATGCTGGACCGAGGCAGCGTTGCGGGGACGATTTCACCACCGCGCAGCAGGCGTTTCGCGCCGCTGGGCGAGGCCGTGCCGATGATGCGCGACCCGCTGGCGGTGATGCAGCGCCTCACCGGCGAGTGCGGGCCGATCAGCGAATTCCGGCTCGGGCCCACGCGGGCCGTGCTGGTGGCCGGGCCGGACGAGATACACGAGGTACTGGTCGGCAACTCGGACGATTTCGGCCGCGCCCGCGCCATGGTGCTCGGCCTGTGGCCCGCGCTGCGCAACGGCCTGGTCATCTCCGAGGGCGAACTGCACCACCGCCAGCGGAGCCTGATCGGCCCGCTGTTCACGCCGCGGCAGACGGCCGGATACGTCGACGCCATCGCCGCCCAGGTGCGGGCGCACCTGGACCGCTGGGCGCTGGCCGGGCGATTCGACGCGCTGGAGGCGATGCAGCGGCTCACGCACGACATCATGGGCAATCTGTTCGCCGGTGAATCCCTCGCCGACGACGAGGAGACCCTCGCCGCCATCACCCGCGTCTTCGACTGGGAGATCCGGCTGCTGACCCGGCCGATCGTGGCGCCGCTGAACATTCCGACCCGGCGCAACCGCGTATTCCTGCGCGATATCGCCTACCTGCGCGGGCGCGTCGGCGAGCTGGTGCAGGCCCGCCGCAGCGGCGCCGAGACCACCGACGACCTGCTGCAGGGCCTGGCGAAGGCCGCCGACGACGACGGCGAGATGGACTTCGAGCAGGTCGTAGACGAGGCTATCAATCTGTGGGCCTCCGGGATCGAAACCTCCTCCGACGCACAGTTCTGGACCGCGTTCGCGCTCGCGCGGAATCCGGAGGTCGCGGCGCGGGCGCGCGCGGAGGTCGATCTCGTGCTCGGCGGCCGCCCGCCCACCGTCGAGGACCTGCCGAAACTGCAGTACTGCCTGCAGGTGTTCAAGGAGACCCTGCGGCTGTACTCACCGGCCCCGGCCTTCCTGCGACAGGCGGTGCGCGACACCAGCATCGGTGGGTACCGGGTGCGGCGCGGCACGGTCGTATTCGTCGCGCCGTACGTGATGCACCGCTCCCCCGACCTGTTCCCGCGGCCGCTGGAGTTCGACCCGGACCGTTTCGCGCCCGACCGGAAGCTGCCGCGATTCGCCTACCTGCCCTGGGGCGCGGGTCGGCACGTCTGCGTGGGTTCCTCGCTCGCGCTGCTGGAGGGCCAGATCTTCACCGCGATGCTGCTGAGCTCCGGCACGCTGACCATCGACGACAGCGATGCCGTGCGGCCGCATCTGCAGACCAACCTGCGCCCGAAGGGCCGCGTGCAGGCGGTGTACGAGGCTCGCGACGACGCACCGGTGGGCGATTCGACCGCATGCGTGTGACCCGGACGTCGCCGTGACCGCTGCCACCGGTGCGCAGACCGGACCCGTGGCGGCGCGGCTGACTCGTTCGGCGGCGCTGCTCATCGGCGCGATCGGCGTGCTGCTCGGGCTCGCGGTGGGCCGGGAGGCCTGGCAGCAGGCGCGGCTCATGGCGGCGTGGTGGACACCGCTGGTGGTGGCCACCGTGTTCGGGACCTGCCTGGTGCTGGTGGTGCTCGCATTCTCGGCGTCGCTGCGCACCATCCGGAGCCTGTGCGGTGCGGTATCGCTGGCCCTGCTGGCGGCGATCGCGTTGGCGCCGTGGGCCATTCGCCATCCCGACCTCCAGGACGACCCGTTCTGGCTGTTGCGCACGGTCGCGCTGGGCGCCGCGGCGGGGGCACTGGTCTGGCGGCCGCGGGTGGCGGCGACCACAGCGGTGCTGTCCGTCGCGGGAGGCGCGCTGATCAACGGACTGGTGCAGGGCGGGGCCGGGTGGCTGGCGTTCATACTGGATTTCTCCCGGAACTTCGGCATCGCGGGCCTGCTCACCTGGGGTCTGATCACGGTCGTGCGGGCGGCCGCCACCCTGGACGACCAGTCCCGGCGGGCGGAGCAGGATGCGGCGCAGGTGGCGGCGGCGGACGCGAAAAGCCGTGAGCGGGCCCGTTTTGCCGCGATCATCCACGACGATGTGATGTCCACCCTGCTCGACGCCTCCCGCGGCCGGGACTCGACGGTCCTGGGCCGCCAGTCCCGAAAGACGTTGCGCCAGTTCGACGAATTCCGGCGCAGCGAGGAGCGCGCCAACTTCGACGCCTTCGGCGCGATCGGCATGTTGCGCGCGACGGTGTCGGCGATCAACCCCGGCATCGCATTTCGCTCGAAGCGGCTGTCCGGGTTCGCCCGGCTGCAGGTGCCCGCCGATGTCGGCGACACCATCGCCGCGGCGCTGGCGGAGGCGGTCCGCAACAGCCTGCGCCACGGCGGCGGCACCGGTCGGCGGGTGCACCGCGATGTCACCGTCACGGTCGGCACCGGGGCGCTGCGGATCGAAATGCGCGACGACGGAGCCGGTTTCGACGCGGACGCGGTCCCCGCGCATCGGCTCGGCGTGCGGCGCAGCATTCTCGCCCGGATGGCGGACCTGCCCGGCGGGGCGGCGTTCGTCGACTCCGCGCCGGGCCAGGGGACGACGGTCACCCTGGTGTGGGTGCACCCGAGCACCGACGGGCGGGCGCCGGATGCCGAGCCCGCACCGGTGCGTCATTCGATCGCGCCGCAGCGCTGGGACCTGCGCGGCCTGCTCGGCCTGCGCGGACGGCAGGGCGCGTTCGTGACGGCCGTCGTGCTGGCCACCGTCGCCTCCATGGCGGTATCGAATCTGCGCAGCGTTCCGGGCCACCAGATCGGCATTCTCGTGGCCTACGTGGTGATCGCGATCGCCGCGGTGGTGACCATCGCCATCGATACCGACCCGTTCCCATGGCCCGTCGCGCTGGTGGTCGCCGCCGTCGGACCGCTGGCCACGGCCCTGGCCTACCACCGCGTCGAGGCGGGCTCGGTGCACCAGTTCGTCTGGACGATCTACGCGACCTCCGTGGTGCTGTGCTTCCTCGCCGTCCGTGGGCGCAGCGGGTACGCCGTCGCGGGAATCGGCATGACGACGCTCGTCGCGGTGGTCGGCATCGGCCTGGGCGCACGCGGGATCTCGCTGTCGATGACGCCCATCGTCATCGTGGCGAGCGGAACGCTGATGGCATCGATCGCCAGCTCGAACCTGCAGGCGCTGCGGCGGATCGCCGACGAGTCCGCCGCCCGGGCCGCGGCCCAGGCCACCATCCGGGCGCAGGGTGAGGAGCGCGCCCGGCAGTTGGAACGGCTCGACGACCGCGCGCGGCCGATGCTGGAGCGAATCGCCACCGGCGACGACCTCACCGGCACCGAGCGCCACGAATCCCGGCTACTGGAGGCCGAACTCCGCGACAGCCTGCGCGCTCCCGCGCTGACCACGGCCACCCTGGCCGCCGCCACCCGCGGCGCTCGCGGACGGGGCGTGGAGGTGCTGCTGCTCGACGACGGCGGCCTGGCCGAGGCCACCGACGGGCTGGTGTCGACCGTCGTCGACGCCGCCGCGCAGCAGTTGGACAAGGCCAATGCCGGGTCGATCACCGTGCGCATCCTGCCGCCCGGCCGCCACGTGCTGGCCACGATCCTCGTCGACGGGCCGTCGGAGATGCGCCGCATCGAGATCGACCACGACGGCATCGCCCGCACCCTGGTCGAGCAGGGGTGAGCGAAGCCGCGGTCCTGCCCCGCTCAGTCCCAGTGGCGGCGGCCGTAGAGCATCGTCATGACCTTGGCGACCTTGGTGTCGGTCTCGGCGGTGCGGTCGAAGGTGGTCAGGGCCATCAGCGGGGCGAAGCGCTGACGGGCCATGGCGTGCGCGAAGGTGAACTCGCGCAGGCCGTCCGGGCCGTGGATGCGCCCGAAGCCGGAGTCCGCGACCCCGCCGAACGGCAGCGACGGGATCTGCGGAAAGTTGAATACCGCGTTCACGCCGACCATTCCGGTGCGCAGCCGGTCGGCCAGCTCCCGCCCCCGGGATTTCGAGTAGACCGCCGCCGACAGGCCGTAGCGGCCGGCGTTCGCGCGCTCGATCGCCTCGTCCATATCGGCCACCTTCGCCACTGTCAGTGTGGGACCGAAGGTTTCGTCGGTGACGGCCGGTGCGTCCTCGGGCACGTCCACCAGCACGGTGGGCTGCACGAGCTGTCCGGAGATCTCGTCGGCGCCGCCGGTGAGGGCGCGGCCGCCCCGGGCGACGGCGTCCTGGATGTGGCGGCGGATAACGTCCACCTGCTTCGGCATCGTGATCGGGCCGATCCGGGCGCCCGAATCTGTTCCGGCGCGCACCACTTTCGCCTGCGCCACCAGCTTTTCCAGGAACTCGTCGTAGACGTGCCCGTGCACGTAGACGCGCTCGGTGCCGATGCACGACTGCCCCGCATTGGCCATGCCCGCCCACAGCGCGGCGCCGACCGCGGCGTCCACGTCGGCGTCCTCGTCGACGAGAAGGACGTCCTTGCCGCCGCATTCGGCGACCATCGGGGTGAGCGATTCGGCGCATACCGCCATCACTCGCTTGGCGGTGGCGGTGGATCCGGTGAACGCGATCTTGTCGACGCCGGACCGGCACAGTGCGGCGCCGGTGCTGCCGTCACCGGTGAGCAGTTGCAGCACAGGATGTTCCGGCACCACCTCGCCGAACATGTCCACCAGCCATCGGCCGACGCCGGGGCTGAATTCGCTCGGCTTGAACACCACCGCATTCCCGGCGGCCAGGGCGTAGACGATCGACCCGAGCGGGGTGAACACCGGATAGTTCCACGGGCCGATCACCCCGACGACGCCCAGCGGCTTGTACTCGACCGACGCCGCCTGGTTGAAGGTCAGCAGCCCGACTCCGGCGCGCTTGCGGCCCAGCACCTTCCGCGCGTTCTTGCCCGCCCAGGCGAGGTGCCCGAGCGACAGCCCGACCTCCAGGGCGCCGTCGGAGTGCGGCTTGCCGGTCTCGTCGTGGACGACCGCGGCCAGCTGGTTCGTGCGGCGGGTCAGCACGCCCGCGAAACGGGCCAGGCGCTCGGCGCGGGCGGCGTAGCCGAGCCCGGACCACCATTCGAACGCGGTCCGCGCGCGCTCGACGGCGGCCGCGGCATCCGACTCGGTCTGCACCGGGTAGGTGCCGACGACGTCGCCCGTGCCCGGGTTGCGTACCTCGAATGTGGCGGCGGCAGTGGCGGTTTCGCTGGTTGTGGTCATCGGCTGCTCTCCTTCGCCGCGGGGACGGTCGCCGACCGGTCGCGGCCGCGAATCAGGTCGGCGGCCTTCTCGCCGATCATGACGGTGGGGGCGTTGGTGTTGCCGCGCACGATGCGCGGCATGATCGAGGCGTCGACCACCCGCAGGTTCTCCACGCCGTGCACGCGCAGCTGCGGGTCGACCACGGACATGTCGTCGGCGCCCATCGCGCAGGTGCCGACCGGGTGGAACAGCGTCTGCGACCAGCGTTCGACATGTGCGCGCAGTTCGTCCTCGCCGAGGGTGTCGGCGGACTCCGGAAGATAGGGCCGGTCGAGGTATTTCGCCAGCTGCGGCTGGTTCGCGATCTCGATCAGCTGCCGCACTCCGGCCAGTTGCACCTCCAGGTCCCGGGGGTCGGAGAAGTAGGCCGGATCGATGTCCGGTTGCCAGCGCGGGTCGGCGGAGCGCAACCGCAACCGGCCGCGGCTGTGCACCTCGACCAGCGTCGGTCCGGCGGTGAACATCGGGGCCGTGGTCTCGTGAAAACCGTTGTCGTAGAACGCCGTCGGCGCGACGTGGTACTGCATGTCGGGCGCGGGGATATCGGCTCGGGTGCGGGTGAAGCCGCCGCCCTCGCCGATATTCGACGTCAGCGGGCCGCGTCCGAACGCCTGCCACTGCCCGAGCCGCAGCGGGTTCTCGTACTGGCCGAGATCCGTCGTGCCGCGGGTGCGCCACAGCAGCGGTGTCACCGGATGGTCGTGCAGGTTCTCCCCCACGCCCGGCAGATCCGCGACCACGTCGATGCCGATCTCGCGCAGGTGCGCGGCCGGGCCGATCCCCGAAAGCAGCAGCAGCTGAGGCGAATTGACCGTGCCGCCGGACAGCAGCACCTCGGCGTCGGCGTAGGCGGTGTGCTCGCGACCGTCGCGCTGGTAGGCGACTCCGGTCGCGCGGGTGCCGTCGAGCAGCACGCGGGTGGTCAGGGCCTCGGTGCGCACCGTGAGATTCGGGCGCTCCAGAGCCGGGCGCAGGTAGCCGTCCGCGGTCGACCAGCGGCGGCCGTTGCGGTGGGTCACCTGGTAGTTGCCGACGCCGTCCTGGGTGGCGCCGTTGAAGTCGTCGGTGTGCGGGAGGCCCGCCGCGGCGGCGGCCTCGATCCAGGCGAAGGTGAGTTCGTGTGTGTAGCGGCGGTTTTCGACGTGCAGCGGCCCGTCGGTGCCGTGATACGACGAGCGCAGGCCCGTATTGGTCTCGGATTTCACGAAATACGGCAGCACCTCGTCGAAACTCCAACCGACCGCGCCGAAGTCGCGCCGCCAGCCGTCGTAGTCGGCCGGATTGCCGCGGATGTAGATCATCGCGTTCATCGACGAGCAGCCGCCGAAGCCCTTCATCCGCGGCCAGTAGGAGCGCCTGCCGCCCAGAAACTTCTGCGGCGTCGTCTCGTACCGCCAGTCCCAGCGGGTGCGCAACAGGGTGCCCCACGCCGCCGGTATGTGGATCTCGTCCGCATCGTCGGCCGGGCCCGCCTCCAGCAGCAGCACCGAGACGGACGGATCCTCGGTAAGCCGGTGGGCCAGCACGCATCCCGCGCTCCCGGCCCCTACGACGATGTAATCGAACGACTCCCGGTCGGACATCGCGACCTCCCATGCTGACGGCGAATGCGCACCCCATTGTCACGCTATGGATCGGGGAATTCGTTCAATTCGCTCGAATGCGTAGTGGCCGGTGGCTGTACCGCGTTTCGACGTCCGAACGCCGCGTACGGGCTGCGGCGAGCCGTGCAGTTCGGCTGCTCAGTCGAGCGGTCGGACCGTCAGCGCTGCTCCAATTCGGCTATGCGCCTGCGCAACAGGCGTTGTTCCGGCTCGGCGGTCAGGAGGTCGAGTGCCCGACGGTAGGCGGTTATCGCTTCTTCGGGGCGGTCGAGGCGGCGGAGCAGTTCGGCGCGTGTCGAGTGGAAGTACGGGTAGGTGTCGAGGTCCAGTCCGTCGGTGATGCGCAGTGCCGCCTGTGGTTCGCCCGCCTGGGCGACGGCGACCGCGCGGTTGAGTTCCACGACCGGCGAACCCGTCAGTCGGCTCAATTCGAGGTACAGGGCGGCCACCTGCGCCCAGTCGATCTCGGGCTCGGTGTGCAGGACGGCGATCGCGGCCTGCACGACATACGGGCCGCGGGCGCGGGCGATGGCACGATCGAGCAGGTCACGACCTTCCGCGATGAGCGCGTCGTCCCAGCGGGCACGGTCCTGCCGGTCCAGCAGCACGATCTCGCCCGCGCTGCGGCGGGCGGCGTGCCGGGCGTGGTGGCACAGCATGAGCGCCAGCAACCCGAGGACCTCCGGCTCATCGGGCATCAGCGTGGCGAGCATCCGGCCGAGGCGTATAGCCTCGTCGGCCAGCTCGTCCCGTCCGCCGTAGCCCTCGTTGAAGATCAGGTAGAGCACCTTCAGCACCGCACCCACCCGCTCGGGCAGCGCATGGTCCGGCGGCATCCGGAACGGAATTCCGGCCATCTTGATCTTGGTTTTCGCCCTGGTCAACCGCCGCTTCATGGTCCCCGGCGGGACCAGGAAGGCCTGCGCGATCTCCTCGGTGGACAGGCCGCCCAGCGCCCGCAGAGTCAGCGCGACCTGGGCGTCGATCGCGAGCGCCGGGTGGCAGCACAGGAAGATCAGTTCGAGGCGCTCGTCCGGAATCGCGGTGTGCGCCATGGTGATCTCCTCGATCTCCGGGCTGCCGAGCAGCGGAGCCTTGGCCGCGAAGGCACGGTCCCGGCGCAACCGGTCGATCGCGCGGCGGCGGGCCGTCGTGGTCAGCCAGGCGCCCGGATTGTCCGGCATCCCATCGGCCGGCCACTTCTCGGCGGCGATGACGAAGGCGTCCTGGGCGGCTTCCTCGGCGAGATCCACATCGCCGAGGAAGCCCGTCAGCGAGGCGACCACTCGCCCCCACTCGGCGCGGAAGACCTCGTCGATCACGTCTTCACGATCGGCCGGATCTCCACGGAGCCGCCGAGCCGTGCGGCCGGAACCTTGACCGCGATCTCGATCGCGGCGTCCAGGTCATCGGCCTCGAGCAGGTAGTACCCGCCGAACACCTCCTTGGTGTCGGCGAACGGGCCGTCGGTCACCAGCGCGTCCCCGTCCTGCACCCGCACCGTCGACGCGGTGTGCGCGGGGCCGAGGTGAGCTCCCCCGACCACCCGCGGATCCGACCGGATCGCGAGATACTCCGCGGAGATCGCCTCCTGCTCGGCGGGATCGAGCGCCTCGAACACCCCGGGCAACTCGTTGATCAGCAATGCGTACTGCATGACTCTCCTTCGTCGAACTTTCCTGTCACCTACCCGACGAACGGCGCGGGGCGGAGGGGACAGCGAGTCGTTCGGCAGCGGTGAGAGTTCCCAGGAAGAGTTCGACGTTGTCGCGGACGAATTCGTCCCGGGGGTAGGCGCCGGGGTCGCGGATCCAGGCGGTGATCGTTTCGCCGAAGCCCGCGACGAGGAATCGGGCGGTCAGCTCGACGGCGCGGTCATCGGGCGCGTTGTCTCCCAGCTGGTCTCGCAGGACCGTGGCGAAGGCGGCGACGTAGTCCTCGGAGCGGGCCAGGCGGCGGCGCGCCACGCCCGGATGGGCATAGGCCTTGGTGGACAGGAACTTTCCCTTGGCCGGGTCGGCGAGGAAGAAGTCCACGATCGCCTCGACCACGGCGGTCATGCAGGCCCGGCGGCCGGATTCGGCCTGCTGTACCGCGCGGCCGAGGGCGCGGGCGAGTTCGGCGGAGGCGAGATCGAAAGCCGCGCCGGTCAATTCGTCGAGGTCGGCATAGCTCTCGTACACGAAACGGGTGGACAGTCCGGCCTGGGCGGCGACCCGGCGCACCGTCAAGCCGCCCGCGCCCTCGCGGGCCAGTACCGCGATCACAGCCTCGAGCAGTTGCTCGCGCCGGTTCTCCTCGCGCTGCGCGGCCGGTACCCCGCCGTAGCGCCGCCTGGTCTGCGTCGTCTCGCCCATGATTGTGGCCGTCGTCACTTCCATCCATGTTGACACGTCTGTTTCCCGAATCCTACCTTCAAGAAACAAACGTTTCCTCAATGTGGAGGTCGACATGACCAGTGCCGCCCCGGACACCGAGCGGTCCGATGCCGAGCCGCTGCGCGGACTGGCCCCGGACGCGCCCGCGGCCCGCTACGCCGCGGACTGGCGGCTGCTGCTGTTCGCCCCCGCCGCGCTGCTGCTGCAGGTGGCGCATCCGGTGATCGGGTCGGGCGTGGCGCAGCACTCGATCTACCGCCGGGATCCGGTGCGGCGTTTCGACCGGTCCTATTGGGCGACACTGGCTTTGGCGTTCTACGGCGACGAGACCGCCGACTACGGGCGCGACATCCGGGCGCTGCACAAGCCGATCGGCGGGACCGACCACGCCGGGCGCCGCTATCACGCCTGGGATCCCGAGGCCTATTTCTGGGTGCTGGCCACCGGCTACTGGGCATCGACGCTGATCGCGGACCGGATCGAGGACGGGCTCACCCGGGCCGAGCGGGCCGAGTTGTACGCGGGGTGGCGGCAGATGAGCCTGCTGGCCGGGCTGCGCGAGCGCGACGCCCCCGCCGACCTCGACGACTTCGAGACATTCTTCGATCGAGTCCTGGCACAGCGGCTGGAACGGCACCCGTCCGTCCAGGACGTCTACGACGTCATGCGCCGCCCACCGGCCCCCGCGCGGGTACCGAATCTGCTGTGGAAGCCGGTGATGTGGGGAGTCGTCGGCCCGTTCGCCGCCTGGGTCAACACCGGTGTCCTGCCACCGGAGACCCGAAAGCTGTTCGGCCGCACCTGGACTCGCCGCGACGAACGCCTCCTGCGCCTGTTCTTCCGCACGGTCCGAGCCACCGACCGCATCCTCCCCGACCCTATCCGGGGCATCACCCGGACGGTCGCAATGCGTCGCAGAAATGGCATTACCTCCACCGTCCGCGCCGCCGCCGATGCGGCCTAGCACCACCGCCGCCCCGGTCATTCCGGCCCCACCTCCAGTCATTCCGGCGTGCTTTGGCCGGAATCCACGGCCTGGGCAACGGATCCCGGCCAAGAGCATGCCGGGATGACGAAGGGGTTGGCGCGCCAGGGTGACAAAGGCTGGGCGTGACCGGATGACAAGGCTGGGCACGACAGGAATGACGAAGGCCGGGCGGGCTGGGGTACAGGAAGGTTCATGACAGTGGTGTCGGAGATGGGTGAGGGCGGGGGTTCGCTGCCGCCGCATCATGGGAATTGTTTGGGGTGTGGGCCGGGGAACGCGGCGGGGCTGGGGCTGGAGTTCGTCGGCGACGGAGCGGGGATCGTTGCGGCGCTGGTGTTGGACGAGAGGCATGAGGGGGCGCCGGGGCTGGCGCACGGCGGGGCGGTGGCAACCGTGCTGGACGAGGCCGCGGGGAGCGTGCTGCTTCCGTTGCGTCTGCCCGCGGTTACCGCGCAGCTGAATGTGTCGTTCTCCGAACCTGTTCCGCTCGGCGTCCCGCTGACCGTGCGGGCCGCCCTGGACCGCCGCGACGGACGCAAACTACACATCACCGCCGAGGTCGAACTCGACGGCCGCTGCGCCGCCCGCGCCGAAGCGCTGTTCATCGTCGTCTCCCCCGACCACTTCCACACCCACGGCGCCGACCCCGGCGGCATCCCCGCCCTCGGCATCTAGCGGACCGCCGCGCCCTTCCCGCACCAGCGCGTGTTCCCGCACCCCGTGCATGTTTCCGCACCCCG
>NZ_BDBV01000012.1 GCF_001613165.1 Nocardia mexicana NBRC 108244
GCGCAGGCTCTGTAAGGCGTGCGGGAATCAACAAGGGGTGCGGGAAACAGAGTCGCGGTGGTGCCGGCGTGGCGGGATTGGCCGGGCCGACCGTGTGGGTGGTCAGGGGCGGGGGTGGGTGCCGGAGCGGACCTCGGTGGTGGTGCGGGAGAGCATCTGGCGGACCTGGGCGGTCATGCGGGTGGAGTCGGTGGGCTTCACGCTGAGGATGCGGTCGCCGAAGATTGCGTAGCGGCCGTCGTCGGCGAAGTCTGTGATCTGGAAGTCCTTGCGGCCGTTGGTGTGCCGGTTGTCGGCGCTGCCCCACGGGTAGACGGCGATGTGGAAGGTCGCGGTGGTCGGGCGGTTGAAGAAGCGGGCCAGCTGTTCCTTCGGGCCGACGACCCAGGGGTCGCGGACGTGCCCGGCGGGACGCTCCAGGTCTTCCATCGGAATGGACAGCGGTTTCCCCTGTCCCGCAGCGCATTCGGGAAGCAACGCGATCAAGGCGGAGGCGAGGCGGTCGGCGGGGAACAGGGACAGGTGCACGTCGCCGCCGACCCCATCGTCCGGGCCCGGATCCTGTACGAGGAGCACCCCGTACCCGTCGTGCACGGCGCCGTGCATGCGGATCCTGTGCTCACGATTGCGACCGCGGAACCCGGCCACCTCGACGCGGACCTCCGGTTCGAGCAGTATCCCGCAGGCACGTTCGAGATCGTCGTCCAGCTGCTGCAATACGGTGCGCGCGACGCGCTGCCGGGTGCGGTGCACGTCCTCCAGCGTGGGTTCGGCGAGGAACCGATGCACCAGTGGGTACGGCAGCACATCCCGTCCCGTGGAATCCCACAGCACGCGGAATTCGACCGCCTCGAACCGCCACCGTCTGTCACTGCTCATTGCCGAACCCCTGCACCATCACTCATCCGCCGCCGGTCGCGGCGAATCCACCTGCTACGACGCACCTCTGCGTATTCGTACCTCCACCGCCGACCGCGCCGACCGGCAGGTCCATCCGATGCGGGCTCCGAAAGCCGTGCGGCACATCGACTCTCGCATCCAGACGGCATGACTTCCGTCATTCACCGAGGACGGGGGGCACGTTCTTCGGAAGGTCAGGGATGCCGGTCAGCTCGTCGCCGTGCTCCTGCGTGATCAGGTAGTCCGGGATGCCCTTGTTGCGTTCCTCTTCCTTGTCGCCCTGGCCGCGGCCCGCGGCGCCGGGGCCCATGCCCGGCATGCCACCGGCTCCGGGACGGCCCGCCGAGGCCGCAGCACGCCCCGCACTGCCGGACGCCGAACCCGGTTGCGCCGCAAGGGGAACGCTGGTGCCGACGCCACCGCCCGATCCGCCTGTCCCGGCCGAGCCGCCGCCCAGTCCGCCGCCGCCACCACCGACACCACCGCCGCCGACACCGCGCGGCCCGGACGCGCCCGAAGACGCGTTCGGATCCACGCCGGAGGATGTCGTGGCGGAGGCGGGGTCGGTACTCGTGCCCTGGCCCGAATCCTCCGAGCCGGTGGACTGGCCGCTGTCCGTCGAATTCGACTGCGGGTTCTCGGAATTCGGATCCTGCGCGCCGGAATCCTGTCCGGCCGGATTCGTCGCGCCGTTACCGTTCGTACCTCCGGTCGAGTTCGGGCCGCCGGTGTTTCCGCCGGGTGTCACGGGTGGCGGCTGGTCGCCGGGTGTTACGGGCTTCTGCTCGTTCGGCTTCGGGATGACCGGGACGTTGGTATCGCTCTCGTGGACCACGGGGGCATAGACGGTCGTGAGGACGCGCTTCGCCTCGGTGTAGGCGTTGTAGTACGCCGAGTCGTCGTTCTTCCATCCCCGCCCGGCGATGAGGTGCCGGACATTGCTCATGCCCGATCGGTGCTCGGGCACATGGGGCACAAGGTCTTTCGTGGGCTGCAGACCGGTCCGCAGTTCTTCCAGCTTGTTACCGGTCAGCGTGGCGGCCTTCGAGACCTGGGAGGCCTGGGTCGTGTAGTCGGTGACCGCCTGCGCGGCGGCATTGCGCGCCTCGCCGCGCCAGATCTCCTCGCTGGTGGCCTTGGTCATCGCCTGCTGGAAGGTCTGCAGCGAAGTGGTGTCCTTGGTTCCGATCTGACGCCAGGCCGCGATGAGGTCGCCGACCGCATTCAGGTCGATCTTGTCGACCTTCCCGCGCAGAGTTGCCAGGTCGTGCTGTTCGAAGTTGTCGGTGCTGTTCACCGACCGGGGGCGGAATGCGCCTTCGAAGCCGATATTCGTGGCCCCGGCACGGACGCTGTCCCGCTGGCGGTTGTACCGGTCCTGCACGTCGCCGGGGTCGGTGTCGTCGGGGACGTCCTCGCCCGCGATCCAACTGGTCAGGCCGTGGCGGATGGTCGGGAACGTGAAGTCGGGGATGCCGAAGGTGGGGTAGGTCATGATCTACCCGCCCGTCTGGGTGATAGCACCGGCGTTGGAGACGTCCTGGCCGGTGAGGCGCTTGATGGAAAGAGCCATGACCTCGCGCATGTTCTTCACGGTGTCGACGTGGTCCCTGATGATCTGATCGATCGAGTTCGGTTCCCCGACAGCTTGTTTACGGAAGCCAGTCTCCAATGCATGGCCCATATCGAAATCACCGAAACCGGAGACACGTTGAGTAAGCGCAGCGAGTTGGATCATGCCTTCCAGATCGGCAATCCTCTGGTCGCAGGCGGCCAGACATTCACGGGCGGCAGCCTCATCGTCCAGATACAGATCCCCAGCACGAGCTTGTTCGGCTAGCTGCTGCCATTTCTGTAAGTCGTCACCGCTCATGTTGCCCGTCCCCTCCCTTTGAATTCATTTCGGCAGTATCGGAACCAGTTGATCGCCTACACGGCCCAGAAGCGCGCACGGGTTTTCCGGGTTGTCGAGTGATGCCCTATTGATGAGCGTCAACTCGACAGCGCCCTGGGTTGCCGGGAACACTACGTCGCAGGTCAGATCTTTGGTTCCCCCGTTTACGCGAAACTGTCGGCCTGCACGCCCCGCGACTACCACGTCCTGCTGCTCGACGTTGCCTTCCTTGTTCACGATCTCATCAGCAGTTCGCTTCCCAGAAAGCACGCTGAGCGTGTACTGCTTACCCTTCCAGTTACAGATCTCCCACCCGCTCTGGTGGACACCCGCGATCCCGCTCTCCTCGGTCTTCGGATCCACCCCCGCCCGCACCAGCGCATCATCCGGAATCTGCGTGCACGGATCCCACAGCTTCGCCTCGGCAGTGGCCGTCGCGGAGCCCGATGTCCCGTTCCCGCCCCCGTCGTTGCAGGCCGCCATTGCCGGGACCATGGCCGCCAGCAGGAAAATCGCAAGTCGGCGTGCCACTGTCCGCCCCCTTCAGCTAGATCATTGCCGCATCTGGACCGCTCGACCTTACCAAACCAGGTTGTCCGATGCCGATCCACGATGATCACCCCGTCAGGGCCTTGTGACCTGCGAGGAGCCTGGTGTGTAGGGATCGGTGGGAGACGGGTGGAGCACCGTCCGCTCCGGACGTCTAGATCCAGCGCGATGCCAGTTCGGGCCGCCCGAGTTCGGCCCAGAGCACGGTGCGGCCGCCGGTGCGGTATTGCCCGCAGCGGGCGCTGATCCGCTCCACGTACTTGCTGATCAGATTTCCGGAGCCCGCAATGGCGGCGGCATTCTCGACGGAATCATGCAGTTCTACGATCAGCCTTCCCGCGGAGACCGCGCGCAGTCGGACGCTCATTCGTGTCGGATATCCGAGATCGCAGGCATCGAGGGCGGCGACGAAGCAATTCGTCATTTCCCGGACCGCGCGTTCGGCATCGACCAGCACATCGCCCCACTGCCATTTGAACAAGGTATTCCGCACGAACATGGCGGTCACGGGAACCGCGGTCGGCTGCGCCGAGAGGTCGATCCGATCGGCGCCCGCACCGGGCAGCGTCCCCGGCGGGGGCAGCCCGCGGGCGCTCCCCACCCTGGCCGCGATATGCGCGGCGACCTTGGTGAGTTGTCCTGCGAGCACCGCTATTTCGCGGTCGCCGAGGCCCCGCATCGCCGCGTCGAGCGCGGAGCACTCGCAGGCGCTCACCCGGCGAATGTACTCGAGCAGGTCCTCGTTCCGGGCGGCCCCGTTCACAAGTACGCCCGTTCACGGCAACCAAGAGTCCGTGCAGCCCCGTTCACCGGCATGCCCCCTTCACGGCAACCAAGAGTCCGTACAGCCCCGTTCACCGGCATGCCCCCTTCACGGCATCCGAGAGTCTGTGCGGCCTCGTTCGTCGGCATGTCCCCCTTCATGGCAACCGAGAGTCTGTGCGGCCTCGTTCATCGGCATGTCCCCCTTCATGGCAACCGAGAGTCTGTGCGGCCTCGTTCATCGGCATGTCCCCCTTCATGGCAGCCGAGAGTCCTTCGCGGCCAGCACAATCGGGGGTACAGCGTCCACACGTCCACCGACTGCCGAACCACATCCATCCATCCGCCGAGATGCAGCGACGACGGCACGACCACCAGCCCCGTACCGGACAACCCCAGCGAGGAAACGAGCAGCGGAAACCATGCGTCGGAGGGCTCGACGAACACCGCTCGCAGGTCCCACTGCCGGTCCACGGCCATAGCGCGAATATCCGCGACGTATCCGTCCGCCGAGGACCGCGCGATATCAAGGCGCACAATGCCGTACGCGCGTGGATTCATCGCATTACCCCGACGCGTTCTCGACTACCCGAAAGCCGCTGGCGCCCGGTAGACCTCCGACGCGGCGAGCGGTTGTCGATCGAGTTACCCGGCCTGAGCGGACACAGATCGCGGGCTGGTGGCACTGGTCGGCCCGCCACCACGAATCGTGACCGCACAGGCCGGGCACTTCATGACCCCGCACGGTCAGCTCCCGACATGGGGAGCGTCGGCGGGGATCATTCGGTTCGCCTGTACCAGAACGGATTTGGCGTACCGGAGCGCTGGGCAGGTCGCTACCGGGCATTCCTTGTGCACCTGCATCACCGCATGGGCTTGCGCGACGGTCCAGTTCCGGCCCGGCGGGGGTGCTTCGTGCGTCATCAGCACCGGATGGGCTTGTTCGGGCAACATTTTCGGTCGGCCTTCCTCGGGTGGAAGTGCTTCGGCGGTCCCGGCTTTCCGACCACCGAGCACGTGATAGATGTTGCCCAGGTCACAATGGAGGAGGAAGGTAAGCACTACGCAGGCGTCAGCAATCGGTAGCAACAGGCAGGCAGGGGTGCCGTGGCGGATGTGACGATGTGGACCGGGAGGCACGTCAAGGCTCTGCGGGACGCGACCAGAAAGACGCAGCAGCAATTGGCGGACGAGCTGACGTGTGCGCAGCGCACGGTGAGCTTCTGGGAGAGCCGACCCGAGGCGAATGTGAGTCTCGGCTTCCAATCGCACCTGGACAGGCTTCTGATCAACGCGGACCATGGGGCAAAGAGGCGTTTCTACGAACTGACGGGAGACCCGGACGTGAACCGGCGAGACTTCCTGGCCTCGACTGCGGCAGTAGTTGGCATGTCGGCCCTGCGGGGTGAGGACACACCCGTGGTGAGCGCTGACGCGATCGAGCACCTTCGAACCACCGTCCATTCGGCGGTCCAGCTGGACGACAAGCTCGGCTCGAGTGCCGCACGCCCGATCATCGAAGCACAGGCCCAGACGTGTACCGCACTGCTGCGCGACTGCCCCGCGAGCCTGAAACCCGCGCTGCAGTCACTGACCGGCGAAGCCACCGCGAGCACGGCGTGGGCAGTGTGGGACCAGGGCGATGTGAAACGCGGCGACGAGCTGTTCCAACTGGCCTACCGGCATGCGGAGGAGGCCGGAGACACCAATGTCGCGACCGGAATCCTCTGCTATCGAACGAAATTGGCCGTCGCAACACATCAATATTCGCGTGCCGCCGACCTGGCGGATGCGATGCTGGTGATACCCGTGGACGACGGTCGCGTCATCGACTTCCGAAGGCTGTGCGCGGCAAAGGCTTTCGCAACGGTTGGCCGAAATCACGACGCGTGGACGCAATTGGACCGTGTCACCGACGATTACGCCGAGCAGACGACTCCGGACGAGTCGTACTGCTACTACCAGTCACGGTGGGCCACCGGTAAGACCACCGCGCAGTGCCTGGCATTATCCGGGGAGCTCAATGCCGCAGCTGATGCGGTGGAGGCCACGCTGCCGCTGATCCCCGCGCACATGAAACGCGATCGAGCGAAGGGCAGTCTCGATCTGGCACAGATCATTGCGAAGGTCGACATCGACCGGGCATGCGAGGCAGCACACGAGGCAATCGACCTCACTCGAGGGTGGACCTCGTACCGCGTCCGGCAGCTGTACGCCGATGCCAGGGCTCAAATGAAGCCTTGGGCATCCACCCGCGCGGTCCGCCAACTGGACGACTATGCAGCGGGCGTCCTCGCCTGACCCTCCCCCACCCGTCGACCCACAACAATCCAGCAGGCCGCCTATGCCGCGTGCGTCCTCGCCTGACCCTCCCCCTCGTTGACCCACACCAATCCGGCAGGCCGCCTACGCGGCAGGCGTCCTCGCCTGCCCCCACCCTCTTCGACCCTTCGTATCCCGCTCCGCACCAGGCACTTCGGCCGCCACTCGATTCCGGGCAGTCCGCACCGATCAGCCTTCTGGTCCGCCCCCAGCCCGCGCCCTTCGACCAACGCCGAAACCTGTCAGACCGCTGATCCCTTGGCCCGCTACCGAACTCGAGATCTCAGCCCTTCGACCACGCGAGGGGAACGTGGCCCTAATCCTCACAGCCCGCTAAAGAAGCTCGACCTCATCGAACCCGACGGTCAATCGATGCCTCCGCTCCCGCAGCACATTCCCCTCACGGTGCGCGATCCCCTCACCGAAGTCGATGCGTAGCTTGGCTTTACGCGTGTCGACTTCCCGCACAACCCCGCAGATACCGTTGAACGGCCCCTCCGGGATGTACACGACATCGCCCGGCACATATTCGGAACTCCCCACGCGCAGCACGCTACACCCCTCAGGGCCTGCACACCGCCGACTGCGAAGGCCCGCCGATCTGTGACCACAGCCCGCGCGGGAACAGGATTCCGTACAGCGAGATGTCCAGGCGGCAGATGTAGGCATCCGCGTACGCGCCGTTCTGGGTGAAACGGCCGATGTCGGACAGGATCGAGGGCAGGTCCACCGCGGCCTGGTCGAGCTTGGCGCCGTTGTCGAGCAGCAGCGTGAGTGCGTCGCGGACCGAGGTCTGTGCCGGGGCCAGCTTGGGCTGCACCTGGTCGATGGTCCGCACCAGGGTGTCGGCGGTGGTGGCGATCTGCTCCGTCGACGACAGCAGCGACTGCCCCTGCGCGTACAGGCCGCCGACGAGCGCACGGGTCTGGGTGATCAGCGTCTCGAGCTCGTCGCCGCGCTTGGCCAGCCCCTGCATGATCGCGCTGAGGTTGGTGATGACGTCGGCGAGAATGGCGTCGCGACGGTGGAAGTCGGCGGCGACGGCGGCGGCCTGGGTGATGAACGCGCTCAGCGACACCCCGTCGCCCTGCAGCGCCATGATCAGCGTGTTCGACAGGTCGTTCACCTGTTCGGGCAGCAGGTTCTCGAACAGCGGCTGAAATCCGTTCAGCAGGCCCGAGATATCGAAGGACGGCTCGGTCCGCGCCAGCGGAATCGCTCCCCCGGGCCGCAGCTCGGTGCTGCCGGGATCGGTGCCCGGCGCCAGCGCGACGTAGCGCTGGCCGATCAAATTCTGGTACCGCACCAGCGCCTTGGTGTCGGTGTACAGCGTCTGGTTGCGCTGCACCTCGAAGCTCACCCGCGCTACGTGTTTCCGGGTCGCCTCGTCGCGGGCCAGGCCGATGCCGGTCACCTTGCCGACGCGGACCCCGGCGATGCGGACATCGTCGTTCACGCGCAGACCCAGCACGTCGCTGAAGGTGGCCGTGTAGCGGTCGGTCGGACCACTCACGTTGCGCGCCAGCGTATTCCAGATGATCGCCGTCACCAGGATCGAGACCAGCGCGAAGGCGCCGAAACCGAGCAGCGTCTTGCGGACGCCGCGCATCAGCCGAGCCCGCCCGGCACTACCGACACGGCTACGAGCACCCACGCCTCCTCGAACTTCCGATGAATCCGAATCCCTGGCAATGATCGGGCAACCTGCTGCCGGGGCAGAGTACCCGGCAGCGGCGAATTCGGGTTCCCGGCACGCCGATTCAGCGGCGGGCAGCCCAGACCGCGGCCGCTACCGCGAGCCCGCCGATACCGGCCGCGAACACCGTCACGGCGGCGAACAGCGAGCCCGCATCGGCGAGGAGACCGACCCCGATGACGGGAAAGGCCACGCCGCAGTACAGGCAGACGTTGAACGCGGCGGCCAACTCGGCCCGGCGATGCGGCGGCGCGATCCGATTGAGCTCGGACTGGGCGCCGAGGAATGCGAGGCCGAGCCCGATTCCGTCGAGCATCGCACTGGTGCCGAGCCACGCCGCGGACCGGGCGGGAAAGGCGAGTACGAGCGCCGCCAGCCCGGCCGCCAGCAGGAGCAGCCCGGCCGTCTGCGCGAGGCGAGGACGTATCGAACGCAGGGTCAGTTGCGTGGCCGCCGCGGTGGCCAGCATCGCGAAGGCGACCGCGCCGAGGATCGCGAGGTTGCGGGTGCCCAGCAGTTCCACGGCGTAGGACGGCACCACCGAGGTGTAGAGCGCGCCGACGGACCAGGCCGCGAAGACGGTGATCCCTATGCGGGCGAAGGGGATTCGGATGTCGGCGGGGATGCCCGGCCGACGGGCGGCGGTCTGCGGCCCGGCGGGAGCGCCCGGCAGCCCGGCGGCGGTCTCCCCGGCCGGCGACACGGGCCAGGCGCCGACGGCAGCTAGGCCGAGCGCCAGCACCAGCAGCAGGCCGGATTCGACCAGGTAGCTCAGCGCGAACGGCGCGGACAGGTACTGCGCCGCCAGCCCGCCCAGCAGCGGACCGGCCGCCCCGCCGACCGCGACGGCCGATGTCGCGAACAACGCCGCCCGGTGGTGCCGGTCCGGCGCGTGGCCTTCGCCCTCGAGACCGGCGCTGGCCGCGCACGACAGGGCATCCAGTTCGACCAGCGCCGCGGTGGCGGCACCGGTCGCGGCGCCGACCGCCACGCCCTGCACAGCGCGGCCCGCCAGCAGCCATCCGGTCCCGGTCGCCGCGGCCAGCGTGCCCGCGCCGAGCGCCGCGAGGACCAGGCCGAACAGCACCAGGCGCCGCCGGCCGAAGCGGTCGGCCAAGCGGCCACCGACCAGCAGCGCGGGGATCAACGCCAACGCGTAGACGGCGAAGATCACGGTGAGCATCGTGTCCGACAGCCCGAACCGGCCCCGGTACAGCACATACAGCGGCGTCGGGATTTCGGTGCCCGCGATCAAGGCGCACAGGGCGGCGGCGGTCAGAAAGAAGGCGGCCGGGGTGTGGGTCGGGGCATCCGGCGGGGCGGTGGTTGTTCGTGTCGGCATGCCGTCGACTGTGCTGATCTTGTTTGCGGCGGTCTGGCCGCATTCGGACATGTCGGGGCGGTGTCCGGATGTGTCCGATCCCGCCCCCGCGGCGCGGCCATCATGGGGATATGAGCACCTTCACCGGAGTCGTCACCACCGGGATCTACTGTCGGCCGGGGTGCGGCGGCCGTCCGAAGCCGGAGAACGTGCGGGTGTTCACCACGGCGGCGGCGGCCGAGGCCGCGGGGTATCGGGCGTGCCTGCGATGCAGGCCCTACCGGGGCGAACCGCCGGTCGGGCCGCCCGGATCGGAGCTGGTGTGCCGGGCGGTGGGGCTCATCGTCGACGGGATGCTCGACGGGTGCGGCGAGGCCGAGTTGGCCGCTCGGCTCGGTGCGTCGGCACGGCACCTGCGGCGCCTGTTCGCCGACAGCCTCGGCATCACGCCCGACCAGCTCGCCCGGTCGTCCCGGGTGCACTTCGCCCGCCGACTGCTCGACGACACCGATCTCACCGTCCTTGACGTGGCGTTCGCTTCCGGGTTCGGCAGCGTCCGCCAGCTCAACCGGGCCTTCCACGAAAGTTTCCACGCCTCCCCCACGGCACTGCGGAAACGCCGCCGGTCGACCGACCGCCTCGTCGCCGACGGCGGGCTGCTGCTGCGCCTGAGCGACCGACAGCCGCTCGACTTCGAGCCCATGCTCGACTACCTCGCCGAGCGCGCGATCCCCGGCGTCGAGCACGTCGACGGCGGAACATATCGGCGCACGATCACCGTCGACGGCCACCCGGGGGTGCTGGAGATATTCCGCGGCCCCGACGGCAGCCTGCTCCTCCGAGCCCACCTCCCCGACCTACACGGTCTGATCCACCAGGTGCGCCGTGCCCGACACATCTTCGCCCTGGACCGCACCACCCCAACACAGCCGACCGAGGACCACGCCAGCAATACCCCGCTACGACAGCCGCCAGGCACCTGGGACGCCTACGAAACCGCCGTACGAACCTTGGTCGAACAAGGGCTCGCCCAGCAACCAACCCGCCCCACCCACACAAGGCCGAACCGCCCCGACCACACAGCAACGAGCAACCTCACCCCTGCCGAGACAAGCCAACTCAACCACACAGGCAGGAACCAGCCCGACTACATAGCCACGAACCAGCCCAACAACCCAAGCGCGAATCCGCCCGACCACATAGACACCAACCAACGCGACCACACACCCACCAACCAGCCCGACCACACCACCACGAACCAGCCCAACAACCCAAGCGCGAATCCGCCCGACCACATAGACACCAACCAACGCGACCACCCAGATGCCCCCGGACTCGACCACGCGAGCGCGAATCCGCTCAACCACACGGCCACCAACCAACGCGACCACCCAGATGCCGGACTCGACCACGCGAGCGCGAATCCGCTCGACCACGCGGGGACCAACCAGCCCGACCATGCGGGGGCGAACCAGCTGGTGGGCCGTATCGTTGCTCGCCACGGCACCGCGGTGCCCGGGCTGGCGCCGCTCGGGCTCGGGTATTTGTTCCCGCCGCCGCGCGCTCTCGCCGAGGCCGACCTCACCGGGCTGGACCTGCCCTCCGAAATCGCGCGCACTGTCCAAACATTCGCGCGCGCCGTCGCCGAAGGCGACATCCACCTCGACCGAACCCAGCCCCTCCACACCTTGCTCACCACCCTGACCGGGGTCCCCGGCATCACCCCCGCCACCGCCCACTACATAGCTTCCCGCCTGGGCGAGCCCACCACCATCAGCCCACCACCTACCGGTCGGCAGAGCCCCAACTCCCGCACCCCGCACACGTTCCCGCACCCCGTACAAGCGGTTGTAGAGAGTGCGAGAACCAATACAGGGTGCGCGAATCTGCGCTCCGCCGACCAGTAGGTGGTCACGGCGCGCTGGTCCCGAGTTCCCGACACGGTGATCCCCGAGTTCCCGATGCAGTGGCACCTGATGTCGCGACGCGGCAGTCCCCGAGTTTCCGGCGCGGTGGCCCCGAGGTCCCGACGCGGCAGTCCCCGGGATTGCGGCGCTGTGGTCCACGAAGGCACGGGGTGTGACGGTCCACCCCGTACTCCCGGTGGCTGGTCCCGTATTCCGGCGTGCTTGTGGCCGGGATCCACCTCCGACATGTGCGGATTTCGGCCAAAAACGTGCCGGAATGACGAGCCACCGGTCCGGCATGACGGGCCACTGTGCCAGCATGACGAGCCACTGTGCCAGCATGACGAGCCACTGTGTCAGCATGACGAGCCACCAGACCGGGATCACGAACCACCGCACCGGAATCACGAGCCACCAGACCGGCATGACGGGCCACCCGGACCGGAATCACGAACCACTGCACCGGCATGACGGGCCACCACGCCGGAATCACGAACCTCCGGACCGGAATCGCGCGCCGCCGCACCGGCATGACGGGCCACCGCACCGGGATCACGAACCTCCGCACCGGCATGACGAACCTCCGCGCCGGGATCGCGAGCCACCGCGCCGGAATGATGGACCGCGGTGGCGGGGCGGCGGGTGGTGGGGAGAATTGGCCATGTGCCGCGCGATCCGGCTTGGTTCGCGAAGATGCTCGGCATGAGTGCCACAGTTCTTGCCATCGACCTCGGGAAGACCAAGTGCCGGGCGTCGCTTCGTATCGACGGTTGGGAGAAGCAGCGGGCCGACGGGCCCGGTGCGCCGGGGCTGGCGGCTGCGGGGGGCGTCGATGCGGCCGTCACCGCCATTCGGGCCGTTATCGATCGAATCGAAGCTCCCGCAACTCCTTTCGTGGTGTCGGTGGGTGCTGCGGGAGCTGCCGCGGCGCCGGAGGCACGGATGCGGCTCGCACGGCAGCTGGCGGGATTGCCGAACGTGGCGGGGGTCGCGATCACCTCCGACGCGGTCACCGCGCATGCCGGGGCGCTCGGCGGCGCGCCCGGCGTGACGCTGACGGCCGGGACCGGCGCGGTGGCGACCGCGATCGACGAGGCGGGCGCGTTCACCCGCGTCGACGGCTGGGGACCG
>NZ_BDBV01000013.1 GCF_001613165.1 Nocardia mexicana NBRC 108244
CGCCCACCACTCGCCGTCGTCGCGGCGCACCTCGGGCACCGCCCGCCCGGCCCGGACCCACCTGTCGATCCCGCGCGCCACGTGGGCGAGGAAGCGCAGGTCGGCCGCGACGGCGGCCGCGGGCAAGTCCTGCAGCAGCACCGGCACGGCGGCCATCGGCACCAGCGCATGCGCCTCGACCTCGGTCGCCTCCGGCCCGTCCGGCCCCGCCACCAGCACGTGCGCCCGATGCCGGAACCGGGCGCGGGCGATCATCGCCCCCAACGGATCCGGCAGCGCCCCGGAGTCGCTCGCGTCGTTCTCCGGATGGCGCCACAGCACCAACCCGGATCCCGGCGTCCACAACCCATGCAGCATCCGCCCATCCAATCAGCTGCCCCCGACACGACGCACGCGGCCGGTGGGGTGCCCGGGGTGGACGTTCGTACCACCCGTCACGCAGGCCTCGCACGTGCCTTACGCCACAGCGCGCGCGGGCCGAAGCGGGCGGCCACATCGGTCAAGACCAGGCCGAATACGGAGCTGCCGCCGCCCCGGGCAGGCGCGTCTTTTCCGGAGGCACACCAGACTTGGAAGTTCGCCGGATTGATCGGCAGCGAGATGTGTTCGTGCGTGATCGACCAGCTGCCGCCGGACCGTCGAAGGCATACGGTCTCACGCACCCACATCGGCAACTCGATTCCGCCCCTGCGCTTTCCCGAGTCCAGGTGCAGCATATTGGCGAACGCGACATCTCCGCCGGTGGCGATGGTCAGGTCGTGTGTTTCCAGGCCGACGGGGCCGACATAGCCGTCGAACCACCGGACGAAATTCCGGCGCACCTCGCCGGTCCCCGTGAAGCGGAGCGGAGCCACGGCGTCGTAATAGACGATGTCTGGCGAATAGAACGCCATGAGCCGATCGATATCCTTCGACCGCTGCGCCTCGGTGCGGCTCTCCAGCAGTGCCCTGATTTCGGATTCATTCGCAGTCATCGTGCCTCCATTCGAGAATTCCGGCCCGCGACCGGTGATCCGGCGACGGTCCCCGTCGTGTCGGTAATCCGACGACGCAGCCAGGACGAATGTGAGTACTACGACGATGCGGGCCCGGTGCGGAACCTCGGGTGTCCGCCGCGGCCCGGCACGATCGGACGGCCGCTCGCCCGGACTGGATGGGCACAGCTATACCAATCGGGTCGAAAATCGAACATACTGGAATATCCGCTGGTCACGGCCGACGAACGGAATCGGCCGTGTTTTTGCAGCAACACAACCCAATCGCATCCGCGCTAGGACCATGGTTCGGTGCCCTCGTACCCGGAAGCGCACCGAATCGGCGCCGCAGCAGATGGCGCACGAGGAGGGCAGTGAAGATGACGATTCTGCTCCAGGCACTCGAGCAGAGTTTCACGCCGACTACGCCGTGGGAGCGGCGCAAATTCACCTTCGTCGACACCGCCAAGATCGTCGGCATGCGCCTGGACGGGCAGTCCGGGGTGTGGCTGGATCTGTCGCGGCCCGGCGAATCCCAGCGACTCGCGCGCACGGTGGATCCGCGCGACGCGATCACCTTCCTGCTCACGACGTTCGCGAAGATCGCCGAGTGCGAGGAGCGCGGCGGCTCGTGGCTGATCGGCCACGACGGGGCGCGGGTGGAGTCGATCGCGGCGACTCGGTTCCCGCCCCAGGCGGCCGAACTGCCCGCCGACGATCTGCTGGCACGGGCCTGGTTGTAGCACCACCCGCCTGTCGATCCGCGCCAGGGCACTGCCCAACCTGCACGCGACCCGACGGCTACCCAACCCGCATGCGGCTTGGTTGCTTCGCGACCCGAACGCAGCCGAGGTGCTTCCAACCCTGCACACAGATCCGGGGCCCGCGGGCCCCGGTCGTGCTGCCGCCGACACACCGCCGACTACGAAAGACACACCGGTCACTTGTCGGGTTTCGAGCCGCTTGTCGGTGCCGAGGTATACACCTGATGCATGCAGCGGGGTGGGTGGGCATGGTGGGGACCGATGGTGCTGGCCGTCGTGGTGCTGGCAGCGGGCTGTTCGATTCTCGGCGATGGGCCGCCCGCGCCGGGCAGCCCCACTCGCGCCCAGGTGGAGGCGCTGCTGGGCGCCGCCAGAGTGATCGACAAACGCCCGCACCCGGGCGGTTATCAGCGCGGCTGCCGAAACGACGAGGGCTGCGTATTCGGCCCGGCGTGGTCCGACGATTACGACGGCCGCGGCGGCCACGACGGCTGCGACACCCGCAACAACGTGCTCCAAGGGCAATTGAGCGGCGTCAGCCATCGCCCTGGCACGCGCGACTGCGTGGTGCTCGCGGGCATCCTGCAAGACCCCTACACAGGCAAGCGCATCACTTTCGACAAGTCCCGGGCGCGCGAGGTGCAGATCGACCACATCTATCCCCTGGCCGCCGCCTGGGATATGGGCGCCGCGACCTGGCCACTGCCCCAGCGCATCCGCTTCGCCAACGACATCGACTTCAACCTGCTGGCCGTCGACGGCGCGACCAACGAGGACAAGGGCGACAGCACCCCCGCCGACTGGCTACCCCCGGCCCGCGCCTACCGCTGCTTCTACGCGGGCAAATACCTCACGGCCGCAACACAATACGACCTCCCCATCACCCTGGCCGATCGCGAGGCCCTGCACCGCGCGGCCCGCGGCTGCGCTTGACCGGCACGGCTCGTCGCACCCTTTGCACAACCCCGCACCCCCTACAGGCGTTTGCGAGGAGTGCGGGAGCACACGGGGGGTGCGGGAAGGTCAGTCGGTGGCCACCGGGCGCTTGGGGTCGTTGGACCACTGGGACCAGGAGCCCGGGTAGAGGGTGGCGTCGATTCCGGCGACGGCCAGGGCCGCGATCTGGTGTGCGGCCGTGACGCCCGAGCCGCAGTAGACCGCGACCGGGCCGGAACCGTGGTCGGCGAACCGCGCCCGCAGTTCCTCCGGGGTTTTGAAAGTGCCGTCGGCCGTGAGGTTTTCGGCGGTCGGAGCGCTCACGGCGCCGGGGATGTGCCCGGCGCGGGGGTCCACCGGCTCGGTCTCGCCGCGGTAGCGCTCCCCTGCCCTGGCATCGAGCAGCGGGCCCTGCCAGGCCGCCGCGCCGTCGGCATCGGTCACCGGCATATTGCCAGGGCTGAACACGACGTCGCCGGGAGAGGGGTCGGGCTCGCTGCCGGTGGTGAGCTCGCCACCCGCGCGTTCCCATGCCGGGAGGCCGCCGTCGAGGATGCGCACGTCCGCCGCACCGGCCCATCGCAGCAGCCACCAGGCCCGCGCCGCGGCCATGCCGCCCGTCGCGTCGTAGACGACGACCGGTTCGCCGGTGCGAAGCCCCCAGCTGCGAGCACATTTCTGCAGGTGGGCAAGTTCGGGCAGCGGATGACGGCCGCGCGCCGGGGACGGCGGATCGGCCAGTTCGGTCTCCAGATCGACGAATACGGCCCCCGGTATGTGGCCGTCCAGATAGTGCTGCGGTCCGTCCGGATCGCCCAGCGCCCACCGCACATCCAGCACATGCACGCGGGAACCGCTGTCGGACAGCACTTTCCGAAGTTCTTCGGCCGATATCAACACCGCGGTCAAGCCAGCTCCTCTGTCAGATCCGTAGCCGGTACGCGAACTCCCCCACCCTACGACAAGCGCTACTCTGCCGATCCGAGTCCGCGCCCGCGGGCCTCTGCCCCGAGACCGGCGTCGCTCTGATCGGTGCCGACCGGCACCTTCCCCGAACTGCGTCGCGAATTCCGCTCAGGCCGACGCCCGCTGCGGCCGATGCAGCACCCATCGCACCAGCAGCCCCGCGACCAAGGCCCAGAATGCCGCGCCGATACCCAGTAGCGCGATGCCGGAGGCCGACACCCCGAAGGTGACGGCGGCGGCGAGCCGGTGCTCCGCGGACCCCAGCGCCGCGGTCAGCGCGGCCGCCAGCGTGGCGATCAGGGCCAGGGCCGCAACGGTTTCCAGCACGCCCGGCGGCGCGGCGGCGACCAGCGTCACCAGCGCGCCCGAGGCCATCGCCAGCAACAGGTACGTCCAGCCCGCGCTGAACGCCGCGATCCAGCGCCGCCGCGGATCCGGATGCGCCTCCGGCGCCGCAGCCAGCGCGGCACTGACCGCGGCGAGGTTGATCGCGTGCCCACCCGCGAAGGCGCCGGCGATGGTGCCGAGCCCGGTCGTGCTCATCGCCGCGCGCCACGGCACCCGGTATCCGAACGAGCTCATCACCGCCGTCCCCGGAATGTTCTGCGCGGCCATGGTGACGATGTACAGCGGCACGGCCACGCCGATCAGCGCCTGCCAACTCCAGTGCGGCACAGTCCATTCCACGCGCGGCAGCATCGTCGCGAGATCCAGGCGGCGATGGGTGACGGCGATGTCGACACCGGCCCCGACCGCGGCCGTCGCGAATGCCGCCAGCACCGCCCAGCGCGGCGCGAACCGCTGCAGTACCAGCCACACCACCAGCACCGGAATCACCACGGCCGGACTGGTGCTCAGCGCGTGCATGGGCGCCAGGCACAGCGGCAGCAGCACCCCGGCCAGCATCGCCTGCGCGATCTCGGCCGGAATGGCCGCGATCAGCTTGCCCAGCCGCTGCCAGAACCCGGTCAGGACGACCAGCACGCCGGTCACCACGAACGCCCCGACGGCCGCGGGCCAGCCACCGGCAATCGCCCCGGTGCTCGCCAGCAGCGCGGCGCCCGGGGTGGACCAGGCCAGCGTGATCGGCATCCGGTACCGGCGGCTGAGCAGCACGATTCCCACAGCCTGCGTCACACAGACGGCCAGCAGACCCGACGCGGCCTGGGCGGGCGTCGCCCCCACTCCCCGCAACCCGGCCAGCACCACCGCGAACGAGCTGGTGAAGCCCACGAGCGCCGTCACAACACCGGCTCCCACCGGATGCAGCGGCCCCACATCGGGTTCGGCGACAACGTTCGATTCGGCATCAGCGGTGGCAGTCACCGCGCCATCGTCGCCAACACCAACCAGTCCAGTCAGGATCCAATCCCCCGAAACTGGCCTGACTTCCTCCGCTGCCAACCTTCGCCCGAAGGGCGGGGCGGTTCAGCGGGGGCGGGGGGTGAGGCCGAGGGGGCGGTTGGTGCGGGTCGAATCCGGGCGGGGGGCAACGCCATTGGGGACCGCCAGGCGGCGGAGAAGGGGGGCCGTGCGCGGGCCGACGAGTTGGCGCATCACCAGGGCCATGTTGGTGCGCTCCACGCCCGGGATCTTCAGGATCTGACCGGCGATGCGGTAGAGGTCGTCGGCGTCGCGGGCCACCACGCGGACGGTGAGGTCCGTGGGGCCGGTCATGCCGCAGACCTCGGTCACCTCCGGAACCTCGGCCAGTTCGTCCACCACCGAGTCCAGCTTGTGCTGGTCGACCACCACCGCCACGAAGGCGGCCAGCGGATATCCGAGGGCGCGGGGGTCGACGCGGCGCTCGAAACTGGCCAGCACGCCGCCAGCCTCCCAGCGCGCCAGCCGGGCCTGAACCGTGTTGCGCGACAGCCCGAGCCGGGTAGCCAGTTCCACCCCGGTGGCACGGGGATTGGCGATCAGCTCCAGCAACAGCCGCGCATCGGTTGCATCGACGACGGCTCCGACAGGCTCTCCACTCGACATGCAACGCAGTATGGCAGCCATCACAGTCCGCACGCGAGCATTCTGCCCAATCCGCCCGTTAGGACTTGCGCAAGTCGCCCACCACCGCACGAAGCAGCCGACCACCTCAACGGAAGGCCGACGCGCTGACAGCCACATTCGCCGCCTCGCCGGGCCGCGGCACCCGATCCCAGCCACGACGGACTCACCGAACATCGATGTCCCCGATCGCGCAGCAGGCACAACCTCCAGCCACCGCATCGATGACACGGCAGCCCGGATCTGATCACACGAGGCAGTATGCAAGCAAAGACGGCCGGCAACCCGCGCATTCTGCCCACTTAGCGTGTCCATACTTGCGCAAGTCGCCCAATCGTGGATGCTGTGTGATATAGGACACTCTCTTACGTCGCCAGCACGGAGACCCCGGCGCGGCGACGGACAGGAGGCGAGGGTTATGGCCGACCCCATCACCTACCCGGTGCAGTTGGTCCAGCCGGACGGCCGCCGCGTACTCGACCGCGAGCATGCGGCGCTGGTATCCGATGTCGGACCCGAACGATTGCGGCAGTTGTACGAGGACATGGTGGTCGCCCGCCGCATAGATGTGGAGGCGACCGCGCTGCAACGCCAGGGCCAGCTGGGCCTGTGGCCTCCCCTGCTGGGCCAGGAGGCCGCCCAGATCGGTTCCGCTCACGCCCTGCACGCCGACGACTACGTGTTCTGCAGCTATCGCGAGGCCGGGGTCGCCTACTGCCGCGGCGTCGACCCGAGCCTGATCACCCGGCTGTGGCGCGGCGCCGCCCACTTCTGCTGGGACCCGGCGGATATCAATATGACCAACCCCGCCATCGTGGTCGGCGCGCAGGGCCTGCACGCCACCGGCTACGCCTACGCCGCCCATCTGGACGGTGCCGAGATCGCGGTGCTCACCTACTTCGGCGACGGGGCCACCAGCCAGGGCGATATGGCCGAGGCGCTGGGCTTCGCGGCGTCCTGGAGCGCGCCGGTGGTGTTCTTCTGCATGAACAACCAGTGGGCGATCAGCGAACCGGTAACCGTGCAGAGCCCCACGCCGATCGTGCGCCGCGCCTACGGCTACGGCATTCCGGGCGTGCAGGTGGATGGCAACGACGTGCTGGCGGTGCTGGCGATGACCCGGCAGGCGGTGGCGCGCGCCCGCGCGGGGGGCGGCCCGTCGTTCGTCGAGGCCATCACCTATCGCATGGGCCCGCACACCACCGCCGACGACCCCACCCGCTACCGTTCGGCCGCCGAGAACGAGGTCTGGCAGCGCCGTGATCCGATCGACCGGATGCGGCGGCTCCTGGAGCGAGAAGATCTGTGGGACAGCGATTTCGAGCACCGGGTGCAGACCCGCTCCGACGAGGTCGGCGGGGTGTTGCGCGCCGCGACCATCGCTATGCCCGACCCGGATCCCGCGCAACTTTTCGAGCACGTCTACACCACCCGGCATCCCCTGATCGAGGAGGAACGGCGACGATACGCCGATTACCTCGCGGACGGCACAGTCACGGAAGGAGTCCGGTCATGATCACCACCTTCGCGGGCGCCCTGAACACCGGACTGCGCCGCGCCCTGGAGGACGATCCGAAGGTCGTGCTGATGGGCGAGGACATCGGCAGACTGGGCGGGGTCTTCCGGGTGACCGACACGCTGCAGAAGGACTTCGGCAACAACCGCGTCATCGACACTCCG
Organism: Nocardia mexicana NBRC 108244; assembly: GCF_001613165.1. Classification (GTDB taxonomy): domain Bacteria; phylum Actinomycetota; class Actinomycetes; order Mycobacteriales; family Mycobacteriaceae; genus Nocardia; species Nocardia mexicana. The sequence continues at coordinate 7,328 of NZ_BDBV01000013.1, forward strand.
CTCGCCGAATCCGGCATCATCGGAACGGCTTTCGGCATGGCGCTGCGCGGCTACCGGCCGGTCTGCGAGATCCAGTTCGACGGCTTCGTCTATCCGGCCTTCGACCAGATCGTCTCCCAGGTCGCCAAGATTCACTATCGCACCCAGGGAAAAGTGTTCGCGCCCTTGACGATTCGGATTCCCTGCGGCGGCGGTATCGGCTCGGTGGAGCATCACTCCGAGTCACCGGAGGCGTACTTCGCGCACACCGCCGGGCTGCGGGTGGTCGCACCGAGCGATCCGGCCGACGCGTATCTGATGATCCGCCAGGCGATCTCACTGGACGACCCGGTGATCTTCTTCGAGCCCAAGCGCCGCTACTGGGACAAGACCGACGTCGATTTCACGGCACTCGACGACGATCCGTTCCCGCTGGACCGCGCCCGGATCCGCCGCGACGGCGACGATGCCACCGTCGTCGCCTACGGCGGCATGGTCCGCACCGCGCTGACGGCGGCGGAAATCGCGGCGGGCGAGGGGCATTCGCTGGAGGTGATCGATCTGCGCAGCCTGTCGCCGATCGATTTCGACACCGTCGAGGAGTCGGTGCGCCGGACCGGACGCCTGATCGTCGCGCACGAGGCGCCGGTGTTCGCCGGACTCGGCGCCGAGATCGCCGCGCGCATCACCGAACGGTGCTTCTACTACCTGGAGGCACCGGTTTTGCGGGTCGGTGGCTTCGACATCCCCTACCCCCCGGCTAAGCTCGAACGGCACCACCTGCCCGACCCCGACCGCATCTTGGCTGCGGTCGACCGCACGCTTGCCGCCTGACCAGCCCGTTCAGACAGAAGGTGCCCGTTGGAAGACCCGGTTGCAGCAGACGACGACCAGAACCATGTGCTGGAGTTCCGGCTACCCGATCTCGGCGAGGGACTGACCGAGGCCGAGCTGGTCTCGTGGGCGGTGGCCGTCGGCGACCAGGTGGAGCTGAATCAGACCATCGCCGAGGTGGAGACCGCGAAGGCCCAGGTGGCGCTGCCCTGCCCGTTCTCCGGCAAGGTGCTGGAGCTGCTGGCGCGGCCCGGCGACACCGTGCCGGTGGGCGCGCCGCTGATCCGGGTCGCCACCGAATTCGCGGTGGCTCCGGCACAACCCGACACGCCGTCCGCGGATCGGCAGTCGGTCCTGGTCGGCTACGGGCCCGAGGGCGAGCCCACCTCGCGCCGCGTCCGAGCCGCGAATCTCACTGCGGCACAGCCTGATTCCTCGGAGGTATCGACGGAACCCGCTCCGATCTATCCCGATATGCCCGGCCGCCCCCCGGCGACTCCGGCAGCCCGCAAGCTCGCCCGCGAGCTGGGCATCAATATCGCCTTCGTCGCGGGCTCGGGCCCGGGCGGCGCGGTCACCGTCGACGACGTCCGCCATGCGGTCCCGGTCTCGCAGCCGCCCAGCCGGATTCGGCAGGACGCGGGCCCGGACGAGGACGAGGCACCGCGGCCCGGCGCCCCGCCGGTGCCAACGATGCGTCCCGACGGCGGCATCATCCGCTCCATCCCGTCCGCGCGCGAGACCCGCACGCCGGTCACCGGGGTGCGCAAGCGCAGTGCCGCCGCCATGGTGACCAGTGCCCGCACCATCCCGCAGGCCAGCGCGTTCGCCACCATGGATTTCACCGCGTCGATGGAACTGCTCGACCATCTGCGCAGCACCGATTCGTTCACCGGGCTCACGTTGACGCCGCTGGCACTGGTGGCGAAGGCGACGCTGGCCGCGATGGCGGAGTTCCCCGGCATCAACTCCGCCTGGGACGAGGAGCGCAAGGAGATCGTCACCAGGCACTACGTCAATCTGGGCATCGCCGTGGCCACCGACCGCGGGCTGCTGGTCCCCACCGTCAAGGAGGCGCAGACGCTGAGCCTGCGCGAACTGTGCCGGGAGATCGGCTGGCTGGCCGACGTCGCCCGCTCCGGCCGGGCGGCGCCGACGGATCTGCGCGGCGGCACGTTCACCATCAGCAACGTCGGCGTCTTCGGCGTCGACACCGGTGTGCCGCTGGTCAATCCGGGTGAGGGCGCGATCCTGTGCCTGGGCTCGATTCGCAAGCAGCCGTGGGTGTATCGCGACGAGCTGGCCGTCCGCTGGGTCACGACCCTGGGCCTGAGCTTCGACCATCGCATGATCGACGGCGAACTGGGTGCCCGGTTCCTGGCGACGGTGGCCTCGCTGCTGGAGGATCCGCTGACCCTGCTGGGCATGATCTGAGAGTTCGCGAGGAGCGTTACTCGACGACCAATTGCGCTGCGGCGCTGCGGATCACCTCCGGGATCTCGATCGGCTTGCGGGTCTGGTCGTCGACGTAGACGTGCACGAAGCTGCCGGTGGCGGCCAGTTCGAGGGCATCGCCGTCCTCGCGGAAGATGGCCAGGTCGTAGGTGATGCTGGTGCGGCCCAGCCGGGCGATGCGCAGACCGACGCGCAGCCGGTCCGGAAAGCTGAGCGAGCCGAGGAACTGGCAGGAGGTCTGCGCGACCACCCCGATGGCGGGCAGTTCCCGGATGTCGGTGCCGGTGGCGTCCATCAGCCAGCCGTTGACCGCGGTGTCGAAGTACGAGTAGTAGGTCACGTTGTTGACGTGCCCGTAGTGGTCGTTGTCCGCCCACCGGGTCGGCATGGGCCAGAGCACCGGGTAGTCCTTCTGCGTCGTCACCCGGCCGACAATAGTCACGCGCCCAGCTCGAGCGGTCGGCGCCCGGGGCACGGAGGCTGTGCTCGAGATCAGGCCTGCGACGCGACCGAGAGCCCCCGGTCGGACGATGTCGCGGCCAGCCGGTGCTCCCGGGGGCTGACGCCGAAGTGGCGCTTGAAGGCGGTGCTCAGCGCGAAGGCGCTGCCGTACCCGACGCGGCGGGCGATGGCCTCGACCGTCGCGTCGGAGTCGTGCAGCAGATCGGCGGCCAGGGCCAGGCGCCAGTCCGTGAGAAAGGCCATCGGCGGTTCGCCGACCAGATCGGTGAACCGGCGGGCCAGCGCCGCCCGCGACACCCCCACCTCGGTGGCCAGCGACGCCACCGTCCACTGGTGCGCCGGATTGTGCTGCAGCAGGCGCAGGGCCCTGCCCACCAGCGGATCCGCGTAGGCGTGGTACCACGCCGGGGCGTCGTTGCGGGAGAACCAGGCGCGCAGGGTGGCGATCAGCAGCAGGTCGAGCAGGCGGTCCAGCATGGCGCCCTGCGCGGGCCGGTCCCTGGCGCTCTCCGCGACCAGCAGATCGAGCACCGGGCTGTCGAGTTCGGTACCGGGCAGCACGATGCGCGGCGGCAGGGCACGCAGCAGCCGGCGGCTCGCCGCGCTCTCCTGTTCGTAGGTGCCGGTGACGAGCATGGTCGCGGCATCGGGATCGGTGCCCCAGCTGCGCACGCCGAGACTCCATGTCTCGCAGAGCACCTCACCCTCCGGCGTCGTGGTGATCTGCCCGGGGTTGATGTAGACCTGCGGCTCTGTCGACGGGTCGTCGGCGAAGGTGTAGTGCTCCGGGCCGCGGATGATCGCCACGTCGCCCTCCCGCAGCTGGCGGGGAGCGGTCGGCCCCGGCGCCGGAAATCCGTGGCGGGTCTGCTCGGCGGGCTCGGCGCCGCCACGCTGGTCGGGAACGATCCAGCCGCTGCCGCGCACCACCGCCACCACCGTCAGCGGCGACTCGTCGCGGATCCGCAGCGACCAGGGCGGCTCGAGCAGCGAGCGCATCACGAAGGCGCCGCGCGCCCGCGGTCCCTCGAGCAGGCTTTCCAGCGGGTCCACCCCCAAACTCTCGCAGATGGCCCCGGCCTTCTCAACCCGGTTTCCCGAGGCCGGAACTTGTCGGTACCCCGGAATAGAATGAAGTCGAAACCGGTTGAAACCGGACAAGATTCGGAACCTGGCCACCACGGCAACGGCGCCTCGGGTGGCGGGGGCAACGGGGAGCTACCGGTGCCCGGCACCGGTACCGTCGAACCAATGGCTGCTTCGACGCTCGCTCCCCCGGTCCGGATGGCACGCGCCGCGGTGTTCGCGGTGTTCGGGCTCAACGGTTTCGTGGCCTCCATGTGGGTGGTGCACATTCCGGTGATCACGGGTCGCACCGGAGTGTCCAATGCGACGTTGGGCATATTGATCCTGCTCATGGCGGTCAGTGCCATCGCGGGGATGCAGGCGGCCGGGCCGCTGGCCGACCGGTTCGGCAGCCGCACACTGGTCGCGGCGGCGGCCTGTTGGCTGTCGCTGTCGATACTCGGTCCCGGATTTGCGACCGGCCCGCTGCAACTCGCCGTTGCGCTGATCGTCTTCGGATTCGGCAACGGCGCCATGGACGTGTCGATGAACGCCCAGGCGGTACTGGTCGAGCGGCAGTATCCACGGCCGATCATGTCGGCGTTCCACGCGCTGTTCTCCTGCGGCGGCCTGGTGGGATCGCTGGCCGGTGCGGCGGCCATGCACGCCGGGTGGGGTCTCCTGACGACGCTCTCGGTCGCCGCGGCATGCGGCCTCGCCGTCGCGGCGGCCAGTGTGCCCCGGCTGCTGCCTCGAGTCGAAGATTCGACTGCCGCAGCCGTTCCCGACGCAGCCGCCGACCGGCACGGGTCGCCCGCCTCGACGCCCACGGCGGTATCGAAGTCGCCGCGCTCGGCGTCGCGCAAGGTCTTCGCCCTGGCGGCTATCGCGTTCGCCCTGCTGATGACCGAGGGCGTCGCGAACGATTGGAGCGCGCTGCAGCTGCGCGAACATCTCGGCGCGAACGAGGCCACCGCGGCGCTGGCATTCGGCGCCTTCTCCACCACGATGACCGTGGGACGCTTCGGCGCCGACCGGGTCAGCGGCCGCTTCGGACCCGTCGCGATCGTCCGCTGGGGCTCGGTGCTCGCCGCGATCGGCCTGGTACTCGTCATCACGTCGATGTGGATCCCGGTGACCCTGTTCGGCTGGGCACTGCTCGGCATCGGCCTGGCGGGCGGCGTCCCCCAGATCTTCAGTGCCGCGGGAAATCTCGGCACGACCACGGCCGCGACCGATATGTCCCGGGTGTTCAGTCTCGGCTACCTCGGTTTTCTTGCCGGGCCCTCGGTCATCGGCTGGCTGTCCAAGCCCACCTCGCTGACCACCGCGCTGATCTTCCCGCTGGTCCTGGTCGCGCTGAGCGCCTGGTTCGCTCGGATCGTGGCCACGGAGTAACCCCATTCTTGACCTCCAGGACAAGAATGAGCTAGCGTCTCCACCATGGCCAGGCCCCGCAACTTCGAACCGGAGACGGTGATCGAACTGGCGATGGACGCCTTCTGGACCCACGGCTACGCCAACACCTCCCCGGCACAGCTGGCCGAATGCACGGGCATCGGAAAAGGCAGCCTGTACAACACCTTCGGGAGCAAGCGGGAGCTGTTCGACCGCGTACTGGACCGCTACGACCGCATGGGCACGGAACTGGCCGCCGATTTCATGTCCCGCCCCGGGGCCACCCGGGAATGCCTGCGCGGATTCCTGCACCATCTCGTGGATACCGATGCGGCCCAGCCGGTTCGACGCGGCTGCCTGGCGGTGAACACCGCCACGGAGTTCGCCGCCCAGGACCCGGAGATCACCCGCGCCCTACGGGCCATCCAGGACCACACCGCAGCCGCCCTCGCGGCCCGCATCGACCAGGGCCGCCGCGACGGCGACGTCGATCGCGACACCGACCCGCAGGCGGCGGCGGAGTTCCTGATGAACACCATTGCGGGCCTACGCGTCATGGCCAAGACCTACGACACCCGCGCCCTGCACAAGATCATCGACACCGCTCTGTCCACCTTCTGACCCTCGCCGCCTCGGCGATTCCCTACCTCTGCCCTAATTTTTGACCTTCAGTTCAAGAAAGGACCCTCTCATGGATCTCGACCTGACCGGTAAGACCGCCCTCGTCACCGGCGCCAGCCGCGGCATCGGCCTAGCCGTCGCCGAGGAGCTGACCGCCGAGGGCGTGCGCGTGGTCGGCGCCGCGCGCACCATCACACCGGAGCTCGAAAAGGCCAGCGTCGCAGCGGTTTCCGCCGACCTCGGCACGGCGGCGGGCGCCACCGCGGCGGTGGATGCCGCACTGGCCGAACTGGGCGGCATCGACATTCTGGTGAACAATGTCGGTGGTGGCGACGCGGATCGCCTGGGGCTCGGCGGATTCCTGGACATCACCGACGAACAGTGGCGAAACCTCTTCGACCTCAACCTGTTCAGCGCCGTCTGGACCACGCGAGCGGCGCTGCCGAGCCTGCTGGAGCGCCGCGGCGCGATCGTGACCGTCTCCTCCATCAATTCGCGGATTCCGGCGGCGGGGCCGGTCGCCTACAGCGAGGCGAAGGCCGCGCTCACCTCGCTCGGCAAGCGGCTCAGCGAGGAGTTCGGGCCGCAGGGGCTGCGGGTGAACACGGTGTCCCCGGGCGTGGTCGGCACGCCGCTGTGGCGGGATCCGCAGGGGTTCGGCGCGAAATTCGCCGAAGCACAGGGCATTTCGCAGGAGGCGATGCTGGCGAATGCCGCCGAGCAGTTCGGTGCGACCTCGGGCCGGATCTCGGAGCCGGGGGAGGTCGCGGCGCTGATCGCCTTCCTGGCATCGCCGAAGTCCGCCAACATCCTGGGCTCCGACTTCGTCATCGACGGCGGAACGCTGAAGACCGCGTGAATCGTCCGCGGGGCGCGAAAATCGTCGCGCCCCGCACCGATGCCGCCGATACAGTGCGGAGAATGTTCGACAACCACCGCCGCCTGGAACGCCGCATGGAACGCATCGAGCGCAAGCTGGACGCGATCATGCGGCACCTGCAGATCGCCGACCCCCTCCCGCCGCCCGTCGCACCGAACCAGCCGGTTGTCGACGGCTTCCGCATGGCCGAGGTGGACGAGCTGCTGACCCAGGGCAAAAAGATCCAGGCGATCAAGGTCTATCGCGAGTTGTACCCCGAGACGTCGCTGAAGCAGGCGAAGGACGCGGTGGAAGCCCGCGAGCGCGGGTACCGCTGAGCCGGTTGTCAGATGTGCTCGGTCTTGTGGAACGACAGCTCCGGCCACGGTGGGCGGCGCAGCACCGCGAGGGTGGTGAAGACGGTCGCCAGCAACCCCGTCAGCACCGCGACCAGGGCGATCCGGCTCTCATCGTTGGCGGGCTTCCACGTCACCTCACCCTCGCGGATGACGAATATCCCGACCGGCCTCGGGCCCGGCCGGATCAGGCCGGGCCCGGCGACGGTGATGATCGTCGATCCGTCGGCCGTCTCGTGCGGTGCGCCGTAAACCACCGCGCCCTCGGTGGCCGCAGGTACCGCGAACTTCTCGCGCAATGTCATTCCCGCCCCTTTCGGTAACCGCGGCGAGCCAACCCCCGACGCGGGGAATTCCATATTCGGCCAGCGTAATACGCGGCGGCCGGCCGCTCAGCGAGTCAGCGTCAGCTCGATCAGCGGCACGGTGTCGATATCCCCCGCGACGGCGTCCTCGATGACCCCGCGCAACTCCCGATAGGCGCGCGGGTGCTCGTGCCGATAGCCCGACATGACCCGCGCCGACTCGTCCGCCGTGAGTTCCCGCGCGGTCGCCGGAACCCGGTATCGCAGGCCCACACTCACCCGGCAGCGCGGATCGGCCGCCAGATTGCGGAACCACTGACTGCGACGGCCGAAACCCGAGGCGATCACCACGGTGTCCGCCGTGGGCCGCGCGACGGTTTCCAGCGCCACATACCGATTCAGGCCGGACTTTCGGCCGTGATGCTCGAGCAGCAGCACCCGGCCGCCGAACAGAAACCCCAGGCGAGCCCGGAACAGCCAGATCGGCGCACGCACGAGCCACCGCGTCTGCAGCATCCTGGCACCCATACCCGACATGCATCGAACGTACTGACCGGCGCGGGGCGCATCGTGTAGCGAAACCGGTTTCGACACGATCCGCCGACATGTTCCGGAAGGTCCGTGTTGTTCGCCCGGAATCGGAATCCCCAGCGCACAAACCGGATCGCGCGGCCGCGCCCGGAATCGGCATGATGGTGATCATGACCGACTTTCCCAACGGGCTTCTCACGGCGGCCGAATATCAGGAGCGGCTACAGCAGGCGGCCGACTCGATGGTCGCGGCGACGCAGACCGGGCCATTGGACGCGGTCGTTCCGGCCTGCCCGGGCTGGACGCTCCGCGATCTCGTGGTGCACCTCGGCGAGGTGCACCAGTGGGCCCACGCGGTGGTCACCGACCCCGAGAACGGACGGCGGCACACCGCCACGCCGCCCGGTCCGGACGAGAATCTGGCCGACTGGTACCGCCGCTGCTTCGACGATCTGCTGAAGGCGCTGGAGTCGACCGATCCGGCGGCCCCGGCCTGGACGATGCAGCCGTCGAATCGCACCGTCGGATTCTGGTCGCGGCGGCAGTGCCACGAGCTCACCATGCACGTCGTCGACGCCCGGCAGGCCCAGGACGCGATCACGAACTACGACACCGATCTCGCCGTCGACGGCCTCTCGGAGATCTTCGACGTGTGGGTCTACCGCAGGGCGGCCTGGCAGGTCCCGCCCGTCGATCTCGCTGCGCCGATTGCCGTTTCGTGCACCGATCGGGACGCTCGCTGGATCCTCGTGCCCACCGGATCGGCCGAGCCGCCGGAGTACGAGACGTTCGGCCCCGCACCGACCGGTGACCTGCCCGCTGTCGCGGCCGAGCTCCGCGGCACGGCGGAGGAGCTGTTGCTGATGTTCTGGGGCCGCGCGGACCTGTCGACGGTCGCGATAGACGGCGATGCCGAACTCGTGAGACGTCTCCTCAGTTCTCGCATAACCCCGTGACAAGGCCGCCGACGACTTCACCGCGCGCACTCGCGAGGCGCGGTCCGTGATAGCCCGGCCTGCGCCGACACAATTCGCCCTCAGGCGGCGAGAATTGCCGCGCCGAGGGCGATCGTGACCGCATAGGCCGGTTTCCCAACGGCCCCGCACCACCAGGGTGCGGGGCCCACTGCGCACACGCCTACAGCGCCTTGAGTTCCTCGGTCACCGCGCCGACGGACTTCTTCGCGTCGCCGAACAGCATCGAGGTGTGGTCGGCGTAGAACAGCGGATTGTCGATGCCGGCGAAGCCGGAGTTCATCGAACGCTTCAGCACGATCACGCTGTGCGCCTGGTCGACATTGAGCACCGGCATGCCGTAGATGGGGCTCGAAGAGTCCTCGCGGGCAGCCGGATTGGTGACGTCGTTGGCGCCGATCACCAGGGCCACATCGGTACGGCCGAATTCGCCGTTGATGTCGTCCATCTCCTTGAGCGCGTCGTAGGAGACCTCGGCCTCGGCCAGCAGCACGTTCATATGCCCGGGCATGCGGCCCGCGACCGGATGGATGGCGTACTTGACCTCGACGCCCTTGGCCTCCAACAGGTTCGCCATCTCCTTGACCGCGTGCTGGGCCTGGGCGACGGCCATACCGTAGCCCGGGACGACGATGACCTGGTTGGCGTAGGCCATCTGGATCGCGGCGTCGGCCGCGCTGGTGGCCTTGGCCTGCTTCTGCTCACCGCTCCCGGCGCCGGGAGCCGTTCCGCCGCCGCCGAATCCGCCCGCGACGATCGCCGGGATGGACCGGTTCATCGCCTTGGCCATCAGGTTGGTCAGGATGGAACCGGACGCGCCGACGATCATGCCCGCGACGATCATCGCGGTGTTGTTCAGCGCCAGACCGGCTGCCGCGGCGGACAATCCGGTCAGCGCGTTGAGCAGCGAGATGACCACCGGCATATCGGCGCCACCGATGGGTAGCACCACCATCAGCCCGAGGACCGCGGCCAGCACCAGCAGCAGCACCATCCACCAGCCCGGCACCCCGTCACCGGCGGCGCCGACACCGATCACGACCGCGGCGGCGATCGATCCGGCCAGCAGCAGCAAGTTCAAGGGCTGCTGCAGTTTTCCGACGCCGATCGGGCGGCCGGGCAGGATCTCCTGCAGCTTGCCGAAGGCGATCAGCGAGCCCCAGAACGACACCGAGCCGATGATCGCCGCGAACAGCGAGCCGACCACGATATGCACCGTCGGCTCCTCGTGAATCTGCGAGAAGCCGTCCGTGTTCAGGAATTCCGACCATGCGATGAGGGCGACCGTGCCGCCGCCGACGCCGTTGAACGCGGCCACCAGCTGCGGCACGGCGGTCATCTTGGTGAACTTCGCGGGCGGAACGCCCAGTGCCACACCGACAACCAGACCGGCGATGATCAGGATCCAGTTGCTGGTGTCGCGCACGGCGATCAGGGTCGCGATCACCGCGATACCCATGCCGACCGCGGCAATCCAGTTGCCGCGCACCGCCGTCTTCGGGCCCGTCAGGCCCATCAGGCCGTAGATGAACAGCGCGAAGGAGACGATGTAGAGAATATTGACCAGGTTGTCCATGGGTTACTTCCCCGCCTTCTCGACCGCGCCGGGCTTCTTGCCCTTGAACATGCCCAGCATCCGGTCGGTCACCACGAAACCGCCGATGACATTGAGGGTTCCGAAGACGACGGCGACGAACAGGATGATCTGCGTCGCGATCGACGGGTCCTCGACGCGGCCCAGCGTCACCAGCGCACCCAGCACGACGATGCCGTGAATGGCGTTGGTGCCCGACATCAGCGGGGTGTGCAGGGTGTTGGGCACCTTCGAGATGACGGCGAAGCCGACGAACCCGGACAGCACCAGAATCGCGATATTGGCAAGCAGTTCGGTGTACATCAGCTCTGCTCCTTCTCCGCCTCGCGGGTGACACACGAATCCGCCAGCACCTGATCGTCGAAATCGGGGGCGAACTTGCCGTCGGTCACCATCAGATCCAGCAGGGCGGCAATGTTTTTCGAATACAGCTCCGACGCGTGCTCGGGCATGGTCGCGGGCAGGTTCAGCGGCGACGCGATCGTGACCTCATGCTTCACGACGGTCTTGCCCGGCTCGGTCAGCTCGCAGTTGCCGCCGGTCTCACCGGCCAGGTCCACGATCACGCTGCCCGGCTTCATGCCCTCCACCGCGGCGGCCGTCACCAGGCGCGGCGCGGGCCGTCCGGGCACCAGCGCGGTGGTGATCACCACGTCGAAGCCCTTGATGGCGTTCTCCAAAGCCTGCTGCTGCTGGGCCTTTTCGTCGTCGGTGAGCTCGCGCGCGTACCCGCCCTCACCGGCGGCATCGATGCCCAGATCCAGCCACTGCGCACCCACCGACCGCACCTGATCGGCCACCTCGGGGCGCACGTCGTAGCCGGTGGTGCGCCCGCCCAGCCGCTTGGCCGTGGCCAGCGCCTGCAGACCGGCCACACCGACACCGAGCACCAGCACGGTCGCCGGCTTCACCGTGCCCGCGGCCGTGGTCAGCATCGGGAAGAACCGCGTGGACTCCGACGCCGCCAGCAACACCGCCTTGTATCCGGACACGTTCGCCTGCGACGACAGCGCGTCCATCACCTGCGCCCGCGAGATCCGCGGAATCGACTCCACCGCGAACGCCTGCACGCCGGCGGACTTCAGGGCGCCGATCTTGTTGTCGGCATTGCGGGGCGCGAGGAACCCGATCAGAGTCTGGCCCTTCGACAGCTTCGCGATCTCGGCATCGTTGGGCGGCGCGACCTTCACGACCACATCCGCCGACCACGGATCGCCCAGGGTGGCGCCCGCCTCGACGTAGGCCTCGTCGGGAATCAGCGCGCCCAGCCCGGCCTCGGACTCGACGATCACCTGCACCCCCTGCTTCGACAGGGTGGGAATGATCTTCGGCACCAACGCGACGCGTCGTTCGCCGGCGTTGGTCTCGCGCACGACTCCGACAGACGTCCCGCGCGGCGCGTCCGCGTCTGCGCTTTGCGTTGTCTCCACTGGTCAACTTCCTTACTCGTGGTGGCAGCTGGCCCCCGTATCCATGGTGGGCCGCTGTAACCGGTCCGGCGCTCCCTAACTTACTTTGCAGTAGGTTCGTGAGAATCCTGGCAACTGTACCCGGCCAGCGGTGAGCGTAGCGGAGATCAACGTCACACGGTCGGGTGATATTCCTCCGGATTGCCCGGTTATAGGGGAACGGAGAGTACCCCGGTGGGGAAGATCGTTCGCCGAGGAGGGCCGATTGCCGCAGGGCTGTCCCCGATTCGTCGTACGCCGTAATGTCTGCCGTGTGAGTGGCTGCATCTTCTGCGGGATCGTCGCGGGTACCGCACCCGCGACCAAGGTGTACGACGACGAGACGCTGTGCGCGTTCCTCGACATCCGGCCGATCACCCGCGGGCACACCCTGGTGATCCCCAAGCAACATGCCACCGACCTGGACGATCTCGATCACGAGCTGGGCGCGCGGATCTTCGGCCTGGGTCATCGCCTCGCGAAGGCGCTGCGGCGCAGCGATCTCGGGGCCGACGGCGCGAATCTGGTACTCAACGACGGGAAGTCGGCCTTCCAGACGGTGCACCACGTGCACCTGCACGTCGTGCCTCGGCAGCGGGGCGACCTGTTCACCTTCGCCCGCGGTTTCGTCCTGCGCCGTCCGCACGAGACCGCCACGACCGCGGCGGCGATCCGGACCGGATTGGACCGGCTCGATACCGAGGAGAGGGAGTCACGCGCATGAGTACACCGTCGTTCGACCGCGCCACACTCACCAAGGCGCTGTCCGATCAGTGGGATCAGCTCGCGCGGCTGGTCGGCGCGCTGGACGAGAACGGCTGGCGCACACCGTCACGGCTGCCGGGGTGGACGGTCTTCGACGTGATCGCGCACATCATCGGCACCGAGTCCATGCTGCTGGGCGAGTCGACGCCCCGGGTGGACGCCGACGTCCGGGCCTTCGCGCACGTGCACAACGAGATCGGCGCGCTCAACGAGATGGAGATCGAGTCGCGGCGCGCGCTGTCCGGGGCCGAATTGCTGGCGCAGTTCCGGGACGTCACGGACCGGCGGCGCAAGGCTCTGGCCGCGATGAGCGACGACACCTGGCTGGCGCCGACCGAATCGCCGGTCGGTCTCGTGCCCTACGCCCGCTTCATGCAGGTCCGGCTGTTCGACTGCTGGATGCACGAGCTCGATATCGCCGACGGTCTCGGCGTCACCGTCGACGAGGGCGGACCGCGGGCCGATATCGCCTTCGCCGAGCTCACGCCCACCATCGGGCGCGCGGTGGTCAAACAGGCGAAGGCACCGGACGGCTCGCGCATCACGATCGCGCTGACCGGGCCCGTGGCCCGACGCCTGCATATCGCGGTGGACGGCCGCGCCGCGCTGGTCGACGCCCTGGACGGCCCGGCGACCGTCACTCTCGAGCTGCCGTCGGGGCTGTTCGCGCGGTTGCGCGGCGGCCGGACCACCGCCGACGCGCACAGCGGCGAGTTCACGGTCACCGGCGATACGGAGCTGGGCGATCGACTGGTCCGCAACCTCCCCTTCACCATCTGAGACCGATGCGACTGTTCCTGTCCAGCTACCGTTTCGGCGCACACTACGACCGGCTCGCCGGACTGATCGGCACGCCGGGCCGCGTCGCGGTGATCCCGAACGCCTGCGATGCCTGGCCCGCCGTCTGGAAGGGCGCGGTGACCAGCGACCTGACCCCCTTGCGCCGGTTGGGCTTTCGGCCCGAAGTGCTCGACCTGCGCGAATACGTCGGCCGCACCGAAGAATTGGAACGGACCCTGCGAGGGTTCCCGCTACTGTGGGTACGCGGCGGCAACACCTTCGTGCTGCGCGCCCAATTCGCCCGCAGCGCAGCGGATCTGGTGATCGGCAAGCTGCTGTCCGAGGACGCGCTGGCATACGCCGGATACAGCGCCGGGGCCTGCCTGCTCACCCCGGACCTGCACGGGATCGAGCAGGTCGACGACCCCGCCGAGGTCCGGCCCGCGTGCGGTATCGAACCGCAGTGGGACGGACTGGGTTTGGTCGACCACCGCATCGTGCCGCACGTGAACTCACCGGACACCGATCCGGACGGCGGCTGCGACCGCCTGGCCGCCCGCTACCGCGCCGAGGGCGTACCGCACTGGGCCCTCACCGACGACGACGCGGTCGTGGTCGACGGCGATCGGATCGACATACTGCTCAGCCGACCGTGAGAACCACGCCCGCGCCGCCGACGGGCGCGCCGCTCAGCGCTCGTCGGCGACCGTATCCCCGGGCGCGACAACCCGTTTCGCGGCGTCCTTCAGCCACGTCCGCCATAGCTCGGGGTCGGCATCCGCGCCCAGGACGAATCGCGCCGACTGGGGCACCGCCTCGCGGTAGTTGATCAGGCCCGTCAGCAGTGTGAGCAGGTAGCCCGGCGGCATGTCGCGGCGGATCAGCCCGCGCTGCTGGGCGGCCTCGACCTTGGTCGTCTTGTCCAGGTACCGCCGCGCCCGCATCTCACCGGCCGACACGTCCTCCGGATCGATCTCCAGGGCCTCCCACATCTGCAGTCGCAGGAACTCCGGGTGCTTGCGGTGGTAGTCGATGTGCGCGTCGACCCAGGCGTCGATGTCGTCGATATCGGTGGACACCGAGGCCGCGACGTCGAGCATCGCCTGCTCCAGCACCTGCTCGAACAGCCGCCGCTTATCGCCGAAGTAGGCGTAGATCAGCTGTTTGTTGGCCTTGGCGTTGCGGGCGATGCGGTCCACGCGCGCACCGGCGATCCCGTACGCGGCGAACTCCTCGGTGGCCGCGGCGAAGATGCGGGCCTTGGTCGCCTCGGGATCCCTGGGACTCATGCCCCGATGGTAACCAACTAATTGGTTGACAAGAATCAGGATCGGCTGGAATAGTCACAACCAACCGGTTAGTTACAACTCGTGCGGCCACCGCCCACTCCGATCCGTGAGGCCACCGCCCCACTCCGCACGGCGCAGTGTCGCGCCGCACCAGCCACTCCACTTTTCCGGGAGCACGACGTGTCAATGCTCGAAACTCGTTCCACCCCAACACGTACCGCTGCGGCACCGCCTGCCGAGCCCGCCCCGTATCCCGCCCGCTGGCGGGTGCTCCCGGTCGTGCTGAGCGCCATCTTCATGGCGATGTTCGACTGGTTCGTGGTCAATGTCGCGGCGTCCTCGCTGCAGACCGACCTGCACGCCGGGGAGGCGGCGCTGGAGCTGATCGTCGGCGGCTACGGTTTCGCCTTCGCCTCCGGCCTGATCACCGGCGGACGGCTCGGTGACCTGCACGGGCATCGCCGGTTGTTCGCGATCGGCATGCTGGCCTTCGCGGCGGCCTCGCTGCTGTGCGGCCTGGCGCCCACCGCCTGGGCGCTGGTGGTCTTCCGCATCCTGCAGGGCGCGACGGCGGCGCTGATGGTGCCGCAGATGCTGGCGCTGATCAACACCATGTTCCCGGTGTCCGAACGCCCCCGGGCGATGGCCGCCTACGGCGCCACCATCGGCACCGGCGCGGTCGCCGGGCAGGTGCTCGGCGGCGTGCTGCTCGACGCCGACCTGTTCGGCTGGGGCTGGCGCACCATCTTCTACATCAACGTGCCGGTCGGCCTGGCCGCCGCCGCACTCGCCGCGCGCTGGCTGCCCGCGCACGAGCGCAACCAGCGCCCGAAGCTGGATCCGGTGGGCGCCCTGGGCATTTCGGCCGCGCTCGCGCTGCTGCTGGTGCCGATCACCGTCGGGCGGCCCGAGGGCTGGCCGCTGTGGACCTGGATCTCCATGGTGGCCTCGGCGCCCGTCATGGCGCTCACCCTGCGCTACGAGCGACTGCTCGCCCGCCGCGGCGGTCAACCGGTGCTCGACATGTCGATGGTGCGGGAGCGGGTGTTCCGCTCGGGCCTGGTGATCTCCGGTGGCTACCTGACCTTCTTCGCCGGGTTCATGCTGTGCCTGACACTGCTGCTGCAGAACGGGCTCGGATTGTCGCCGCTGCCCGCGGGACTGGCATTCGCGCCGCTGGGTCTGTGCTTCGCCGCCAGCTCGTTCTTCCTGTCCCGCCGGGTCGCCGACCGGATCGGCAACCGGGTGATGGTGGCCGGCACCCTGACCAGCCTGGTCGGCCTCGCACTAACCTTCGCGGTGCTGACCTGGTTCGGCTCCGACCTCAGCCCCTGGGCCCTCGTCCCCGGCATGATGATCGTCGGCATCGGCAACGGCCTGACCATCCCGTCGGCGATCGGCGCGGTGCTGTCCTCGGGCATCCCGCCGCAGCAGGCGGGCATGGCCGCGGGCGTGCTCACCACCTCGCAGCAGTTCGGAAACGCCATCGGCGCAACGGTTCTGGGCACCATTTTCTTCTCGGCCCTCGGATCCGCAAGCGGCACGGGCGATTACGTCACCGCCATGCAGGCCGCCGCCCTCGCAGGCTTCCTCGTCCTCGCGATCGTCCTCGCCGCCGCCTTCACCCTCCCCCGCCAGACCACCCGATAACGCCGCACCCCTTATCCGTTCGCGCACCCGCTGCAAGGCCATGCAGCGGGTGCGCGAATATGCACGGGGTGCGTCGATGGCAGGTCCGGCAGGGTCCTAGAGATACAGTCCCGTGCCGTGTTCTGGGCGTTCGCTGGCTACGGCGTGGAGGTCGCGTTCGCGCATGACCAAGTACGCCTGGCCCTGGACTTCGACCTCGAATTGGTCATCAGCACTGAACAAGACGCGGTCGCCGACGGCGACGCTGCGCACGTGCGAGCCCACCCCGCACACCTCGCCCCAGTTCAGTCGCTTGGCCACCTGCGCGGTGGCCGGAATCAGAATGCCGCCGCTACTGCGCCGCTCCCCGGGTTCCTCGGAGATGCGGACCATGACCCGGTCGTGCAGCATCTGGATCTCCAGCTTGGCATCGGACACCGGGGCAGCGTACTCCGGGACCGCGGCCCTGCTGCCACACGACCTGCTCGGGACGAACTAGTTTCGAGGTGTGGACGTGAATACCCTTGCCGCACTGCTGCCCGAAGGCACGCTGGTCACCGATCCGGACATCCTCGCCGGATATCGGCAGGACCGGGCCTTCGATCCGGACGCCGGGACGCCGTCGGCGCTGGTGCGGCCCGCCACGACCCAGCAGGTCTCGACGGTCCTGAAGTGGGCCGACGAGCACCGGGTCGCGGTAGTCCCGCGCGGGGCGGGCACCGGGCTCTCCGGCGGCGCCACCGCGCAGAACGGCGCGCTGCTGCTGAGCACCGAGCGCATGCGCGAGATCACCGTCGACCCCGTGACCCGCACCGCCGTCGTGCAGCCGGGCCTGTTGAACGCCGAGGTCAAGCGGGCCGTGGCCGAGCACGGGCTGTGGTATCCGCCGGATCCGTCGTCGTTCGAGATCTGCTCGATCGGCGGCAACGCCGCCACCAACGCCGGCGGGCTGTGCTGCGTGAAGTACGGCGTCACCACCGATTACGTGCTCGGCATGCAGGTGGTGCTGGCCGACGGCACCGCGGTGCGCCTCGGCGGGCCGCGGCTGAAGGATTCCGCCGGGCTGTCGCTGACCAAGTTGTTCGTCGGCAGCGAGGGCACCCTCGGCGTCATCACCGAACTGACCCTGCGGCTGCTGCCCGCGCAGCCGCCGCAGAGCACCGTGGTCGCCACGTTCACCACGCTCACCGCCGCCACCGAGGCGATCCTGGCCGTCACCGCGCGGCTGCGGCCCTCGATGCTGGAGTTCATGGACTCGGTGGCGATCAACGCCGTCGAGGACGAACTGCGGATGGGCCTGGACCGCTCGGCGGCGGGCCTGCTGGTGGCACGGTCGGACGCGCCCGGAAAGTACGCCGCCGAGGAGGCTGCCACCATCGTCTCCGCCTGCGAAACCGCCGGGGCGGCAGAGGTTTTCAGCACCGAGGATCCCGAGGAGGGCGAGGCCTTCGCCGCGGCACGGCGATTCGCGATCCCCGCCGTGGAGCGCAAGGGCACGCTGCTGCTCGAGGACGTCGGGGTGCCGCTGCCGCGGCTGGGCGAACTGGTCACCGGGATCGCCGAGATCGCCGCGCGGCGCGACGTGCTGGTGTCGGTGATCGCGCACGCGGGCGACGGCAACACCCACCCGCTGATCGTGCACGACCCGAGCGACGCCGACGAGTCCGCCCGCGCCCAGCAGGCGTTCGGCGAGATCATGGACCTGGCCATCGCGCTGGGCGGCACCATCACCGGCGAGCACGGCGTGGGCCGCCTCAAGAAGGCCTGGCTGCCCGATCAGCTGGGCCCGGACGTGATGGCGCTGACCCGGCGCGTCAAGGACGCGCTCGACCCGCACGGCATCCTCAATCCCGGCGCGGTGCTGTAGGAACAAGGAACAACGGACGCCACCGAGGAGTTTCACCGCACATGACGACCAGGCTCGAGCACAATGTCGCCGACACCCGCTACGAGATCTACCTAGACGACACCCTCGCCGGATATGCCGATTACGCCGACCGCGTCGACGGCGACCGGCAGATCCGGGATATCCAGCACACGCTGACATTCCCGGAATTCCGCGGCCGCGGCGTGGCCGCGCAGGTGGTCGAATTCGCGCTGCAGGACGCCCGCGCGGCCGGCTTCGCCGTCGTCCCGACCTGCTGGTATGTCGAGAAGTTCATCGGCGAACACCGCGAGTACGCCGACCTGGTGGCCTAGTTGTTGCGAACGGCCCGGCGCCCCTGCGCCGGGCTGTTCCGCCGCCACACCAGAAACTGCCGATCGGTGACGCTGCCCATCGCCTCGATCACCTTGGCGTTGTCGAAACCCGGAAGTCGCTGTAAACGGACGAGGAATGCGGTGTCGGCCGCCGAATGCGGGACGACACAGCCGTTCCCCTTCGCGCCGATCAGTACGAAGAACACATCATCGGCGAACGGACCATCCGCGGTGGTGATGATCCGGACCTCCGAAAGATCATGCCACGCAACCTCTTCGATCCGTCCGTTGTCCAACGTACGCCGGACGAATCTGTCGTTGATCTCGACTCCGGCCATGCATCAATAGTGCTCCGTGCACGGCCGGTTCGATACCCCCAATTCGCCCGATTGCGAATGAAAGTACCGATGCAAGAACGGATCTGATCAGTCGTCTAAATTTACCGAAGAATTGCGCGGGACATGACCAGTTTCTGGATCTGGTTGGTGCCCTCATAGATCTGGGTGATCTTGGCGTCGCGCATCATTCGCTCGACCGGGAAGTCGGTGGTGTACCCGGCGCCGCCGAACAGCTGCACCGCGTTGGTGGTGACCTCCATCGCCACGTCCGAGGCGAAGCACTTCGAGGCCGCGGAGATGAACCCGAGGTTCTTCTCGCCCCGCTCGGCGCGCGCGGCGGAGGTGTAGACCATCAGGCGCGCGGCCTCCACCTTCATCGCCATATCGGCGAGCATGAACTGCGTGTTCTGGAAATCGGCGATGGCCTTGCCGAACTGCTTGCGGTCCTTGGTGTAGGCGATCGCGGCGTCCAGCGCGCCCTGCGCGATGCCGACGGCCTGCGCGCCGATGGTCGGGCGGGTGTGGTCGAGGGTCTGCAGCGCGGTCTTGAAGCCGGTGCCCGGCTCGCCGACGATGCGGTCGCCCGGCACCCGGCAGTTCTCGAAGTACAGCTCCGCGGTGGGCGACCCCTTGATGCCGAGCTTGTGCTCGAGCGGGCCGACCACGAAGCCCTCGTCGTCCTTGTGCACCAGGAACGCCGAGATGCCGTTGGCGCCCTTCTCCGCATCGGTCACCGCCATGACGGTGTACCAGGAAGACTTGCCGCCGTTGGTGATCCAGCACTTGGAGCCGTTCAGGACCCAGCCGTCACCGTCCTGCTTGGCCCGGGTGCGCATGCTCGCCGCATCGGAGCCGGCCTCGCGCTCGGACAGCGCGTAGGAGGCCATTTCGCCGTTGACGATATCCGGTAGCACCTGCTGCTTGAGCTCCTCCGAACCGTTGAGGATCAGGCCCATGGTGCCGAGCTTGTTCACGGCCGGGATCAGCGACGACGAGCCGCACACCCGCGCGACCTCCTCGATCACGATGCAGGTCGCGACCGAATCCGCGCCCTGGCCGCCGTAGGCCTCGGGGACGTGCACGGCGTTGAACCCGGCGGCGTTGAGCGCGTCCAGGGCCTCCTGCGGGAACCGGGAGTGCTCGTCGACGTCCTTGGCGTGCGGTGCGATCTCCTTCTCCGCCAGGCCGCGAATGGCCGCGCGCAACTCGTTGTGGATGTCGTCGAGTTTGAACAGGTCGAAGTCGGGGTTTCCCGCCATGGGTGCGCTCCTGGTCGTCGGGGGTGTATCGCCGGAATCCGCGAATCTCCAGCGTGTCGGCACTCAGTGCCAGTCAGAATCGAGTATAGGGCCCAACAGCGCGGCCACATGCATGGATGTTCCCTATTTCACGTGGCACCGAGTGTCATGATGCCCGCGTTTTTCTACTCTCTCAGATTACCGAGCCGACGCGCGACCAGGTCACCGACCTGTCGCGGCGGCATGTCACGCGGGAACACCGCTACCACCAACTGCTCGCCGTCGCCCGCGCGTCCCCCGCGGGGAATCGTCGCCAATGCCGCCCGCAGATCCGCGGCACTCGCATCGGGCCGGGTGTGTTCGGTGGCCCGCGAGCCCGCCTCGGGTGTCGCACGCACCATCCGCCGCAGCAGATAGTTGTGCGTCGCGGTGACCGCGGCGGTGAACTGGATCAGCGCCAAATCCGCCACCTCGGGCAGCCGGGACCGCAGGTAGTCGGTGAACAGCCGCTCGTAGCGGAACACCGTCACGATCTCGCGATCGCGCAGTGCCGGCACCTGCCGCACCACCCGGTACCGCCGCGCCGCCAGCTCCCTGGTCTGCGTGAACCGTTCGAACACCCCCACCACGGCCTCGCACACCGCGTCCCACGGATCTTCCTGTGCCGCATCGAGATACGCCTGCGCCCGGGCCAGCTGCTCCTCGTGGTCGGCGAAGACAACGTCCTCCTTGGACCGGAACTGCCGGAAGAAGGTGCGGCGGGAGATGCCCGCGGCCTCCGCGATCTCGTCGACCGTCGTTGCCTCGTAACCCTTTTCGGCGAACAACCGCAGCGCGTGATCGACCACCGCGAGCCGGAACCGCGTATCCCCGGAGCTACTCATCGCACCCGGCCGCCCGCTCAGCCCAGCAGCCGGGTGCGTAGCGCGTCGTCCTTCTCCAGCACCATCTTCTCCAGACCGGCCTGGAATTGCTCCATGCGAGAACGTAATTCGGGTTCGGCGGCGGCGAGGATGCGCACCGCGAGCAGCCCGGCGTTGCGCGCGCCGCCGATGGATACGGTGGCCACCGGGACCCCGGCGGGCATCTGCACGATGGAGAGCAGCGAATCCATGCCGTCCAGATACTTCAGCGGCACCGGGACGCCGATCACCGGCAGCGCGGTCGCCGAGGCCACCATGCCGGGCAGGTGAGCGGCGCCGCCCGCACCGGCGATGATCACCCGGATGCCCCGATCCGCGGCGGTGCGGGCGTAGTCGAGCATGCGCTGGGGGGTGCGGTGCGCCGACACCACCCCGACCTCGAAGCGAATCCCGAACTCCGCCAGCGCCTCCGCGGCCGCCTCCATCGTCGGCCAGTCGGAATCGCTGCCCATGATCAGGCCGACGCGCGCTCCGTCGCCGTCGAGCAGACCTGCCTCGTCATTCCCCATGGGGATCCCATCCGTCGGTCCATTCCGCGTGCGAC
Organism: Nocardia mexicana NBRC 108244; assembly: GCF_001613165.1. Classification (GTDB taxonomy): domain Bacteria; phylum Actinomycetota; class Actinomycetes; order Mycobacteriales; family Mycobacteriaceae; genus Nocardia; species Nocardia mexicana. The sequence goes on from NZ_BDBV01000013.1 coordinate 28,914, forward strand.
ATCCACCGTGCCGCGCGCTCCGCCTTCTCGCGCACCACCGCCACCTCGTCGCCGAGGATGTTGATGTGCCCGATCTTGCGGTTCGGGCGCTCGCCCTTGCCGTACAGGTGTACCCGCGCCTCGGGCATGCGCGCGAACAGATGATGGAGCCGCTCGTCCATCGACATGGCGGGCGCCTCGGGCGCGCCCAGGATATTGGCCATCACCGTCACCGGCGCCAGCGCGGCCGTACCGCCGAGCGGATAGTCCAGCACCGCGCGCAGATGCTGCTCGAACTGGCCGGTCACCGCGCCGTCCATGCTCCAGTGCCCGGAGTTGTGCGGGCGCATCGCCAGCTCGTTCACCAGCAGTTCGCCGGTGTGGGTCTCGAACAGCTCCACCGCCATCGCGCCGGTGGTGCCGAGTTCGGCGGCGAGCCGCAGCGCCAGCGCCGAGGCGGCGGCGGCCGCCCGCTCCGGTAGCTCGGGCGCGGGGGCGATCACCACCGCGCACTGCCCTTCGCGCTGCACGGTCTCGACCACCGGCCACGCCGCCGCCTGGCCGAACGGCGAGCGCGCCACCATCGCCGACAGCTCCCGCTTCAGATCGACCCGCTGCTCGGCCAGCAGCTCGACGCCGTGGGCCAGCTGATCGTTCACGATCCGCTCGGCCTCGGCCGCCGATCCGGGCATCCACACGCCGCGCCCGTCGTAGCCGCCGCGCACCGCCTTCACCACACAGGGCCAGCCGTGCTCGTCGCCGAAAGCGACCGCGTCCCGGGCGGATTCGACCGAGGTGAAGTCCGGCACCGGAACGCCCAGCTCACGCAGCCGCGTGCGCATGGCGAGCTTGTCCTGCGCGAAGATCAGGGCCTCCGGCGGCGGCTGCACGCTCACGCCCTCGGCGACCAGCGCCCGCAGATGCTCGGTCGGCACATGCTCGTGGTCGAAGGTCAGTGCGTGCGAGCCGACGGCGGCCTTGCGCAGGGCGGCCAGATCGGTGTGCGACCCCAGCACGATGTCGGGGGTGACCTGGGCGGCGGGATCGTCGGGCCGCTCGGCGAGCACCCGGAGCCGCTGCCCGAGGGCGATGGCGGCCTGATGGGTCATGCGCGCCAGCTGCCCACCGCCGATCATGGCAACGGTCGGCATGACGGCCGCATCGAAGGAACGGGACCCCGGGACGTCGGGTGACTCGGTGTGCTGGTTCACGGCCCTCCATGGTGTCATGGCACCGGTCGGGCAAGTGCGTGCGGGTTGGTTGCCCGAAAATCGAGGCACGTAGACTCGATCCGTGTCATTCGTCGACAGCGTGGTCAGCGTCCTACCCAAAACGCTTCGGGACCTCGCATACCGCCATCACGAGCTGATCAAGTTCGCGATTGTGGGCGCCACCACGTTCGTCATCGACAGTGGCATCTTCTACATCCTGAAATTGACCGTGCTGTCGCCGAAACCGGTGACCGCGAAGATCATTTCCGGCGTGATCGCGGTGATCGCCTCCTACATTCTCAACCGGGAATGGTCGTTCAAGGGGCGCGGCGGGCGCGAGAAGCATCACGAGGCGCTGCTGTTCTTCGCGGTCAGCGGCATCGGCGTGGTCCTGAGCTTCCTGCCGCTGTGGGTGTCGCGGTACGTATTCCATCTGCAGGTGCCGCATATCAGCCTGACGGTCGAGAACATCACCGACTTCATCAGTGCCTTTATCATCGGCAACCTGCTGCAGATGATGTTCCGCTTCTGGGCGATGCGCCGGTGGGTGTTCCCGAACGAAATCGACACGCTGGTAGAGGAATTCGAGGAGCTGTACGAAGAGGAAGAACAGCTCGGCCACAGCTGATTCGGCGTCGGCTCCGCCGTTACCGTCACACGGATGGTTTCCGCCGACTCAGCGCGGTTCCGCTACCGCGGCGGCGGCATTCTCCGCCCGCGCACCGGTCGGCTTTCCCACGAACACCGCGAACAGGGCCGGGCGGCGACGTTGCAGTTCCAGGCGGCCGCCGTCGGCCTCGATCAGGGCGCGGGCCAGCGCCAGGCCCACACCGGTCGAACCGGCTCCGGAGAATCCCCGATCGAAGATGTGCGGCGCCAGCTCGTCGCTGACCCCGTCGCCCTCGTCGGCCACCTCCACCGCGACCAGCGGTTCGCGATCCGGTCCGCCGTAGACCGTGCGGACCGACACCGTGCAGTCGCCGCCGCCGTGCATCAGGGCGTTGTCCACCAGCACCGCCACCGCCTCGCGCAGCCGCGACCCGGTCACCGGCGCGGTCAGCATCGGATCGCCCGACAGGATCAGCCGGCGCCCGGCCTCGCTGAACGGATGCCGCCATTCCGCCACCACGCCGCGCAGCTCCGCCACCACCGGCACCGGCTCGCGGTCGTCGGCGCCCTCGTCCCGGGAGGCGCGCACCAGATCGTCGATGGCCGCGGTGAGCCGGTCGACCTGCGCCATCGCCTCCTCGGCCTCGTGCACCACATCCGGGTCGTCGTGCACCGACAGCTCGTCCAGGCGCAGCCGCACCGCCGTCAGCCGGCTGCGCAGCTGATGCGAGACGTCGGCCACCAGCGCGTGCTCGCGCTGCAGCCGACCGGCGATCTCGACGGCGGCCGAATCCAGCACGTCCGATACGCGATCCAGTTCGGTGATGCCGTGCCGCCGCGCGTCCAGCCGGAAGTCACCGGTCGCCAATCGGGCGGCGCGGGCCGCCACATCGCGCAGCGGATCGGCCACCCGGCGCGCGGTCACCACCGCCACCGCGGCCCCCGCCGCCAGCGACGCGAGGGCTACCAGCGCCACCGCGCCCACGGCCTGCCGCTGCATCGAATGCATCGGCGCCGCAGGCACCTCCAGTCGCAGCGAGCCCGACGTACCCATCGACAACGACTCCACCACCGGATCGTCCACCTGCGCGACGCCCACGTCCACACGCATCGCCGCATCCTCCGGCGTGGGATAGACGATGGTCAGCCGTCCGCCCGGCGGAATCAACGGACGCACCGAGCGCAGATCCAGCGTGCCGTGCACCTGACCGTCGTCGCGCTCCTGGGCGACGATCTCCACGGCCATCCGATCCAGCCGCGCGCGCAGGTCACCGCGGGTGATGTCGGCGACCCACTGCCAGGCGGTGAAGCCCAGCGGGATACCCAGCACCACCGTGGTGAGGGTCAGCGCAGCCAGCATCGACAGCAGAATTCGGCGCCGCATGTGCTCCTCAGTCGGTGTTGAACCGGAAGCCGACGCCCCGGACGGTCACGATCCGGCGCTCGGCCACCGGGCCCTCGTCACCGATCTTGCGGCGCAGCCAGGACATGTGCATATCGAGCGTCTTGGAGCCGCGCAGATCCGCGTCGCCCCACACCTCGCGCAGGATCGTCTCGCGCGGCACCACCTGACCCGCGCGATCGATCAGCACCTTGAGCAGCTCGTACTCCTTGTTGGCCAGATTCACCTCGTGACCGTTGACCAGCACCCGGCGCGCCTGCGGCTCCAGCCGGATCCCGCCCACCTCGACCGCGTCGTCACCGATGCCGCTGCGCCGCAACAGCGCCCGCACCCGGGCCAGCAGCTCCGCTAATCGGAACGGCTTACCCACGTAATCGTCGGCGCCCGCGTCGAGACCGACCACGAAATCGACCTCGTCGGTGCGGGCGGTGAGCATCAGCACCGCCAACTCGGCGCCGCGCGCCCGCACCTGACGGCAGACCTCCAGGCCGTCCATGCCCGGCAGGCCCAGGTCCAGAATCAGCAGGTCGTACCCGCCGTCGAGGGCTCGCTGCAGCACCCCGGGGCCGAAACTCTCCACGGTCACCGAATAGCCCTCGCGCCCCAGTGCCCGCGACAGGGGGGCTGCGATGGCCTCGTCGTCTTCGGCCAGCAGTACGGCGGTCACGCTCCAAGATTACGCACTTGCGCGAATTGTCTGGCTCTGTCTGT
>NZ_BDBV01000014.1 GCF_001613165.1 Nocardia mexicana NBRC 108244
GCAGCGACCCTCGAAACTCGAAACGCGCCGAAAACCTCCCAGGTGTAGTTGCTTGGCTCTCGCTTCGCGGCCGGGGTTGGCAACGGGGTGGGGTTGGCAATGTACGGAGACGCGCTGCATGGGGCGGCTTCTGCTCGGCTCGCTCCTGCGTCGCATTGCCCTAGGCGGGTGAGCGGGTGTTGTGGTTGGTGAGACCGGGCCGGTGATCACCGGTGGCCGGGCGTGTCGTAGTGGCCCTGGGCACGGCGCGGGTCGTAGGGCGGGCTGTGCGGATTGTCGAAGACCTCGTGGTAGAGCATGGCGTGGACCTGCTGAACCTGCGGGATGTCGTCGTACTCCAGGGGGTCGCCGGAGGCGGCGTCGATGATCAGGGTGCCGGTGCCCAGCATCCGATCGGTCAGGCCGTGCCGGAACTGGATATTGGCGATGCGGTTGAGCGGGATGTCGATGCCGGTGTGCGTGAGCACGCCCTCGCGCACCAGCACGCGGCGGTCGGTCACGATGAAATGCGTTGACTGCCACCGTAGTACGGGAGCCGCGGTACGCCACAGCACCAGCGCCACCCAGACCGCGACGACGGCGATGAGCGCAACACTGCGCGTTGTCCCCTCCGTATTGCGCCATGCGAATCCCCCGGCGAATCCGGCGAGCGCGGTCGCCAGGATGAAGATGATCGCCGGCCAGAAAAGCATCTTCCAATGCGGATGGCGGTGCAGCAGCAACCGCTCGTCCGGCGCGAGCAGCTCCTCCGGATAACCCATACGCGAACCCTACCGCGTGAAGATGCCAGAATGCCTGACAGCGAACGCCCTTGTGCTGCACAATGTGCAGCTGCCGGAGCCGGAGGTCATGGGCTGTGTGTCCGGCTCTGCGCGGCGAACGCGAATCTCGACTGCTCTTCCCGCATCACCGAAGTACTTCCCGCTTCACCGAAGTCCGACCGAGATCTTCCACGTTGATTTGCGATAGCGGAGGCGTGCGTGACCAAGGAACTGACTCAGCTGGAAATCCTGACCGAGCTCGAGCCGGTGGCCGAGCAGAACCTCAACCGGCACCTGTCGATGGCCAAGGACTGGCATCCGCACGACTACGTGCCGTGGGACCAGGGTCGCAACTTCGCCGCCATGGGCGGCGTCGACTGGGACCCGTCGCAGTCCACGCTGAGCGAGGTCGCGAAGATCGCGATGGTCACCAACCTGCTGACCGAGGACAACCTGCCCTCCTACCACCGCGAGATCGCCGAGAACTTCTCCCAGGACGGCGCCTGGGGCACCTGGGTCGGACGCTGGACCGCCGAGGAGAACCGCCACGGCATCGTCATGCGCGACTACCTGGTGGTCACCCGCGGTGTCGACCCGGTCGCCCTCGAAGAGGCCCGGATGATCCACATGACCAACGGCGCCCACTCCCCCGACGATTGGGGCGGCTTCCTGGAGAACGTCGCCTACGTGACGTTCCAGGAGTTGGCCACCCGCGTCTCGCACCGCAACACCGGCAAGGTCTGCGACGACCCCATCGCCGACCGCATGCTGCAGCGCGTCGCCGCCGACGAGAACCTGCACATGATCTTCTACCGGACCCTGTGCGGCGCCGGTATCGACCTGGTGCCGGACCAGGCGATCGAGGCCATCGCCAAGGTGCTCGTCAACTTCACCATGCCCGGCTACGGCATGCCCAACTTCCGCCGCAACGGCGTCATGATGGCCAAGCACGGCATCTACGACCTGCGTCAGCACCTGGAGGAGGTCGTCCAGCCGGTCCTGAAGAACTGGAACATCTTCGAGCGCAACGACTTCGGCCCCCGAGGCGAGCAGGCACGCGAGCGTCTGGGCGCCCATCTGGAGAAGCTGAGCCAGGACGTGCTGAAGTTCGAGGAACAGCGCGACAAGCTCCTGGCCCGCGAACGCGCCCGCGAGATGGCCTCGGTTTAGACGACGCATCGCCGCAGACACGAGTAGCGCACCCGCCCTCGCCCGGCGGTGCGCAGCCTCCGCGGGCCGCCCCGATGGCTTGTTTACAAAGATTGCGAGATTCTGCACCTTTGTATGCGTGAACTCCTCAGGGGCATTCCGGTGACCGGCGACCCGGAAAGAACCAGCGTGGCACCGGCGGAACAGGTGATCGTCGACACCGCGGTCTACGGCAACGTCATCATCGAGCGCACCGACGACAGAGTGTCGGCACGACTCGAATCCGACGGCTCCCCGGTCGTCACCATCGAGCGCACCGGCCCCCGCACGCGCAAACGCGTCCCGATCGGAACCCGGCGAACGAAGCACCTGACGGCCCGGGTGAACGAGCGCCCCCTCGCGCTGACCCTGGGCCGGGGATGGGTGATGAAGCGCTCGTATCGCATCGTCGTCGAAACCGAGGGCCGGTACCTGAGCCTGCGCGCCAGGAATCTGGAAACCAGTGTCTTCCAACAGGGAAAGCTCTATGCGACCGATAAGGAGATGGCCGAACTGACCGCGCGTGCCGACGGGACCGTGGACGTACTGTGGGCAACTCCCGGCAAGGTATCGGCACTCGGCAAGACCCTCGCCTTCGACCCTCCGGAGCCCACGGCCGAGGACCTCCTCATCGGCTACGCCGCCGCGGCGGCGTTCGGTACCGGCGGCCTGTCACTCTTCGGCCTGGTCAGCCTCTTGATCGACGCAATACCGCTCTAGGCGTCGGCCCACGGCCAACCATGGTCACCCCGGATACGGCCAACCAAGGCCATCCGGATACGGCCAACCAAGGTCATCCCCGGCAGCGGCCCGCACCTCGATATCCCGGCAGCGGCCCGCACCTCGATATCCCGACAGCGGCCCGCACCTCGATATCCCGGCACGCTCTTGGCCGGGATTCAGGGTTGGGGTCGTAGGTGGGTGACGTCCCCGGCTGCGACCGCCCGGTTGCCGATCAGCAGGCGGCCGTGGTCGTCCACGTCGGTGGCGACCCCGGTGAGCACCTCGCCGCCGGGTAGTTCCGCGCGGACCTCGGTGCCGAGGGTGGCGCAGCGCTTGCGGTACTCCCCGGCAAGGCCGGTGATATCCCAATTGGCCGTGCGCCATTCGGTGAAATGCCGGGCGAATTCGCGCAGCAGCGACAGGACCAGCGCGGTGCGGTCGACGTCCGCGGCACCGGCGAGGGTCAGCGAGATCGCGTGCGGGACAGGCAGTTCGTCCTCGGCCAGGCTGACGTTCAGGCCCACCCCGACGACCACGGCCGGTGCGCCCGCGCCCGAGGCGACCTCGGCCAGGATGCCCGCCACCTTGCGGCCGTCGATGAGTACATCGTTGGGCCACTTCAGGTTTGCGCTCGAGCCCGTGGTCGCGCGGACCGCGTCCACCACCGCCACGCCGGTCAGCAGCGGCAGCCAGCCCAGCACCGCGGGGTCGATGCCGCGCAGCCGCACCAGCAGCGACATCGAGATCTGCGCGCGCGGCGGGCTCGACCACGCGCGTTCGTGCCGCCCGCGGCCCTGCTCCTGGGCCTCGGCGACGAGCACCCGCCCGTCGGAGTCCGGGTCGCCCGCCCGCTCGATCAGGTCGGCATTGGTGGAGCCGGTCGACTCCACGACGTCGATCCCGGAGAAGAAGGACAGGTCCGGAAGTTCCGCGACACTGCGCCGCAGAAGTTCTGCATCCAAGGGTGGCCTCTGCACACCCGAAGGCTACTACTGCGGTCGATCGGCGCCGAGGACCGTGCCGGGAGCGGGCGGAACGCGGCGACCTCCGCGACCGCCGAAGCGGCGCCGCATCCGACGGACGCGACGCCGCTCGCCTCGTCATTCACCCGACGAGGCAATACCCGATGTGTGCCGGAAGGGACATGGCGTCCTCCTCCAGTCGATCGCCGTCGCGATCGGTGGTCTCCCGCCAGTACTCCGGGTCGACCACGGTCGGCTTCGGCTCGTGAGCCGGCCTGGTCCACACGGCCGCGGCGGCTCTTTCAGCGACGGTTCTACTCCATTCCCACATGACGCGCCTCCCCTGCGCTCGATCACCGGACCTCCACGGTAGCGCCGGCCGCACAGGCGGCGATAGTGATTTTCCTGTGAGGACACCGTGAATCGCCGGTCCCGCACTCGAAGAAGCGCGTGATGCGCTGTGGCGCAGGGCTATTCGCCGCCCACCGGCTGCAGTCCGAGCGCTCCGGCCACGAAGCGGCGCACGGCGTGCTGTCCGGATTCCAGTGCCGCGTCGTAGCTCTCGCGGGACCAGCCCGAAATATCCGCGGTGCCATCGGCATTCGGTGTGACCACGATCTCGGCGACCATCTCCGCCGTCGTCGGTTCGCACACCGCCCAGGAGTAGCGGGTCTGCTCGTCCCACTCGCGGGCGCGGCGCACCACATAGTCCGGATCGGTGATGCCGCCGTCGGCGAGGGCGGGACGGTCGTCGATGCGGTCGTCGGCGCGCAGCGCGCGCAGATACCAGCCGCCCGCATTGATCTCGATCGGCTCCATCAGTGGCCCCGCCGCCGGTTGCGCCGCTCGTGCCGGAGTTCGCGCGCCTGCTGCTTCAGTTCGCGGCGCTGGAACTTCAGCTCGCGGCGATGCTGCTCCATCTCGAAGTGCCGACCGAGCTCCTGATGGTGCTGATCGATCTCGCGGCGATGCTGCTCGATCTCGCGGCGGTGCTGGTCATGATCGTGCCGCCGCCGCGCACCGATGAAGGCGCCCACGGCCGGGATCAACAGGAACCACAGCCAGGTGTGCGTCGTGAAGAACAGCACCAGCGCCAGGATCACGACCAAGCCCATCACAGGGCCGCGGAATTCGGGCCTCCTGCCGCGCCCGGACGGCTCCGGGACCGGCGCGGGCTGCTCCGGGACCGGCGCGGGCTGCTCCGGGACGGGCTCCGGCAGATCGGCGAATACCTGCACCAGATCGCCGCGGGTCACCGCCGCCGCCACCGTGCCGCTGCGCTCGTCGAATTCGGCCACCGACAGCCGCCCGGCCGCGAAGTGATCCGACAGTCGCCGCATGGCCTCTTCGCGCTCCGCGGTGCCGATGCGGATGTCGGGAGAGTCAGCCATGACACGAGATTAGCGCCCGGCGCCGCTGTCTCGCAGCCCACACTGGTCGCGCCGGTCGACGCCGGTTTAGGGTCGAGCCATGTTCCGGCAGCGCGGCCTCGGCTCCTCAGGCTTCCCGCACCGCATACCCGCACGGAGGCTTTGAGAGTGGCACGGAAGTTCGGCAAGTACCGGCTCGAGCGGCAGATCGGGCGGGGCGCGGTGGGCGAGGTGTGGCTGGCCCGCGATACGGCCGCCGAGCGCTCGGTGGCGCTGAAGATCCTCACGATCTCCGCGGCCGAGGACCCGAACTACCGGCGGCGGTTCGAGCGGGAGGCGCGCGTCGGCGCGGGCCTGGACAATCCGCACATCGTGCCGATCCACGGTTTCGGCGAGCAGGACGGGCGGCTGTACCTGGACATGGCGTACGTCCCGGGCATCGACCTGTCCGCGCGGCTGCGGGCCGGTGCCATCGGGGTGCCCGAGGCCGTCGACATCGTCTCCCAGATCGCCACCGCCCTCGACGCCGCGCACGCGGCCGGGCTGATCCATCGAGATGTGAAGCCCGCCAACATCATCGTGCACGCGAGCGGCTTCGCCTATCTCATCGACTTCGGCATCGCGCGCGCCCCGAACCAGACCACCATCACCGCAACGGGTTTCACGGTGGGGACGCTGGCGTACATGGCTCCCGAACGGTTCACCGGCCATGCCGACGCCCGCTCGGATATCTATTCGCTGGCCTGCGTGCTCTTCGAATGTCTCACCGCGCAGCGGCCGTTCGGCGATACCGACCCGGCCCAGCAACTGCACGCGCACCTGCGCGAGGAGCCACCACGCCCGTCCGCGGGCAACCCCGCGATCCCCGTGGCGCTGGATGCGGTCATCGCCCGCGGGATGGCCAAGGAGCCCGCCGACCGCTACGCCCACGCGGGCGACCTGGCCGCCGCGGCCCGCGCCGCCGTCGGCATGCCGCACCCGGTCCCGAGAACCCCACCCGTCCTGGAGCCGCCCGCCGGGGAAAACGAGCAGACCCGCAAGCTCCCCGGCAGCACCCCTTGGCCCCCGGCCGCATCGGCCGGAGCCGCCGCTCCGGAGCTCGCCGCCACACCCCCGCAACCCGACGCTCCCCTCGAGCACCCCGGCTTGCAGGCCTATCCACCAGCACCCCCGCGACCCACCCGCGCCCTCCCGGAAAGCGCTGCGGCACAGGCAAACCCGCCTGAACAGTCAACCCGCGCACTTCCTGGCGCCACTGCCGCACAACCGGACACACCCGCACAGCCACCACCCACCCGCACCCTCCCGGACGATGTGGCGCAAGCAGGCGCCCATCCGCGCCCCACCCGCACACTGCCGGAAAACGCTGCCGGACAAGCAGTCCAATCCACACAACCACCCCCGTCCACCCGCGCGTTCCCGGACAGCGCTGCCGCACAGTCACCTCGGACTACACGAGCCGTCCCGGACACCGCTGCCTCACAGCCGAATACACCCGGTCACCCACCGCATCCCACTAGATTTCTCCCGGAAACCGGTGCCGCACAGTCGAATACACCACCGCACCCCACCCGCATCCTCCCGGGCGCGGCACCGGCACAACCGCCTCGGCCGACGCTGGTCGCCACGCAACTCGGTGGCCGGGCCACCGCCGGACCGCCGGTGCGGCAGCAGCCACCGCCCCGGCGACGCTCGATCGTCAAGACGGCCACGATTCTGGTCGGTGTGGGTGTCGTCGGATTGGCGGCCATCGCCGCGTGCACCGCGTTCCTGACCGAAGGCGGTGGGAGCCAGCCGAATCAGCGCAGCACCGTCACCGCCACCACGAACAACGCGCCGAACACCCGCCCGCAGACAACCCCCAGCCCGCAGCAGCAAACCGGAAACAACTGGCCGCCACCGGGCTGGACGGCCCCCTTCCCCACCCAGACCTTCCAGATCCCCTTCCCCACCCAAACCTTCCAAATCCCGTTCCCGACCTTCGAAATCCCGGGCTTCCCACCCCCGGGCTCCAACACCCCCCAGTAGCAAGGGCTGGGACGGCAAAAGCCCGCCCGCTCGGAGGTGAGCGGGCGGGCTTTGCGGAAAGCCTTGCGGCCTACTTGATTTCGGCGAGCACGGTGCCCTGGGTGATGGCGGCGCCGGCCTCTATCGACAGGCCGGTGACGACACCGGCCTTGTGCGCGTTGACGGGGTTCTCCATCTTCATGGCCTCGAGCACCACGATCAGGTCACCGGCCTCGACGGACTGGCCCTCCTCGACGGCGACCTTCACCACGGTGCCCTGCATCGGCGCGGTGACCGAATCGCCGGATGCCGCCGACCCACCGGCGCCGCCCCGCTTGCGCGGCTTGGGCTTCTTGCGGATGACACCCGCGCCGTTGCCCGCGGCCCCGGCCGCGCCCGCACCGACGGTGAACTGTCCGGGCAGCGATACCTCGAGCCGGCGTCCGCCGACCTCGACGACCACCGTCTGCCGCGCGGCCTCGTCGTCCTCCTCGATCGGCTGTGCGCCGGTGTAGGGCTCGATCGGGTTGTCCCAGTCGTTCTCGATCCACTTGGTGTAGACGTCGAACTTGGTGCCGTCACCGACGAACGCCGGATTCTGCACGATGTGGCGATGGAACGGGATCACCGTCGCCAGTCCCTCGACCTCGTACTCCGCCAGCGCCCGAGCGGCGCGCTCCAGCGCCTGCGTGCGGTTCTCGCCGGTCACGATCAGCTTGGCCAGCATGGAGTCGAACTGTCCACCGATCACACTGCCCTGCACCACACCGGAATCCATCCGCACACCCGGACCCGACGGCTCCTTGTACACCGTCACCGGCCCCGGGGCGGGCAGGAAGTTGCGGCCCGCGTCCTCGCCGTTGATGCGGAACTCGATCGCATGCCCGCGCGGCGTCGGGTCCTCGGTGATCGTGAGCTCGTGGCCCTCGGCGATGCGGAACTGCCAGCGCACCAGATCCAGTCCCGAGGTCTCCTCGGTGACCGGGTGCTCCACCTGCAGACGCGTGTTGACCTCGAGGAACGACACGGTCTCGCCCTGCACCAGGTACTCCACGGTGCCGGCACCGTAGTACCCGGCCTCCTTGCAGATCCGCTTGGCCGACTCGTGGATCTTGCCGCGGACCTCGTCGGACAGGAACGGCGCGGGCGCCTCCTCGACCAGCTTCTGGAACCGCCGCTGCAGCGAGCAGTCGCGGGTACCGGCCACGATCACGTTGCCGTGCTGATCGGCCAGCACCTGCGCCTCGACGTGGCGGGCCTTGTCCAGGTACTGCTCCACGAAGCACTCGCCACGCCCGAAGGCCGCGGTGGCCTCCCGCGTCGCGGACTCGAACAGCTCGGGAATCTCCTCGACGGTGTGCGCGACCTTCATGCCGCGACCGCCGCCACCGAAGGCGGCCTTGATCGCCACCGGCACGCCGTACTTCTTCGCGAATTCCACGACCTCGGTCGCGTCCTTGACCGGATCCTTGGTCCCGGCCGCCATCGGCGCCTGGGCGCGCTCGGCGATATGCCGCGCGGTGACCTTGTCACCGAGGTCCCGGATCGACTGCGGCGACGGCCCGATCCAGATCAGCCCGGCGTCGATCACGGCCTGCGCGAAATCGGCGTTCTCCGACAGGAACCCGTAGCCCGGGTGAATGGCGTCGGCGCCGGACTTGCTCGCGGCATCGAGAATCTTGTCGAACACCAGGTACGACTCCGCCGACGTCTGACCACCGAGTGCGAACGCCTCGTCGGCAATCTTGACGAACGGCGCTTCCGCATCCGGTTCCGCATACACCGCGACACTGGCGATACCGGCATCCTTGGCGGCCCGGATCACACGCACCGCGATCTCGCCCCGATTGGCAATCAGAACCTTGGTGATCTGCGCGTTGGCATGGCTGGGCACTGAGCCTCCTGTGCTATGGACAACTTTCGTCTGGAGCGAGTGTAGGCAGTGTGCCAACAGACGCCGAACCGGGCTAGGGGCTACTGGACAGTAGGAGGCCCGTCACGGTGCCGAAACGATGGTTCTTACACCGTCAACGGGGGTGGACTCCCGGCTCGTCTCCTTTAACGATCGGAGTCCGCACGGCGTTACTCCATTCGGTCCAGGAACCGTCGTAATTGCGCACGTTCTCCCGGCCCAGCAGATAGGTCAGCACGAACCACGTATGTGCCGAATGCTCCCCGATCCGGCAGTAGGCGACCGTCTCGGTCGCGTCGAGCGCGGGCGCGTAGATGCGATCCAACTCCGCCCGGGACCGGAACCGGCTGTCGCCCGCGACCGCCGCGGTCCAGGGGATGTTCACCGCCGTGGGAATGTGTCCCGCGCGCAGCGCCTGCTCCTCCGGGCGGTCGGTGATGCGATCGCGCTCGCCCGTGTACTCCTCGGCCACGCGCACGTCGATCAGCGACTGCCCCAGCCGCGTCCGCACCTCGTCCAGAAACACCCGCGCCCGCTTGTCGTCGCGATCGACCACCGGATACTCGCCCAGCCCCACATCGGGCACCTCGAAGGTCGTGTCGCGCTCCTCGGAGATCCACGCGTCCCGCCCGCCGTCGAGAAGCCGCACGTCGGGATGCCCGAAAAGCTCGAATACCCACAGCGTGGCGGCGGCCGTGCCGTTGGCCTTGTCCCCGTAGATCACCACGGTGTCCTCGCGCTCGATACCCTTTGCTCGCATCAATTCGGCGAAACGGGCACCGTCGATGACATCCCGCGCACTCGGGTCGGTAAGCTCAGCCCGCCAGTCGATCTTGATGGCGCCGGGCACGTGCCCGATGTCGTACAGCAGTACGTCCTCGTTGGACTCCACGATCCTGAGTCCCGGCGCGCCGATGTTTGCCGACAGCCACTCCGTGGTTACTAGTCGGTGAGGGTGTGCGTGGGAGCCGAAGGATGGATGAGGGTCCGGGGCGACGGGCACGGTGTTTGGTCCTTCACGCGTGGTTGACGGGTGGTCAGCAGTTCCACTCCGATCGTAGGTGCGAAGCGTTACAGCAACCGGTTTCACATCACGAATCGGGTGAAGAGCGAATAAGTCGCAGCCTCATCCGATAAAGTCTCCCGGGAGGAGGGGTGAGCTATGTCTGATTCTTGGCCACGACGGCGCCTGCTCGCGATCCTACGTGGCGCCAGCGAGCCTCTCGATGCCCAGGAACTCGCCAGAGTCACCGGGCAGCACGTCACCACCGTCCGTTTCCATCTGGACGTGCTGACCCGCGAGTCGCTCGTGCGGCAATTCCAGCAGCCCCCGCGCGGCCGCGGCCGCCCGCGCATCGGCTACACCGCCGTCCAGCGATCGGTCGGCTACCAGGATCTCGCCCAGGTGCTGGCCGATCAGCTCGGCAGCGATCCGCGCCGCCGCTCGGATGCGGCCATTGCCGCCGGGCGCGCCTGGGGCGCCAAGCTGGAGTCGCTCGATCAGCCGATCGCCTCGCTCGGGGATGCCAAGGACGTCACCATGACGACGATGTCCGAACTCGGCTTCGCGCCCGAACGGGACCCCTCGACGGAAACCGACGAGCAGGTCATGATCCGGCTGACCGCCTGCCCGCTGCGCGATCTGGCCCGCACCCACTCCGAGGTGGTGTGCGGCGTGCACCTGGGTCTGATGCGGGAGATTCTCGACCGCAACGGCGGCCGGGATTCGGTCAACGTGCGGCTGCATCCGTTCGTGGAGCCCGAGATGTGCGTGGCCCGGCTGGAGGCGCTGGAGAACACGCTGCTGCCGGATCCGGCCGAGCTGCCCGATATGCGACAGGACGGCGAGCCGCGCTTAGCCGCTCCCGCGGGCGGGCGGGTGGCCCCGCAGCTACGTGCCGACCCACAGCTGCGCAACGCCGACTCCCACGCCGGCAAGCAGTCGACGCAGCAGCGGTAGCCCGATCCCGATCACGCTCGACGGATCGCCCTCGATGCGGTCGACGAACCAGCCGCCGCGGCCGTCCAGGGTGAAGGCGCCCGCCACCTGCAGCGGCTCCCCGGAGGCGAGGTAGGCGTCCAGCTCCTCGGGTTCGGGCTTGGCGAAATGCACGGTGGTGCCGCTGCAGTCGGCGGCCTCCGCCGTCACGGCGCTGTCCCGGATCCGCAGCACGCTATGACCCGTCAGCAGATCCGCGCTCCCCCCGGCCATTTCGGCCCAGCGCGCGCGGGCCACCTCCGGGGTCAGCGGCTTACCCTGCAGCACGCCGTTCACCAGCAGCATCGAATCGCAGCCCACCACCACGCAATCCGCGACGGCATCGGCGGACTCCGCGATCAGGGCCGCGGCGACGCTCTGCGCCTTGGCGCGGGCCAGCGCGGTCACCACGGCTTCCGGAGCGGTACCGGGGGGCAGCGCGGCGGCCACCGCATCCTCGTCCACGTCCGAGACCCGCACCAGCGGGGTCAGACCGGCCGACCGCAGCACCTGCAGCCGCGCGGGCGAGGCGGAGCCGAGTACGAACTCCATCTAGTCGCGCAGGTGCGACAGGTAGGGGAAGGCGTAGGGCGAGAACGGCGACGTCCCGCGGTGCATGAGCGTCGGCCTGCCCCACTGGTCTGCCGGGCCCGTCTCGCCGGGGGCCGCGGCGGAGTTCGCTGCGGCGGCCGCCAGCACGCACACCAGGGCGGCGATCTCGTCGTCGGTGGGCGAGCCCTTCAGGATCCGGATGACGGGTCCCGCGTTCGATTCGGTATCGGTGTCGGTGACCACCGGCTCCATCGCGACGAAGTCGTCGACCGACAGATCCAGCTCGGCGGCGCGCAATACCTCTTCATCAGCTACAGCCGTCACAGCGCCAGCTCCTCCTGTTCATTGCCGGAGCCCCGGCAGGCCCGGCGTTCGCGGGTTCCGGGGAACCCTGCGAACGGTATTCGTTGCGGCCCTCGTCGGCGAGGGCCTGTCCTACCATCTTTGCTCGGATGAGGCAATTACGCGCGAGATGCTGTTCTTTCTCACAACTGAAGTGTGCCTCCGCTACCGCGCTTATCGCCGAATCAGAGCGGAATGTTGCCGTGCTTTTTCGGCGGCAAGGTCACCATCTTCCGTTCCAGCAGCCGCAGCGCAGAGACGATCTGGCCGCGCGTCTGCGAGGGCGGGATGACCGCGTCGACATAGCCGCGCTCGGCCGCCACATAGGGGTTCACGAGGGTGTCCTCGTACTCGTTCTGCAGCTCGAGCCGCAGGGCATCGACGTCGGCGCCCTCGGAGGCGGCCTGCGCGAGCTGCTTGCGGTAGACGAATCCGACCGCCCCGGAGGCGCCCATGACCGCGATCTGCGCGGTCGGCCACGCCAGGTTCACATCCGCGCCCATATGCTTGGAGCCCATCACGTCGTAGGCGCCGCCGTAGGCCTTGCGGGTGATGATGGTGATTTTGCCCACTGTGGCCTCGCCGTAGGCGTAGAGCAGCTTGGCGCCCCGGCGGATGATGCCGTTGAACTCCTGGTCGGTCCCCGGCAGGAAGCCCGGCACGTCGACCAGCGTGATGATCGGGACGTTGAACGCGTCGCAGGTGCGCACGAACCGCGCGGCCTTCTCCGAGGCGTCGATATCCAGGCAGCCCGCGAACTGGGTGGGCTGGTTGGCCACGATGCCGACGCTGCGGCCGTCGACGCGGCCGAAGCCGACGATCACGTTCATCGCGCGCTCGGCCTGCACCTCGAGGAACTCGTCGTCGTCCAGCAGGCGGCGGATGACCTCGTGCATGTCGTACGGCTGGTTCGGCGAGTCCGGGATCAGCGTGTCGAGCTCGAGGTCTTCTTCCGTCAACGAATCCTCGATGGCGCCCTCGATCGGATCGCTGGCGGGGAAGCGCGGCGCCTCGGCGCGGTTGTTGCTGGGCAGGTAGCTCAGCAGATCCTTGACGTAGTCCAGCGCGTCCTGCTCGCCGGACGCAACGTAGTGCGCCGCACCGGATTTCACCATGTGGGTGTGGGCGCCGCCCAGCTCCTCCATGGTGACTTCCTCACCGGTGACGGTCTTGATGACATCCGGGCCGGTGATGAACATCTGGCTGGTCTGGTCGACCATGACGACGAAGTCGGTCAGCGCCGGGGAGTAGACGTGGCCACCCGCGGCCGGGCCCATGATCAGCGAGATCTGCGGGATCACGCCGGAGGCCTGGATGTTGCGGTGGAAGATCTCGCCGTAGAGGCCGAGCGAGACCACACCCTCCTGGATGCGGGCGCCGGCGCCCTCGTTGATGCCGATCAGCGGGCGGCCCGTCTTGAGCGCCAGATCCTGCACCTTGACGATCTTCTCGCCGTACACCTCGCCGAGGCTGCCGCCGAAGACGGTGACGTCCTGGCTGAAGATGCACACGTCGCGCCCGTCGACGGTGCCGTAGCCGGTGACCACGCCGTCGCCCAGCGGGCGGTTGTTCTCCAGGCCGAAATTCACGCTGCGGTGCCGGGCCAGCGCATCCATCTCGACGAACGAGCCCTCGTCCAGCAGCGCCAGGATGCGCTCGCGCGCGGTCATCTTGCCCTTGGCGTGGACCTTGTCGACCGCGGCCTCACCCATCGGGTGCTTTGCCTCTTCCAGCCGATTGCGCAGATCAGCCAGCTTCCCAGCGGTGGTGTGGATATCGGGGGCGCCCGCCGAACCCGGCGAAGGCTGCTGCTGGACACTCGTCATGCCCCGGAGTGTAACCAGTGCCAGGACGGCGGGAAATTCCAGTAGGGGCTACTGGCGAGTACTGCTATTGGCTGCCTGCCAGTAGAAAATCCCTGGTGAAACGCGGTGCGGGGTAGGCAAAAATCCCTTCCGTCGCTACTGGAAATTCGGAATCCGGTGCGCGGTCGGGGGAAGTTCACAATTGCGCTGGGGCGACCCGCCGCAGCGCACCCTCGCCCTGAACCACGC
>NZ_BDBV01000015.1 GCF_001613165.1 Nocardia mexicana NBRC 108244
GCACGCAGGCCCCCGCCATGCAGCACGCAGACCCCCGCCATCCCCGCCATGCAGCACGCGGCCCTGCTGTGGGCTACTCAGCTCCTGCTGTGAGCTGCTCAGCGCATGACCCCGGTAGCCCGGTCGAGTAGCGCCCGGGTTGTGGCCACACAGTCAATCCGTGCGGCCCCCGTCCGACGGGGATGCGCGCCAACAGCTTCCAGTCGACGATGTCGATCGCGTACACCTCGTCGTGGTGGCGGCCCGCCACCCAGAACACCCGGCCGTCGGCGGACAGATTGCCCATATCCGGGCTGCCGCCGCCGGGGATGTGCCACTTGTGCATCAGACCGCCGGTCGCGAAGTCCCACACCGACAGGCTGCCCTCGCCGCGGTTGGTGATGATCATCTGCCGCGAGTCGCGGGTCACGTACAGCCCGTGCGCGCCCTTGCCGGTCGGGATGTGCCCGGTGACATCGAAGGTCTTGGCGTCGACGGTGTACATGCCGTCGGCCATCATGTCGGCGATGAAGAAGGTCGACCCGTCCGGCGACAACTTGACGTCCTGCGGCATGCCCTCCGGCCCGCCCGGCAGGTCGATCATCCGCACCAGCCGCAGCGCGGCGATGTCGACCACCGCCATGCGCCCGGAGAATTCGCAGCTGGCCAGGGCGTAGCGGCCGTCGGCGGTGAAATCCATGTGATCCACACCGGCGCAATCGGGCACGGGGATGGCGTTGACCTGCTGCCAGGTGTGCGGGTCGTAGAGATCCAGGGACTTGTCCGCCTCGGCGACCACGAGGGCGTAGCGGCCGTCGGGCGTGAAGTACATGTTGTAGGGGTCGCGCACCGGCAACGGGTCACCGGCCTGTCCGGTGCGCGGGTCGATCGGCATCAGGCTGCCGCCGCCGATCGGCAGGTCGTTGGTCGCGTACAGCGTCTGCATGTCGTAGGACGGCACCACGTGCTGCGGCTCCTCGCCCTGCGACGAGTAGGTGTCGATCACCTCGAAGGTGGCCGGATCGATCACCGTGACGGTGTGCGATTTGCTGTTCGGCACATAGACCCTGGGCAAATGATCGGCCACCGCAGGGCTCAGCTCGCGGGCACCGGCGTAGACGTCGGTGGCCGACAGCGGCGGCGGCATCCCCGGCAGCAGGTTCGCCGCTACCGGTGACGCCTCGGCGCCGGTTGTGGCTACCGGCGGTGGGACGCTTTCTTCCGGTGCTTTCTTCTCCGAACCATCCGATGAGCAACCGGCCAGTACGACCACGGCCGCAAGGATTCCCAGACGCGCTCGGGGTGCGGTCATGCGCCGCACCGGGCCGAAAGGTCGTGGCGGCAAATCGACATGCGGCGAATAGTAGAGGGCCGCACAGCCTTTGACAGCAACATCCCAGCGATGTCGCGCTACAAATCAGTCACGCCCGTCATTTCCGGCACACCCTCGGTCATTTCCGACACGCCCCCTCATTTCCGGCGCGCCTCGGTCATCGCCGACACGCCCCCTCACTTCCGGCACGCCCTGGGTCAGTGCCGACACGCCCCCTCATTTCCGGCACGCTTTTCGCCGGAATCAGCCCAGCACGTGGTCCAGGGCGTCGACGGCCTCGTCGAGTTCGTCGACGGTCACCGTGAGCGGCGGGCGGAAGCGGATGCCACGCTCGCCGGTGCCGAGGATCAGCACGTGCTCGCGCTCGCGCAGCTCGGTGACGACCGCGTCCCGCCGTGCGGGGTCGGCCAGCGTGACCGCGCACATCAGCCCGCGCCCGCGCGGATCGGTGACCTCCGGATGGCGTTCGGCCAGCTCGACCAGGCGGGACAGCAGGTGGGCACCCAGCCGAGCGGCGCGTGCGGCCAGGTCCTCACTCTCGATCACCTCGAATATCCGGCGCGCCCGCACCATATCCGTAAGATTTCCGCCCCAGGTGGAGTTCAGCCGGGAGCTCACGGCGAACACGTTGTCGGGCACCTCGTCGACGCGGCCGCCTGCCATCACCCCGCACACCTGCGTCTTCTTACCGAACGCCACCACATCCGGCCGCAGGCCCAACTGCTGGTAGGCCCACATGCTGCCGGTGAGGCCGACGCCGGTCTGCACCTCGTCGAGCACGAACAGCGCGTCGTGCTCGTGGCACAGCTCCTGCACCGCCCGCAGGAACTCCGGGCGCAGGTGCCGGTCGCCGCCCTCGCCCTGGATGGGCTCGGCGATGAAGCAGGCGATGTCGTGCGGGTGCTCGGCGAAGGCGGCGCGGGCCTGTGCCAGCGCCCGCGCCTCGGCCGCCTCGATGTCGACGCCGTCCGACAGATACGGGGTATCGATGCGCGGCCAGTCGAACTTCGGGAAGCGGGCGGTCTTCACCGGGTCGGTGTTGGTCAGCGACATGGTGTAGCCGGTGCGGCCGTGGAAGGCGCCGGTCAAATGGAGCACCCTGGCGCCCAGTTCGGCTGGGCGCCCGCGCATTTCGTTGTGCCGGCTCTTCCAGTCGAACGCCGCCTTGAGCGCGTTCTCGACCGCGAGCCCGCCGCCGTCGACGAAGAACAGATGCGGCAGTGCGGGATCGCCGAGCACCCGCGCGAAAGTGTCCACGAAGCGGGCCATCTCGACGGTGTAGATGTCGGAGTTGCTCGGCTTGTTCAGCGCGGCGACGGTGAGCTCGGCCCGGAAATCCGTGTCGTCCGCCAGTGCCGGGTGATTCATCCCGAGCGCCGAGGACGCGAAGAAACCGAACATGTCGAGATAGCCGGTGCCGTCGCGGGCGTCGATCAGCCGTCGGCCACGCGAGGCGCGTAGATCCAGCACCAGATCGAACCCGTCGGCCAGGATGTTCGCGGACAGGATTTCGTGGACCCGAGAGGGGGCGACCAGCGCGTTGTCGGCAACCGTCCCGGGGCGCTCCAGTTCGAGGGTCATACCAGCAGGTTACGTAAAAATTTACGGTTTCACTACGGGTTTCCGGAAAGATTACGATCCAGCATCATCTGTCATAGAATGTCTGCAGAATGATGGTGCTTCGAGTTCTGACGTTGGCGGTCGCGCGGATCTCCTGCAACAGTTGCTCGAGGTGCCGTGGTGAGGCCACCCGCACCAGCAGCACGTAGCTCTCCTCGCCGGCCACCGAGTGACATTCCTCGATGCCGGGGATGTGCTGCAGCAGCGCGGGCGCGTCGTCGGGCTGCGAGGGGTCGAGAGGAGTGATCGCGACGAATGCCGACAGCATCTGCCCCAGCGCCTCGGGATCGACCTTGGCGGTATAGCCGCGGATCACCCCGCGCGCCTCGAGCCGCCGCACCCTCGACTGCACCGCCGACACCGACAGGTTGGCCTTCTCCGCCAGATTGGAGAGCGTGGCCCGGCCGTCGGCCATCAACTCGCGAATCAGCAGTCGATCGATGTCGTCCAAAGCAGGTTTCGCCGGTGCATCAGCCATCAGCGAAGGCTAACTCAGCAACCCGGACTCGTGGCGGGAACGGATGCACGCACACGCCCTGCCACCACGCACACCACTGTCGAATACGGAGCATCGCATGACACCGGCACTCACCGCCCCCGCGACCAGCGAATTGCGCTCCCGCGCCGAGCATCTGCTCGCGGCACTGGGGGCCACCCGCCCGGAGCCCGGTCCGCTGACGGTGCGGACCCCGATCACCGGCGGCGAGCTGGCGAGCCTGCGGCCCAGCTCGAGCGCCGCGATCGATGACGCAATCACGAAGGCGTCCAATGCGTTTCAGTCCTGGCGTACGGTTCCCGCGCCGCAGCGGGCCGCCGTGGTGCGGCGGCTGGGACAGCTGCTCACCGAGCACATCGGCGAACTCGGCGAGCTGGTGACGCTCGAGGCCGGGAAGATCGGCGCGGAGGCCCGCGGCGAGGTGCAGGAGATGATCGACATCTGCGAATTCGCGGTGGGATTGTCGCGCCAGCTGTACGGGCGCACCATGCCGTCGGAGCGGCCCGGGCACCGGCTGATGGAGACCTGGCATCCGCTCGGCGTGGTCGGGGTGCTGTCGGCGTTCAATTTCCCGGTGGCGGTGTGGTCGTGGAATACCGCGATCGCGCTGGTGTGCGGGGACACGGTGGTGTGGAAGCCCTCGGAGACAACACCGTTGACGGCGCTGGCCTGCCACACGCTGCTGCGGCGGGCGGCCGTGGAGGTCGGCGCCGACCCGGATATTCATCAGCTGGTCCAGGGTGCGGTGGAGGTCGGCGAGCAACTGGTCGACGACGAACGGGTCGCCCTGGTCAGCGCCACCGGATCGGTACGGATGGGGCGCGCGGTCGGGCCGCGGGTGGCGGCCCGGTTCGGCCGCTGCCTGCTCGAGCTCGGCGGTAACAACGCCGCCGTCGTCACCCCGTCGGCCGATCTGGAACTGGCCACGCGGGGTGTGGTTTTCGCGGCCGCCGGTACCGCGGGGCAGCGCTGCACGTCGCTACGCAGGCTGATCGCGCACGCGGATGTCGTCGGGCCCTTGCTGAACCGGATCGAGAAGGCGTATCACCAACTGCGCGTTGGTAATCCGCTGGACGACGGAGTGCTGGTGGGACCGCTGATCAACCAGCGCGCGTACCGGTCGATGCAGGACGCGATCGCCCGCGCCGTCGACGACGGCGGCGAATTGCTGTGCGGCGCCGAGCGCGTCATGGTCACCGGCGAGAATTCCCACTACGTACGCCCGGCGATCGTCCGCATGCCCGCCCAGACGGCGGTGGTGCGCGAGGAGACCTTCGCCCCCATTCTCTACGTGCTCACCTACCACGACCTCGACTCGGCCATCGCACTGCACAACGGTGTGCCGCAGGGTCTTTCGTCGGCCATCTTCACGGGAGATCAGCGCGAGGCCGAACGCTTCCTGGCCGCCGACGGCTCGGACTGCGGCATCGCCAACGTCAATATCGGCACCTCGGGCGCCGAGATCGGCGGCGCCTTCGGCGGCGAGAAGCACACCGGCGGCGGCCGTGAATCCGGTTCGGACTCCTGGAAGACCTACATGCGCCGCGCCACCAACACCGTCAACTACTCCCCCGACCTCCCCCTCGCCCAGGGCATCCAGTTCGGCTGACCCTCAGTCCTTCTCGGGGTCTCTGGCGATGGCGCGGACCTGGGCCTCGTAGGCGGCGCGGGTCTGCTGGTCGGAGGGGTGCAGGGCGCGGTCGCCGTCGAAGAGGCGGCGGACCAGCCGGACCGCCGGTTCGGGGGCGGCGGCCAGGGCGACGTCGATGGGGTTGAGGTAGCCCGGGACGGCGACCTCGGCGCGGCGGGTCCGGCAGGTCTTGAGGATCGCGGCGGCGACGTCCTCGGGGTCGACGGTCGGCATGCCGTGGCCGAGGGCGAGGCCCGACGACAGGCGGGTACGCACCGCCGAGGGCATGACGCAGCTGACGCTGACGCCGTGCTCGGCGAACTCCAGCCGGGTGGAGGCCGAAAGTCCCACGGCGGCAAACTTACTCGCGTTGTACACCGCCAGGCCGGGCAGCGGGATCTTGCCCGCCAGCGAGGCCACGTTCACCACGTGCCCGCGGCCACGTTCGATCATGCCCGGAACCACCGCCCGCATGCCGTGAATGAGGCCCCACACATTGACGTCGATCGTGGTGTGGCCCACCGCATCCGGCTCGTCGAGGAAGGCACCGGCGGGCATGACCCCGGCATTGTTGACCAGGACATCCACGCCGCCCAGATCCGCTATGGCCTTGTCCCACTGCTCGCGATCGCGCACGTCCAGCTCATAGGCTCGGCCGCCGAGCGCCGCCGCGGCCGCCTGCGCCGCGGCGATGTCGACATCGGCGATGGCGACCTGGGATCCCTTGCCCGCGAACAGTTCCGCGGTCGCCTGGCCGATACCGCGCCCGGCGCCGGTGATCAGCACCCGCGCCCCGCGCAGGTCGATGGCGGGGTAGTCGGCTCCGAAGAGACTCATGCCGGTTCCTTTCTCAGCCGCGCGACCAGACCGCACGGAGGTGACGATTGCAGTTCGGACCGCGCTGCGGTGCTCGACAGGCGACTCGGCGAACACGCCGAGCGTTGCCGCCGGTCATACGAAGGCGCCCCGCTCGACCGCGGTGCGGGTGCTCCCCAAGCAGTGTTCGAAGGTGGCTGGGCGTCGGCGGCCGTCCATGAAGTTCGGCCCCATCACCGCCAGGTCGGCGGCCGTGGCGTCCACGCGCAGCACCTTCGTACCGGCCGCGCGCACCGCCGCGATCTCCGCATCCAGCTTGGCGCTCATGCGGTTTCGCATTTGCCGCTCCAGCATATGGCCGGGGCCGGTGGCCGGGATGCGGCCCGTCGAGGCCATCGGCGCCAGCACCACCAGTTCGTCCAGTTCGCGCGGCACCAGCAGGTCCACCGAGGCGGTGGAGGCGGCGCCGCCGTCGATGTAGCGGCGGCCACCGATCGACACCGGCGGGAACCAGCCCGGAACCGCCCAGGAGGCGCGCAGCGCGGCGCCGATCGAGGCGTGAGGCGCACCGGGTGAGCCGAACGCCACCCGCTCACCGGTCGAATAGTCCATCGCGACAAGCCAAGTCGCCGGATGCGAGACCCAGGACCGCCCGGGGTTCAACTCCGTCGCCAGCCGCTCCAGCCATCCCGCATCGCCACCGCCGACCGGCAGCAGGCCGCTTCCCGACGTCAGCAGCCCCTGCTCGGAACGGTTGCCGCGCAACGCCATCCGCACCGCACCCAGCGAAGGACGCGGAAGCGGCGGGAACCGGCCCGGCTCGTCACGCAGATGCCGCGCCAGCACGGGGTTCGTGGTGCTGCCGTCCTGCATGGCGACCAGATCGTCGACACCGATCCCGCTGCCGAGCATCGTCACCAGCTCCGCCCCGGCCGAGGTGCCGACCAGCACGTCCGCCGACCGCGGATCCCAGTCCAGCGCGTCGCGCACCGCGGCCAGGGCCGCGATGATCCACGCCGCGCCGAGCGTGCCGCCGCACCCGATCGCCAGGCCACGTCGCTGTGGCCGATTGCCGTTACCCATAGTTGCGAACATATCAGAATGTAGATACCGGCGGTATTTGAAATCTGCCGGTACCTAGAATTGCCGCATGGCACGACTGACCCGGTCCGAGAGCCAGGCCCGCACCCGCGCGGATCTGCTGGCCACCGCGCGCGAGATGTTCCTCACCGAGGGCTACGCGCGCACCGGCCTGGAGCGGGTGGCCGAGGCGGCCGGATATTCCAAGGGCGCGGTGTACTCCAACTTCCGCACCAAGTCAGACCTGTGCCTCGAGGTGCTCGCCGATATCCACGAGACCAAGTTCACCGAGGTGAGCGAGCTGCTCCGGGACGGCGACGGCCTGGACGAGCGGCTGGCGAGATTTCAGGACTGGGCCGAGCGCACCCTCGGCGACGTGGGCTGGACCATGCTCGAATTCGAGTTCGCGATCGTCGCGCGGGAGGATCCGCGGCTGCAGGCGGCGCTGGTGTCCAGCCTCTCGATGGTGCGCGGCATGGTCGCCGCGCAGCTGCAGACGCTGGCCGAGGCGATCGGCATGCGGCTGCCGATGCCGCCCGAGGACGCGGCCACCACGGTGTTGAGCATGGGTTTGGGGCTCGGCATCCAGCGGGCGATCGATCCTTCCCTGTCGGCCGGGCTGATCACCGAGGCGGTGCGGGCGCTGGTGCAATCCGGGCAGCAGGTCACGCCCGGAAATGCAGCGTCCACTCGCCGCGATAGTGCAGCCGCGTCACGCTGACCGGAGGAATGTCGATGCGCCAGAACGATTTCGCGGGGGCGTCCAAGGCGACGAGCAGGGCCGAGCGAATCACCGCGGGATGCGTGACGGCAATGGTGGGCACGCCCTCGACGACGATATCGATCAACCACTCGCGGGTCCGCTCGATCACGTCGTGAACGGACTCCCCGCCGTGTCCGCGGAACTTCGGGTCGGTGAGCCAGGCGTACAGCTCGTCCTGCGGGACCGACATCAGTTCGCCGCCGCGCCACGCCCCGGCGTCCATATCGCGTAATCGGTCGTCCTCGTCGCCGAGCAGGCCCAGCAACGCCGCGGTTTCGACGGCGCGGCGCTCGGGCGCCATGAGCACACGGGCGGCGTGCAGGCGGCCGCTGGCGGCGACTGCGCGGCGACCGGCCTCGGTCAGCGGCTCGTCCACCGGGAATCGTGCCTTGCGCATCGCCTCGGTCATGCCGTGACTGACCAAGTCGAGCCGGAGCACCTTCTGCACGGATGGAAGCGTACGGCGCGGCGCTCGGGACCGTCCCGCGATTGCCCAGCCTTAGCTCTCTGCCGATGCCCGCCCGGCACGACCCGAATTCCTGTCGGTGCCGGGGTGCACACTGGGGTTCATGGACCAGTTCTCCCGCCCCACCCAGGAGTGGTTCGACGGTGCGTTCCCGGCACCGACGGCCGCTCAACTGGGTGCGTGGAAGGCCATCGCGGCGGGGGAACACACGCTGGTCGTCGCGCCCACCGGTTCCGGCAAGACGCTGTCGGCATTCCTCTGGGCGATAGACCAGCTGGCCACACGGGAGCCGTCGGACACCCCGCGCAAGACCTCTGTGCTCTACATCTCACCGCTCAAGGCGCTGGCGGTGGATGTGGAGCGCAACCTGCGCGCACCGCTGGTAGGGGTCACGCAGACGGCGAAGCGGCTGGGCCTGCCCGCACCGGAGATCAGCGTCGGGGTGCGCTCGGGCGACACCACCGCCGCCGCGCGGCGCACGCTGCAGCGCACCCCGCCCGACATCCTGATCACCACGCCCGAATCGCTGTACCTCATGCTGACCTCGGCCGCCCGGGATACGCTGAGCGAGGTCCACACCGTGATCGTCGACGAGGTCCATGCCATCGCGGGCTCCAAACGCGGTGCGCACCTGGCGCTTTCGCTGGCCCGGCTGGACCTGCTGACCGAGCGCCCGGCGCAGCGGATCGGGCTGTCGGCCACGGTGCGCCCGCCGGAGGAAGTGGGCCGGTTCCTGGTGGGTCCGGCGCCGATCACCATCGTGTCGCCCCCGGCGCCGAAGACGTTCGACCTGTCGGTCCGGGTGCCGGTGGCGGATATGACCGAACCGGACGAGTCCGGCGAGTCCGACCGCCCCGGGTCGATCTGGCCGCATGTCGATTCCGCGATCGTGGATCTCGTACTGGCGCACCGATCGTCGATCGTATTCGCGAACTCGCGACGCCTGTCCGAGCGGTTGACGGCCCGCCTGAACGAGACCTACGCCGAACAGGTCGGACAGTCGGTCGATACCGAACACGAGCTGCCCTCGCAGCTGGGCCTGCCCTCCGACGTGAGCCACGGGGCGGCGTCGCTGCTGGCGCGCGCCCACCACGGGTCGGTGAGCAAGGAGCAGCGCGCGCTCATCGAGGACGATCTCAAGAGCGGGCGGCTGCGCTGCGTGGTCGCGACCAGCAGCCTGGAGCTCGGCATCGATATGGGCGCCGTCGACCTGGTGGTGCAGGTGGAGGCGCCGCCCTCGGTCGCCAGCGGGCTGCAGCGGGTGGGGCGCGCCGGACATCAGGTCGGCGAGATCTCCCGCGGCGTGATCTTCCCGAAGCACCGCACCGACGTGATCCACTGCGCGGTGACATCGATGCGGATGACGGCCGGGCAGATCGAGGAGCTGCGGATTCCGGCACACCCGCTCGATGTCCTGGCCCAGCAGACCGTCGCCGCCTGCGCGCTGGATCCGATCGATGTCGACACCTGGTTCGACATCGTCAGGAGTACCGGCAGTTACGCGACGCTGCCCCGGTCCGCCTACGAGTCGGTGCTCGACCTGCTGTCGGGCCGCTACCCGTCCGACGAGTTCGCCGAGCTGCGCCCCCGCATCGTGTGGGATCGCGACGCGGGCACGCTGACCGGGCGGCCCGGGGCGCAGCGGCTCGCCGTCACCTCCGGCGGCGCGATCCCGGACCGCGGCCTGTTCCCGGTGTTCATGGTCGGCGAAAGAGCCTCGCGCGTAGGAGAACTCGACGAGGAGATGGTCTACGAGTCGCGCGTGGGCGATGTGTTCGCCCTGGGCGCCACCAGCTGGCGGATCGAGGAGATCACCCACGACCGCGTGCTGGTCACCCCGGCGTTCGGCCTGCCCGGCCGACTTCCGTTCTGGCACGGCGATTCCCTCGGGCGCCCCGCCGAATTGGGCGGCGCCCTGGGCGAATTCGTGCGCAAGGCCGGACAGGCGGTCGAGCGCGCACCCGCGGCTCAGCTGGATGCGCTGGCGCGATCGGCCCGCCCCGAAGATGTCGTGCAACCCGGCCCCGCGAGGGCTATCGATTCGGAACACACTGCAGGAGACCAGGTTCCGACAACTGGCGCGGGCGCTAACGGCAGGCGGTCCACACAGCCCGGCGGGCGCGCGGGCTCGAGATCCGATACCAAGGCGGCCGTCGGGCTCACCGACCTCGAGGACGTGGTACACGCGGCCGGGCTCGACGATTTCGCGACCGCCAACCTGGTATCCCTGCTGAGCGAGCAGCGCCAGGCCACCGGCCACCTGCCCACCGACCGCACGCTGCTGGTCGAGCGCTTCCGCGACGAGCTCGGCGACTGGCGGTTGATTCTGCACTCGCCGTACGGGCTGCCCGTGCACGCGCCGTGGGCCCTGGCCGTGGGCTCCCGGCTGCGCGAACGGTTCGGGGTGGATGCCGCGCCGACCGCCGCCGACGACGGGATCGTGGTCCGGCTGCCCGACACCACCGACGACCCTCCTGGCGCCGAGCTGTTCGTCTTCGAGCCGGACGAGATCGACGACATCGTCACCGAGCAGGTCGGCAGCTCGGCCCTGTTCGCGTCCCGATTCCGGGAGTGCGCCGCGCGCGCACTGCTGCTCCCCCGCCGCGATCCGGGCCGCCGCGCCCCGCTGTGGCAGCAGCGACAGCGCGCGGCCCAATTGCTGGATGTGGCACGCAAATTCCCCGACTTCCCGATCCTGCTGGAGACGGTGCGCGAATGCCTGCAGGACGTCTACGACCTGTCCTCCCTGCGCGACCTGCTGGGCAATGTCGCCCGGCGCAAGCTGCGGCTGGTGGAGGTGGAGACGGCCGCACCGTCACCGTTCGCCAACGCGCTGCTGTTCGACTACATCGGGCAGTTCATCTACGAGGGCGACAGTCCGCTGGCCGAGCGGCGCGCGGCCGCGCTCTCGCTGGACTCGTCCCTGCTCGCCGAGTTGCTCGGCCGGGTGGAGCTGCGCGAGCTGCTGGATTCGGCGGTCATCGACCTGACCGAGCGCGAACTGCAGCGCCGCACGCCCGAGCGGCAGGCCCGAGATGCCGAGGGCCTCGCCGATCTGCTGCGGCTGCTGGGCCCGCTCACCCCGGCCGAGGCGACGCTGCGCAGCCTCGACGATCCGCGGCCGTGGTTCGAGGAACTGTCGAAAGCCCGTCGCGCCCTGGAGGTTTCGTTCGCGGGCGAGCACTGGTGGGCGGCCGCGGAGGATGCGTCCCGACTGCGCGATGCGCTGGGCGTGCCGCTGCCGATCGGAACGCCCGCCGCGTTCATCGAGCCGGTCGCCGATCCGCTGGGCGACCTGGTCGGCCGCTACGCCCGCACGCACGGCCCGTTCACCCTGGACGCGGTGGCGCACCGCTTCGGGATCGGACCCGCGGTCGCCGCCACCGCGCTGCACCGGTTGGCCACCGAGAAGCGCGTCGTCGAGGGCGAATTCACGCCCGGCTCGACCGGCGCCGAATGGTGCGACAGCCAGGTGCTGCGACGGTTGCGGCGGCGGTCGCTGGCCGCGGCGCGCAAGGAGGTGGAGCCGGTCGCGACGGCGGCCTTCGCGCGGTTCCTGCCCGCCTGGCAGCACATCGGCACCGGCGACCTGCGCGGCGTGGACGGCGTCGCTGCCGTCGTCGAACAGCTTGCGGGCGTGCCGATTCCGGCGTCGGCCTGGGAGTCGCTGATCCTGCCGTCGCGGGTGCGGGACTACTCCCCCGCCATGCTGGACGAACTGATGGCCACCGGCGAGGTGATCTGGTCCGGGCACGGCTCGATCACCGCCAAGGACGGCTGGATCGCGCTGCACCCCGCCGAGCAGGCCGGGCTCACCCTCCCGCCGCCCGACGAGATCGACCTCACCGAGATCCAGATACAGTTACTGCTTGCACTGGGAGCGACGGTCGTACCGGAATCGCCTGCACCGCAGGGAACCTCAGCCTCCGCTGACACCGCCGCCACCCAAGACGATGCACCAGCCGCGCCACCGCGTCACGGCTCCGCCCGTGGCATATCCCCGCCGCCCGAGGGGGCTGACGCGACCGATCCCGCCGGAACCGGCGGTCGCATCCAGGTGGTCCCCGGCTCCGCCGGTGCCTACTTCTTCCGGCAGCTGTCCGACTCCACCGGGCTGCTCGACGATGCCGCGGTGACGGCGGCGCTGTGGGAATTGGTGTGGGCAGGGTACGTAGCCGGGGACACCTTCGCGCCCGTGCGGGCCACGCTGTCGGGGACGACCCGCAGCACCTCCGCGCACCGCACACCGCGGCGAACTCCGCGCGGAAGGGCCTACCTGCCACGGCCGGCCATGCCGACCCGAACCGGTTCCCCGACCGTGGCCGGGCGCTGGTCGCTGTTGCCGGAACGGATCGCGGACAACACGGTGCGCGCCCAGGCCACCGCCGATCTCCTGCTGGAGCGCTACGGCGTACTCACCCGCGGGTCGGTGCAGAGCGAGGGTGTGCCGGGCGGATTCGCGCTGATGTACCGGGTACTCACGGAATTCGAGGATCACGGCCGGTGCCGCCGCGGCTATTTCGTGGATTCGCTGGGCGGCGCGCAGTTCTCCACCACCGACGTGGTGGACCGAATGCGCTCGTTCGATACCGAACGATCCGACCGCACGCCCGGCAAGGCGCTCGCACTGGCCGCCTGCGATCCGGCCAACCCCTACGGCGCGGCACTGCCGTGGCCGAAGGATCCCGAGGGTGGTGGCCATCGCCCGGGCCGCAAGGCCGGTGCCCTGGTGGTCCTGGCCGACGGTGAACTCGCCCTGTATCTGGAACGCGGCGGCAAGACCCTGCTCACCTTCACCGAGGATCCGGAGGTCCGCGCCCGGGCCGCCGCCGCCCTGGCGGGCCTCGTCCACGACCGCCGCGTCGATTCACTGGTGATCGACCGGGTCAACGGAGAGTCGGTGCACGGCAACACCTTCGCCACCTTCCTCAGCGAGGCGGGGTTCGCTCCGACGCCGCGGGGGTTCCGCTTGCGGAGCAAGCCGTGAGTGGTCCGGGACGAGCGGCGGTCACACCCGACCACACCCATGGCGTCCGTGCACGTCGCTGCCGAACCCGGCGAGGCTCCTGTGCCGGAGGGTGACACCGTCTACCGCGCCGCCGCACGCCTCGATTCGGCGTTAGCCGGGAAGGAACTGACCCGCAGCGACTTCCGAGTTCCGCGATATGCCACCCTCGATCTGCGCGGCCAGCAGGTCGAGAGCGTCGGCAGCTACGGCAAGCACCTGTTCGTGCGCACACCGGCGGTGAGTATCCACACCCACCTGAAGATGGAGGGCGAGTGGCGGGTGTATCGGCCCGGCCAGCGCTGGACCAAGCCCGCGTTCACGGCCCGCCTGGTGCTGGCCGCCGAAGACGCGGAGGCCGTGGGTTTCTCGCTCGGACTGGTCGAGGTGCTCCGCCGCGCCGACGAGCACACCGCCGTCGACCACCTGGGCCCGGATCTACTCGGGCCGAACTGGGATGCGGCGGAGGCGGTCCGGCGGCTGGCGCAACACCCCGACCAGCCCATCGGCTTGGCCCTGCTCGATCAGCGCAACCTCGCGGGCATCGGGAACATCTACCGCAGCGAGATCTGTTTCCTGCGCCGCGTCCACCCCGCCACCCCCGTCGCCGCGATAGCCGATCTCCCGGCCCTGGTGGACGAGGCCCACCGCATCCTCACCAAGGCCACCCACGACCCCCCTTGGCACCCACTCGCCTACGGCCGCCAACGCCGGCCCTGCCGCCGCTGCGCCACCACCCTGGTGGTCCACCTCCTCGGCGACGACACCACCACCCGCGCCGAGCGCGGCATCTACTTCTGCCCCCGCTGCCAGCCGTCGTCGGCGTAGCCACAGGCAGACACGAACTTCCGGCGGCCCGCCGCTCGGTGTGCGATTTGCCACCCAATTGCTAACACTTCAATTACCGCGGCCGACAGACCCTGCGACCGATCCGACCACCGGAGGAGCAGACGAATGACGGCGACGATGACCAGGCGACGCGTCGTCGGCATCGCCACGCAGCTGCTCGTCGCCCTCGTGACGACGGCGATGACGGTCGTCTTCACCTACGTGCTCCTGCACCAGCATCCCCAGGGCAGCATCTCCCGCCCAACCGGACAACAGCCTCCCGCCGCAACTCCTCGCTGAGGGCTGTACACCCACTGCACCGCGCGTTGCCGTCTCGATCGCGCCACCCAATCAAAACCAGCGAGTCTGCTATCTGTCGGCGATCACGCTCTCGCTACCGAAATCCTTGACCGTGCAATAGAACCCGGATAACTTACAGATTGTTAGTTATCTGAGGAGGTTCGCCATGGGCGAGCAGAAGATCGAGGATGCCCGGCGGTACGTGGTCATCGGGGGTGGTCTGGCCGGGCTCGCCGCCGCGGTGTGGCTGGCCGAGGCCGGCAAACAGGTCACGCTGCTGGAGCGGCGCGGGCGGCTCGGCGGCCGCACCCATGCCATGCGGGCCGAGCCCGTCGACGACATTCCCGACAACGGGCAGCACGTCATCGCCAGCGGCTACGACCACCTGTTCCGGTACCTAGAATCCGTCGGCACCCGGCGGTTCGTGGCCTTTCCGCAGCGCGCGACGCTGCGCTGGCCGGACGGTCGCAAGACGACCATGGCCACCACCGGGGCGGGCGCGATCCGGACCCTGTTCGGCGCGCATCCGAGCGCGAGCTGGCCCGACCGGCTCAGGTCGGCGCGGGCCACGGTGCGGCTGGGCTGGCAGTGCCTGCGCCAGCCCGACGATCTGGCCGATCTCACCACCGAGCAGTGGTTTCAGCGGGTCGGCATGCCGCCCACCGCGCGCGAAGCGCTGTGGGACTGGCTGGCCCTGGGAATCGCCGCCGAGCCGGTGCAGCGTGAGTCGGCGAAGGTCTTCGCCGACGTGATGGCGACCGGGCTGCGCCTGGGCTTGAAGCATCGCACTCCGGCGACCATCGGCTACCCCACCGTCGACCTGGACACCCTCTACATCACCGGCGCGCTCGACCTGTTCGAACGCCTCGGCGTGGACGTGCGATACCGGGCGGTGGCCCGGCGGGTCCAGATCGCCGACGGTGCGGTCACCGGGGTCATGCTGGCCGACGGCACCGAAATCCCGGCCGATGCGGTGGTCTGCGCCGTGCCCAACTCCAATATCGGCGGACTGCTCGACGATCTGCCCGAGCATGCCGAAATCTACGCCGCCGCAGACAAATTGGGATACACGCCGATCGTCAGCACCAACCTCTACCTGGACCGCGCGCTGGGCACCGAGGCCGAGTTCGAGGCGCTCATCGGCGGCACCGGCGTCATCGACGAGGTCTTCGACCGCCAGCGCATGCACCAGCGCTCCACCGACGCCGCATGGCTGTACTGCCTGACCACGAGTGGCGCGTACGAGCAGATCCACAAGAGCAACGACGAGATCGTCACCGAGCAGATGGACCTGCTGCGGCGCTACTACCCCGCGGCCCGCGACGCGAAAGTCGTTACGGCCCAGGTGGTCAAGATGCCCAAGGCGACCTTCTCCCAGGTGCTGGGCACGCACGGGCTGCGGCCGCCGCAGCGGACCTCGGTCCCCACCCTGGTGCTGGCGGGTGACTGGACCGCCACGGACTGGTCGGCCACCATGGAAAGCGCCGCGCAGAGCGCCGCACGGGCGGTGGATCTGCTGCTCGAGTTACCTTCGGTGACGTGAGTGCCGATCGTCCCGCCGTCAAACGCCGCATGTCGGCCGCAGACCGGCGCGCCCAGTTGCTGGACGTGACACGGGACATCGTCGCCGCCGAGGGCTTCGTCGCCGTGAGCATCGACCGGGTGGCCCGCGCCGCCGACGTCACCCGGGCGGTCGTGTATCAGCAGTTCACGGATCTGCCCGGGCTGGTGGCGGCGCTGCTGGAGCGGGAGCGCGCCATCGCCCTCGCCGGTGTCGACAGCGTCGACCGCCCGGCGCCCGACGGCGATGTGGACGCGGTCGGCCGCGGCATCCTCGCGTATCTGCATGCGGCACCGGCCAGTTGGCGCATCATCCTGCGCCCGCCCGACGGCGCGCCGCCGGAGTTGCGCGAGCAGATCGAGCTCGGCCGCGCCTACGCCCGCCGGGTGGGCGCCCGACACCTGTCCCGCTTCGCGGGTGTGGGCGTCGACCCCGACGGCCCGACGGAGCGAATTCTGTTGGCGGCCATGGAGGAACTGGCCCGACTGCACCTCGAGGATCCTTCGGCGCACCCCGACGAGCTGGTGCTCCGCTATCTGCGCTCGCTGGTGTCGTGGGCGGCGGCGGTCGAGCGCGGGTGCGAACCGGTCATGAAATCTTCATAGAGCGATTGGTTTCCTTTGTGCAGCGCGGAAATCCGCGCCACGGAAAAGGAGACAGCACATGACCAAGAAGATTCTCGCCGCCGGTCTGCTCGCGCTGGGTGTCGTGGGTGTCGGCAGCGCCGCCGCCCACGCCGGTGAGGTAGCGACCGAAGGCAGCTACTCCACCATCGAGGCGTGCGACGCCGAGGGTAAGAACGGCAAGTTCCAGGGCGACGCGCAGTACACGGGTTACGAGTGCCGCCCGGGCGACGACGGCCTGTTCTACCTGTTCCTGACGAACTGAGCGACAGGCGCGAACGCCCAGGCTCAGCCGTCGGTCGGCACCGGCTCCAGAATCTCCGGACGCGGTTCCGGTGCCGCGGCGCGCAGCTCGTCGGCGGAGGCATCGTCGGGCTGAGTCTGCGAGCGGACCTCCGCCTCTACCCGGGCGCGATAGGTTTCGACCTCGCGCTTCACTTCGGCTGTGCCCCAACCCAATACGGGTGCCACCAGATCGGCCACCTCGGCGGCGCAGTCGACCCCGCGGTGCGAGTACTCGATGGATATGCGGGTGCGGCGGGCCAGGATATCGTCCAGATGCAGCGCGCCCTCCGCGGCCGCCGCATATACCGCCTCCACTCGGAGGTAGGTCGGAGTATCCGTAATCGGTTGCAGCAGTTCGGGTTTGCCCTCGGCCAGATCCAGCACATCGGTGACCAGCGAGCCGTATCGGTTGAGCAGATGCTCGATCCGGTACGGATGGACGCCGTAGGCCTCGGCCAGGTGCTGGGTCTGATTGAGCAGCGCGAAGTAGCCGTCGGCGCCCAACAGCGGCACCTTGTCGGTGATGGATGGCGATACGCGCTGCGGAATATCTTGTGCCGCAGCGTCTACCGCGTCGTACGCCATCACTCGATAGGTGGTGTACTTGCCGCCCGCAATGGCCACCAGACCGGGCGCGATCCGCGCGACCGCATGCTCGCGCGACAGCTTCGACGTCTCGTCGCTCTCCCCCGCCAGCAGCGGCCGCAATCCCGCGTAGACGCCCTGGATGTCGTCGTGGGTGAGCGGGGTGACCAGCACCTGGTTGACCCGATCCAGCAGGTAGTCGATATCGGCCTTCGTCGCCGCCGGGTGGGCCAGGTCGAGATTCCAGTCGGTGTCGGTCGTACCGATGATCCAGTGATTGCTGCCCCATGGGATGACGAACAGCACAGAGGTGGGAGTTCGCAGGATCAGCGCGGTATCGCTGGCTATCCGGTCCCGGGGAACCACGATGTGCACACCCTTGGAGGCCCGCACGTGGAAACGGCCGCGCAGGTGCGTCAGCGCCTGGATCTCGTCGGTCCACACCCCCGTGGCGTTGATGACCACGTGGCCACGCACCTCGGTGGTGCGGCCGTCCTCACTGTCGCGCACCTTCACGCCCACCACCCGGTCGGCCTCCCGCAGGAAGTTCACCACCTGGGTGGAGGTGCGGATCACCGCGCCGTAGTGGGCGGCGGTGCGGGCCACCGTCATGGTGTGGCGGGCGTCATCGACGACCGTGTCGTAGTAGGTGACGCCGCCGATCAACGCGTCCCGGCGCACGCCGGGAGCCAGCCGCAGCGCCCCGGATCGGGTGACATGATGTTGTCCGGGAACGGATTTCGCGCCGCCCATGGTGTCGTAGAGCACCAGGCCAGATGCGACGTACGGCCGTTCCCACACCCGATGGGTGAGCGGATAGAGGAAGCGCAGCGGCTTGACCAGATGCGGCGCCAGTGTCTTCAGGCTCAGTTCCCGCTCGTGCAGGGCCTCGCGCACCAGGCCGAACTCCAGTTGCTCCAGGTAGCGCAGCCCGCCGTGGAACATCTTGGACGAGCGGCTCGAGGTCCCCGAGGCCAGGTCGCGGGCCTCCACGAGCGCGACCTCCAAGCCCCGGGTGGCCGCATCCAGCGCGATCCCCGCGCCGACCACACCGCCGCCGATCACCACCACGTCGAAGTGGTTCGCACCCAGCCGCTCCCAGGCGTCCGCACGCTGCGCGGGCCCCAGGTCGCCGGGCGATTGTGCCTGCGGTTGCGACTTCTTCGTCATAGCTCGACTCCTCCAGAACCCGGTGGATCGACCTGCCCGTACGGTACTCGCCGGCTGCTCGCTTCACAGGTTATGGGACCCGTGCCGCTTCCCGGCGCGGACGACACCCGTGTCGCGCCACCCGCCACTTGCTACCCACAAGTAACCACTACTCACAGTAGCTCAGCCGCAGGCACCCGGTGCTGTGATCCGCAGCGCGCGCCGTTGGAACGCCCCGGGACTGTCTAACCCACCGTCTATATCGAGACCACCCGTATAGCGATCCGGAGCCGGCCCCACTCACAACCAACGAGCCGTCGAGTCATCACGAACAACGAAAATGCCGATGACACAGCGCGTGCCATCGGCATTCTCGTAACCACGTTTACGTGCTACCTCGAATTCGGTGCAGCCGTACTCTACTTATCGCAGGTCGTCGTCACCCCCGGCTGGCACGGCCCAGGCGGCGGGGGCGGAGGCGGAGGCGCCGTGGGATCACAGCTCACCACGCCGGGCTGCGTCCCGGGCCCACAGGCTGCGGCAACACCCGACCCGATCGACATCAAGCCGACTGTAACCGCCACTCCCGCAATCGCTTTCACAAACATCAGTAGTCCCTCCCGTTGGTCCGCCCGAAGCTGTCGAGTGCTGTTGTGCACGAAAGCATGACGACAGTCGACGGTGCACCAAATCCCCTACGGCGTGCAGATCACACCGGGCTGCACGTGTGGTCCACACGGCGGTGGCGGGGGCGGCGGTGGGGGCGGCGGGCAGATCACCCCAGGCTGGACATGCTCACACGAATCAGCCGAGGCGACACCCGACCCAACCGACATCAAGCCGATTACAAGCGCGGCGGCGGCTACGAATTTTGCAGTCATGAATTACTCCCTCCCGTTAGACAACCCGGACGTTACCGGGCTACGCACTCGAGAGGAAGGGAGACTCCTGTCCGGTCCGGACGAAAAACCCTGTGGCGGTTTCTATTCGACCGAAGCATTCCACAGACGGTCGACGGCCTCCCGGAGCGTTGCGGCGTCCGATGTCGTGAAGCACAGGCGCATCGAATTCCGGTAGCCCGCCTCGACGGCAAACGCGGAACCGGGCACGTAGGCAACACCATGATCGATAGCGCGTGGCAGCAATTCGACCGCGTCCGTGCCGTCGGTGAAATCGACCCACACGAACATCCCGCCCGCCGCGTCGGTGCTCACCACCCGACCACCGAAGCGGTCGCGCAGCGCACCCACCAACGCCTCGGCCCGCTCACCGTATATGCGTCGCACCTTGTCCACATGATCGGTCAGCCAAAAGCCGTCGGCGAGAAGGTCGGCAGTGATCTGCTGGGTCAGCGCCGAACCGCAGAGGTCCGCGCCCTGTTTCAGCAACTCCACGCCTCGGCACACCGCATTCGGTGCGACCATCCAGCCTGCTCGCAAGGTTGGAGCCAGGATCTTCGAGGCGCTGGAGAGACGAATCACGTTGGGCGAGTGGGTCGCAACTGGTTCTGGCGAGGGCCGATCGAACCACAGTTCACCGTACGGATCGTCCTCGATGACCCAAAAGCCGTGCCGCTGGGCGAGTTCGGCGAGTTCGCGGCGGCGCTCCGAACTCAGCGTCACCCCGCGTGGATTATGAAAATTACTCACGGTGTGCACGAGTGCGGGCCGCTCGCCGCGCTCGAGCAGATCGTTCAGTGCGTCTACGCGCATACCCTCGGAGTCCAGGGGCACCGCGACGATCCGCGCCCCGGCGGCCCGAAACACCTGCAGCGCACCGACATACGCTGGATCCTCGACCACGACGAGCGCGCCCGGATCCAGCAGTACATCGGCGAGCAGGGACAGCGCCTGCTGCGAGCCGTGAGTGACGAAGACCTCCTCGACAGGCACCGGCCGACCCAATCGCGCCGATTCCCGTCCGGCGATCACCTCACGCAGTGGACCCCAGCCCGCCGACTCGGTGTACTGCAGCCGAGACCGATCGGCGAGCGCCACCTCTGCCGCCAATGCGATCCGGTCGCGGGGCATGAGCTGCTCGTCGGGCAGCCCACCGGCGAGACCGATGACGTCGTCGCGTGCGGTCAGCTTCAGCAGGTCGCGGATCGCGGAGCTTTGCAGGCCGTCCAGGCGACGAGCCAGGGGTGGCGTGATTCGTGACATGGACACCTCCGAGCTGTGCGCAGTAATGCCACTGTCGCACACACCGGCCCAGAGTTTGAAATTGATATCTCACTATATGAGATTCATCGTGGAACTACCGCAGCAATCAGATACTTTCCGTCACGATTCTCCACGGTGACCTGCTGTAGATACTGCGGCGCGCCGCCGTCCTGTCGGTACTCGTTGACATCCACGTTGTACACATTCGGCGCAACTTCCTCGATGCGCAGGCAGTAGCTGGTCCCGCGCGGAACCTGGGTGTCGATCGCCTCCTGGGCGACATCGACCGCTCCGGGTGCCACGAATGCGCGCGCGTTGGCCGCACTGCGATCGGCGTAGAACGCGTGCTGGAACCCGAGAATCGCACCCACTCCACTGTCGGTACCCCCCGGGCCGTTACCGATCGTGACTCTGCCATCGGTACGGGCCGGGCAGCTCACGGAGCCGACCGCGGAGGTCGGCGGCGGCGCCGCGCTCGTCTCCTCGGTCCCGCCCCCGTTGTTCCGCGTCGCGAACACGATCACCGCGGCGATCGCCACGATCACCACGAATGCGGCCGCCAGGCCGCCGATGAGCACGCCGGTGTTGCGACGCGGCTTTTCGGGTTCGGGCTCGGCGACCGGGCGCGACGGTGCCAGCTTCTTGGCCAGGTCGTCGTCGTCCCACAGCGAGCTGGACGAGGAGGATTCGCGCGGCGACGGGCGGGCCGCGACCAGCTTCTTGGCGAGCTCGTCGTCGTCCCACAGCGAACCCGACGACTCCCGCGGCGGGGTGGCGGGGCGGCGCGCGGACCCCTGATCGGATTCTTCCGGGTAGCGGACGCTGGGCTGGGACGGCGGTGACGGGGGTGCGGAGCGCCCGGAGTCCGACGGCCGCCTCGACTCCTGCGCAGAACCACGATGCATGTCCGGTCCGGGCGGACGCTGCGCCTCGGGCCCGCGCTGCATGTCCGGCCCCGGCCCGCGCTGCCCTTCGGGCCCGCGATAAGGATCTCGCTGCCCCGTGGGCGCGGGCCCGCGCGACGGCGGTGCCGAACCGGAATCCGGCGCCCGGTACTGCGGCGGTGGCGGCGGCACGGGCGGGGCGGGCGGAGTGGCCGGGGCGTCGGCGGGCTGCCAGCCGAGGTTGGGCCGGTCCGGCTCGTCCACGGGAGCCCAGCCGACCGAACCCGAATCACCGGTCGGCGGGCCGAAGTCGGTCAGCGGCGGGCCGAACTCGCTGAGCGGTGGGCCGAACTCCGAGACGGGTGGGCCGAACTCGGACTCGCCTCGATCCCGCGGTCCGGGCCGCCCGGTCTCGTCGTAATTGGCATCGTCTTCGGAAGCCATCGCCTGTCGTCCCTTCCCCATGACACACACGTGGGGCGGTCGCGAACGACCGCCCCACGTGTCTCAGTTCAGTCTGTGTCAGTTCTGGACCGAACCACTCCACTGCGTCGTGACACCCGCGACACCCACGGTCTGCGGTGCCAGCTCGCCCTCCGGGAGCTTACCAACCTGTGCGGCGGCCTCGAGCGCCGCTGGACCACCGGGCTGCATCCGGATCCAGCCCTCGACGGCCGCCTTGGCGGCGTTGGCCTGGGTGGTGTCGACGTAGGACTCGTTGGTGATGTCGTTGAATCCCGTGGCCGACTTCAGGTCATCGATGCCCGTGGTGTGGGTGTAGGTGGTGACCTTGATCTTGTTCGCCTCGACGTATTCGAGGGACACACCGGCATCGCCCACGCCGTTCGGCGTCGCGTAGCCGACGGTGCCCACGTAACCGTCCAGGTTGCTGAAGTGGTGGGTGTTGGCCACGTACCCGGGCATCACGCCGCCGGCGTCGATATTGGCCCCGACCTCGGTGTGCGGGCCGTTCATCTCGATCACCGGCGCGGCCGGCGCGGACTGCAGGCGCGGGGCGCTCCAGCGCGGCTCTACCGGCTCTTGTGCGGGACCGTTGTCTGTCAGGGTGTCGGTGTTGCCCTGGTCGCCCTGATTGGGCTGCGCCGGGCGCGGCGAGACCTGCGGTTGCGGCCGCGGCTGTTCGGGCTTGAGCTGATCGGTCTGGCCGTCGTTCGGGTTGGGCTGCGGCACCACCGCGGGCTGCGGCTGGTCGCCCTGGCCCGGGACCGGGAGCGGCGCGACGCGCGGGGACGTGATACCCGGTTGCCGCGGCGCGGCCTGCGGCGGATTCTTCGGATCGGGTTTGGGAGCGTTCGGGTCCGGCGGCGTGGTGACACCCGGCTGCGGGGTAGTGACACCCGGCTGCGATGGCGTGGTGACGCCCGGCTGTCCCTGACTCTGCCCCTGACTGTCCGGCTGCTCACCCTCCGGCGCCTGCACCTCGTTGGTGCCCGGCTGCGCGGGAGTGGTCGGTACCGCCGGCTCTGCCGGGGCGGCGTTGGCGGGCGCCGAGGCCGAGAGAATGGTCGCCACCGCGGCCGCAGTGGCCAGCGGCAACGAGGTCGTAGCCAGCATGCGCCCCGGCTTACGATGTTTGACTGTCACGCGATCCCTTTCCCGAGCCCGGCCGTTTGTGGATATCGGCCGTACTCCAG
This sequence comes from Nocardia mexicana NBRC 108244, assembly GCF_001613165.1. Taxonomy (GTDB): domain Bacteria; phylum Actinomycetota; class Actinomycetes; order Mycobacteriales; family Mycobacteriaceae; genus Nocardia; species Nocardia mexicana. The sequence goes on from NZ_BDBV01000015.1 coordinate 23,221, forward strand.
CTCTCCCTCATCAGATGCCCGGTCCGCTCCGTCACGGCCCCGGGGGCCGTCCGCGGATTCCCGGCTAGGGAAAGGTCGTTCCCCCCGCGCGCGCGAAACCAACCAACCGCCCAACACTCACATCTCTGCGGGAAGTGAACCATACGAACAGATCTCAGGCAACAGGAATGGACACCCAGCAGCGGGAAGCGAGATGCCTACTGGCGCAACGCCGCACGAAGCGAGTCGACACGCCGCCGGGCCCGCACCCGCGCGCCGCCGAAGAGACGGCTCAGCCCAGGTCGTCGTGTCGCATGAGCTGGCGCGCGGCCTCGGTGATCGACCCGGACAGCGACGGGTACACCGAAAACGTCTGCGCCAGATCGTTGACCGTCAGGTTGTTCTGCACGGCCATCGCGATGGGCAGGATCAGCTCGGAGGCGATCGGCGCCACCACCACGCCGCCGATCACCACGCCCGTGGCGGGGCGGCAGAAGATCTTCACGAAGCCGCGGCGCAGGCCCGACATCTTCGCGCGCGGATTGGTGTTCAGCGGCAGCATCACCGTGCGCGCGGGCGTCTCGCCGTTGTCGATGGCGGTCTGGCTGACGCCGACCGTCGCGATCTCGGGGCGGGTGAACACCGCCGAGGCGACCGTCTTCAGGCGGATCGGCTGCACGCCCTCCCCCAGCGCGTGATACATCGCGATGCGGCCCTGCATGGCGGCCACCGAGGCCAGCGGCAGCAGGCCGGTGCAGTCCCCCGCGGCGTAGATGCCGGGCACCGAGGTCCGCGACACCCGGTCCACCCGCAGGTAGCCGCCCTTGTCGAGTTCGATGCCGATGCGCTCCAGTCCGAGGTTCTGGGTGTTCGGGGTGGAACCGACCGTCATCAGCGCGTGCGAGCCGGTCACCGTGCGCCCGTCGGCCAGCTTCACCACGATCCCGTCGGCGGTGCGCTCGACGGCATCGGCACGCGCCTGCTTGAACAACTCCACGCCGCGCTCGGCGAGGGCGTCCTCGAGCACCAGCGCGGCGTCGGCGTCCTCGCTGGGCATGATGCGGTCGCGACTGGACAGCACCTTCACCTTCACGCCCATCTCGGTGTAGGCGGAGACGAATTCCGCACCGGTGACACCGGATCCGATCACCACCAGGGTTTCCGGCAGCTCCTTCAGGTCGTAGAGCTGGCGCCAGTTCAGGATCCGCTCACCGTCGGGTTCCGCGCCGGGCAGCACCCGCGGCGCGGAACCGGTCGCGAACAGCACCACGTCCGCCTCGATCACCCGCTCGGCACCGTCGGCCAGCGTGGCCCGCACCAGGTGGGTGGCCAGCCCGGCGATCTGATCGATCAGCTCGCCGCGGCCGTTGAGGATGGTCACCCCGGCCGCCTGCAGCTTGGAGCGGATGTCCGAGGACTGCGCCTGCGCCAGCGTCTTGACCCGGGAATTGACCTCCGACAGCCGCACCTGCGCCTGCGCGACATGCACCGTGATGCCCAGGTCGCGGGCCCGGCGCAGGTCGGTGCGCACCCCGGTGGAGGCGATGAAGGTCTTGGACGGCACACAGTCCCACAGCACGCACGCACCACCGATGCCGTCGCAATCGATCACCGTGACCGTCGCGCCGTGCTGGGATGCCACCAATGCCGCCTCGTAGCCGGCGGGGCCGCCCCCGATGATTGCAATGCGGGTCATGTGTACCTCCGCTATCGAGCTGTCGTACCGGGATCTCCGATACGCATAACGTTATCGGTCCAGGTCCTCACATGTTTGACCGCATCACCGGTGATACCCGCCCGTTGCCGGACGTTCACGGGCCACGAGAACCCCGCCCTCGTCCAGCGGCAAACAGCCACGGCGATGCCCTCGACCAGCGGCGTCCGCGCGCCCGCACAACAGCCGACGGCCAAGGCACGCAATAGATGGCGCGAGAACAATTCCGCGCCAATGACATGTGGCCGCATCCCACACCCGCAACACGTGACAAACACCGCACCCGTGCGACTCCCCACACCACCACACGCGACACCCCGCCCACGACACGCAGTACGTACAGAACCCCGGCGATGCGACGAAGGAGCGAGCCGACACCCCCAGGCAGAGCGTCTCTGTTCCCTGCCCGCTTCGGCCGCGAAGCGAGAGCCAAGCAACTAGACCTGGGAGGTTTTCGGCGCGTCTCGGTTTTCGAGGGTCGCTGC
>NZ_BDBV01000016.1 GCF_001613165.1 Nocardia mexicana NBRC 108244
ACCCTGCCGGAGCGGAGCGGAGGCCGATAAACCAGCTACGCTTTCCAAGTGCCGATATACGCCGCCTACGGGTCCAACATGGATCCCGAGCAGATGCTCAAGCGCTGTCCGCACTCCCCGGTGTACGGAACCGGTTGGCTGGAGGGGTGGCGCCTGACCTTCGCCGGCGACGACATCGGCTGGGAGGGCCCGCTCGCGACGGTGGTCGAGGAGCCCGGCTCGCGCGTTTTCGTCGTGCTCTACGACGTCTCCGCCGACGACGAGGCAAGCCTGGACCGCTGGGAGGGCTCGGATTTCGGCATCCACAAGAAGATCCGCCTGCGGGTCACGCCGAATACGGGCACCGGAACCGAGCCGGTCCTGGCCTGGCTGTATGTGCTGGACGCCTACGAGGGTGGCCTGCCCTCCGCCCGATACATCGGGGTGATCGCCGACGCCGCCGAAAAGGCCGGAGCCCCGGCCGATTACGTCCACGCCCTGCGCACCCGCAACAGCAAGAACGTGGGTCCGGGCACCTTCGGCCTCTGAGCCGCACAGAGATCCGGGCCGCGTCCCGAAGGATGCGGCCCGGATTACGGACTCTCTCAGTGGGCCTGTAGGACCAGGTTCGTCAGCGCCCGCACGCCCACGCTCAGGGCGCGCTCATCGATGTCGAAGGTGGGCTGGTGCAGGTCGAGCTGGGGCCCCTGACCCGGCCAGACACCCAGGCGGGCCATGGCGCCGGGCACCTCCTCCAGGTACCAGGAGAAGTCCTCGCCGCCGCCGGACTGGGGAGTGTCGGCCAGCGCCTCGGGGCCCAGAACGCGGATGGCGTCCTCGAACATGCGGGTGGCGTGCTCGTCGTTGACCACCGGCGGCACGCCGCGCTTGTAGTTCAGCTGGTAGCGCACGCCGGTCGGCGCCAGCAGCCCGTCGACGATCTCGCGCACCATCGGTTCCAGCAGCGACCAGGTCGCGTGGTCGCCGGTGCGGACGGTGCCGGTCAGCATGCCGGTCTGCGGAATCGCGTTGGGCGCCTTGCCCGCCGACACCGCGCCCCACACCATCACGGTGCTGGTGCGGGGATCGATGCGACGGCTCAGGATCCCGGGTAGGCCCGTGATCACGGTGCCGATCGCGTACACCAGATCGCTGGTCAGGTGCGGGCGCGAGGTGTGGCCGCCGGGCGAATCGAGCACCAGTTCGACGGTGTCGGCGGCGGAGGTGATGGCGCCGACCCGGACGCCGACCCGGCCCACCTCCAGCCGCGGATCGCAGTGCAGCGCGAACATCCGCGACACGTCCTCCATCGCGCCGGCCGCGACCATATCGATGGCGCCGCCGGGCATCACCTCCTCGGCGTGCTGGAACACCAGCCGCACGCCGACGGGCAGTTCGGGAACCTCCGCCAGCGCCATCGCGGTGCCGAGCAGGATCGCCGTGTGCGCGTCGTGCCCGCAGGCGTGCGACACACCCGGTACGGCGGAGGCGAACGGCAGGCCGGTGTATTCCTGCAGCGGGAGCGCATCCATATCGGCGCGCAGGCCGATGCGCGGCCCGTCGGGGCCGATGTCACAGATCAATCCGGTGCCGGTGGGCAGCTTCCGCGGCTCGAGCCCGGCCTTGACCAGCCAGGTCTCGACGAACTCGGTCGTGGCGAACTCGGTGCGGGACAGCTCGGGGTTGGCGTGAATGTGCCGCCGCCACCCGATCAGGTCCTCCGCGTGCTCGCTCAGCCACGCGTCGACCGCCTTGCGGCCGGTCGCCGTGCGCTCCGCCGATGCGGCGCCGTTCGTGGACGGGGCACCGTTCGTCGATGCCACATCTCCGAGCGTCGCCGCCGCTCCCGGATCCGCTGCCCGCGCCGTACTCGACGCGGTACCGGACCCGCCGGTTGTACTCACCGAATGTCCTCCTGTCGCTGAATGCTGCGCTCCAACAACCTGTCCCTGTGAAATTGATCGCCCGCAAGGTGTATCGCGGTACGCGCCAGCGCCGTAGCACCGTCGGTCACTGCGAGATCCGCCGACGGCGTGATACACGCCGCGGCGAATTCCGGCTGATGTGTCACCGCACCACCGGCATCGATCCCGATAACCGGATGGATGCCCGGGATGACGTTGGTGACGTTGCCCATATCGGTACTGCCCAGCGGCCGCGCTGCCTCGAGTTCCGGCGCGAGCGGCACGCGTCCCATACCGAGAATCTGCTCGCGATAGGCACACAGTAGTGCGGGATCGGGCGTGAGCTCGGTATATGTGGGCGCAAGCGTCCGGATTTCGTGGGTACATCCGGTCGCCAGTGCTCCCGCCTCGAAGCAGGCCGATGCGCGTCGCATCAGATCGTCGAGGGATGCGGAGTCGACTGCCCGTAGGTAGTACAGCAGTTCCGCATGTCCGGGCACGATGTTGGGGGCCACGCCGCCCGCCTTGACTATACCGTGCAGTTGCTGCCCGGGGTTCAGATGCTGACGCAGCAATCCCAGGGCTACCTGCGCGACGGTGACGGCGTCACCGGCGTTCCGTCCCTGTTCGGGCGCGGCGCTGGCGTGTGCCTCCCGCCCGTGGAACGCGATCGAGACGTCCGCCAGCGCCAGCGATCGGGCGCCGACGATGTCGTACGGCCCGGGATGGACCATCATCGCCATCGCCGTGCCGTCGAATACCCCGCGCTCGAGCATCAGTACCTTGCCGCCGCCGCTCTCCTCGGCGGGCGTGCCGAACACCTTGACCGTGATTCCGCACGCATCCGCCACTTCGGCCAGGCCCAGGGCCGCACCCACCGACGACGCGGCGATGATGTTGTGCCCACAGGCATGCCCGATCTCGGGCAACGCGTCGTACTCCGCGCAGATTCCCACCACCAGTTCCCCGCTGCCGTACGTGGCGGTGAACGCGGTGTCCAGCCCGGCCACCGGCGTCTCGATCGCGAACCCCCGTTCCCGCAGCGGAACAAGGGTTTTCGCGATGCTGCGCGTCTCGGCGAAGGCCAGTTCGGGTTCGGCGTGGATGTCGTGCGACAGCGCGATCAGCCGGTCGGTTGCGGCGTCGATGGCCGCGTCGGCGGCGGCGAGCAGCGCCGGATCCGGGGAGGCAGCAGCGCCGGCATCGCGACAGACCGATCCGACTGTTCGGTCCGAGCCGCGGTCAGGTGACGGGAAGCCGGCGCTGCGTGGCATGGCACACAGTGTTGCACTGTGGCCGCAAGCTCGCCTACTGGGTTATCCGGTGGCGAATGGCCGGAGTTCGCCCGGCGGCCGGGACGACCTAGCTCGTGGACAGGGCGGTCGGCCGCGTCCGGCGGGCTAGTCAGGCCCCGAAAGCCAGGTTCTCCGGAGTGGTCGGAGTGTTCAATCCGGCGAGCGCCCGCCCGTGCAGTGCCCGCTTGATCACCGGCAGATTCGGCTTGCGGTTGGCGGTCAGCGCGGCGGCGCGGGTCACGGCCGCGGCCAGCACCTTATCCGCCTCGGCCTGCTCGTCGACGATGCCCGCGGCGATCGCCTCGGCGGCGCCGTAGCGGCGGCCGGTCGTCATGGCGTCCAGCGCCACCTGGTTGGCCAGCCGCTCGGTCACCAGCGCGTTCATCGCGACCGTGAACGGCATGCCCAGGTGCACCTCGGGCAGGCACCAGTAGCCGCGGTCGCCGCGCATCACCCGGAAGTCGTGCGAGGTGGCGAGCATCGCCCCGGCGCCGAAGGCGTGGCCGTTGATCGCTGCCACGGTCGGCATCGGGAAGGCCAGCAGGCGGCTGAACATCGAGTGGACGCGGTCCAGGTACCAGTGCACGCGGTCGTAGTTGCCGAACAGCCAGTCGGTATCGAGGCCGTTGCTGTAGAACTTGCCGGTGGCCACGGTGACCAGGGCGGCCGGGCCCTCGCTCGCCTCGACCTCGTCCAGCAGCCCGTGAAATGCGTCGATGAAATCGGGGTGGAACCGGTTCTCGCTGTCGGTCTGGCCCTCGTTGCCCAGGTAGAGGACGAACACGTCCCCGTCACGTTCCAAGTACGGCATATACGGAGCATAAGTTACCGGCGAGTTGGGTTCACCGCCGAGCTGGCATCGGCACGCGCATCAGATCCTCGGCGACCACCAGCTCGCCGTGGAAGAACTTGCTCGCCTCGGCCCGATGGCCGTCGAGATCGGCGTAGCGCTGCGAGAAATGGGTGAGCACCAGCGTCCGCACGCCCGCCGCCTCGGCCGCCCGCGCGGCCTCCGCGGCGGTCAGGTGGCCGAATTCGTGCGCGAGCGCGGCATCGGCGTCCAGGAACGTGGACTCGATGACCAGCATGTCGGCATCCTGCGCCAATTCCTCTACGCCGGAACACATTCGGGTGTCCATGGCGAAGGCGAAGCGCTGCCCGCGCCGCACCGTCGAGACCTCGTCGAGGGTGACCGTGCGGCCGTCTGCCAGCCGCAGCGCACCCTCGCGCTGCAGACGGCCGACGTCCGGGCCCGCAATATCGAAGGCGGCCAGCTTCTCCGGCAGCATGCGACGGCCGTCGGGTTCGGTGAGCCGGTAGCCGAACGTCGCCACCCGGTGCGACAGCGCCACCGCGTCCAGGCGGAAGGGCGCCCGCGGCAACGGGATCGGGCCGTCCCCGGGGACCGGATGCGCCCGCAGGCCCGGATCCGGATTCCGCGGCACGATCCGGCTCAGCCGCTCGTAATAGTTGCTGTCCTCCGCGGGAAAGCAGACGTCGACCACGTGCTCGACCCGGTCCAGATTCAGCCTGCCCAGCACGCCGGGCAGGCCCAGGCAGTGGTCACCGTGGAAATGGGTGATGCAGATGCACGTGATGCTCGCCGCCGACACCCCGGCGTACAGCATCTGGCGCTGGGTGCCTTCGCCCGGATCGAACAGCAGCCCGGCACCGTCCCACCGCAGCAGGTAACCGTTGTGATTGCGCTGACGGGTAGGCACCTGGCTGGCCGTCCCCAACACGACGAGTTCACGCACGGCCTCATCCTGCCCTGCCACACCGACCGCCGTCGCCGGGGACGCAACTCAGTCCGCGGCGACACGCCGGTGATCCGCCAGCAGGGCGACCGCCAGCAGCGCGAGCATGACCAGCCCGATGAACAACTGCGCATCGAGACCCAGAATCAGCTGATTGTCCGCCGCGTGTTCGGGGTCCTGGGTCGCGGTCCCCGGAAAGAGTAGCGCCCCGAACATGCCCAGCCAGGTGACCGCCGCCAGCCCCGCGGCCATCCGGAACTGCCATCGCCGGTCGCCGTCGCGCCGGGCTAGCATCACCAGCCCGATCCCGCCGAGCAGCGCCGACATCACGATGTACTGCGCATCATGGAATTTGGCGTGCGGCGGCCAGGCGGGATTGTGCAGATGCAGCTCCGCGACGTCGGGAACGACGAGATCGGCCAGCAGCGGGCCGAGGACGCAGAACCCGAGCACGATGCCGACGAGGATTCGGGCCGCGTCCCAGCGTCGCGCCGTCACCGCGCCGCCCCCGAGTACCGCAGTCCGAGCGCCGCGCAGATCTCGCGCAGCAACTGCTCGAAAACCGGTGTCAGATCGGCGAAGGCGAACTCCACCTGCCGGAACACCTCCATGACGAGCAGTCCGTAGAGACGGATCCAGCACTGCAGGAAGACCTGGGCCGCCTCGGGCGGAAGCTGCTCGTCGATGCTGGCCGTGTAGGCGATCAGCTGCTCGCGCAGCGACGGGTCGAGACGGGAAAGGCTCGGCACCGGAAAGGGTTTCGCCGCCCACAGCGCGGCGACCTCGTCGCGGAAGACGGCCTCGAAGCCCAGTGCCGCCGCGCGACTGTGAGATTCGGGGGCGGCGGTCGTCGACGGCGTGGCGAATACGAGGCCGAACTCCGCCGGATGCGTTGTCGCCCAATCGCGTAGCGCCCGGCACATGGCGAGGATGCGCGCCGAGGCGCCGTCGCGCGCCCGGGCCGCGCGCACCTCGGCGAGCGTGCCGGTCAGCTCGGCGTAGCAGTCGGCCGTGAGCGCCTGCACCAGCGCCTCGTGACTCGGGTAGTAGCGGTACAGCGCCGGGCCGCTCATTCCCATGGCCCGCGCCACCGCGGTGACGGTGACGGCCTGCGGGCCGTCGTCGATGAGCAGTCGCCGGGCGGTGCCGCGGATCTCGTCCATCGTGGCCTGCCGGACCCGATCGCGCCGGGGAGCTGCCTTTTCGGTCGTCACGATAAACACCTTAACTCGAGTTAGACTCCGTAACAAACGTAATACTGCTTCACTCGGAGGTATGGATATGCCCGGCAAGGCGATCGTCATCGGCGCGGGAATCGGCGGGCTCACCGCGGCGCACGGGCTGCGCCGCACCGGCTGGCAGGTCGAGATGTTCGACCGGGCGGCGGACATCGGCGGATTCGGATCCGGCCTGAGCATCGCGCCCAACGCGATGCGGGCGCTGCGGGACCTGGGCCTCGACGCGGCGGTCGACCGGATCGGACAGCGTCTCGACGGCCTGGAGGCGCGCCTGCGTTCGGGCCGCCGCGTGCTGCACATCGAATCCCCGCACCTGGCAGCGCAATACGGCACGGGCCTGTACGGGGTGCATCGCGGCGAACTGCATCGGCTGCTGCGGGATTCGCTCGACGACGTCGCGCTGCACCCGGATCGGCGGGCGATCGGGGTGGTCCGCGACGGCTCGCGAGCCACCGTCACCCTCGATGCGCCCGGCGGACCGCTCGCCGTGCACGCAGACCTCGTCGTGGTCGCGGACGGGGTGCACAGCCGCCTGCGCGCCGCGCTGTTCCCCGGACACCCCGGCCCGCGATACGCCGGCTATGTCGCGTGGCGCGGAATCGTCCCCGCCGATGCCGGTCTCGATGTGGCGCCGACGCTGACCGAGACCTGGGGCGACGGCGTCCGCATCGGCGTCATGCCGCTGCGCGATCGCCGGATCTACTGGTACGCCTTCGAGACCGCACCCGAAAACGCCACGCCCGCTGCGGAAGTGCGGGACCTGCTCGCCCGCTCGGCTCCCTGGCCCGGCCCGATCCGCGCGGTGCTGGCCGCGACCCCGCCGGACGCGGTCCTGGTCCACCCCGTGCACTACCTGGCCACGGCCCTGCCCGCCTTCGGCCTGGGCCCGATCGCGCTGCTCGGGGACGCGGCACACGCGGTGACACCCGACATCGGCCAGGGCGCGTGCCTGGCCATCGAGGACGCCGCGGTCCTGGCGGCCACTGTCGCCGAGCATGGCGTCGCCGTCGGGATCCGCGCCTATGACGCCGCCCGCCGCCCACGCACGCAGTCCATAGCCCGCGCCTCGGGACGGATCGGCCGTGCCCTGCAGGGCAACTCCCCGGCGGCGGCGCGGGTCCGCGATATCGCCGCCCGGCTGACACCCCCGGGCGCCAACGCCCGCTTCTCCGATTCGCTGTACGGCTGGACACCACCGACTGAGACGCGGCTGCTCGGCACCGTCGCTGGCGGGTAGGGCCTGCCGGATGCGGGCCGCTGGATGCGGCCCGCCAAATACGGCCCGCCAAATACGGCCCGCCGGATGCGGCCCGCTGGGTGAGGTCCGCCGGGTCACATCCAGCCATGCGGGCCGACTCGATCCGGCCTCGCCGAGGCGCCATGAATCGACGTGCGGAACGACGGCACTCAACGCCCGACACACCACGTCGTTCATCGGATCCCGCTGTGCGCCTGCTCGACTCGCGCGCCGACCGCGGCACGCGCCGACCGCAGCGGTGCCTCCGGTCCGTTGTGCGGCAACGACCGGCCGGGTCGCCCCGCCGTACACGTGACGGCGCCCGCAGCACCGCGGTCGGCGGCCCGGCGCCGCCCCGACTATCGTGACGAACATGCTTGCCGAACAGGCCGCCGAGGCAATCGCCGAACGTACGGGAGTCGCGCGTCACCGGGTCGCGGTGGTGCTGGGATCGGGCTGGCAGGAGGCGGCCGCAGAGATCGGCAACCCGACGGCGTCGGTGCCGATGAGCGAGCTTCCCGGGTTCGGCGCGCCCACCGCGCAGGGGCATCAGGGGACCGTGCACTCCGTGCTGGTGAACGATTCCCCCGTGCTGCTGATGATGGGCCGCCAGCACCTGTACGAGGGCTACGAACCGGCGCAGGTGGTGCACGGCGTGCGCGCGGCCGTCGCGGCGGGCGTCGAGACCGTGCTGCTGACGAACGCCGCCGGGGGCATCCGGCCCGGCCTGCAGGTCGGCGAGCCGGTATTGATCGGCGATCACCTCAATCTCACCGGTCGCACTCCGCTGTCCGGCGCCACCTTCGTCGACCTGGTCGATGCCTGGGATCCCGAACTGCGCAAGCTGGCCCGGGAGATCGATCCGAGTCTCGCGGAGGGTGTGTACGCGGGCCTGACCGGACCGCAGTACGAAACGCCCGCCGAGATCCGCATGCTCGGCGCCCTGGGCGCCGACCTGGTGGGCATGTCCACCGTGCTGGAGGCGATCGCCTGCCGCGCCGCCGGGGCTCGGCTCCTGGGCATCTCGCTGGTGACCAACCTCGCCGCCGGCGTGACGGGCGCACCCCTGTCGCACGCCGAGGTACTGGCCGAGGGCCACGCCGCCGCGCCGCGCCTGGGCAAGCTCCTGCGCGGCGTGCTGGAACGGCTGTAGCCCGAGCGGAAGGGAGGCGCCGCTGATGTTGCGATTCGGAACGGCCGGTCTGCGCGGACCGCTGCGGGACGGGCCCGACGGGATGAACGTGGACACGGTCGCGCGGGCGACCGCCGGTCTGGCCGACTGGCTGCGGGAGCGCTGCCTGGGCGGCGGCCTGGTGGTCGTCGGCCGCGACGCTCGGCACGGCTCCGCGGAGTTCGCCACCACCACCGCGGAAGTCCTTGCCGCGGCCGGGTTCTCGGTGTTGGCGCTGCCGCGGCCGCTGCCCACGCCGATCGTCGCGTTCGCGGTCCGGGAGCTGGGAGCCGTTGCGGGAGTACAGATCACGGCATCGCACAATCCCGCCACCGACAACGGGTTCAAGGTGTATCTGGACGGCGGATCGCAGATCGTCCCGCCCGCCGACGCAGAGATCGAACGCTGCATAGAGGCTGTGCGCGAACCGATTCCGCGCGCGGACCCCAAGGCCACGGCGCCGGACCCCGCGACCCTGTCGCTATCGGTCGGCGCATCGGTCACCGATATGGGCGAGGAGATCGTCCAGCGTTACCTGGCCCGCGTCGCCTCGCTCCCCCACCTGCTCGGCGGATCGGACACGGTCGGCCCCGCCGGAAACCCGGTGGAGCGCGGCGATCTTCGCATCGCGCTCACACCCATGCACGGTGTCGGCGGCGAACTCGCCGTGACGGCGCTGCACGCGGCCGGGTTCACCGACGTGCACGTGGTGGTCGAGCAGTTCGCGCCCGATCCGGACTTCCCGACGGTGGCCTTCCCGAACCCGGAGGAGCCGGGCGCGGCGGATCTGCTGCTGGCCCTGGCCGAGAAGGTCGACGCGGACGTGGCGATCGCCCTGGACCCCGATGCGGACCGCTGCGCGATCGGCGTGCGGGGCCCGGACGGATGGGCGCTGCTGCGCGGCGATCAGACCGGCGTGCTGCTCGCCGACTACGTGCTGCGGACCGCGCCGAAGGACGCGCTGGCGGCCACCACGATCGTGTCGTCGCGACTGCTGAGCAAGCTGGCCCCGGCCCGCGGCGCCCGCTACGCCGAGACCCTCACCGGCTTCAAATGGCTGGCGCGCGCGGGCACGGGCCTGGTCTACGCCTACGAGGAGGCGATCGGCCACTGCGTCGACCCGGCGACCGTGCGCGACAAGGACGGCATCTCGGCGGCGGTGACGGCCGCCGACCTGGTGGCCCGGCTGCGCGCCGCCGGGCGCGACCTGTCCGACGTCCTCGACGACTACGCCCTCGAGTTCGGCTTGCACGCCGGAGACCAGGTCTCGCTGCGCCTGGACGACCAGGCGGCGGCCGCGAAGGTCGTTGCCCGCCTGCGTGATTCCCCGCCGGACCGCATCGCGGAGACGCCGGTCACCTGCACGGACCTCCTGCAGGTCCGCGGCCCGATGCGCACGGACGCCCTGATCTTCGAGGGCGAGTCGCAACGCATCGTGATCCGCCCCTCCGGGACGGAACCCAAGCTCAAGTGCTACCTGGAGGTGGTCGAGCCGGTCTCGACAAGGGTCGACCTTCCCACCGCGAAGCAGGCTGCGGCCCAACGCCTCTCACAATTACGCAAGTTCTGCGAATCGCTCTGATCACGAGGAAACCCGCTGGAAAACAGGAATGCACGCCGGAACGGGGAAAGCACTCCGGGAAACGCATGCCCGGCAACGGGAGGTTGCTCAGCGAGGCCCGAACTGCCGATCCCCTGCGTCGCCCAGGCCCGGCACGATGTAGGCGTCGGCGTTGAGTCCGGTGTCCACGGCGGCGGTCACCAATCGCACCGGGAGGCCCGAATCAGCCAGCGCGGCAACGCCTTCGGGTGCCGCCACGACGCAGACGGCGGTGATGTCGGTGGCGTTGCGGGCGGCCAGCAGCTCCAGGGTGTGGCGCATGGATCCGCCGGTCGCCAGCATCGGGTCCAGGACGAACACCGGCAGCCCGGATAGATCCTCGGGGAGCGATTCCATGTACGGCACGGGCTGGTGGGTGTCCTCGTTGCGGGCGATGCCGACGAACCCGACCCGCGATTCGGGGATGAGCGCGCTGGCCGCATCCACCATGCCCAGCCCGGCCCGCAGCACCGGTACCAGCAGCGGCGGCTGCGCGAGCCGCGCCCCGTCGGCGGTCGCGACGGGCGTGGCGACCTCGAAGCGCGCCACGGGCGCCTCGCGCAGTGCCTCGTAGATCAGAAATCCCGTGAGGTCGCGCAGCGCGGCACGGAACGCGGGGTTCGGCGTGCGCGCGTCGCGCATGGTCGTCAGCAATGTGTCGGCCAGCGGGTGATCCACGATGTGCGTGTGCATGAGGGAACGATAAGGTCTGTACGGGTTCACGACCCGAACCTGCGAGGGATTTCTCGTCCGGGGGTGGAACCGTGCCCGTGGCGCCTGCGTCGAAGTACTCGAATGACGTAATCTGCCACCAGACCAGCACGATGGGGGATGTTGATGCACAAAGTCTCGGTCGACACCGAGGGCGTCGCTGCCTACGGTGCGACAGCCGGGGGCCTGTCCGGTGAGATGGCCGCCGCCGCTGCCAGTGCGGCCGGCGCGAATCCACTGCTGTTGGGCCCGATCTTCGGTCTGGTGGGTGGCGATTTCGTCGCCGCGTACGCCGCCGCGCACGCCGGCCACGTGGCCGGCATCAGCGAGTTGTCGGCGGTCCTGGGCAGCATGGGTGTCGCGGCGACCGGCGCGGCGGTCGCGACCGCCGAGTCCGATCTCGGCAATGCCGCCGCCCTGCGCTCCACCGAGGGAGGCCGGGCGTGACGGGCGTGATCAACCTCGATGCCCTGGCGCAGCCGATCATCGACCTGCTCACCAGCTTCGGCCACGGCGTCGTTCCCACCGGCGGTCCGTCCGATGCGCTGCGCCAGACGTCAACCACTCTCGACGGAATTCATCAGGCGGGCAGCGCGGGCATCAACCAGGTGACCAGCGCCTGGCAGGGCCAGGGCGGCGACGCCGCGATGGACAAGGCCCTGAAGGTACAGACCTCGGCGGCTTCCATCTCCGACCGCGGCCTCAACATGGCCGACGTGGTCAATCAGGCGGCGGCCTCGGTCCAGACCGGGCAGAAGGAGCTGGACGGGATCCTGCAGTCGTTCGTGCAGTCGGTCACCGTGCTGGGTCCCGCCGTCACCACCCCGCCGGGGCTGGCGACCGTCGTGAGCTCGGCCATCGACCACCTCGGCCAGGCCCTGAACGTGGTCGGCCGCACCCGTTCCGAACTCGATACGCACACGGCCTCGATGACCGAGCTGACCCCGGCGCCGTCCACCCCGTCGGCGGCCAGCACCACCACGGCCGCCGCCTCGGCCGCCCCGATCGCCAGCGGCGTGCAGCAGGCCGGATCGCTGCTGGGCGGCGTGGCCTCCACCGGCGGCTCGATGATGAGCAGCCTGGTCAGCCCGGCTTCCATGTCCACCGCGTCCTCGCGCCCGAGCAGCGGCGGCGCCACCACGCCGAACTCGCAGGCCGGTGAGACCAAGCCCGGTCGGCACGGCGGCGTCATGATCACCCTCCCCGACGGCAGCCAGGTCGAGGCACCCAACGAGAAGGCCGCCAAGGCGGTGACCTCGGCGCTCAGCGCCACCGGCACGCCGTACGTGTGGGGCGGCAACACCCCGGGCTCCGGCCTGGACTGCAGCGGCCTCACCAAGTGGGCCTACGGTGAGGCCGGCGTCGACATCCCCCGGCTGGCGGCCGACCAGAGCTCCGGTGCCACGCCGGTGAGCCCGGGCGATCTCATGCCCGGCGATCTGGCCATCTGGGACGGCCACGTGGCGATGGTCATCGGTAACGGACAGCTCGTCGAGGCCGGTGACCCGGTACAGACCGGTCCGATTCGAACGGAGAACAGCGGAATGGGATTCCACGGCTTCTACAGGCCCACGTCATGAGTGAGCGCAGCGAACGAACCATCAACGCAGCCTCGTGCGAGGTCATGCCGGAGCCGAGCGCCAGCGAGGTGGAGGCATGAGCTCCCCACAGCAGCAGCAGATCCCCAACGTCACGGTCGCCGCCAGCAGCAACCGCGCGGGCACCATCAGCGTGCGGGCCACCGACCAGGGCATGCCGGTGGAGATCAAGTTCGAGCGCAGCGAATACCGCTACGGCGCAAAGGCGTTGGCGGCGGAGATCCTGCGCCTGACCAAACGGTCGGCGATCGTCGCCAAGGCCCGCCGGCGCGAGCTGCTGGCCGAGTCGGGGATGCCGGACGAGGTCTTGGACAAGCTGGGCCTGCCCACCCGCGGCCAGGCGGTCGACGAATTGGACCGCATGGACGATGCGGACACGGGGCCCACGAGCTGGATGCGACCGGTCTAGGAAGGCACAGCGACGTGAGCGAGCGAACCATGGACACAGGCGCGTTTGCGCTCATGACGGAGCCGAGCGCCAGCGAGGTGCAGTCATGAGTGCAGAGATGGACGCCCTGGTCGCGAAGGCGACCGACAAGCTGGAGGCGCTGGAGGCAGCGCTGTACGGCCTGCAGCAGGTGCGCGGCCGGTACACCGCCGAGGACGGCTCGGTGACGGTCGAGGTCGATTCGAGCGGCGCCCTGGTCGGACTCGAGCTGGCGGAGACGGTCACGTCCCGCCCTCCGGCCGAGGTGAGCCAGCTGATCATCTGGGCGTGCCAGCAGGCCGCGCAGGACGCCGGTGCCCAGCGTTCCGAGGTGGTCGGCAAGCTGAACTCCGCGTTCGTGCCGCCGGAGTCGGGAACCACCGAATCGGGAAGCGTTGGGGGGCGGGCCGAATAGTGCCGCGGGCGCTGGCTCGATAGGCTTCGGTCATGGCTTCTGGAGACATCGTCCCGATCGAGCTCGGCCTGACCGACGGCGACCTCGTTACATTGTGGGCACCGCGCTGGCGAGACGGTGACGACGAGTGGGAGGCATTCCTCGGCCACGAGGACGCGCTGTACGGATTCGGGTCCGTCGCGGAGCTCGCCGCGTTCATCCGCACCAACGACGACAACGACCTGGTGGACCACCCGGCGTGGAAGGTCGTGGCCGGACTGTCGGCCGCCGAGCTGGAGCCGGAGGAGCAGTACGTCTTCGATCTGGTCGGCGTGCCCGAGCTGGCGGCGGGTGATCCGGACCCGGAGGTCCTCGGCGAACTCGAGGAGACGCTCGACATGGTCCGCACCCTCGGCGAGGTGTGCGAACTCGAGGTGGTGACGAAGTTCTTCGGCTCCCACCCGGTGCTGGGCGCGCTGCCCGCCGGGCTGAGCGCCTTCCTCGGCCGTGAGGGCGAGGAGCTGTGGGACCAGATCGGCTCGGCCATCGCCAAGGACTGGGACGCGGTGGTCGACGCCATCGATTCGGCGGTGCAGTCGCCCGACGTCGATGCCGATGCGGTGGCCGTCGCCGAGGCGGAATTACTTGCGGCCGAAGAGAATATCGTCGACGCGGAGGACGCCGCCGACACCGATGACGACGATATCGAGCCGGTCGACCTCGACGAGGAAGACGACGAGGACGAGGAAGAAGACGAGGACCCGACGTTCTGGCACGAGGTCGGAATCGACCCGGTCAAGATCGTCACCTCCGCGGACACGTACTACACGCTGCGCTGCTACCTCGACGACGAGCCGGTGTTCCTCGGCAGCGAGGGCACGATCACGGTGTTCACCTCCGAGCGCGCCCTGGCGCGCTACCTGGCCGACGACCACGAGCACGAGCTGGCCCGGGTGAGCACCTACGGCGAGGTGCAGACCGCCGCCACCGACGGGTCGCTGGAGGTCGAGGTCAGCGACGAGAACGTCTACGTGCTGCCCGGCCTGGCCGACGACCTGGGCGAGGGCCCCAAGTCCGTCGACATCGACCAACTCGACCTGGCCGTCGAATTGTTCACCGACGCAGCCGATTACGCCGGCGACGACTCGGTCGAGCAGGCGCTGGCCAAGTCGACCCCCCTGGGCTGGTACGTGTCCTACCTGCTCGAGCCCGACCCGAGCCGAATGGCCCCGAGCGCCCCCTTCGCAGCCGAGGCCGAGCAGTGGCGCACCCTCGAACAGGCCTTCGAAAACCGCCTGGAAAAGGGCTGACACCCGCCCGCCACAACCATTTGGACGCAGCTAACACACCACCCCAGCCACAACCACCTGGACACGGCTGACACACCACCTCAGCCACAGCCACCCGGACGCGACTGGCACACCGCCCCGCCGCAACCAAATGGACGCAGCTGGCACACCGCCCCAGCCACAACCACCCGGACACGACTGGCACACCGCCTGTCGCAACCATTTGGACGCAGCTGGCGCACGGCCCCGGCCGCAACCACCCGGACACGACTGGCACACCGCCCCACCGCAACCAAATGGACGCAGCTGGCACACCGCCCCAGCCACACCCACCCGGACACGACTGGCACACCGCCTGTCGCAACCATTTGGACGCAGCTGGCACACGGCCCCGGCCGCAACCACGGACGCAGCTGGCCTGCGGCTCCTTTCATACCCGGCGAGACGCCCCCTGGGGCGTCTCGCCGGGTCGACTCAGCCGATAAGTACCGCGTAACCCGGCTTGATGACCTCATCGATGATCCGAAGACGCTCCGGGAACGGGATGAACGCCGACTTCATCGCATTGATGGTGAAGCGTTCCAGGTCGCTCCAGCCGTAGTCGAAGGTCTCCACCAGCTTGAGCATCTCGCGGCTCATATCGGTATCGCTCATCAGCCGGTTGTCGGTATTGACCGTGACTCGGAAGCGCAGCCGGGCCAGCAGATCGAACGGGTGCTTCTCCAGCGACGGCACCGCCCCGGTCTGCACGTTCGACGACGGGCACAGCTCGAGCGGAATCCGCATGTCCCGCACGTAATTCGCGACCAGGCCGAGCCGCGGCTCGGTCTCGGAATCGAAGATGTCGTCCGTGATCCGCACCCCGTGGCCCAGGCGGTCGCAACCACAGAACGCCACCGCCTCGTGGATGGACGGCAGCCCGAACGCCTCCCCCGCGTGAATCGTCACGTGCGCACAATTCGCCCGCATGTACTCGAACGCGTCGAGGTGACGGCTGGGCGGGTAGCCCGCCTCGGCACCGGCGATATCGAATCCGCCGACCCCGCGGTCGCGGAAGCGCACCGCCAGTTCGGCGATCTCCAGCGAGCGGGCGGCGTGCCGCATGGCGGTGAGCAGGCAGATCACCCGGATCGGGGTGCCGTCCGCGGCGGCCTGCTCCGCCCCCTCGGTGAAGCCCGCCAGGGTGTGCTCGACCACCTCGTCCAGCGACAGCCCCCGCTCGAGGTGCTGTTCGGGGGCGAATCGCACCTCGGCGTACACGACGCCGTCGGCGGCGAGGTCCTGCGCGCATTCTCGTGCCACCCGCCGCAGCCCCTCCGGGGTCTGCATCACCGCGACGGTGTGGGCGAAGGTTTCCAGATAGCGCTCGAGCGACCCGCTGTCGGCGGCGTCGCGGAACCACTGGCCCAGGGATTCGGCATCATGTGCCGGGAGCTGCTCGTAGCCGCATTCGGCGGCCAGTTCGAGCACGGTCGCCGGGCGCAGCCCACCGTCGAGGTGGTCGTGCAGCACGGCCTTCGGGGCCTGGCGGATCGAGGCAAGGGTCAAAGGCATCGGTCCAGTCATGTACCGACGCTATCCGTATCCGCGCACTTCCGCAGCCGACTCCCCATGTGTCCATCCTCTCGCTGGTATGTCGTCCCCGAAACGTCGCCCGCGTGTTGCTCGGATAACGGTCCCCGCACCCCGCACCCCCTACAAGCGCCGCCCGGGGTGCGCAAACACACACGGGGCGCGAGAACAGTCGAGGCC